>DASPVF010000028.1:0-7537 GCA_035622475.1 Nitrososphaerales archaeon
ATCGCGTTGTCCCTTATCGACTTGTTGGGGAACGGGTTCGGCTTCTGGAAGACCATCCCCACTCTTGCCCTTATGTCCGCTGGGTCGAGGGAAGAGCCGTAGATGTCGACGCCGTCCAGCATCACCTCCCCCTGAGTCTTGGCGTCGGGAACGAGCTCGTGCATCCGATTCAGGCACCTTATGAGTGTGGACTTGCCGCACCCAGAGGGACCGATTATAGCAGTCACCCTGTTCTCAGGGAAGGGGAGGCTGACGTCGAAGATCGCCTGCTTCTTGCCGTACCAAGCGTTGAGGGCGACTGCCTCCATCTTTGCGTCAGGTGAATAGGTCCCCTCCTGCTGGGCCGAAATCACTGTCTCGGGAATAGCCCTTCTTCCTCCTTGTTACAACCCTTGCGGCTTATGTTCGTTCCAGGCATGACGACCATCAAGTCTTCTGCGCTCTGATGACAATCACCGTCTTGTCGTCATCGTAGCCGCCCCTCCTCACCTGTGCGCGCGCTCCTTGTATGATCGCGTCGGCTATTTCCTTCGCGTTAACCTTCCTCAAGAAGCGGTAGATCAGCGGAGGATGAAGGACCTCGTCAACACCATCTGTCGCAAGGATGATAACGTCGCCATTATTGATTTGGAAGCGGGTAGAGTGGACCTTGATGGATTCAGGGAAGCCGATGACTTGCGTGAGGTCACCCTGCATACTCTTGTCGACCGTGTAGAGGTCGGTGATGTTCGCCCCCTGAATCAGACGGGCGGGGCTGTCGCCGACGTTACAGACTTCGGCCTGTGAATCATTGACAGACATCGCGGTCAGCGTGGTCTCTCCTATCGACCACTCTTGCCTCATCTTGCCGAATACCATTTCGTGGACCTCCTCTACGGCCCTCTTCAGGTCGCCAGAGAAGTTCTCGCTCAGGAGCTTTACTGCCAGTTCGGCGCCCGCGGCTCCATCGCCTTGCGAGGACCGGGTCACCCCGTCGGCCACCGCGAATAGCCCGCGCCTTTCGTCGACCAGGACCCTGTCCTGGTAGGGATGACCGCGGCCGGGTGCGGAACGTGTTGCGACCTCTAGCAAACGAAGGATACCTCCCTCAGGGCGGGGATCTCCGTCTCAGGAATAGGCCCTCTTCCCCCTTGTGACGACTCTCACGGCTACGTTGATTCCCAGGACGATGACCATCAAGAAGAAGGCCGCGCCCCAGGCGAGGCTCTGCCAATTCGCGAACGGGGATGTAGCGAAGTAATACACGTAGTATGTAAGAGACGCGACAGGCAGGTTGAAGCCACTGAACCACTGATTGCTGAACCCCGCTGTTAGAATAAGTGGGGCAGTCTCCCCGGTTATCCGTGCGACTGCTAACAAGCACGCCGTGGCTATGCTGCTCTTGGCATTCGCCACTATCTCCAAGGTCGTACGCCACTTCCTGGACCCGAGGGCGGTCGAGGCCTCGCGGATTGAGTTGGGGACCGCCTTCAACGCCTGCGAGGACGTGTTGGACACAATAGGGATCATCATGGTGCCGAGGGCCACCGAGCCGGCCGTGACGGAAAACCCGTGAAAGGGGACCACTATCAGGCCGTAGGCGAGTATCCCCGTGACGATGGACGGGATGCCGGCGAGCACATCGCCTAGGAATCTTACGGCAGAACCGTACCAGTTGTTTCCGTACTCCGAAGTGTAAACGCCCGAAAGCAGACCGATGGGTATGCCGATCAGTGCTGACAGCGCGACTAGAAGCAGGGTGCCTTGGATAGCGTCTCCCATCCCGCCGCCGGGAGTGTTTGCCAGGGGTGGGAGTTGGGTGAAGAAATTGAGGTTGATGGCGGGGAGCCCCTTTGCGGTGACGTAGTAGACGATACTGATTAGCGGGACCACGGCGATTAACACCGCAACCAGGCTGAGACCTATCAGGAACCGGTTCGCGAGCAGCCTCCTGAGCCTCATAGGTAGGTGGAGGCCTCCCTTTCCTTAATCAGCCGCCTGATCAGGAACCTTGCGAGGAAGGTGGCGGTGAACGAAACGGCGAGCAGCACCAGCCCCGCCTCAATCAGGGCCGAGACGTAGTACTGGGTGGTGGCCTCGGTGAACTCGTTTGCTATCAGGCTCGCAAGGGTATAGCCCGGGGAGAAGAGTGACGAAGAAATCACGGGCGAGTTCCCTATCAGGAACGTCACCGCCATGGTCTCACCGAAGGCCCTCCCGAAGCCGAGGAAGATGGCTGCGATAATCCCAGATCGAGCATAGGACAGGACGGATGAATTGATTGCTTCGCTCCTCGTCGCACCGAGGGCGTAGGCGGCCTCCCTCTGGGAGTCAGGGACGGCCAGGAGGGCATCCCTCGAGATGGCCGAGATAATGGGTATTATCATTATGGCGAGGATGATTCCTGCAGTCAGAACACTCACGCCGTAAATCTGCCCCTGGAAGATTGGGAGGAACCCCAGGTATTGCTGCAGGTATGGGTAGAGGTAGGTCTTCAGGAACGGGGCGAAGATGAACAGTCCCCAAAGGCCGTAAACGACGCTCGGGACAGCGGCCAGCAACTCGACGAGGAACCCTATGGGAAAGCGGAGGCGCCGGGGGGATATCTCCGAAACGAATACGGCGACGCCGAGGCTGATGGGGACTCCGATGAGAAGGCCGATGGCGGACGTGACCAGGCTCCCATAGAGCATCGGAAGGGCACCAAAGACACCCCTGAGCGGATCCCAGGTGGAGCCTGTGACGAATTTCGTTCCTAACTTAAGGGTAAGAGAAGACCCTGTGAGCAGCTCGTAGAAGTAAAGCAGGACCAGGAAGGTCAGAGCTGACGCCACAATCAGTACGAGGAATCGGAAAATTGAATCGCCATTGTTGCGCCGTTTTCGCGAACCGGGCAACAAGAGAATCGCGTCTATGGGACGAAAGACTGGCCGTTGTAGGTGATTTGACCCACCAGTTTCTCGTCACTTGCAACAATCCCCGAGGGGAGCTCGGAATACCAAAGCGCGGGCCCGTACGCCTGCCCCCCGTGTATTATGAACCAGAATAAAGTCGCAATTGCGTCGGCCTTCTGCTGGTTTGTCTGATTGGCGAACACGAGCAGATACGTGAAGGTGGATATCGGATAGGATGAGGCACCTGGGGCGTCGGTTATGGAGAACGTCGCGTTGTTCTGCAACTGGCTAGCGAAGGCGTCAGCGGCCGCGGCGACACCGGCCACTGAGGGCTTCAAGAATACACCGGCAGAGTTCTGAACCGCTGCTGTCGTGAGGCCGTTGTTGAAGGCGTAGTAGGTGTCTGCGTAGCCAATCGAGTACGCGGTCGCGTTAACGAGAAGGGCCACACCCCCACTTCCCTTTCCAGAGATCTCAGGGTTGGGCGTATTCGGGAAGTTCACAAAGGTCCCTATCCCGATTGCCTTCGCCCAACCCGGGTCGACCTTCGTAAAGTAAGTGGTCAGAGCGTACGTTGTCCCGCTTCCATCGGACCTATGGACCACGATGATGTTCTGGTTGGGGAGCGAGACACCAGGGTTGAGCGCGGCGATTTGGGGATCATTCCATTTGGTGATGTTCTGGTCAAAAATTGAGGCGAGTATTGGTCCCGTCAGGTTGAGCGACTGTGTCACCCCCGGAATGTTGTAGAATATGGCGACTCCTCCCAAAGACTCAGGAATCTGCAAGAGAGTTCTTCCCGAGGCATTCGCATTTAGATAGGCCTGAGAGACCGGGGCGTCGCTTCCTGCGTAATCGTAAAGGCCTCCGAATAGTCCAGATATGCCTGCTCCACTTCCAGTCGGCTCATAGATGATATTAACCTGGCCCGATGTCGCGCGATCGTATGCGAAGATCCACTCCTGCATCAGGGGGTTCACGAAGGAGGATCCCCCTGCGCTCAGGGTAAGGGAGCTCGTGAAGTCGAGGGAAATCGTCGAGACAGTAAAAGTACCCGTAGAACCGGTCGAGTTGGTAGAACTGTTTCCCTTACCCATGCTTACGAAAATCACACCCACGGCAGCAACGGCCACGACAACGATGATAGCCAAGGCAAGGACCATGTTGCTGATGCCGGCCCTGCTTACACGCATGCTCGGAATGAACGCCCGAAGACGTGATTATAATGAACTAGATTACTAATCTAGGTTCTAGTAGTTATTCTGCTTATCAAATGACTAAACAATATATTTTAGTTCGTCTTTGGAAGAAACAAGGCGAAGAGATACGCAGGAGGCCTTTGGGAGAGGGGGGCCCCGCAAGGGCTGGATGAGCGTGCACTATGTACTCTTCTTCGAAGCGATGTTTGCGGCTGTGGCGTTCCTCAATGTCCTGGACCTTTGGACGTCGAGCGTAGCGCTTAGTCAGGGCTTAGTCGAAGGCAACGCGGTGATTACCAAGCTGGCTGGTGCGCTCGGGCTTCAGACCATAGGGGGACTAATGATAATGAAGGTCGCGGCGATTCTCGGTGGTCTGGCCGCGGCGAGCGTCGGCATCAGGACGAAGGACAGGAAGGTCAGGAAACTCGCGATTGGGGTGATGCTGTTCCTCGCCGGGTTATTGGTAGTCGTTTCGCTCAACAACCTTTACCTGATTGGCACCGTCTAGGGTCGCCAAAGTCACAATCAGCAACTCGAACAGTACTGCGGTTGAGGGTAAAGAAGATGGTAGACGATTGGCGAGAGCAGCAGACCAACTACGACAACAACTCCCGTCCCGACATAAAGTAGCCACTTCGGCGTTCGGGGGCGGGTAAGAAGGTATGCACCCCCAATTGCGAACGCGGGAACGGCCGGGAGGATGTACCATTCGAAGACGGCCCTGTCTAGGGCGCTGAAAATCAAGATGTTGGAAGCGAGGTTCCAGAGGAAGATCAAGGCAGCCAGCATGAGAGGCCTGGCATCAGAGTCTATCTTGCCCCTGACTGATTTCAGAACACCGAGGGGCACCCAGCCGAAGGCCATCCATACGAGGGGGTAGTTGACCACCAGAAGGAGCGCAGTAGGGAAGGCCACCGGTGGAACATAGGTGAGCCAGTCGAGGGGATTCGTCCCGGCCCAGCACGATGTACAGGCGGTGTTCTGGACTAGGGATAGTGGAAGACCAGAGTAGAGGAAGTGGGGGACGAGGGACCGGTTAGTCGGGCACAGCCCGGTGTAAAGGGTGCAGTTCGCACCCTTTGTTAGGAATGCAATCTGGGCGGAACCCGCACCGAGGTGGAAGGAGACCATAGCCTCGATCTGGTTCAGGAAAGTGGGGAAAGGTGTGAAGGCCGAATCGAAAATCTGTAGCCCGACTATGAAAACGGCCGCGGTCCCAAGGAGAATCTGAGCGCTCGAACGTATCCTCTCCCTTGGGTTGCCACTGCCGAAGAGCAAATTGTAGCTTAGAACCGCAAGAATGATGGGAATCGCTGCCTCCTTTGAGAGCAACGACAACCCGAGCGCGAAGCCAGTGAGATAGAAACTGTTCAGGGCTCCAAATTTTGACCCGTAGGCGTAGGGAAGCAGAGCAAGCTCTCCAAAGTAGACCATAGCCACATCCAAGCCAGCGGTCAGCGAAAGCGAGAAGAGTAGAGGGTCGACGAGGACGAAGAGGCCGGACAGGAAGGCCATCTTCCAGTTCCCTGACATCCTGTTGACGACGAGGTAGGTGATGGGGGCCATGAAGGAGGCCATGATGATCTGGAAGATTCTCCCTCCGAGCTGGTTGATTCCCACCCCCACGTTCGCGCCGAAGGTTTGGGTCCTTCCGAAGATCTCGAACCCGGCCGCCATCAGGAGCTTCGCGAGAGGCGGATGCTCGTAGTTGCACGGGTTCCCCGCCTTAGCCGCGCACTGCTCCCCGAGAACGAGGTGGATTGCCGAGCTGACGTAGGTGAGGTCGTCGACGAAGGAGTACGAGGGCTCGTTGGAAGCTACGATCATTCGGACTACAAGGAAAACGACCGTCAGGCTGGTCAGTAGTAGGAGGGCCCGTTCCTTCAGATCGGGCATGACGAACTTCACCCGACAAACCCGAGCCCGTCTTATCTATTCGCAGCGTAAAGTAGTAATTCGGGATGCTAGGAAAAATGTGTTGAGGTTGGGTCTTGGTTTCTTACAAAAGGAGGGAGGAGAACCCGTGAGGGTTCCCACCTTCTTGCTTATGCACCTGTGAAGTCGTATACGGTGAAGTAGCCGTTGTTGTGGAAGAAGGCCTGAACTGTTGCGCTCGGGCTCGTCATGTAGGTAAGGAACTCCTGCTCCAGTGGAGTTGGAGTACCGTTGGTGACATAGTAGAAGCTGCGTGCGAGGCTGCCACCCGAGTCTGGGAATTCGGTCTGCCCAGGCGCGAAGGTCGGGTTGGCGACCTGTGTTGGGTTGATGGTCGCATAGTTGAGCAGTGCTGCCTTGACGAATGAGTGGAGGTTGCCAGTGCTTTGTCCGACGCCTGCGAAACAGTTAGCTGCTCCTGCGACGGTCGTTGCGCCTGCACCAGCGGGGGCGAGTGCTGTTGAAGCAGCAGTGCAACCTTGTGCATATGGAGTTGCTGCTGCGGCGGTGGATTCGATTTCTGGGATAAAGACACCACATGCGGTGCCACTCGCGGTTGTGCATGACGTCCCTGTAGCTGCACCTTCGGCGAAGCCTAGGTCGACGAACCCAATGCTGCCCCCGGGGTTGTTCGTACCGGGTGCCTTCTGGACTTGGGCTAGAACGCCTGGGTTGCCAACTGCCTGGAAGCCGTCGTAGCCTGCCGCTGGGGCAGAGCTACCGGTCCCAATGTAACTACTGAAGGTGTCCTCTGTGCCTGAAGGAAGGTCCACTCTGGATACTGCCTGGATTGCATGTGGAGTTGCAGCAGCCACGTTATTGGTGACTGCACCAGCATCAAGAATTCCAGTCGTGCATCCAGTGCCTGCGGTTATGGTGAAGTAGCCGGTCTGGGTTCCAGCAACGGTGAAGATCTTAGCCAACGCTGCCTTCGTTATGGCAACGCAGGTGTTCGTGCCATCGGTGAGTGGTGCGCCAGATCCCGCGTTCATCACGACGACAACTGCGCTACCGCCGATGAGTGTCGGGGTTAGGGTGACGCCGGTGATGCTCTGGTCCTGGATGTAGGTGACCCCTTGATAGACAGCCGATGATGAGGAAGCCGCGCCGATGTCGAGGGCACCCGATATCACGCCCTGCATCCCTGCGCCGCTGCCGCCCTGCGCGTCAACCAGATTCGCGTGATACAGCTGCTCGAACGATGGTGTAGCAGCCTGCGTCACGGGGTAGATGGTTGTCGAACCGCCGATGAGGAGCTCGGTCGCGGCGCTCTGGCCGTTACCGTTGCTCGCGGCCTGGCTTCCCACGCTGTGGGAGGCGTTGCTTAGTATCAACCCGACGGCCACGGCTCCGATGATGGCGATGACGATCAGAATGAGTACTGCTACGACGTCTGAAACTGCTCTTCTGTTGTGCCTGGAGATTCTGAGAGTTGTTTTTGGAAATACTTCTATTTTATTCATCCGTAGCCCAGACTCAAAATACAGAGAACATTAACGCGCCCCGCTTACTATCCCTGAAAATCCCCGA
>DASPVF010000029.1:0-4700 GCA_035622475.1 Nitrososphaerales archaeon
TGGAAGAAGTGCCTTATGCCTGTCCAGGCGGATTCGAATACACCCTTGATGTAATCCCACGTATTCATTGCTAGACGACCCCCAGAGACACGATTATCATGGCGATGAATATGTTGGCGAATGCCAGCGCGAGGAGCCTGACCCACCCCGCCCTCAGCAGCATGTCGATCCTAAGGCGCGGCATTATGGCGCGGGGGAGCATGAGCATGATCATCACGACAGTGGTCTTGAGGATAAACCAGACCTCTGGGGGGACGGGTGCGGGCCCGAGCCACCCGCCGAGGAAGAAGGTGGTGAAGAGCCCAGCCATTACATACATCCTCGAGAAGTTCGCGAGCTGGAAGGTGCCGAAGAGCATGCTGGAGTATTCGGTCTGCCACCCAGCAACGAGCTCACTGTCCGCCTCCGGGATGTCGAAGGGTATCCTCTCGAGCTCCGCCAGGGCCCCGATGTAGAAGACCAAGGCCCCCAGAGGCTGAAGGGCGATGTACCATATGCTGCTCTGAGCGTTTACGATGCCCATCAGGTTGAGCGACCCAGAGAGGAGGACCGCCCCCACCAGGGAGAGGATCATGGGTATCTCGTAGGCCATGAGCTGGTGCAGAGCCCTGAGGCCTCCGAGGAACGGGTACTTGCTGTTGCTCGCCCAGCCGGCGAGGAGGACGACCAGGGGGGTGAAGCCGAGGATCGCGAACACGAGGACGGCCCCAACGGAGGGGTTGGCGATGTATGTCGTTGGGGAGAGCGGGACCAGGGAGACGAGCGCTCCGGCCACCGCCATGAGGGAGAAGGGGACCGCGATGAAGGTGATACGGTCGACGGAGTTGGGGATTATCATCTCCTTGAAGGCGAGCTTGAAGAAGTCGGCTATGTTCTGCAGGATTCCCTCCACCCTGCCTGCGTTCATTGGTCCCGTCCTCAACTGGATCTTGGCCGTCAGCTTCCTCTCGACCCACCCCATGAATATGGTGCCGTAGATGGCGACGAAAGAGAAGCCTGGGAAGGTGGTCAGGGCGAACAGCGTCTTGTACGGTTCCGTGGAAAGCATGGTCTGGGTGTAGGCTATGGCAAGGTTGGGGTTTATCGCGAGGTGAATGTAGTCTACCGGGAAGTGGAACGCTTCGTCCAAGAGATAGTAGACTGGTACGATCACAATGACAGTAAGCAGGGCGACAAAGAACGCAACGACTATGATGCGTTTGACGAAGTCCTCGAATGTAGTGATGGGCTTCGACATGATTAGTTGCCTTCCTGCGGTCCGGATTAGGTTTTAAAAGTTTGAACTGGGTTTGGAGACTTTAGACAGAAGAGGATTTCCCGCTAGATTATCTCTATGGAGCCCTCGGAGAACCCGTTCTCCTTCAGCATCTTGGCGGCGCTCTCCCTGTGGTCCCCCTGTAGTATCATGATGCCGTCCTTCACCGTCCCCCCAGTCGCCAGGGCGCGCTTCATCTTTGAGTTCAGCTCGTGGAGGTCCTTGTCGCTCATCTTGATGCCCTCGATGACGGTCGTGGGCTTCCCAAAGCGTCTCATTTCCATCCGAATTTTCACGCGTGCTTCTTCGCGGTCCAGTTCTGCCAGAATGTCCTCGAATCCTTCGTCTTGGTCCTTGCTCACTGTGACGGAGGTTCGATTGTTTGGGGGCTATTTAGGTTAAATCCCTCAGGTTAGGAGCCGCCGAACGGTGGGCCCGTAGCTCAGAACCGAGTGGTGGGCAGTTCGGTTAGAGCGACCGGCTCATACGGTTGAACCGGAGACACCGGTACCGGCGCAAGCCGGCGGGAACGGTCGCCAGTTCAAATCCGGCCGGGCCCACCATTAAGTGTGTGTATGGGTTGCCACGTCGTACTTACAGAACAATGTTACCCGGCGGCTAGATGCGATCCTCTCCGTACCCAAGACCGACCACCGAGGTACGTTGCCAACCCCCCCAAGCTTAATTTGGATTGAGTCCCATATGATGGAACGTTGAGCGCCGGGGGAGCGCTGTCCGAAAGGCGAGGGTGGCCCTACCCTCGCTGGTTTAGAGTCGTAGAGATCATCTTCGGCCTTTCGTCTGCCGTCATATCCCTCGTTGTCATAGTAGACCCAGGCTATGGCGCGCAGAACCTGGTCCCTCTCTTGTCCCTGGCGCTGATCTTCACTGCCTTTAGGATGATCGCCGCCGGAGGCGTGAAGGAGCGCCTGAAGAGTCTCGAAGTGCTGGGGATGGTGGGTAGCGGTGTCATCGCGCTCACACTGGTCATCGCCGTCGTGCTGGTACCCGGCCTCAGCCTGCAGACACTGGTGTTGCTGCTCGCGGTCAGCCTCACTTTTCAGGGACTAGGAAGGATGCTTTACTCGGCGGGGAGGGAGCGGCCCCAGTGGCTTAGGGGCTCCTCCCTGGTGACAGGGATTGCAATGGTGATTCTGGCGGCCGTAGTCGAGTTCGTCCGCGGCCTAGCCCTGCTGACATTGGTCGAGCTACTCGCCTTGACAGTCCTTGCAAGCGGCGTCGAAGCGGTCGTCTCAGGGCTGGGGCCGAATCAGAGGCAGCTGACCCTGCTCAAGCTGGTAGTGTTCGCTGCATTCTACGGCATCATTTTCGTCAACTGGATAGACCTCTTCAACGGCGGAGCTTACATCTACATCGTCCCTGGATACCACATCTGGGTCATAATTGCCTACATGATTCCCTTCGGGGTCCTCCTTGTTGTTCAGGGGCGGCACGATTGGGAGCTGGCCCTGTCCCTGGGTCTGCTCGCCTCTCTCGGCAATGACTTGGGCTATTTCGTCGTGGGGGACGCCTTCTTCGGCTTCCACGTGAATCTTCTCGATTGGTATGCGCATCAGTTTGGGTTCTACACCAACTCCATTCTGTTCGTATTCAACGGGGGATTCTTCTCGTTCGGTGTTCCGTCTTGGTTAATGGGGGCGTCCATCTACGGCAGGATAGCCGTGGTCTTCCTGTCACTGCGCCACTGGTGGTATCATCAGTGGTAGGAGCAATCCAGGCAGGAGCCGGCCGCCATCGCCGCGATGACTTCAGGCGGGTACGAATCTAGAGGCTTCAGGTAGAACCTTCCGCGCGTCTCTCGGTCTGCATGTCGGACATGCGGCTGAGGTGCTCATGAACCGCCTTCCACCCCTTTGGCGTACGCTTCAGAACCATGGTCACCCTTGCCTTTCCCCTGACGGGCGAGCCTTCGAAGGAGTAGTCGTTCACGAACACGCCGGAGTAGCTCAAGTAGAAGCTGGCCACGGCGACGTCCCCCAGAAAGTCGACTCGCAGTTCATCGATGGAGTAGTTGTAGTCGGATATGTTTGCGTAGGCTGCCTGCTCGTACACGAAGGCCTCGTCCGAGTTCTGACGGGTGTATGGAGGGTTCTCGTCGAACTTCGTAAACTGTTCGCGAGAAGAGTGAAAGTCCGCGAGTGCAGACAGGTCCTTGTTCTTGCCGGCTTCGAAGAACGTCCGAATCGCTTTCTCGACGTCATTCTTGTCCTTGTCTGAGGGGCGCAGCTCCATCCGTACCGGCGACTCGCACGGGGATTAAACAACGTTTTTGAGCCCAACGTTTTGCCCATCAAAACGCGGCGACGTAGCTCAGAGGTGGTCTTGCCACCGAGGAGCGTGGTAGAGCAGTAGGCTGTTAGCTCGCCAGGCAGAGACCTATCGGAGGAGACCCTCCGGGGACTGGTCGTCGGTTCGAGTCCGACCGTCGCCGCAGAATTTTAGCTCAGAATGAACTCTGTTTAGGTATCGGTGGACGATTTGAGCCATTTCAGCGTGACCCTTGGAAGCGCCGCGGGCTCTGAATCTGTCTGAACAACAGACCGGCAATCAACGCCCCTAAGACCGGTCCTATCACGTATACGTAGAAGTTCGAAAAGTAATCTGATGCAAGCGCTGGACCAAGGCTTCTCGCAGGGTTGAACCCTGCGCCCGTCAACGGTCCAATCAGGACGATTAGAATCGTAAGAGTGCCTCCCACCGCGATAGCCTGAAGCTCCGCTCGTCGGATCCAAGAAGTCGCGGCCAGCGCGGACGCTGCAAGGATGGATGTGCCTAGGGCTTCGAGGGCAATTCCAGCCACTGGACTGATGTTAGCAGCTAGTTCCGTCGAGCCGAGGTTGGTCGAATCCCCCAAAGGATGGAAGACGAATCCAAGCGTGAGGCCTGCGAGGATCCCCCCAGCAGTCTGGAAAAGAATGTAGGGAACAAGTAATTCTCTATTGAGGAGCCTTGCTGAAGTGGCAGCCAGTGCCAGCGCCGGATTGATCACAGCGCCGGAATGCTCTCCGAGCAGCATAATCATCGCTGACACGGTCAGTCCAAATGTGAGAGCCACCAGAACAAGCCCTTCGGGAGTGGAAGACAGCGAAAGCTTCGGAAGGAGGATGACAGATGATGGGCCTACAACGACGAGAGCGTAGGTGCCGATGAGCTCCGAGATGCACCTCTTGCCATAGTCCGCCCAGAACAGTCCGCATGCCACCTCAGATCTGGTTAGGAGCCTGCTGGCTCCTCGCAAGTTCTTCGACCCTTCTTTCAATCTCATTTCTGATCTTCCTCACCTCAGGCAGGGGCTTGCCCTTTGGGTCCTCGAGGTTCCAGTCGACGAGTTTCTTGTTCATCCTCTCGAGCATGGGTCGCGGGCAGACCCTCTGCACTGAACAACCCATCGTTATTACGAGGTCTGCGCTATCAATCATCTCGA
>DASPVF010000030.1:0-4280 GCA_035622475.1 Nitrososphaerales archaeon
CGAGTAGTAGTTCTGGTAGAACTGGGTTAGGAAATCGGAGGAGTTGGTCCCGATGAGGTTCGAGACCGTATATCCCTGCAAGTTTCCGTTCTGGATGTTCACGAGGACAACGCCAAAGAACCTGAGGTAGGGGCTAGCGGCAAACCCTGACTGCAGAGGGTAGTCAATGTAGACCTGGACCGCATAGTAGAGGTTCTTGCCGTCAGAGACAATGTACGCGGAAGGATCCATGGAAAGACCTGGAATGAGGATGTCGCCCACCCTGGAGAAGATGTTCCTGTTCCAGAGCATGTTGATGGACTGTCCGGAGAAGGCGAACCCGAGCTGCCCCTCTGCGAATGTGAACCACAGCGCTTTCTGCAATCCGGTTAGAACGTAGTCAGGCGTCCCGGAGTAGGAGACGTTCTGTATCTCGTCGTACCCGGGGACGTTCACGTAAACGCTTCCGTTGAAGCCTGCGCCTTCGCCGTAGTAAATGAGAGGCTCAGAGGGAATGCCGAAGGCGCTCGTCACAGGGACCACGGTCCCGTTGTGGGTGTTGATGACGAGGACCTTCGCGGCGTGGGTATAGATTAGGTGCTCGCTGATCCAGTCAGTGGACGGGAAGGACGGGGTCGTCGGGGAGACCCAATACTCGGTCCCGTTATAGAAGACGATCTCAGAGCTTGCGAGCTGCATCCAGTTGTATGCGCCGATCTCTTTGGTGTTGATAACAGACGCGGCCTGCTGGTCCCACTGCCTGACAAGGTTTAGAGTGGTCGTCGGGTTACTGGTGGGGAGGTTGGATATGTTTTCAACCTGGATGTCATTGAGGCCCGCCGCCCATCTGGTGACGGTGATCTGCTTGTCGGTCTGCGGATACCACTGGTATGGGAGATAGTTATTGTTCCAGTTGAAGTAATAGAATGCGCCTATGCCCACCTGAACCAAAAGAAGTACGGCGAACACCACAGCGACTCCCTTGAGGAGTCCGAGCCTTGCGGTATCTGCCCGCCTCCTGTAGAGGTACAATATCCCCACCGCGCTGAGCAGGAAGGCGCTCCAGGCGATGCCGTAGACGTATGGAGTTGCTACGTTCATCAACCAATAGGGAGCTCCTATGATTATCTCGAGGAGGATCAGCGCGATTAGGGTGAGGAAGTTCCTGGCTGGGATGTCCCCCCTTCTGATGGCGATGTTCGCGAGCATGCGAAGCACCACCCTGATTGCGACCACGAGGAGGATCGCAGAGAGTACGTAGGATATGACGGCGTACTGGACGCTCAGCGTGGGCATCAGGCTGATGAAGCCTGATGCCGTGGCTGATGTCAGCGGGAGGGCAAAGACGGTCGGGACTGACCCCCAGTTCCCCAGGCCCATCGACATCATCATTATGGGGTTCATTGTCGGGCCGAGGAAGAGAAAGCCGCCGTAGGCCACGAAGAGATAGAATCCGACCGCCCATTTGACGGCTTGCCAGAGTCCCCAGAGCCAGACGTTCATCTTCTCGCTAGGCCTGCTCTCTTCCGCTTCGTAGGGCCTGATTAGCCTGTAAACCACGGTTCCGAGCCTCCAAATGTCGCTCCCCCCCGGGCGCGGATACACGAGTAAGAGTGCGAACAGGGCAGCGGCAACGAAGGTATAGTCGTGGTAGAAGGTTATTCCGAACCAGTCGAGGCCCGCTTTGAGAGAGTAAACGTGCTCCGCGATTGCCCACTGGAGGAGGACCCATGCTACGGCCAGAACCATGACGAACGCAATCAGGGCGACAATGAAAATCGCGAGCCACCTGAAGAGCCTGGGCGGGCTCTCCCCTTCCTCTGTCAACATTCCGGGGAGTGCTGCGCTTCTATTTACGGAGGCGCTTTCGGAAGACCGGTTTCGGATACGGTAGTCTCAGAACGCCGCTGAACCTGCCAAGGATGCTGCACGCCCGCAAACGGTTTTATGATTCGTCCAAAAATGGCAGGATTTCGTTGAGCGAAGGCCAGCGCAGACTAGCGGCCATCATGTTCACGGATATGGTCGGCTTTACCGCCCTAACACAGTCCGACGAAGCGCAGTCACTGGCGGTGCTGGAGAGGCACAACCGTCTGCTCCGACCCATCTTCCCGAAGTACCGCGGAAGGGAGGTAAAGACGATTGGCGATTCGTTCCTGGTGGAGTTCGACAGCGCGCTGGACGCCACGAACTGCGCGGTAGAAATCCAAAGGTTCCTGCATGACTACAACCTCTCTTCCAAGGACGAGTGGAAGATTACACTTAGGATAGGAGTTCACCTAGGCGACGTAGTCCACTCAGGAGGCGACATTCTAGGGGACGCCGTGAACATTGCCTCTAGGCTGCAGCCGTTGGCGCAACCGGAGGGAATCTGCATATCTGAACAGATCTACGACCAGGTAAGGAACAAGCTTTCCCTGGGCCTGCTGAAGCTAGAACCTCAAGAAATCAAAGGGATCAAGTTCGCGCTGGATGTGTACAGGGTGGTCATGCCATGGGAAAGGATGGAGGTAGTGCCTGTCCAAGAACTCGACTCCAAGAGGATAGCCGTCCTTCCGTTCGTGAGCTTGAGCCCAGACCCGAACGACGAGTTCTTCGCCGACGGCCTAACGGAAGAGCTCATCGACAGGCTCTGCCAAGTAAAGGAGTTGGCGGTCATAGCCAGAACCTCCGTTATGAACTACAAGAAGAAGGAGAAGAACGCTTCCCAGATCGGGAAGGAACTGAAGGCTGGTGCCCTGGTGGAAGGGAGCATCAGGAAGGCAGGAAACAAGGTCAGAGTCACTGCCCAGCTGATCAATGCGGGCACTGAGGAACACATGTGGTCTTCCAGGTACGATAGGGATCTGGAGGATATCTTCGCTGTGCAGACCGACATCGCAGAGAACGTCGCCGGCGCCCTGAAGATTCGCCTCCTCCAGGGGGAAATAGAGCAGATTAGCAGGGTCCCGACTAAGGACCCAGAGGCTCACGAGTTCT
The DNA here is from genome assembly GCA_035622475.1 of Nitrososphaerales archaeon. Classification (GTDB taxonomy): domain Archaea; phylum Thermoproteota; class Nitrososphaeria; order Nitrososphaerales; family Gagatemarchaeaceae; genus UBA183. The sequence continues at coordinate 2,959 of DASPVF010000030.1, forward strand.
ATCTGAAAGGGATGAGCCATATGCTGCGGGGGACAGAGGAGAACATCAGGGCGGCGCTGAGCTTCTTCGAAAGGGCAATCAGCAGGGACCCTGACTATATCGAACCGTACAGGAGTCTGGCTGCCGCGCATTTCTTCCTCGCCACGCATGAAATCGTGCCCACGAACGATGCGTTCCCGAAGATTCGTGAGTATCTGAACAAAGCCCTGGAGCTAGACAGCACATCTGCAGAATCACACCTTGATAGAGGTATTCTACTGGAACTCGAAATGAATTACCACGGGCAGCGAAGGGAAATCGAGCGCGCCCTTCAGCTCAACCCGAATCTCTCTTCGGCCCACGGAAGCTTGGCCCTTTCGTATATCATTGTAAGAGATTTTGGGAAGGCCCATCTTGAAATCCAGAAGAGCCTTGACCTTGATCCGCTATCTGTCGAGCGCATAATCCATAGTGCGACATTCTACCTGTACGGCAGGGACCCTGACAGGGCGCTTGAGCTGTATCAGAAGGCTCTCTCCATCGATCCAGGGAATCCGTTCGTTTTCGGAAACATCGGACTATGCCACATAAGCAAAGGGATGTATGAGCAGGGACTAACAGAAGTCAAGAGGTCACTGGAAATGGGGATAAGGCATCCCAATGCAATGGCAGATCTCCCGTACGCTCTCACCAAGGCGGGGAAGGTGGAGGAAGCTAGCAAAGTGGTACAGGAAATGGTCAGGTATCACGAAGAGCACGGCACGGGGACGAACTCTGTTGGGAGAGGTTTCGCGGCCATAGGAGAGAAGGACAAGGCACTTGAATGGCTGGAGAGGGCGTTCGAGGAGCGCTCTCCTTTGCTGCGGTGGTCAGCGGTCGACTTCAATCTTGAGGGAATGCAATCAGACCCTAGATTTCAGGCCCTCCTCAAGAGATTGGGATTGGAAAAACCGAGCGTCATTTGACTCGAACCCGCTTGAACATGTGATTCTAGGGTCGAATCCAGGCCTCGACTCGCGTTTGTTCTCCATGCACGGGTAACTGCGGCTAAAGGCGGATGGTCTATTGAGAATTCAGGATACATCCTAACCTCTAAATATCCGTCGCCCGACAATCCCTGTCATGGCGCAATCAAAGCACACCGCAGGAGCCGAAAGGTCAATCGTGGCTGAGTTTCTGGATGCCCTCTCGGATAAGCACTCCCAAGTCGACATAAACCTTCAGGGAATGACCGTTAGGTTCCCTAGTACTGGGGTGAGCGTGGAATTTAATGGTCTCTTGACGGTAACAAGCCATGTGAGGGACCTGACGGAAGATGAGAAGAAGGCTTCTGCCGGCAAGAA
>DASPVF010000031.1:0-30099 GCA_035622475.1 Nitrososphaerales archaeon
TGTCCTATTAATGTTAAATACACAGGCAGTGCCTACGCTTGCCGTGGACTACACAGCCTATGACGTGAAGGCAAAGAAAAAAGTCAAAATCGAGAATCCCAAGCTCGTCAAACTGAAGAACGGGCGATGGGCCGCAAAAGGCAAGAGCCCTGTGACCGGCAACACAGTCTTCCGGATCCTCTCGAAAGAGGAAGCCGCGAAGGCGAAGAAATAGAGACTCGATCTCTGACCTTCAGGTAGCACTGGTGGCCCGCGATTGCCTCGGGTCGGACCCGTTGCCGGAGCACATGTCTCCGGCAGCGAGCTGGCCTAAACCCGGAGCAGCTTGACCGTCTTTATCTTCCGTTCCCGCTCGAAACCCTTAGCCATGGCCGCGATGTCCTTTCCTTCACCACTGAGAACGAAAACCTCGATGCAGTCCTCCTGAGAGACTTTGCAGTGGACGTGCGTGCGAACCACATCGTCGTAGCTGTGCTTAATCTTGGTGACAGGATCTTCGTCAGCACTCGCGTGTCCCACCACCACCACAGCGTTGGTCCTCCCGCTCAGGATGTTCTTCGCCCGTGTATCTTCCAAGAGGAGTCTAATGGCTGCCCTGACGAGTTCGGACCTCCCTGAGAAGCCCACTGCCTCCTGGATTTCGTCCATGGACTTGACCATCTGATCGGGGAGGGACAGGCTCACTATAGGCATGGGGCAGCGGCTCTTATTAACCGAATAAATGCGTTTCCATCTTTCTTATTAAATTCTAATAGCATAACTAATAAATGACCACTACTCGACGCTAGGAGATGCAGCGGACGATCATTGTGGCAGGTGTAGTTGCCATCGTCTTGGTCGCTGTAGGAGGAGCCTACGCGGCCATCAACCTTACCCCGCCGCAAACCTCCGCTTGCTCAACTTCCGGGGGAACGTTACAGGTGGTTGCAGGCGAAAACTTCTGGGGAAGCTTAGTATCCCAGATTGGGGGGAGCCATGTCAATGTGACGAGCATAATCACAGACCCAAATACTGACCCGCACGAGTACGAGAGCGATGCAGCGGACGCTAGGGCTATTGCAAATGCCTGCCTGGTCATAGTGAACGGCGCGGGCTATGACACGTGGGCCCTGAACGAGATCGCAGCTTCGAACACCCCGCACCAGACGGTGCTCAACGTTCAGCTCCTGCTGGGCCAGCCTGTCAATGCAAATCCTCACTTCTGGTATAGCCCATACTATGTGAACACAACCGTCAGGGCAATGTACAATGATGTAGTTGCCATCGATCCTGCAAATTCGGCGTACTACAAACAACAGTACGCCAACTTGAACTCTTCTCTCTGGGCATCGTACATGAAGCAGGAACTAATAATCAAACAGCAATTCGCCGGGACGCCTGTGGCTTCGACGGAAAGCATCTTCGTTTACATGGCCAATGCCACTGGGCTGAAGATAATCACGCCTCCCAGCTTCATGCAAGCAGTGGCCGAAGGGAACGATCCATCGGCTCAGGATGTCGCTACCTTCGAGAACCAGCTAAACGGAGGCAACACGACGGTGCGGGTGCTAGTCTATAACGAGCAGACGGTGACACCCTTGACTCAGAGCCTACTCGCGCTAGCCGCAAAGAACGAGATTCCCTATATCAGGATATCCGAGACCATTCAGCCTCCCAACTACACCTTCCAGGCGTGGATGCAGGGAGAAGTGGGGGAGCTTCAGGACGCACTCAATGCCGCAGCACTTGGCCAATGATAAATGGCCAAACTAATTGCGGAGTCAGCCACGGCCCAAGCCAATTCAGACCTGATTGTAGCTGAAAAACTGTCCGCAGGTTATGAGGGGAGGAGCATATGGAGCGGAGCGAACTTCTCTTTTGGCAGGGGAGAGTTCGTCGGGATTCTCGGCCCTAACGGCGCGGGGAAAACAACGTTGTTCAGGGTCCTCCTTGGGCTGCAGCGCCCCATGGGGGGGACGATTCAGTTGTTCGGTACGCCCCCTCGTCGGGGCAATCCACACATCGGCTATGTCCCTCAACGGCACACGATTGACACGGAGACCAACGTGGAATGTCTTGAGCTTGTGCGCCTGGGGATATCCGGGACCCACTGGGGGTTCAATCCCGTGGCCCACGAAGACAGAGATGCTGCGTGGTCAGCCCTCGAAGCCGCGGGCGCCTCTGAACTGGCCCACAGGAGGCTAGGAGCTTTGTCCGGGGGTGAGCTTCAGAGAATCTTCCTCGCAGAAGCTTTGGTTAGCAACCCCGAAGTCTTGCTGCTCGACGAGCCATTGTCTAACCTGGACATCAGAAGAGAGACGGAACTCTTGCATCTCGTCAATAACGTTGTCCGCTCTCGCGGGGTCACGGCCTTGTTGATAGCTCACAACATCAACCCCCTTCTCCCCCACATGAACAAGGTCATGTACATCGCCAATGGTAGGATGGCCACGGGGACCCCGCAGAAGGTCCTCACCTCCGAAACCCTGACACAATTGTATGGGGTCCAGGTCGAAGTCCTCAAAGACCCACACGGGAACGTAGCCATCATAGGTGTCGAGGAGCACCACGGAGACATCCCATGAGCTTCTCCCTGAACATATTGATGGACCTGCAGGAGATATGGCGCTATCAGTTCATGCAGAACGCGATAGAAGCAGGTACCCTGACCGCGATCGTCGCGGGGGTGACTGGGTACTTCGTTGTCCTCCGAAAATCCGCATTCACGGCGCATGCCTTCTCTGAGATTGGTTTCGCCGGGGCGGCATGGGCTGTCCTGACCGGGATACCCCCTCTCGCCGGCCTGCTGATCGGGTCAAACCTGGGGGGTCTAGGAATCGCGCTCCTTGGCCGCAGGGCTATCAACCGGGACACTCAAATCGGAATTGTACTAGCTTTCTCTCTGGGTCTGGGGCTGCTCTTCATCAGCCTGTATTCAGGGTACGCGACCCAGACCTACTCCATCTTGTTCGGTGAGATTCTCGGAGTAAGCCAGGAGCAGGTGCTTGAAACGATGGCCGCTGCGGCCGCGATACTTCTCGTCCTCGGCGTGGTCTACAGGCCGCTTCTCTTTGCCTCTCTCGATGAGGATGTGGCCGAGGCGAAGGGGATGCCGATGCTCGCACTTGGCATAGTATTCATGGTCATCGTCGCCGTGGCGGTGTCCTTCGCGGTCGAAGTCACCGGCGTCCTTCTGGTCTTCTCCCTGATGGTAACTCCCGGGGCCACTGCTCAGTATATTGCACGGAAACCGGCAACTGCCATCGCCGCGTCCGTTATCATAGCTCTTCTGGCAACTTGGACGGGGCTCTTCCTTTCCTTCTACACATCCCCTCCCGTCAGTTTCTACATTACTGGCGAGGTCTTCGCATTCTATCTGTTTGTAAGGTTCGTTTACGCCCGGTTCAAGTGGGAGAAAAAGTCGCAGGGGAGCCTTCTCAGGCCCCCCGTTGACAGGAGCGGTTGAACGAACAGTTTTCCTGAACGCGTCAGGGATGGTGCCTTCTGTTCGTTCACTGGTGGACCCCTTCTTCGGGGCTCAAAGGGCGCGGGAGCCTTGAAACGACACCTACGGTCGCGAATAGCAGGGTGCCGGCCAGGACGAAAGTCACGTAGTACCCCGAATAGACCGAAATGAAGCCTGATACGAACGAACCAGCCATCGTCGCCAAACCTACGACGGCGGAGTAGACCCCGAGGGCGGACCCGGCTGTCCTCCCTCTGACCGTGTTGAACATCATGGTATTAGACGAGGTATAGTAGATTGCATAGGCCACCCCTCCTGCGAGGGGATAGAAGAGGAGGGCAGAGACGGCGAAGAACGGACCCGTGACCAGCAGCCCGGCTACGCCTATGGCGAGGTAGGACCATCCTCTTAGCAGGAGCCCCTGAATCGATGACGTTATGAGGCTCCGCTTGTCAACGAACTCCCCCGCCCTCTGGAAGGCAAGCGTCTGGACCACCATCCCAGCTAGAATGACAGCGAAGACCTCCTGGTCAGGCATCGAATAGAAGTGCATGGCAGGAACGAACGACGTGTTGAATAGTCCAGCCGACACGTAGAACAGTATAGTCGAGATGTAGAAGAGGGGGACGTAGCTCAGGAGCCCTGTTCGGAGTCCCCTGAAAGCTCTCTTGAAGTCTGAACCCGAGGGGATTCCGATGAAAAACACAGGATTGGCGCGAAGGCGACTGAAGAGACTCGGCTTCCTGAGGGCAACCGTCTCCCTCTCCAAGATGAACTTGGGCTCGTGAATCGTGATAAGTGTCATGCCCGACGAGGCGAGGGCTAGAGCACTCAGGGGCACAAAAAGCAAGACTAGCTCGTTCGGGAAGAACTGGGCCCAGAGGGCGCTGATTAGGTATCCGACCACGCTCCCGGCACTGATCATCAGCGACAGCCTTGCGAAAGCGTGCGCCCACTTCACTTTCTGCTCCGTCTCCATTATCAGGAGGTTCAGGGGCGTGGCCGAAGCCACAGAGATGAAGGAAATCGCCCCATACCTCGAGATGGTGCCAGCTGTTGTCCTGTCGAAGAAGTATGACACCAGGGCGATGGCGATTAGGGCGTAGCTGAGGGCTATGAGGGACTTCCTCTTGTGTAGCCTATCTGTGGCGACCCCCCAGAAAAGGGCCGCGGGTATGCTGACGCCGTTGTAGATTGCAGTGGCGAAGCTGCCATAGATGGTCCCGAGAGCCTGGCCATTAAGGTAAATCAGGTAAAGCTGGATAATCGTGCCTACGGGGCCAGTGGCGATGGAGACAGGAAAGACCGAGTAAATCCAGGTGGTTCTCCGCTTCTCCGGTTCCTTGGTCATGAATCCAAGGGCCCCGATAACCCGTTCATGTGCGTTGCACCCCTTCGGTCTCCCAAAAAGACAAAGCTGAATTAATGCACTCCGTTGCGCGAATCGTTGGTGCCGCAAGGGAAGAGAATAGCAGTCTCCCTGCCAGACACACTCCTCGAAGACAAGGAGTCACTTCGCGAGAAGACAGTAAAGCTGGGCGTGATCGCAAGGGCCTGCGCCATCTATGGTGTCGACCTGATCGAGGTGTTTAGGGATCCGAAGGTGCGAGGAGAGGAGAAGCTGGTCAGGAGAATCCTTGAGTATCTGGAGACACCCCAGTACCTGAGGAAGAGGTTGTTTCCTCTGAATGAGGAGCTTAGGTATGCAGGGATGCTCCCGCCGCTGCGCATTCCATCGCACAAGTCGAGAATCCCTTCGGATAGGCTCACCGTCGGCGAGGTCCGCGAAGGGGTGGTAAACTTCGATGGGACGGTTGACATAGGCCTTGACGTCTCACCGAGACTCAAAGAGAAGTCCCCACCCGGGAAAAGGGTCACGGCGAAGGTCACCTCGCTGACGCCGCCGGTTGCCGATCTTGTCTCGAAGGAGAGTACAGGCACCTATTGGGGGTACTCCATAGAAACGAAGACAGTAGCGGAGGTCATCTCAGACTCGAGGTATGGCCTCAAGATTGCGACCTCAAGGCTCGGCACCCCAGTGGCGGACGAGCTTGCCAGGCTTAGGTCGTCCCTGCAGCAGGTGGAAGGGGTCAAGCTGATTTTCGGATCTCCCTCTAGGGGCCTATTCGACATTGTCGGCCCCGACCTTCCCCGCGGAGTCGACTACGTGGTGAATTTCTTCCCCGAGCAGCATGTAGAGACGGTTAGGACCGAGGAGGCGGTTCTGGTCAGCCTGGGGGTTGTAAGCGTCCTCAAAACCGAGAAAGCTTAAGTGCGAACTGTAAAACGGGCCAACGGAAAGGTTTAGCGTGAGTTGGGTCATCGGAAGTATTCAGCGCCCCGTAGAGGTAGTCTTGCATACAGTCCTAGAGGGCGAGCGAAGAGCTTCGTTCCCAGAATAAGGAACTGGCCCACGGTACAGGCTGAGAAGCCAATTCTCCTCGGATTCCCAGGGTACAAGGCTGGGACAGCCCATGTCATAACAGTGGACGACAGGGCAAAGACGCCGAACTTTGGGAAGCCCCTGTTCAACCTGTCCAGCGTTCTCACTCTGCCGGATGCAGAGGTCTTGGGACTGAGGCTGTATGGCCACGAAAACGGCCAGGACAAGGCGATAGCGGACGTCAGACAGGCCAGTCAGCCCCCGAGCGAGAAGCTCCCGATAGACAGGACGACGAGGGTCGCAGCCGTTGTCTCTTCAGTCCCAAGGGATGTAGGGCTGTCGCAAAAGAAACCAATCGTCCTAGAGGTTGGCGTTTCGGGCGGTGATCTGAAGACCCAGATCGAGTTCGCCCGAGGCCTAATTGGGAAGAAGGTAAAATTCACTGACGTCTTCAAGGCGGGGATGTACGTGGATGTTCTTGGGATAACAAAGGGGAAGGGGTTCGAAGGACCCATAACGAGGTTTGGAGTAAAGCGGAAGCAACACAAGTCAAGGAAGAGTGTGAGGGCTGTAGCCGTCATCGGTCCCTGGCACCCGGCCGCGGTCATGTACACCGTTGCGAGGGCGGGCCAGATGGGGTTCCACCAGAGGACAGAGACTGGCAAGAGGATTTTGATGGTGGGGAATGCGACTTCAAACCCCGTCACTCCACCCGGTGGCTTCCAACACTTCGGCAACGTGGCAGGCGAATACGCCGTAATCAGAGGGTCGGTCCCCGGGCCAGCGAGTAGATTCGTCATGGTGAGGATGAAGGAGAGAGGGGTTGTGAAGAATCAGGCCCCGCCGCAGGTGATAGAGGTAAGCACGATGGAGAGGAAACGCTAGTCATGAAAGCCGACGTGGTGGGCCTCAATGGCAAGCCCGCAGGTCAGGTGGACATCCCGGAAGTCTTCACCACGGAGCTCAGGGCTGATCTTGTCAAACGGGTCTTCTGGCTCGTCGGATCCCACTCGTTCCAGCCGAAGGGAAGGGACCCCATGGCGGGCGAAAGAACAACCGCGGAAACGCACAGCCCACCTACTGGCACTGGCCGCTCAAGGATTCCGAGGGTGAAGGGAGACAGGTACCCTCGCGGGGGCCTGGCGGGCGGCGTGGCAAGCGTGGTGAAAGGGAGGCTTCCGCACCCCCCCAGGTCTGAGAAGGTCATTCACTTCAGCGTGAACAAGAAGGAGAGGAGACTTGCCACCGATTCCGCCATAGCGTACACGGCCGACCTGGACGCGGTGAAAGCCCGCGGACACAGAGTGAACAAGCCTGCGCTGCCTATGATAGTTGCCGACGACATCGAAACGGTGGAAAAGACTTCCGAGCTTGTTTCTTTCCTTGAGAAGGTGGACCTGAAAGCTGAGCTCGAAAGGGTCGATGGCAACACGAAACGGAACTCAGGCAAGAGGCGGCTGAGAGGGAGGGTGTACAGGGGCGGAGTGGGGCCGTTGATTGTGGTAACCAATGACAGGGGCGTGGGGAAAGCCGCAGGCGGGATACCAGGGGTGCAGGTTACCCGGGTGCAGGACGTAAGCGTCCTTGACCTGGCACCCGGAGGCGTCCCCGGCAGGCTCACCATCTGGACTGAGTCGGCCCTCAGTGCGCTCGAAGGAAGGACCAAGGGGGTGGCGGCGTAGCGTGAGGCTCGAAGACGCCCAGAAGATTCTGAAGAGGCCCTACGTCACGGAGAGGACGTTCGACCAGATCGAGAGGGAGAACAAGCTCTGTTTCATTGTCGATGATAGGGTCTCCAAGACACAGATCGCGAGCGCGGTAGAGGCTCTCTACGAAGTTCGGGTGGACGCTGTTAACACTTCGAGGACCATCAGGGGAAAGAAGGCGTTTGTACGTCTCTCTGAAGTGGGAAAGGCGGCCGAGCTGGCTACGAAGCTGGGGTTGGTGTAAACCATGGGTAAGAGAATTCTCCAGCGAAGGCGTGGAAAGGCAGGAATACAGTTCAGGGCGCCGAGCAGGGGGAAGATAGCGCCCGTGAGGTACCCCAAGATTGGTGGGGCGTTGGCAGGTGCCGCGACCATATCCGCCATCCTTGACGAGAGGGGGAGGAGCGCCCCCCTTGCCCAGCTAAGGCTCGAGGGGGACAGGTACGCCTACGTCCCGGCGGTCGCTGGGATGGCTGTAGGGCAGCAGGTCAGCATGGGCCCCTCAGCGCAGCTTCACGAAGGGAACGCCATGCCCCTCTCCAGTATACCGGAAGGAACACGCATCTGCAACCTCGAACTGAGGCCAGGGGACGGGGGAAGGCTCGTCAGGGCGTCGGGGACTTCGGCTGTGCTCTTTTCGAAAGCGAACGGGCGGGCGATAATCAAGCTCCCCTCGGGGAAGAACATCCTGGTAAGTGACAGGTGCGTGGCGACTTTGGGGGAGGTAGCAGGGGGTGGAAGGAGAGAGAAGCCCTTCCTGACGGCTGGGGCGAGGCACCATGCCATGAGGGCGGCGGGGCGTGTCTACCCGAGGATGAGGGGTGTAGCCATGGCGGTTGTCTACCACCCGTTCGGAGGCGGCAGGCACCAGCACCCCGGCAAGTCAACAAGCACATCAAGGAATGCGCCTCCTGGAAGGAAAGTAGGGTTAATAGCGCCGAGGAAGACAGGGAGAAAGAGATTGGCGAGGTCCAGCGCGGAGGTCTCGGGGTAGATGCCGAAGGAGTTCAGGTACAGAGGGAAGAGCCTCGAAGAGCTCAATTCGATGTCCACCGAGGCGCTGCTGGAACTCCTTCCTTCTAGGGCAAGGCGCTCGCTGAACAGGGGGGTCTCTGAAGAGAAAAGGAAGCTCCTTGAGGATGCCAGGGCCATGAAGGACGGGAAGCTGCGGGGGGAGATCAAGACCCACGCCCGTGACATGATCGTCCTGCCCACGATGGTGGGGCTCACCATCTCCGTCCACAATGGAAGGGAGTTCGTCTCTCTCGAGGTAAAGCCGGAGATGATAGGGAGATATCTCGGTGAGTACGTCATTACCAATAAGAAGGTGGTGCACGGCACCCCCGGAATCGGCGCCAGTCGCTCCAGCCTCTACGTCCCTCTGAAGTAGAGGGGACCGCTTCTTGTCGGGGAGTGCCGATCTCCGGCTACTCCACTCGCGTCTGTGACTGGTCCCTGAGGAAGTTCAACAGGTAGTACGGGCTCCCGACTCCCCTCCCGGTCACGCCGCTGGCCTTCCAGCCGGTGAACGATTGGGCTCCTGGCCAGGCTCCCGTTGTGGAGCCGCCGCTCCTGTTGGAGTATGTGACGCCGAACTTGATGCCGTCGAAGAACTCGTCCTGCTCCCTTCTGTCCTTGGTGAAGATTCCCGCTGTGAGGCCGTACTCCGTGGCATTCGACCTGTCGATTGCCTCCTTCACCGTATCGCAGCCGTTGACGACGACAAATGGGACGAAGAGCTCCTGCTTCACCAAGCTGTTGTCCTCGGGCAGGTCGGCGACCACCGTGGGTGCGACATAGAAACCGTTCTTCATGTCACCTTCCCTGATGACGGTTCCACCAGCTATGAGGCGCGCTCCAGACTGCTTTGCCGTTACGACCGCAGACTGGAAGGTTTCCACTGCCTTCTGGTTGATCAGGGGGCCCATGAAGGTCTCCTTGGCCCTGGGATCTCCAACTGGGATTTTCGCGATCCTCTCTTTGAGTGCCGCCAGGAACCTGTCCTTGACCTGGTTCTGAACGTAAACCCTGGAGGTCGCACTGCATTTCTGTCCCCCGTAGCCGAAAGCGGCGCGCACGGTGCCCTCCACCGCCTTGGGGATGTCTGCCTTCGCGCTCACGATGGTCGGATTCTTGCTCCCCATTTCGAGGAGTATGGGCTTGGGATAGGCCTGCTCTGTGTGGAACCTTCGGAAAAGGCGCATCCCTACGTCCTTGGACCCGGTGAACGCTATTCCCGACACGGCGGGGTTGGAGACGAACTCATCCTCGAAGTTGGAACCTGGTCCCGTCACGAAGTTGACGGCCCCACCTGGTACACCCGCGTCCGCGTACAGCTTGTAGAGCATGTATCCCGTCAATGGAGCCTCACTTGTCGGCTTCAGGATGACAGAGTTTCCGGTAATCAGTGCACCCATTGCCATCCCGTTGGCGAGCATGAACGGGAAGTTGAATGGGGAGATAACCGGCCAGACGCCATGGGGCTTCAGCACGTCGACGTTGTGCTCCCCTGGACCTCCGGGACCCATCTTGATGCTGTAACCTCTCTCTTTGTGCATGACCCCAGAATAGTACTTGACGGCGTCTATGGCCTCCCAGCACTCGGCGAGCGCCTCCAACCTGTTCTTGCCTACTTCGTAGGTGATGGCTACCGCTATGTCGAACTTCCTCTCGTCGATCAGCTTGGCGTATCTGTCGAGTGCCCTCACCCTGTCAAGCCAGGACTCTGCGCTCCAGACATCGAACCCCTCTTTTGCGGCCTCGACCGCCTGTCTGGCGTGTTCGCGGGTGCCTACCTGGAACTTTCCGACGACGATGGACGTGTCTATGGGGCTCCGGTGCTCGAACTGGCCGGCGTCGGAGTACACCTCCTTCCCCCCTATGTACATCGGGTAGGTTCGACCAAGTTTCGATTCGAACCTCTTCAGGGCCTCGTCGAACTTCGGGTTAAGGCTCTCATCTGCGAAGAGAGTCACATATGTAATCTTCTTGATCGGTTTCTTCGCAACAGAAGGCGTCCTCTTCTTGGGCATGATCTGCGCCGGCCGAACGCGGGCTAAAATCCTTGTCGCCTAATCAGACATCAGGAGATGCTGATGAGACAGCGTCAGCGCCGCGACCGCAGAGTACTCCCGTGCGAACCTCGCCTTCACTTCATCGAAAGGGACAGGCTCGCCCTTGATCCTCTGCATGGAGGTCATGGCTGATGGGTCAAGGCCACAGGGACGGATGTGTTCGAAAAAGGACAGGTCGGTGTTGACGTTCAGGGCGAAGCCGTGATATGTCACCCAGTCAGTCACTGCGACCCCGATGGAAGCCAGCTTCCTCCCTCCTACCCAGATTCCGGGATGACCTTCTAGGCGCTCGCCTTCAATGCCGTAAGCACGAGCCGACCGGATGATGGCTTCCTCCATGTTACGGACATGACGTCTCACGTCATGGTCGGTGAGCAGGACTATCGGGTAGCCTACCAGCTGCCCCGGGCCGTGGTAGGTGGCATCCCCCCCGCGCTCGACCTCGAACACAGGGATTTCCTGGGCCTTGAAGTTAGCAGGGGTCGTCTTCCTACCGAGTGTTATGACGTGGTCGTGCTCCACCAGAACGAGCGTGTCCGGAATCTCTCCCTTCGCCCTCATTGCAACGAGTTCTTTCTGGAGCCTCAGGGCTTTTCCGTACTCCATCCTTCCGAAGTCGAGGAGGTAGCCGTTCATGTTTTGAGCTGGTGTATCGGCCTTCCGGCTGCCGATTCGGCTGCCTCCATGATCGCCTCGGGGAAAGTAGGATGAGGATGGATTGTGAGTGCAATGTCGTCCACCGTCGCGCCCATCTCGATCGCCAGGGCGACTTCGCTGATAAGGTCAGATGCCTCGGGACCCACAATCTGGACGCCGAGGACGAGGCCATCGGACTCGTTGGAGATCACCTTGACGAAACCTTCTGGCTCGCCGGCGGCCAGCGCCCTCCCGAGGGCTGCGAATTGGAATCTACTTCTCTTCACCTTGTACCCTGCTTCGACAGCCTTCGCCTCGGTCAGCCCTACGCTAGCCACCTCCGGGTCGCAGAAGACGGCGTCGGGGATTACTTTCCAGTCAGCGGCCGAGGGCATCCCTGCAATGACTTCGGCAGCAACCATCCCCTCTCTTGACGCCTTGTGTTCGAGGAGGGGGGGCCCCCTCACGTCGCCTATGGCGTAGACGCCCGGAACGTTCGTCTGCATCCTGCTGTCGGTCGTGATGTATCCACGGGGGTCAGTCATGACCCCGAGGGCGGGAAGGTTCAGTTTCTCCGTCCTTGGTTTGCGGCCGACGCTCACCAGAATCTTGTCCACTTCGACGCTAATCTTCCCTTCCGGGGTCTCGACCTCGACAGTCGCCTCGGAACCCTTCTTGTCGATCCTGAGGACCTTGGACTTCAAGTAAATCTTGGCGCCATGGGCTTCGAGCTTACGATGAACGACACGGACCAGGTCTAGGTCACTCCCCGGGAGAAGCTGCTCCATGATCTCAACGATTGTTATGGCGCTGCCCAGCTTCTGGAACATCGATGCGAACTCCAGGCCTATCGCCCCGCCCCCCACGACCATCAGACGCGTCGGAGCGCTCTTCAGGTCGAGCCCTTCCTTGGAACCAATAACGAGGTCGCCATCGAACTCCAGTCCCGGGAGGCTGGATGTCCTTGTCCCCGTTGCGAAGACGAGGTTCTTGCACGTGACCTCTTCCCTGCCCCGGTCGGTTGTGACGATTACCCTGTCCTTGGAAACCACTTCAGCCTCTCCCTTCAGTATTGTCGCATGGTACCCCTTCAGAAGAAGCTCGATGCCGCCGACAAGGCGGGAAATCACTTCTCCCTTCCACTTCTGGAGCTGGACGAAGTCAACCGAGACACCGGACGTCTTCAAACCGTATTTCTCCGCCTCCTTCACCTTGTCTACGAGCTTGGACACTGTGATGAGGGACTTCGACGGGATACACCCATAGTTGACGCACTCCCCACCGAGCCTGTCGGCTTCGATTACCACAGTCTTCAGGCCCAGTTGGGCAGCTCTTATGCCGCAGACGTACCCGCCCGGCCCACCGCCGATGATGGCGACGTCAGCTTCGATCAATTTACGAACTTCGGGGTTCGCGCCTGCTTAGCGGCTTAAACATTGCTGAGCAAAAGGTGCTATAGTACTTCAGAAAGCAGTTTCTTGGTGTCCTGGACCGTTTCTATCACGCGAGACGTGAACCTGGCGGCATAAGCGCCGTCGACGACGCGATGGTCGAAGCTGAGAGAGAAGTAGGTCGTGTCCCTGACCTCGACCTTGCCGTCACGGACGACAGGCCTCTTGGCTATCTTGTGAAGGCCGAGGATAGCGACCTCGGGAACGTTCACTATGGGGGTGGCGAAGAGACCACCAATGGCTCCCACGTTCGTGATCGTGAATGTCCCGCCTCTGACTTCGTCGAGGGTCAGCTGGCCCTTCCGAGCCTTGTCGGCGAGAATCTCTATCTCCCCGGCCAGGTCGAATATGTCCTTCCTGTCTACGTCCCTCACCACGGGGACGACGAGTCCCTGTTCTGTGTCGGTGGCAATGCCGATGTTGTAGTACTTCTTCAGGACTATGTTCCCGGCCTGCTCGTCGAGCGATGAATTGACGTAGGGGAACTCCTTCAAAGCTGGGACAAGGGCCTTGATGATGAACGGGATGAAGGTGAGGTGGACCCCTCTTTTCTCGGCGCTTCCTTTGAACGCTTCCCGCAAAAGGACGAGCTCTGTCATGTCCGCCTCGTCCACGTGAGTGACTTGGGCGGTCGTCTGGAGCGACTTCAGCATCCTCTCGGAGATCGTCTTCCTGACTCCCCTGAGGGGGACCAATTCCTCTCTTGGACCCGGACCATGGGCGGCCGGACGCGGACCCTGGATTGCTACCGTCGACGGACCCGTGGAAGGACCAGACGAGAAACGCTTGACGTCATCATCCGTGATTCTCCCCTGGGCCCCTGACCCCTTCACGAGAGAGATGTCCACTCCCAGCTCTCTCGCGAGCCTGCGCGTGGCAGGGGTGGCGAGGACCGACTGCGAAGGAGCAGACTGCTGCGGCTGAGGAGGAGCGGCAGTTTGGGGGGCGATGTCGGTTGCTGCAGGAGGCTGGGCGTCACCGCTCCCGTCGTCTATTATCATGATAGTCTGTCCGACCTTCGCCACCTCCCCCTCCTTCGCGAGAATCTGAAGCACTTTACCGGTCCTGGGAGCGGGTAGCTGGACGTTGACTTTGTCTGTCATTATTTCGACCAGAGGCTGGTCTTCTTTAATTTGGTCGCCAACATTAGCCATCCACTTTAGAATCTCTCCCTCGGCCACGCCCTCCCCAATGTCTGGAAGTTTGAACTGGTAGGTCATTGGTTAGATGAAACCGATGCAGGTAGCATGGTCTTTTAGTGTTTTCCGGCTCCTATCAGTAGTTGACCAGATCTCCGGCTGCTTTCATGATTCTCTCTTTGTTGGGGACATAGTAGTCCTCGAGCCTTGCGAGGGGCACTTCTGTGTCGAAGCCTGTGACCCTCTTTATCGGCGCCCTGAGCGAATCAAGAGCCCTGTCCGCCACGGTGGCTGCTATCTCTGCGCCCACGCCCACGTTCCTGGGGGCCTCGTGGACCACGACCAGCCGACCAGTCTTCCTGACTGAACCGAGCACTGCAGGGAAGTCTATGGGTGAGATTGTCCTAAGATCCAACACCTCCGTTGAAATCGACCGCTCTGACTGCAGGGCTTCGGCCGCCTGGAGAGTCGGGACCATCATGGCCCCGTAAGACACAATGGTGAGGTCTGTCCCTTCTCTTGCGATTCGCGCTTTGCCTATTGGGACCATGTACTCCGCCTCAGGGACCTCCATCTTGGGCGAGTCGTAGATCTTCTTCGGCTCCATGAAAACAATCGGGTCAGACTCAAGGAGAGCCGAGGAGAGCAGTCCCTTCGCGTCGTAGGCATTGGAAGGAATGACTACCTTAAGGCCGGGTGTGTGCGCGAAGTGTGCCTCAGGGGATTCAGAATGAAGCTCTGGAGCCCTGATGCCCGCGCCATAGGGGAAACGTATCACCCCCCTGGGCGTATACCTCCCTCTCGTCCTGTTCCTCATCCGAGCTGCGTGTCCGAAGATTTGGTCGAAGGCAGGCACCGAGAAGCTATCGAATTGGAACTCGGCCACAGGTATCATCCCTCCGAGCGAAAGACCCACGAAGATGCCGCCGATGCTGAGCTCAGCCAGCGGCGTGTCGAAGACACGGTCGGGCCCGAACTCGTCCTGGAGCCCTCTGGTGACTTGGAAGACCCCGCCGTTCTTTCCAACGTCCTCCCCAAAGATGACGACCCTCTTGTCCCGCGCCAATCCCTCACGGAGAGCCATGTTGACCGCATTCCTGATGTTCACACCGGGTTTACCGCTGGCGGGGGCCGGCTCCGTGATTTCCGGTAGTTGCGCGGGCCTTCCCCCGAACGCCTCCAACTTCTCTTCGACTAGAGCGGCCGTAGGGAACGCATAGGTATATTCGAACATGGTGGCGGGATCTGGGACAGGGGTAGCTCTGTAGGCTGCGACGGCCTCGTCCATCTTTCTCTGGGCCGCCACAGCAACAGCCTCCTTGGACCTGTCGTCGAGGAGCCCCCTGGACCTGAGATACTTTTCGAATCGTGTAATCGGGCTACGCTTCTCCCATTCCGCGACCTCGTCGGGTGCCTTCAGCTTGTTCGAGACGAGTTCCGCTGTTGTGTGAGGGCCAAGCCTGTAGGTCGAGTATTCGATAAGCGTGGGGCCACCGCCCCGCCTTGCCTTTTCCACGGCGTACTTCGTCACTTCGTAGGAAGCTATGATGTCGTTACCATCAACAAGAATTCCCTCGAAGCCGTATGCGACGGCCTTCTGGGCGATGGTCTTTGATGCGGTCTGCCTGCTCCTTCTGACGGATATCGCCCACTGGTTGTTCTCGACGCCGAAGACCACGGGAAGCTCGTTGACACCCGCGAAGTTCAGAGACTCGTGGAAATCCGCCTTGGATGTGCCACCGTCCCCGGTGACGACATAGACGACGGACTTCTCCCCCAGCAGGCGCTTGGCCATCGCCAGGCCGTCCGCATGGGGAAGTTGTGTGGCCACCGGGACGGCGATGGGGAGCATGTTGAGCTCCGCAGGGATGTGCATCCCCCTCTCATCCCCTCCCCAGTAGAGGAGCAGGTTCTTCGGGGGCATACCGAAGGCTATCATTCCCGCGGAATCCCTGTACATGGGGACGTACCAGTCTCCCTTTTCAAGGGCATTCGCAGCTCCGACCTGGCACCCTTCCTGACCCCTGCCTGGCGCGTAGGTGCCGATCTCCCTCAGCGTGGAAAGGTTGCTCGCCTTCTCGTCGAAGAGCCTGCCGAAGACGAGCTGCTCGTAGAACCTCTTGAGTATCTCAGGGGGGAGGTTGGGATCCTTGCCCCTGAGGGTGCCGTCGGGGGCAAGCCTCTGATAGAGGACATCCTCGGGTTTCGTGAACTTGAAGTCAGCTTCGCTGAAGACGCGGGGAAGGGCATCCGACCCGGAGCCCTTCATGAAATCAGCTTCGGTCAATCGAGGTTTTCCGGTTTCGCGGGCATATAAGACTGACCCCGGCGTGCGTCGCTTTCAACGGCAGCGCGGATGTAGAACTCACCTGCCCTGTAGCTGCTCCTCACCAGGGGGCCCGATGCTACGTAAAGGAACCCGAGTTCCTCTCCTATTTTCCTGTAACGGTGGAACTGCTCAGGCCTGACGTACTCGATCACCTTCAGGTGCCTGGCGGAAGGCCTGAGATACTGCCCTACTGTGAGGAAGTCGACGTCTGCCTGTCTGAGATGGGTCATGGCCTGGGTTACCTCCTCTTCGGACTCCCCCAGCCCCACCATTATCGATGATTTCGTGTAGATGTGACGGCTCAGTTTCTTCACGTTCCTGAGGACCGAAAGCGACTGCCAGTAGTGCGCCCTGGGGTCGCGGACAGTCGGTGTCAAGGACTGTGTGGTTTCGATATTATGGGCTATCACGTCTGGCCTTGCGTCCACCACCTCCCTCAGGTCGCCGATGTCTCCCTGGAAGTCGGGTATCAGGACTTCGACAAGCATGCCTGGATTTCTTTCCTTTACGAGCCGGATTGTTTTGGCGAAGTGAGAAGCCCCACCATCCGAGAGGTCGTCCCTGTCGACGGATGTGAGGACCACATATGTCAGCTCCATCTGGGAGAGTGCGAAAGCAACGTTCTCCGGCTCGAGCGGGTCAAGCGCTCCCTGAGGCTTGCCCGGGGTTACCATGCAGAAGCGGCAGGCTCTCGAGCAGACATCCCCCAGGAGCATCAGCGTTGCGGTCCCACCCCCCCAACACTCGTGAACGTTAGGGCAGTGGGCTTCTTCGCAGACGGTGTGTAGGTGAAGGTTGCCGAAGAGTTCCTTCAGGTTCGCATATCTCTGCCCCTTGGGCGGGTTAACCGTCAGCCATTCTGGCTTTGGCTCGGCTAGCAAGTCTAGCTGCCGACTACTTTCAGCTTGTCAAAATCCTTTACGGTAAAGTTACCTTCGCAGGCGTAGCATCCCTCTGTTGGAAACCCCGGTTCCAGGTCGCCGTGCAGAGTGCACATCAGCCGGTTGAATCTGATGTAATCCAAGACTTCGGTCATGGACCTCAGGGCCTCCCTGTTGTCAGGATTATCCGACGAGAGCTCTTTTGCTATTCTGTCGGCTGCCCTGGCCACGGTGTTGTCGCTCTCCAGGTTCACCATCATCCCCCTTGTCTTGCGGGCGTAATTGCTGATAGAGGCCTGGGTGACACCGAGGCGCCCCGCCACCTGCTGCTGAGTGAGGTGAAAATCCTCCTGCAGCCTCTTCGCAACCATCGCCCTGAGGGCGGGGAGGGCAGATTTTGCGACTATCTCGTACGGACTGATTAGGCGAGACAATATTCTTCGATAACGTATGTTATAAGGCGCTATTTAAGCCGATTTCTAGGATTCTGTCAAGTCCTCGGCGGTTACTAGTCCTTCGGAAGCCTGTCAAAAGTCGGTGGAGTATTCCTTCGTGAGTCTCCTTCTAGTTTGACATGTTAAATGTCGCGCAGACGGCAGCTTGGGAAACCGCAAACTTATTGGAGGAGACGAAGGATTCGGCGCTTCTTGCGATCGAAAAAACCCTTCGAGCGGCAGAGGTGACTTCCATGGCAAGCCAGAACTCTTTCCAGCTCCTTTCACCTCCTCTGATCGCTGCACTTAAGGAACGAGGTTTCGACTCCCCCACCGACCCCCAAGAGAAGCTCGTCCCCATCGTAAGGGCGGGGAAGAACGCCCTTCTGATGGCACCAACGGGGACCGGCAAGACCGAGGCGGCGCTCCTCCCCATCCTCGATGCCATGATCCGGGAGGGGGAATCGAGGGAGAAAGGGACCAAGCTGCTCTACATCACGCCTCTCAGGGCGCTCAACAGAGACATGCTTGACAGGATGCAGTGGTGGTGCAAGCGCTTCGACATCAGGCTTGGAGTGAGGCATGGTGACAGCTCCCAGGCCGAGAGGACGAACCTGAGCTTCGCTCCGCCTGACATACTGATTACTACCCCGGAGACTCTTCAGATCCTCCTCGTAGGGAGGAGGATAAGGCAGAACCTTGCGAAACTGAGGTGGGTAGTCGTTGACGAGGTGCACGAGCTCTCCGAGGACAAGAGGGGGAGCCAGCTCAGCGTCGGGCTGGAGAGACTGAGGGACGTGGCTGAAAAGGAGTTCCAGATAGTGGGGCTCTCGGCCACCGTCGGATCGCCGGAAAGGGTGGCCCAGTTCCTTGTGGGGAGCGGGAGGGAGTGCGAAGTGGTAAGGGTCCCGGTCGAGAAGAGCCTGTCCCTGAAGGTAGTTGCCCCGAGGGCGACAGGAGAAGACAGGATACTCGCAGAATCGATCTACTCCTATCCGGAGGTTGCCGCGCGGCTCAGGACCATAAGGGAACTCGTAGAGAAGTACAGGTCCGTACTGATTTTCACAAACACACGGACCGAGGCCGAGGCTCTTTCGAGCAGGTTCAGGGTCTGGGACCCCGATTTCCCCATTGGAGTGCACCATAGCTCGCTCTCCAAGGCGACGAGGGAGGCGGTGGAGAGGGACCTGAAGGATGGGAAGCTCCTCGGGGTGATCTGCACGAGCAGCCTTGAGCTCGGGATTGACATCGGCTTCCTGGAGTACGTTGTGCAATACAACTCGCCGAGACAGGTAACGAGACTCATCCAGAGAGTGGGGCGCAGCGGGCACAGGGTCGGTGAGGTGTCTAACGGTCTAGTCATCACACAAGATTCGGACGATATACTGGAGGCGGCTGTCCTGTGCAGAAAGTCTGTGATGGGAGAGCTGGAGCCCCTCGAGCCCGTTTTCAATCCTTACGACGTCGCCATACATCAGGTAGCGGGTCTGCTCATTGAGCAGAGCAGCTGGAACTTCGGCGACATAATGGCCCTGCTGAAGAGGAGCTATGCGTACGGGGATCTCGAACCGGAGAAGCTGAAGAAGGTCCTCACTTACATGAGGGAGAGGTATCCTCGGCTCGCCTATTACAGCGAGTCGGACGGGAAAGTTTTCAGGGCCAGAGACGTCAAGCCACTCTTCTCCTACTATTTTGATAACCTGTCCATGATCCCCGACGAGAAGCAGTACCTCGTGATAGAGGGGGACAACTTCGTAGGGACGCTCGACGAGGCGTTCGTGTCTGAATACGGCGAGGTGGGGGTAAAGTTCGTGGAGGCGGGGAGGTGCTGGAAGGTAGACCAGATTTACGGGAACAAGGTGTACGTCAAGGCAGAAGAGGACCCTACGGGCGCAGTCCCCAACTGGGTCGGGGACGAGATACCTGTCCCACGAGAAGTGGCGGGGGAGGTGGGTGCAATTCGCAGGAGGTACGCCGAGAATCTCGAGAAGGGGTCCGAGGAGGCGTTTCTGGACGAGCTGGCCGGGACGTACCCTGTGCCCCGCGATGCGATCCTAGACGCGTTGAAGGAAGTGGCAGAACAGCATGCGGCAAAGCTCCCCATCCCGTCCGAGAGATTGATCACGGTCGAGAAGTGGGACAGGTATCTCGTCATTCAGGCCGCTTTCGGGCACAGAGTGAACAGGCTCCTGGCGAGGGTAATTGGCCACATGGTCTCAGAACGGATTGGCCAGTCGGTAGCGGTGCACCAGGACCCGTACAGAATCGTAATCGAGGCTGACGTTTCTCCCCAGTCTGTGCTCTCAGTCATGGAGGAGCTCCATGGCCTCGACCTAAGGGCGGCGACCGAGAAGGCGGTGGAAAGGAGCGGGATATTCAAGCGCCGGCTGATACACGCTGGAAAGAAGTGCGGAGCCATCTCCAGGGATGCCGATTACGCCAGCGTTTCAATTTCGGGGATTATTGAGGCGCTCAGGGACACTCCTGTTTACGAGGAGGCGATGAGCATGATATTCCACGACGACTTCGACCTCCCTGATGCCATGGACGTGGTCGAGAAGATACACGCGGGGGCCATCGAAGTGAAGCTTGTGGAGTACGAGGGGCTCACCCCCATAGCGAGGATAGGGGTGGAGGAAATCAGCAGGAGGGGGGAGATAGTCTCCCCCGAGAGGCTCAGGGCGCTGTTGAAACAGTCGACTAGGGCGAGGATCAACGACACTTTCCTGGCGGCCGTTTGCACCAACTGCTGGAACTTCCTTGAGCTGAGGAAGGTCGGGGACCTCGAAGGGTTTGACAAGTGTCCTGTCTGCGGGAAGCCTGCCATCGGGCTCTCTACCGACTCCTACGAGAACGTGTTCTCCCTCGCGATGAAGGCGAGGAGCAGGGCCGACATGCGGGGAAGCAAACAGAAGGTGGTAGAGGCGCTGAAGAAGTCCGCAGAGCTAAGGAAGGAGTACGGCCATGCCGCAGACATGCTGCTGGCGGGAAGGGGCGTACGCCTGGCCGAGGCGACAGCCCTCGCGACTAAGATGCGGAAGGAGGGGAGGGACGTGGTTGAGCTGATAATCGAGGGGGAGAGGGAGGCTCTCCGCAGGCGCTACTTCTTCGCCGCTTCCTGAGCTCTGGAGAGTATCAGGGTCATCAGGGTCTTCTCGTCGACCTCTGCGCGGGTCCTCCAGCCTATGTGCATCATGCTTCTTTCGTCCTGCTCGAGATACCCCCGCTTTACGTACCTGTCCAGCGAATAGTCGATGCGCCATCGAGGGAACTTCTCCCTGAGGAACTGCTCCACCTCACGCCTGGCAACCCTACCGCTCTTTGAGTTCACGAAGGCTATGGTCGCTGCCAGAACCGCCAGGTCGTCTATCCTGATCCCCGAAGTTTCCGCCTCGCTCACCGTCGGGGGCTCCTTGAACCTCAGGAGAAATCTAGAAGAGTCGTCGGTTCCGTCCGCGCCCTTCACCTCGAAGACTTCCAGCCCCATGGGCGCTACGTCCTCCGAGAGCACCTCTATGATCTTGCGGTAGTCACGGCCGAGGTGCCGCCTCATCTCCCACCCCTTTACGCCTGGGTTCCTTCCGCGCTGGAGAACGAGCACCTGGAACGCCCTCCTGACCTTTCTCTCCAGAAGAGCCCTTTCTCCTGATTCCGCTTCCGTCACCCCTCACCTGTGATAGAAATGGCCACGGACTTTGGGAGCCCCTTCGCCCTGTCTGTCAGCGCCGTCGTCCAGATCTTTCCCGATAGGGGTTCTGTCTTCAGCAGCGCACGCCCTTCGCTTATGAGGAAAGCGAGAAGGTATGCCCTCCTCACCCTGGTCTCGAAGGCGTCGTCCCCTATGAACTGCCTGTAGTCCACCCACTCCCCTTTGGACCGCTCGAGGAGCTCGTTGTGGAGCTCAGTGAGGCTGGTCTCAAACTGTTCCCTCGTGAACACGCCCATGGTCACGAGATCGGAATAGTCAACCTGACCCGGGCGTATGCCGTAGCTCCCGAACTGGTCCTTGAAGCGTTCGGATATGGGCACCAGGTCACGCCAGTAGACGAACGCCTTCTCTAGGCCTCTGGGAGACAGCTGGTCCACCTGGGCAATGGGATGCCAGCTCTTGACGAACGCCTCGTAAAGCGCCTCCTTGGGGAGGAGCTTCACCTTCAGCTGGATGAGGAGCGGGTCGATGTAGAGGGAGGACGCCCTTGTCTTCAACCATTCGTCCTGGAGCTTCACTATCTGCGAGAGTTCCAGCATCGCCTCTGCGTCCACTAGCAGCTCGTCCAACAGCTTGAGCTCAGGGAGCCGCTGTTTCAGGATTAGTATCTTCTCCCTGATGTCGACGTCGAAGGGGTTGGCGCTGCTCGACTCCACATCCCGGCAGAGCTCTATTACTCGCAGGTAGTCGTCGAGCTTCGTCTGCTCCAGCCTACTTCAGCTCCTTCACTTCGGAGGGCCCATGCACCGCCTGAACGGTGATGACGTGGGCGGTCCTGTCGAAAACAGTTAGGATGGAGGGGGTGATGACGATATACTGCGATGCCTCTCTCTGCTTCATCTGGGAGAGTATCATCTTGAACATCGCCTCTCTGTTCCTGGGGTCCATGTGGATGTCGAATTCGTCCATGGCTCTAAGGGGGGAGACGATTCTTGCCTGGAGAGACAGGATGAACGCCATCAGAGCCACCGACCTTTCTCCACCGCTCTGCGTGAACGGGTCGAGGGTGGTAGGGGCGCCCCCTCGGAAGCCGACATAGAGATCGAGGCCGGCGTCTTCAATGACATCCGCCTCCTCGAATTTGATGAAGCCCGTTGCGTCCGCGGCAGAGAGCACCGTCTGGTATGCGGGGTCCACTGACTCGATGAGGTCCTCCATCGCTTTCCTCCAGACGCCCTTCCGTGAACCTAGCTCTGCGAGCATTGATTTCTTGTTCTCCTGCAGCTGGTCGAGTTTCACCTTCAGCTCCTCGATGTTTCCGGAGTAGTCGTTGTAGATTTTCTCGGCGTCGTCAGGCACGTCCTGCATTTTCTGGATGTGGGCCGACACCAGCTTCAGCTCCTCAGACACTTCGTAAGGTTGCCTCAAGGTCTCCATCCTCGGGCCTGCCTTTTCGAGTTCAGGGGCAATCTTGTCGAGCTCTTCCCTGTATTCCTTCGCGCTCCTCTCCAGTTCCCGTAGGTCAGACTCGGTCACCCTGATTCTGTAGGTCAGGACCTCGGCCTTCACCTTGAATGAAACATAACTTTCCATCGTCTTCTTGATGAGCTCCTCCGTCCGGGTGATCTCTGGCTGCAGCGACGAAACCTCCCTGTCCAGCTCCGCCTTCCTGCGCTGGGCGTCTTCCTCGGCTGCAGTTCCTTTTCCCTGGATGTAAGCCGCGAGCTCCTTCAGGCGCTTCACGTTCTTGTCCCCTCCTCCTTCGAGGAGTTCGTCGATCGAAGTCGCGAGCCCTGCGACATCTTCCTTAATCGAGCGATAGGCGTTCCTAGCCGATTCGTCCTTCGCCTTCTCGGACTCCGCCCTGACCAGGGCGTAGTACAGCTTCCGAAGCTCCACCTGCTTGTCGAGCAGCGCCTGGTAGGATTCTTCGGCGTCTGAGGACACCTCCGCTTGCTGGGACTTCAGGTCCTCAAGCGCCCGTGTCTTCGCCATAATCTTCTCCTCGGCCCCCTGTAGGGCCTTTGTGAGCTTCGCCTCGGTGCTCCAGAGCTGTTCCTTCACGAGAAGGTCCCTGTGCTCGATGAGCCTCCTCTTCTCCTGGTATCGGTCATAGACCTGCTTCCAGTACTCGAGAGCCTGGTTGGCATTGTCTATCAACTGGAGAAGGGAACTCTCCTCACCAATCAGGCCGCTTAGCTCCTGTTCCGCCTGCAGGATTTTCTGCCTGTACTCGGAGAATCCGACCGCCTCCTCCACCATTCTCAGCCGTTCCTGTGGAGAGACGGCTCCAAGCTCCTCAATCATCCCCTGGTGCATTATAATGAGGAGGTTGTCTGGGTTGATGCCGAACTCCCGGAGGAGCCGCACAACCTCGCTCTTGTCTATCTCCTTGTAATCTGCCTCGAACCAATAGGACCCGTCCCGCCTCAGGTACCTGCTTAGCATGAATGTGTCTGACTTCGAGTAGGGGATGGGGCGCCTCCCCCCTTTGGGGGAGTTGTCGAATACCAGGGAGACGCGGGCGATGTCTTTGCCCCTGCGAATCAGGTCAGAGAGCTTCCGGGAGCGTTCAGTGTACGCCTGGCCGAATGCGACTGATATAGCCAGGAGGACGGACGACTTGCCTGCCCCGTTGGGCCCGACTATCAGGTTCAGACCCTCCCGCAGAGGGATTCTCGCGTATTCGTAGCTCATGAAGTTCTCTAGGATGATCTCCTTTACGGTGGTTAGATGGACGGGTCTCTCTTCTGAGACCTCTCTGGCGGTTCCTGACAAGCTTCAAGACTGCGCGCACGCGAGGCGCTTTTAGACCTTGCTGGCATTTGGGGCCAAAAACACTTTCACAGGCCCCCTCCCTCCGAGGAGTTAAATCCCCGAAGGGTACCCATCCCCAAGTTTTGTCTGTCGATGGCTCATTCGAGTCCCTTGCCCCTGCCGTAAGAGGGTTCTTGGCAGAGACAGGGATTACAGAGCCCACCCCGCCCCAGATTAAGGCCTGGCCTCTAGTCTCAAGGAGGGAAGATGTACTCGTGGTGGCGCCCACGGGCTCAGGCAAAACGGAGGCGGCTCTTCTCCCGTTGCTCAGCAGGCTTGTCTTGGAGGGGCACGGCGAGGGAATATCTCTGCTGTACATCACCCCCATGCGTGCCCTGAACAGGGACATGCTGAAGCGGTTGCAGGTCTGGTGCGCTCGTCTAGGCTTGAATGTCGATATCAGGCACGGCGACACTCCCCAAACCCAGAGGGCGAAGCAATCTGCCTACCCCCCTGACGTTCTCGTGACCACCCCTGAGACACTCCAAGCGATCCTCCCCGGGAGGAGGATGCGGGACAACCTGTCGCACCTGAAGGCCGTCGTGGTCGACGAGCTGCACAACCTAGTCGAGAGCAAGAGAGGTGTACAGCTCTGCGTCGGACTTGAGAGGCTCAGAAAAGTTGCGCCTGGGTTCCAGCTTGTCGCCCTCTCAGCAACGATAGGGACCCCTGAGGTGGCTGCCCGATTCCTCTACGGCGACAGGCGGCGTACTATCGTAAGGGTGGAGGCGCCCAAAGAGTTCTCCTACGCCATCGAGTATCCTGTCCCCGACCCCTCCACCCAGTCTGCAGCGAAGGAGACCTATTCGGCCCCTGACCTGGCCGCCCGCCTTTCGAGAATCAACTCACTCATCGAAAGCCACACATCGACCCTGATTTTCGTCAACAGCAGAACAGTGGCGGAGATGCTCGGTGAGAAGCTAGCGAGACTACGGAAGGACGTAGGGGTCCATCATGGTTCTCTCCCAAGGGAGGAGAGGGAAAGGGTGGAGCACGCTTTCAAGACAGGGGAGCTCAAGGCGCTGGTCTGTACATCGACCCTGGAGCTTGGAATCGATGTCGGCTCCGTTGACCTTGTCGTCCAGTACATGTCGCCGCGACAGGTCACGAGCCTGGTTCAGAGGGTCGGGAGGAGCGGCCACACCCTCGGGAAGGTGTCAAAGGGGGTCCTGGTCACCGTCTCGGCCGACGACATTCTCGAGTCATCCGCCAGCGTCGAATCAGCGGCCAAGGGGAAGATAGAGCCCACCAGGCCGTTCACGAACTCCCTTGACGTATTGGCCCACCAGATTGCAGGTTACCTGATGGATTTTGAGACGATGGACGCAGATAGACTCTTCATAGAAGTCAGGAAGGCGGCGCCGTACGGGGAGCTCTCCCTAGAGGTATTCATTCGTACCGTGAAATACATGGCCGAGCTGAGGAAGATAATGTTCGACGGGAAAACCCTCTCCCGGACCAGGCTCACCCGGGAGTACTACTATGAGAACCTGTCAATGATACCGGACGAGACAAGGTACCTAGTGGTCGACGTCTCGACCAACCAGACGGTAGGAATACTCGGGGAAGAGTTCGTCCTCCTAAGCATCAAGGTCGGTGTGCACTTCGTCTGCAAGGGCAAGGTCTGGCAGGTCGAGCAAATCGCCGAAGACAGGAAAATCTACGTGACCCCAGTGGAGGACCCTCTGGCAGCTGTTCCCGGCTGGGATGGGGAGATGCTCCCGATACCCTACGAGCTTGCCGTCGAGACGGGCCGCCTGAGAAGGGAAATCTCGGAAGCACTGGACGTAGGGGACGAGGCTGTGTCAGAAGTCTCCAAGAGGATACCCGGGGACGCGGCCCCCCGAGCACTTGTTCTTGACGAGATTGCCGAGCAAAAGAAGATGGGAGCGCCCGTCCCTTCCGACAGGCTCGTCCTCTTCGAGGGGTTCGGAAAGTACCTCATCATACACCTCTGCTTCGGGGAGTCAGTGAACAGGACCTTCGCCTATACTTTCGAGGAAATCCTATCGAGGAAGGGGCTGGTCCGGGTCTGGTGGCTCGACGGGTATAGGATACTAGTTGAGCTCACGGCCGACACGGAGGACCTAGACCTTAAGGCAATAGCAAGAGAGCTGATGGGCCTCACCCCGGATGAGTTAGAGAGAACCTACGCAGTGGCGGCCCAGAGGAACTTCCCGTTCCCTGCGAGGGTGAAGCACGTAGCGGAAAGGTTCGGGGCTCTGAAACGCGGGAAGCTTATCGCCCATCCTAACCTATGCTCCCTGCCCACGAGGTTCGAGAAGACCCCCATATTCGAAGAGGCTCTCCAAGAGACGGGAAGGGACCTCATCGACATGGAGCGCAGTAAGCAGGTGCTCCTGGCTGTAGCGAACGGCGAAGTCTCTGTTGAGACGTTCCTCGCCAGGGAGAAGCCGACCCCCATCGCCTATGGCCTCCTCTACAGGTATCTCGAAGTCCCCGAAGCAGTGGCTCCTGACTCCCTTGGCAGGTCATCCTACCAGAGGATGAAGGCAAGCATATTCGGAACGGACGTGATCCTCCTTTGTGTGAAGTGCGGCACGGACCAGGGAGAGACCACCGTAGGAGAGCTGCCAGAGGAGCCGAAGTGTGCCAAGTGTGGGTCCGGTCTGCTTGTGCCCTGCTACTGGGGGACGGCCAAGCTCTCTGAGCTCATTACCAAGAGAGAGTCGAAGGGGCTCCTCAACGAAGATGAGCGTGCTGAGCTCTCCAGGGCTCGGAGGGGGGCGGACCTAGTACTATCCTACGGCAAGAAAGCAGTGGTGGCACAGACTGTCTATGGAATCGGGCCCCAGACAGCCTCCAGGATTCTCGCAGAGATGCACGACGACGAGGAGGCTTTCTACAGGGACCTGTTAGAGGCGAAGATACGCTTCGTCACCACGAGGCAGTTCTGGGGCAACTGAAGACCCATTAACTGGATACAGCGGGGGCGCCATGGATTGGTTCTAGCGGGAAAGGTATTCCTCGTCAGGGAGAACTACGAGCTCGATACCCTCGCGGAGAAGCTGAAGGCGTTCAAAATCGAGACTGAAACGACGGTGGAGGAGAAGGAGTTCAAGCTCGTTACTGAAATAACTGACCTGAGCGTGGGGAAGGGCAACCTTGAGGGGAAGTTCTCCTTCGACACGGTGTTCGTGATACCCCACAGGGGGGAGTCGGTGCCTGTCCCGCGGACGTATGAGGCCCCGTTCTCGTTCAATATGTACAAGGACAGGATGTTCCTGACGGTCTACGACAAGAAGAACAGGGCAAACAACATCGCCAACGAGATGAGCAAGGCAGTTTTCATGAGCCTCGGGGAGGTGGTAGAAGCGAGGATTGATCCCGAGACTCTCAGGAGTTTCCATGAGGCCAACTTCGAGGACTCCAAGGTGATTTTCTTTTCAGACGTGGACCTCCCAAACATCACCAAGCTCTCTCTATACGGCGCCGAGCTGGGGAACACAAGCCTCTACAGCGACTACCTTACTCACGGGAAGCTATGGTACATCGTGTTCAAGAGCAAGGCCTACGGCTACGTGCTCGGTCTCACACGGAACTGCATCCTGACGGCATTCAGCAGAATGGAGCTCTCAGAATTCAAGAACTTCGTTAATACACAGGTCTTTCCGCTGATTGCCTAGTTTGCTGAAGATAGTCCCTGGCGAAGCGGCCATCGTCTTCTCCAGCGCTGGCAACAGCACCCTGCTGATCTCAGACCTTCATCTCGGGCTCGAGAAGGAGATGGCGAAGAAGGGTTTCAGTCTCCCAGCCTATTCTGTGAAGATGGTGGAGAGAGTGAAGGACACCTCAGAGAGGTACGGCACGAACAGGCTGGCCGTTCTGGGGGACGTCAAACACACCGTGGGGAAGGTGGAGGACATTGACTGGGGGGTCGTCCCCTGGTTCTTCGACACAATGCTCGACCTTTTCGAGGTGGTGGAAGTGGTCCCCGGTAACCACGACGGTAACATCAGGACCGTCCTGCCGCAGAAGGTGACTCTTCACACCTCGCAGGGGATGGTACTGGGGACCGGCTCTGGGAGGATAGGCGTCGCCCACGGCCATGCCTGGCCCTCAGAGGAGGCGATTGCTACGAGGAACCTCGTCATCGGGCACTCTCACTTCACCTACGAGATGCGCGACTCCCTCGGCTCCAGAACGAGGGAGGCCGTCTGGGTCAGAGCCGAGTACGACGTGGCCGAGCTCATGGAAGGTGCAGGGTACAAGTCGAGGTCGAAAGGGAAAGGGAAGCTTACAGTGATGCCCCCTTTCAACCGCCTCGTCGGGGGCCAGCCAATCAACAGGAGCAGGTCGTTCCAGTTCGGGCCCGTACTCTCTTCGAGGTCGGTGAGCTTGGAGGATGCGGATATCTTCCTAACGGATGGAACCAGGGTTACCTAGGCTGCAGGACTACTTCCCGATTGCACTGGTCACGAGACGCTCGAGGGAGGCCTCGCCTACCGCGCCTATTACTGCGTCCATGGGCTGACCGTTCTTGAAGATCATGAAGGTGGGGATGGAGAAGACTTGATAGCGAGATGAGATGTTCATCTCTTCGTCCACGTTCACCTTTCCGAACAGGACCCTGCTGGAGTATTTCGCAGCGAGCTTTTCCACGACGGGCTCCATTACCCGGCAGGGGCCGCACCAGGTCGCCCAAAAATCCACGAACATGGGCTTCTCCGACGAGCTGAGTCTGTCGAAGTTCGCCTCCGTTAGCTTTACGGTTGAATCTTGATGGCTTGTCTCCAATTTGAATTCTATCACGAGCGTCCGCGATGCGTATTTAAAATTGGAGAGCGTCGCAATAATTTGACTTGACCGGAGAGACGTTCGCGAAGATGACAAGGAATCTGGTCTC
Source organism: Nitrososphaerales archaeon (assembly GCA_035622475.1). Classification (GTDB taxonomy): domain Archaea; phylum Thermoproteota; class Nitrososphaeria; order Nitrososphaerales; family Gagatemarchaeaceae; genus UBA183. The sequence goes on from DASPVF010000031.1 coordinate 28,812, forward strand.
CCTTGAGCCGCCCCAGAAGGGTCGGCTGTTCGCTTCGGTAGCCGTGATCGTCAGAGACAGACAGTTCCCAAGCGTGTTGTTGATCAGGAGAGCGGAGCACACCGGCGACCCCTGGTCCGGCCAGGTGGCCTTCCCGGGAGGGAAAATGCAGGAGGGGGACAAGTCTGCAAGGGACACAGCTATTCGAGAGACGATGGAGGAGGTTGGAATAGACCTGAGTAGATCCGGGGAGTTCCTTGGTTATGGAGGAGTGGCAACTACCCACACCGGGACCATGGACGTGGTCCCCTCGTTCTTCGAATTGAGGAGGAGCGTCGAGGTTCAGCCGAATCGCGAGGTTGCCTCGTTCCGCTGGGTGGACGTCGAGCAACTCTTCGCACCGTCATCGAGGTCGACCTTTGACCTAAATCGGGATGGTAAGGAAATTGGGATGCCAGCTTATGCGGTGGGCGACTACGTGGTGTGGGGGCTGACGTATCGAATCCTGAACTCCTTCCTAGAGGAAGAAGCTGATTGACAAAGTCGGGAAAGAAGCGACTACTCTTCGACGAAGCGGCGGATTGCCTGGAGGGTCTGGGGGTTCTCGCGGAGGTACTCGGCCAGCCGCTCGAATCGGCGCAGCGTGCTCGGGTGCACGTGGTGCTCAATTCCCTCGGTGTCCACGTAGGCTGTCTGGTCATCGACCCCCAACATCGAGATTAGCTCGGAGATTACCTGGTGCCTCTTGACCACTGATCTGGCCACCTTCTCCCCCGAAGGAGTCAGTCTCATTCCCCTGTACTTTTCGTGCTCAAGGTAGCCCTTCTTCGCGAGATTGACCAGCATGCTGGAGACGGTGGGAGGCTTAACCCCCAGATGCTCGGAGATATCGGCGGCGCTCACGTATCCCTTCTCCGCATTGAGGTTGTAGATTGCCTCCAGATAGTCTTCGAGGCGCGAGATATCCCTCTTCGGCTGGAACAGCCGGGGCAGGCCGCTCATGCGGGGGTGTGCAATACCCGAAGTTCAAAAACGTTTGTGAGGGCGGTGGCCCTGATGTTAGGCGGACAGAGGATTCATAGTCATCAAGAAATGAGTTAGGTGTATCTAACTTAAATACCTATTTCGAATTCCCGTATGGTCGCATGAAGCTGCCGTTCAGAAGAACCATTGCCCTGCCGGAAGAAATCCCTGGAGAGGAGCAGAAGAGCCAGAGCCAGCAACGCCAGAAGGCCGAAAGGTCCGGCCTTCTTTCGCTCCCACTCAAGCAATTCATTCTGTGGGTCGGCCCCGCCCTCATGGTTTCGAT
>DASPVF010000032.1:0-2273 GCA_035622475.1 Nitrososphaerales archaeon
ACGGCCCTGGGGAGGGTGATAAGCCTTGGTCACATATGAAAGCGAAGAGGCCCTGAACGCTGAGACCATCGATGAAAGGCTAGCCCCATATGTCTCGGCCGTCGAGGAAGAGCTGAGAAAGCGGAGAGACCCCAACAGCAAGATCATGGCCCTCGCATACGACTTCGTGGAGACGGGGGGGAAGCGGCTCAGACCCTCCATCACCCTCATGGTGTGCGAGTCCCTCAAGGGGTCATTCAAGGACGCGCTGCCGGTAGCGGTGGCCTACGAACTGGCCCATACTGCGTCCCTCGTCCAGGACGACATCATCGATAACTCCCCCACGAGGCACAACATGCCAACGGCCCATACGCTCCACGGGACCACGACCGCCATCCTACTTTCTGACATGATGATATTCCAGATGTTCCAGATGCTGGCAGAATATTCGGACCTGGATATCTCAAAGGAGCAGCTCGCTACCCTTCTGGGATACGTAGCAAAATCGGCGAAGGAGGCCGCTGAGGGGGAGTACATGGAGATGGAGCTCTCGAAGAGGATAGACTCGACGGTCGAAGATTGCGTGCGACTGGCAGGGCTTAAAACGGGAGCCCTCTTTGGGGCTGCGGCAGCATCGGGCGCAATAGTGGGGGGAGCCAGGCCGAAGGTCATCGGAGACTTGTACGAATTTGGGAGGAACCTCGGAATAGAATACCAGATGGTGGACGACATACTCGACCTTACAGGAAGCAGCGAGGAAATGGGGAAGCCCATGCTCCAGGACCTTCACAACAACGCATCCAACATAGTCGTAATCCATGCCCTGACTCACGCCGACGCTAAAACGGGAGGCATTCTCAGGTCTGTGATGGCACGCAGCGCCTTTGGGTTGGGGAACGTGACTGACCTCCTCGGAATCATCGACGACCTGGGCTCGGTGGAATTCGCGGCTCAACTTGCCAGAAAGCACGCAGCGATCGCAAGATCGAAGTTGAGGAGCCTCCCGAAGGGGGAAGCGAAGAGCCTCCTGATGGCGATAACTGAATCCCTGGAAGCCAGGAGGAGGTAGAGGCCTATGCTCGAACCAAGCGACCTCCTGATACCGTCGGTCTATGTCGTGACGATACTCATCACCGCAACGTCCGCCGCCTACGTGTACAGGCAGAAGACCACTGACTTCCCCCAGGTCAGGAACCTGCTGGTAATGGTCCACATCTTCTACATAGGGGTCGTCGCCTTCGAGCTGGCAAGAAACTTCGTTCCGCCCCCCACGAATCCAATCCCTCCCTTTACGCGGTTCTTCCTGGCGGTCTATACGATCTCGAATACGACCTTCGTCCTAGCAGATGTCTTCCTCCTCACTCTCGTGGCGGTCGCCATCTACTATCGCCCGTCGGGGAAAAAGCCCGGCGACATACTGAGGGAGCTTGGAAAGCACCAGATAGGAACTACACTGCTCTTGGTCTACGCCACGTACATTGCAATCGCAGAGGGGTATTTGCTGCTGGTCCAACCATGGTGCTCACCCACGTCTTCAACCGGACCAACCTGCACCCCCGTTACGAACATTCTAGGCGCCCAGGTGGTCGCTACTGAGTTTGATCCTCAGTACCTTGCAATGCTACTGGGCATACTTCTGATCTTCATAGTCTATCCTTCTACCCTCCTACTTCTTGCAAGGAGGAGGACCGCAGATAACGAAGTGAAGAAGGCGTTCACGATTCTCCCGATCGCCTGGGTGGGCATAGGCATCGACCTGCTTGTGTTCAACGGGTATCTCTTGAACACGGGCATTGACGCAAGCGCAGTTGGGTACCTCTTCGCCGCGGCCGCCTTCTCGGCGACTGCCGCGACCTTCAGGCGTGCTACGATGCTTTCGGCCTTCTTCCAGCCGGGGGTCGCTACAGCAGGAATCGCTCCCCCAGTCTCCACTTTTTCGGGGAGGCTTGGTCTCGAGCCTGAGGCTGCTTTTGGCAAGGTGTACCTGCTCGAGGTGAACCCTTCGTCTAACTTCGAGGAACCCATCAAGGACCTGGCCAATGAGCTGGGCGCAAACCAACGGGTGCTCTTTGCTTTCACAGCAGGGGGGAGCCCGGTGCATGCAGCGCTTGCTGGGATGGCGAACGTCAGGTTCTTCACTATGACGAGGAAGGTCTCCTATCCGAAGCCTGCAGAGGAACCCAACGAAATCCTCGTACCAGCTACCGACCAGTCTGTCCTCCTTAACGTCCTGGACAAGGCCATTTCGACGAACCCCGACCTGAAATTCGGGGTCCTGTTCGACAGCGTCTCCG
>DASPVF010000033.1:0-3262 GCA_035622475.1 Nitrososphaerales archaeon
AGAAGCCAGTCTGAAACTTCAGAGAAAGAAGCAAACAGGAATTCGAAGCTGTTCTCGACGATCGCGTAAAGGTTCCACTCGTAGCTCCTTGTGTCCCTCTTGTATCTTGGGTCCTGGTACACGTGTCCGTACGGCTCGGACAAGGAACGAAACAGGTTCGCCATGGCGGTGTGGGTGGTGCTCGTCGACACCCTGACGACCCCCCTCCACGGCTTCGAAACCGACAGGTCTCCGTGCCTGAGCCCAAGCAGGTAGGCCCTGTCCTCGTCCGTCCCGTCGAAAGGCTTCCTTTCGTATTTCCTCCTCTTCTCCCGGATCCCCTTCAGCCTGGCCTCCTCGAACGGCCTGACCCGAACGCCGAGCTTCCTGTAGAGCCAGGAGGTGTACCCGCTCGTCTTGTTCCCCACGAGGACAGCAACGTCATTGAGGGACATGCCCATCTCGACGTGAAGGAAGATCAGGAAGCGCCGTAGCTTCTCCTTCTTCGCCTCGTCCATGTACGTGACGCTGAACCCCCTGGTCCGCATGATAGCTAGGAGGGACAGCTGATCCAAATCCAACTCCCCTTCGCTGACCAACAACGGAACCTAGGAAGAGCCATCCGTAGAAGATAGGCTTGCTGGGACCAGAACATACGCTCAAGCTAGAAAATAGTTCCATCCGCCGGACCAATCCGGTCAGCTCGTCATTCAGCAAGCATTTTATGGCGAAGGAAACGGGTGCCACGAAGACATGGAAGAAGATGCGGACCTGAAGCTCCTGGAACGGAGGAAGCTGGAAGAAATGAGGAGGAGGATGAAGGCCGCTGCACCTACACCGAAAAAGGAGAAAACTGACAGGGAGGTGGTCCAGGAGGTGCTCTATGACAGGGGGGACGAGGTCCTCGAGGCAGCCTACTCATTTTACCCCAAGGAGACGGAGAGGCTCGTTAAGGAGATTGCTGCCATGATAAGGGACGGGCGGCTCACGGAGAAGATAGCTGGCGGAGAGCTTTTTTCCATATTCAGGCAGCTGGGCCTTAGGTTCAGGCTAAACACCTCGATAAGGGTCATGGACCAGGGGAAGCTGGTGGACCTAAGCGAGAAACTGGGAAGGAAGAACGGGGAATGACGGCGGCCAGGGAGCCAGTCGTCACCGAGAAGGTGCTGGAATTGCCGAAGGCGGCAAACCCCGTGCTCGTCTGCGGCCTCCCGGGGAGTGGGTATGTCGGGAAGCTTGCGGCCGACCACCTGGTGAGCACGTTCAAGCTCAAGAAGGTCGCCGAGTACGCGAGCTCAACTTTCCCCCCTCAGGTCAGCGTCAAGGAGGATGGAACCGTGGACCCGCCGAAGGGGGACCTGTACTACGCCCCCGCAAAGAAGAGCGGGGGGTTGTTCGTGTTCACGGCAGACACCCAGCCGACGACATCCGAGGGGGAGTACGAGCTCTCGGACGCGGTGGTCAAGTTCGCCAAGAAGTGCGGTGTGAAGAGGGTGTACACCCTCGCAGCCTACATCACGGGGTCCTTTTCGAAGTCCCCCCGCGTGTACGGCACGGGGACCTCAGAGGAGATTGTGGGCCTGCTTGCAGACAACGGGGTGACTCTGATGAAGGACGGCGGCATAAGCGGGATGAACGGCCTGCTCATTGGGATGGCGGCGCTCCGTGGGCTGGAGGGTGCGTGCCTCCTGGGGGAGACTTCGGGGTACGTTGTGGACGCAGGTGCCTCGAAGGCGGTGCTTGAGCTCCTATCGAAGGTCCTGGACCTCCCCATCGACACGTCCAAGCTTGAGGAGAAGGCGGAGGAGACACGGAAGGTAATCAACCAGTTGCAGGCCATGGCGGAACAGGCGAGGGAGACCGCGCCCCAGCCGTCGCGCGAGCAGCGCCCCGGGTACATCGGCTAGAACGGAAAGAAATTCGGGAACTTCACGTTAAACGCTGCAACCAGGATGAAGTCGAGGACAAGCAGGATGAGCCAGGCAATCAAGACTATCCCTATGGCGCCGAGCCAGGACGTGTGGAACGCACCCCTGAACACAGCAAGCCAGGCAACGAGCCCGAAGACGAGGGCAAACACATCCGCCGAGGGGCCAATGACCGCCCCTAGGAAGAAAGCAATAGCGAAGTAGACTACGTAGTAGACGACGACTCCCCCCAGGGTGGCCCCCAATGCCTGGCCGAATCTGGCATCCCTCCCCTTCATCGCCCTGCCGGCAAAGTAGACCGGGATGGAGACGACCACCCAGAGGACGACCAGCCCTATCAGATAGACTACGAGGGACAGCGGGTCTGTGGGGAAGTTGAAGGAGACCGTGAATCGTCACCCCTTGATGTTTCCAATGGGCCTCAGGGCAGCCACCTTCTTGGATATTCCCGCCCTATCCATGGTCTCGACGACTTCGGATATGTCCTTGTAGGCCATCCCCGCCTCTTCCGCGAGGCCGTCCATGGTGGCAGCCTTCACGTATATGCCGTGGTCGAGCATCTTCCGCTGAAGCTCCGCCCCCCGAATTTCCTTCTTTGCAGCCGTCCTGGACATCGTCCTTCCGGAGCCGTGAGCCGTCGACCCGAACGTCTCCTCCATCGCCTTCTGGGTCCCCACCAGAAGGTAGGACCCTGTCTCCATCGAGCCTCCGATTATCACAGGCTGCCCTATCTTTCTGTAGGGAGCGGGGATGTCGGGGTGCCCCGGGCCGAAGCTACGCGTCGCACCTTTCCTGTGCACCAGGACCCTCGTACTGGTTCCATCGTAGGTGTGGGTCTCGACCTTTGCCACGTTGTGGCAGACGTCGTAGATCAGGTGCATGTCGAGGGCCTCGGCGTCCCTGTGGAAGACCCTGGAGAAGGCGTTTCGCACCTGGTTGACGATTATCTGGCGGTTGACGAACGCGAAGTTGGCTGCACACACCATGGCGGAGTAGTAGTCCTGGCCGTCCTTCGAGCTGAAGGGGAGGCAGGCGAGGTCCCTGTCCCGCACCTCGATGCCGAATTTCCTCATTCCAGACTCGAAGTTGCGCAGGTAGTCCGTGCAGACCTGGTGGCCGAAGCCCCTGCTCCCGCAGTGTATCATCACCATGACCTGGTCGTCGTGGACGATGCCGAACTCTCTGGCCATTTCTCTGTCAAGGTACCTTTGGGGATCGACGACCTGGATCTCGAGGTAATGGTTCCCCGAGCCGAGGGTTCCGAATTGGTTGATGCCGCGGCTGATAGCCTGCCTGCTTACCTTTGAGATGTCAGCCCCTTTGATGAAGCCCCCTTCTTCGACGTGCTGAGGGTC
>DASPVF010000034.1:0-10458 GCA_035622475.1 Nitrososphaerales archaeon
GAGATTGTTGTCGAAGGCACCGTCGGCCAGTTCCAGTCGGCCTTTGGGGCCAACATCGACACCTTCACAAACGGGACACTCGACTATTACGCTACGACTGGGGCTTCGACCTTTGATGGAGCCTACGTCTACGCTTCGAACGCCACCCTTCTTTACATGAAGCCCGCGGTGGCCACCTCATCCCATTTCGACTCGAATGTAACTTTCACTGCAAGCACCTTCTCCGCAAAGGAGCTGCAACCGGTGTACAATGCCACGTACTTCTATTCGCACGGAGAGACCGGGGAGGGACAGACCATCGGCATCCTTGACTTCTACGGTTCCCCGACAATTTCTAGCGACCTCGCGCAGTTTGACGCGACCTACGGCATCCCGAACGCCACGCTAAACATCCTCCCGATCGGTCCGTACGACCCAAGCCTGGGAGCGAACGTTGGTTGGAGCACAGAGGTCGCCCTCGACGTGGAGGCGTCCCATGCCATGGCGCCGGGCGCTACCATTGACCTCTACGCGGCGAATGGGGCCCTTCCCCTCTCCGCGGTCCTCGCGAAGATCGTGCAGGACGACAGGGTGACAACCCTGTCTCAGAGCTTTGGCCTGTACGAGTGGTACTACTCCATTTCTTCACAGATTGGAGGGCCCGCGTTCGTGGCCCTCAACTCCGTCATCCCTGACCAGTACTACGCTCTTGGTTCTGCTGAAGGGATAACTTTCACGGCTTCCTCGGGGGACGGCGGGGGGAGCGGCTACAGTTCCGGCCCTGAAGGGGATCTCGAGTATCCCGCCACCTCGCCCTTCGTGACCTCAGTGGGAGGCACCCAGACATACTTTTCTGCGGGGCCGAATCCAGTGAACCTGACATTCCGGCAGACGGCCTGGTCTAACATCGGCTACGTCCCCAACCTGGTGAACGCGGGAGGGGGCGGAGGCGGAGTGAGTATCCTCGAACCGAAACCCTGGTATCAGTCGAGCCAGTCGGATCCTCCTTCATACCCCAACGGAAGGCTGGACCCAGACCTTTCCCTCCAGGCGGGCGTGGACCCATCGATGGCCATCATTGCTTCCGGGCAGGTGGTCGGGACCGGAGGAACGTCGGAATCGTCCCCCCTCCTCGCGGGGCTCCTTACCCTCGCAGCCGAATCTGACAAGGGGCACCTGGGGCTCATAAATCCGTTCCTCTACAAAGTGGGGAACACCCCCGCGGATTATCAGAGAGGTTACACTGCGATTACATTCGGTTACATCATCCCCTGGAAGGCATCCTACGGGTACAACCTCGCCACTGGATGGGGGTCCCCCAACGTCGGAGAACTCGCCCTCATGCTGAACTCGACGCAGTCGCAGAAAGAGCTCACAATCACAGGGGAGGTGGAGAATGCGACGGGGGGTGGGGAGATCGACTTCACCCCCGGCCAGAACCTGACGGTCAACGCTAGGGTCACAGAATCGGGAAAGAACGTGAGTACGGGTTCGTTTTCCTTCACCCTGGAGACCCTGCAGGGAACGACGGCTGCCACGCCAATGAGCTTCAATCATGCAACGGGGAACTGGACTGGAACGTTCACAATAGGGCAACAGGCGGGGTTCACCGACATCCTCGTCAGCGGGTCTTCTTCGGACGGAACCCCGGGTAGTGCTCTCGGGACCGTCTTCACGGGATACTTGGCCTCGCTCACCGTCACAAACAACATCTATTCGCTGTCGATCGATCCTTGGAGCTGGACAAAGGCTGCTCCACTTGGTCTCACAGTCTCCACCACGAATCTGTCAGGGAATCCACAGCCCAAAGGCATCGATTCCCTCCAAGTGGCGACGTACTCGATCTTGAGCAATCGTTACGCCGTAACGAACGTGGTGAATCTGACAGGAACAGGTAATGGATTGGCGATAGGGTCGTTGACAGCACCTGTCGCTCCTGGTCCAGTGTCCCTGACCATGCGAGGGGACGTATACGGGTACGCGGAGACCGTCTACGGCATCTACCTACAGGCGAGTTACATCTATCCAGATGTGGCTGCAGAGCCCGGGTCAGTGGCCCCAGGCCAATCACTCACAATAATCACGACCCCCATCCCGCCGGTCAACGTCTACTTCGAGACATCCCAGGAGACCGGTCGGGAGTTTGCGTACGATGTGTCTGTGGGTTCCAATGTTACCGCCAGTCTTGTCAGCCCCACGGGGACCAACGTGTCTACTGCAACCCTCGCTTACCAGTCCTGCGCTCAGGCGCTGAGGGTGTGCAATGGAGGTGAAGACGTGATTTATGGACAGCTCTCCGTTCCAGTTGGAACGCCCTCAGGTCTGTATACCGTCATGCTGCATGCGAGCTATGGTTCATTCACAGCTGGGGGGAACATCACAGGCACATACTACGGCCAGGTCTGGGTTTCGAAGCAGGACATCCTCCCCGTGATCTCAATCCTTTCAGGTCCTGTGCACCTGTCTCCCTATTTCACCCCCAGGCAGCCCTCCACAGGTCAGGGAGGGGCTCTCTTCCAGGGAGAGCAGGCCCACGTCGTGGCCAACATCGACTATGACAACGGCTCTGCTGTGGCCTACGGAGAGTACACCGCTCTAGTCTACCCAGCTTCCCTTTCAGGGCAGTACACGACGCTGATGCATGAGGAGTACGCGGGGGGCGACCTGGTGCAGTTGTCCTATGATCCTGGGCTGGAGGCTTGGGTGGGAAACGTGACCCTGCCGGGGCCCGCCAATCAGGGGGGTCTCAGCGGGCTCGGAATCACCTCGTTTGACTATTCGGGTCCGTACGACGTCTACGTCACCGGTCTGTCCTTTGATGGGACTCCCACGACCTCAGTCCTCTCGGCTCAGCAGGCCTTCCAGGTCCAGCCGTACGTCTATCTTTCCGGCGGCGTCACCTCCGTCCCTCAGGGGTCCCAATTTGCGTTCGACGGCGCCAACATCACCGCCTCCGGCTTCCTCAGCGGCGACCTCTTCATCAACTCCCAGGCCGCTAATGCCAATCTGAACATAACAGACTCGCAAGTCCAGGGGAACTTCGGCATCGGATTCGCGAACGTCACGCTGACAGGGGTGACCGGAGGAAACTTCAACGTCAGGAATGGCACGCTTACGCTGGTAGACTCAAGCATAGAAAATCTGAGCGTGACGAGCGGCAAGGTGCGGTTGGTGGACAGCTCCTACCAGAACATTGATCCGGCCCTTCCAATCATCCAGGTTGGGAGTACTCCGCCCATAGCCACGCCTGATCAGGGGAGGATAATTGTGAATGTGACTGGACGCGACCTCACCAACCAATCCTTCTCGGCAACAATCGACTACGGGGAGGAAGTGCCGACCATGGTGAACACCACCGCTAGCGGACTTACAGCCGTGGTGAGCGTCAACCCGGATATCCTATCCGACGGGATCCACACCCTGACGATAATCGCGACCCAGACGGACGGGATTCCCACAACATACTCTACGACCTTCAGCACAGACGCAAACCAACACACCCTGAGCGGCGAGGTGACCAACCTGAACGGTGAAGTATCTACCCTCTTCGACGTGGCCTATGTCCTCGCCATCGTAGCTTTCATCGCACTTGTCGTGGCCGCATACGCAGCAACCCTCAAGAAAGGCTCACCGCCGCCGCACGTTTAAGACTCAAGCGGTGTGGGGTGGTAGAAACCTTGAAGGTCATCCCGCAGGGTTCTAGACTCGACGGTACCTCCCTGATAGCAGGGTTCCATGGCATCGGGGCAACCGGATACTGGACGGTCAAGTTTCTAATCACAGAGTTGAAGGCCCGGCGGAAATGCTTCATAGACTACGAATACGCTCCAGCCGTCGCGTCCCAGATAGATGGTAGGATAGCAACTCCCTACGAGATCTACGTCTCCGGTGACCTGTCGATGCTCAAGGCAGAGGTGTCCCCGGCCAGAGAGAGGGAGAACGAGTTTTACAGGCAGCTGGCAGACTGGATAATGGAATCGGGGGTCAAAGAGGTCGCCCTTGTCGGAGGGCTGGACGAGGCCCTGAGGAACGACGATAGCAGATACAAGGTTGCCATGACGAGTGCCTACGCGGCGTCGGGCAATCTCGCCTCCGAGCCTATCTTCGAGGAGGACAGGATGATTGTGGGTCCGGTAGCCAGCCTACTCAACACCTTCGAGATGAACTCATTCCCGGCGCTTGCAGTCCTTGCCTATTCGAACACAGAGCGTGTCGACCCGCGCGCCGCGGCGTCCGCCGTCGAATTCCTCTCAAAGAAGTACGGCTTCGAAGCCAACACCGGGCCCCTGATCAAGGGGGCGGAGGTCATCGAGAGCGAGTTGAAGATGATCGAGGAGAAGGAGAAGCGCCCCGCCGGCTCCGTGTATTCCTGACCTTCTTCTTCGGCGAGGGGCCATCCGTTGCCGCATTAACAGCCCTGTAGCCAAGCTTACGCACTCTTCTCACCGACTCCGAATGGGACAGCAGGGGGACCATGTTTCCGATCTCGGTCTGGCTAAAGGGATAGTGGTACTCGAGTTCAATCGGGTAAGGTCCAAGGACAGGGTGGTTGAGGTATACATCTTCAACTCCACCTCCGCTTCTCTTCGCCCCCGGCTCAATGACTGCGTCGCCTGAGATGACTGCAACAGGCGAGTCCCTGCGCGAGACGCGTGAGAGGCGTTTCTGTGCAGCCAGGATCTCGGGGCGCATAAGGTCCCCTGCACTCCGGACAAAGAGCCCCCGCTCTTTCAGTGCAGGTGTGCCGGGGACTAGCTCTTCGGAGAACTTTACCATTTCAAGGAAAGCCTCCCGGAGCCTCGGGTGTGCCATCGACCTCTCTTCGACAAAGTCCCAAAGCCTCCCTTCTGCGATTGCTTCCTTGCATGATTCGAGTTCCTCTTTGAGCACGTAGAGGTTGTGCATCGAAAGCTGCCTCGTCCGCTCCTGGTGGTCTAACTCGAGCAGCCCGCTCACGCTGGTCTCGTTGCAGACGGGGCAGCTGCAGGGGAGGTACTTCATAGATTTCAAGGTCATGATGCCGCTCCGGCTCATGTAGCGCCCCGTCCTCGCGAATATCACGTAGCTCGCAGAATCGAACGTGTCGCATCCCAGCGCAACGGCAAGTGGCATCGTAAGGGGGTGCCCCGCTCCGAACAAATGAAGGGGAACTGAGTAGGGGATGGCCCGTTTTGCTGCCATGACCATCCGGACAAGGTCAGCGAACATGTAGTTCTCCATCACCTGGACTGGGCTCCCCAGCGCGAGGAACTCGAACCCCCCCGCGACTAGCGACCTTGCGGACTTCGATACGAGGTCAGAGTAGAGTCCTCCCTGTACCGGTCCCACCCACACCGTCTGGCTCCCCCCGAACTCCTCCAATGTGGCGAGGGCGTTGCGGACGCTGTAGTCGACGGTGTCACGAGCCACAGACCTTTTCTGCGGATACCCTGTCGGCCTGTCAAGAGTGACTGCTATGTCCGACGCGATCCCTGATTGGAAGGCCGCGACATCGCGATAACCGATATCCAGGTCCCCGTACTCTAAGACTTGGTAACCGCCAGAATCAGTCACAAAAATCCCGTCGAACTCAAGGAGCTTATGGATGCCCTCTCGAAGAGCATCCTGCTTCCTTCGGGAGTAAATGATGTAGGAGTTCGTCATTAGGCCGCCGAACCCCATCGAATGGAGGTCTGTAGTGGGAACAATCTGACCCACAGGGTGGATTACGGGGAACATGTACGGGGTTTCGATGGTCTTGCTCCCTACCCTAAGCGTACCTATCCTCCCGAGGAGGTCCGACTCCTTAACCTCGAACGCGAACTCCAATATTGAAGCCTGTGAATATTGGGGCGCTATAAGCTCTGGGCGGCCCTAAGGGCGGGTGAGGACGAAGATCGGAAATACTGAGCGGCGGCAAACCACATGTGGAGTGATTCTAGTCGAACGGTTGTCCAATGACCCGGCGCATTTCTTCTTCAATCTCGTTCAGGGAGAGGGGCCCTCGAGACGAGTTCGATGTATGGTAGAAGTGCCCGAAGGACCTTCCCTTCTGCCTTCCTCAGGTGGGTCTCGTAGGTTGTTCTCGGTGCGCGCATCATTTTTGCGATATCAGCCGTCCGCGTTTTTCGGGGTGACTCGTAGTACCCGGCGGTGAGCGCTACTAGTAGTGCATCAAGCTGTTTCTTGGTTAGTCCGCCCAGTAGGGTGCGCATCGAAACCGTCGTCGTGTCGCGGGCCGATCCCTCTGAGAGCCTTTCCTTCGACAAAACCTCGATGTCCGACCACCTGGACAGCGCCCCGAAGAGCCGGGTAAGGTCGGAATGGCTGAAGGCGAGGACCCGGTACCATTCGAACCCGTCTTTGTAGACCGTGGGTTGCACTTCCATACAGTTGTGCTCCTCTATTACCGCATTGACGTTCTGTTTCATGGACGCGTAGTTGTGTTTCTGAACGATGAGTGTGTGCGAACTTCCGAGGTAGACCCTCCGCACGTGTTTCGAGCTGAGGTCCTTCTCAAGTCGGCGCAGCCTAGTGTCCATTTCGCTATGGGTCAAGCCGTGGTGCGAGAACTCGAGCACATCACTCTCCCTGCTGCACCAGTGCTGCACCTCAACATGCGGATTGTTCTTGGCAAAGCGAGTGTATGGACAGTCGTGCTCCAATCTGAAGCGGACTTCGAACAGTTCCACGCTTGACCTGGGCGGCTAGGTCACAGTATAAGGATTAGCAGTCATATGACCGCTGTAGCTCTAAGACAGGGTTGTGCCATTCTTTGCCCATGAACGTCTACATCTTAAGGCACGCCAAGGCCGATTTCGGTTCCAAGATTGAGGATCCGCCTGTGTCCGCCGAGGGGGAGAAGCAGCTCGCCCACGTGCTTGAGCTGGCAAGAAAGGAATTCGCGTTCGGGCCCACCCTCGTGGTGTCGAGTCCGATCCTCCGTGCAAGAAACACCGCGGACTTCGTCAAGAGGAACTTCGGGGGAGGCGTGCGCGTCGTTGTGGACAAATGCCTCATGCCAGAGAGCAAGCCTGCGGATGTCCTCGACTTTCTGTCCGCTCTAAAGAAGGAAGAGAATGTGGTCCTCGTATCCCATATGCCCCTGATTTTCGAGCTGCTGCATGACCTTATCGGCGGTCGGGGGGAGGTGGAGCTGCTGAACGGGTCGATAGCAGCGATCGAGTTCAAAGAGAGAGCCCACTCCGGCAAGGGCAAGCTTGTCTGGCTTATTCAGCCGAAAACATAGCTGAGCCGAGCCAAGCGACCGTTCATCAGGTTCCAGCCGACCGGCGTTCCCCAAGGGTTGGAAACCGAGTTCGAGCCAGACAGGGCGTCTTCGGGCATCTCGGCATACACAACGGCGCAAAGAAGTCGGTCAGTGGGCATACACTGATTTAGCCCTCCCTGTGAACTCGTGAGGCGGGAGGGATGCTATGAGCAGGGTGGCGGAGGTGAAGACCCGCATTTCCTCGGTCGAGCTGCTCGCGACCCTGAAAAAGAGCTACAGCTACAAGGAGCTTTCCGCCGTCCTCGGACTCTCCGCACCGATCCTCAGTAGGTACGTCAGGGGGCATGTGCTCCCGAGCGCGGCGAGGTCTGAGAAGTTCATAGCGACGTTCCGGGATAAGCTACTGAGGAAGATGATATTTGACTCGGTAAAGGTAACCGCCGACGGGTCCTATGATATCAGCGGAGTTGTCTCGAATGTTGGCCTGCTGAGGCAGATTGCTAAGGTCGTGTACAGCCAGTTTAGCCCTGTCCCGGTTGACAGGGTGTTGACAATGGAGGTGGACGGGATACCATTGGCGGCAGAGGTGGCGGGGGAGTTCAACGTCAGCCTGGCTGTGGTCAGGACTGAGCGAGACCTGGGGGTCGAAGAGTTCGTCGAGCAGAAGGCCGTTTACTCTCCGTCGAGCGTAAAGTACCTCTATCTGCCCAAGACAGCCATAAGAAAGGGGGAGAATCTGTTGATAGTTGACGACCTGGTGAGGTCAGGGACGACGATTGAAGCAATGGCCCGGATTGCAGAGAAGGCCAAAGCTAAGATCGTGGGCGTATTCGCCATTGCCTCGGTGGAACAATCTATGGCCAGACTCAAGAGCAGGATAGGGCTGACGTGCCCCATCGAATCCATCGTGACCCTGGAGCAAAAGCAGAGGCGGTACAACTACTAGGTGGGCCTTGTGAGGAGAATAAAGGTAGACTCTGATTACGTCTCGGCTGTGATACCTCCGCGCAGGAGGGATGCCCACAAGCGGATGAACGGGACTGTCTGCGTGGTGGGAGGGAGCAGGCTCTACCATGGGGCTCCATTCCTCTGCGCGACGGGCGCGATGAGGTCGGGGGTGGATCTCGTTTTCGTCGCGGTGCCCGCGAGCATCGCTACCCCCATACGAGCGCTGTCGCCTGATTACATCGTGGTGCCCCTCCCCGATTCGAAGCTTACGAGAGGGAACGTGTCAAAGCTGATGATATGGGTCCCCGAGGTTGACGTCTTTGCGGTCGGCCCCGGCCTCGGAGCCCAGAATCCAGAGTCGGTAGCCCAAGCGCTCAACAGGATGAAGGGGGATGGGAGATCGCTTGTTGTTGACGCAGACGCCCTCAGGGCGCAGGTGCTCCCGTCGATCAATAACGCGAAAGCCGTCGTCACCCCACACGCAAGGGAATTCGAGCGCCTTTTCGGTGTTAAGCTCCCCGACGGACTCGACGAGCGTGTGGATGTCGTATCGGGTGAGGCAAAAAAGGCGGGAGTGACGGTGCTGCTGAAGGGGCCTACGGACGTGATTTCAGATGGGGAGAGGACTGGGTTGAACGACACTCACTCTCCTGCCATGACGGTGGGTGGCACAGGGGATGTGCTCACGGGGATTACTGCTGGGTTTCTTGCGAAGAAGGTGCCTCCGTTCGAGGCCGCCTGTGCGGCGGCATACATCAATGGAGCAGCCGGTGTGGAGGCGGTGGAGCAGCTCGGGTTCCATATCACCGCTTCCGACGTGGCGAATCGGATTGCCAATGTCATGAAGAGGTATGATGTGCTGGTCTGATACCGATCAAGCCCTTACATAGAGCCGGTCATTTCCTAGCTTCGAATTCTCTTATTTTCTCTTCGATGACCGCCACTCTTTGAGTCACGTCCATCCGTTTGTCTAGGCCATCTATCTTTGTCTCGAGCCGCTTCTCCACAGAGTCTATCTTCTCGTCAATTCGCTGCATTTCTGAATGAATTGACTTGAACTCGCCGTCTAAGCGTGCGTTCAAAGCTTTCAGCTCTCCCTTGAGCTCGTTGATTTGTGGCAGAAGTACCCTTTCGAGCCACCCAGGAACTCTTGCGGCCATCGAACGCATAACGAGTGCCTCCGATATATAACGGCCCATTCCACCGACTACTGAACCGTCCGGCCCCCGAAACACAGAAAGGGCGCGCGGGGTAGCGGGGCGGAAGAGTGAATCGTAGGAAGCCGGGCCTGCAGAGGAAGTGGGCTCACGTAGTAAATTCACTACAGGAGATCCTACCTTCGTACGAGTTGGCTTCCAGCAGGATCTCCCTTTTCATGGACAGAAGGATGAGGAGAGAGGCAGTTGCCTTCGCCGTGAGGCGGGGGCAACTCGTGCTGGATCTCGGTTCGGGCCCGGGCACGCTTTCAAGGGTGGTTGCTGGAGCCGGTGGGGACCCGGTCCTCCTTGACGCTTCGAGGTCCATGCTTAGGGCGTCCAAGTTCCCCAACGCCGTCCAGGCGGTGTTCGAGTACCTGCCGTTCAGAGAAGAGGTTTTTGATGGCGCTGTCTCGGGATTTGCAGTAAGAGACGCACACGATCTGAAGGCTGCGCTAGAGGAGCTGGCGAATGTGCTCAAGCCAGGAGCGCGGTTTGCGATATGCGACCTCGGGAAGCCGGACGATCCCTTCAGGGCTCTTGCAGTGGGGGCGTATCTCAGAGTGATGCCAAGCGTGATAGGGCTCGCGACCGCCGGCAGGGCGGGTCTGCGATACGGATCGCTCTACGACACATACGTCCTTGTCCTTCACAATTCTGAGCTTGTCGCCTTGCTGGGAAGGTGCGTGGGGCCAACCTCGATACACGAGACCCAGATGGGCGGTTCCATCGTGGTGAAGTGTGTAAGGGGCTAGGCCTTCTATACCTTCGCTGCTATCTCCTTCAGCATCTCATTGGCCTTGCCAACGGGTATCCTGCACCCTGCTGCCTTGCGATGGCCACCCCCGCTCCCGCCCAGGCGTGCAGAGATTCTGCCGATCGCGGTGCCAAGGTGTATGCGAGCTTCCGAGGTCGAACGAAGGCTCACTTCGTACCACCCCCGCTGCTTCTCCTTCATGGCCACGCCAACAGGGACCTAGAAGGCGCCGATGAGCAGCTTGGCCACGTTGCCAGTCGAGTACTCCCGCGTCACCATGTAGGCAATGTGTCCCATTCTCCTTCCTTTCGCCTTCACGATCTCTCCGAGATGCGTTTCTCTCTTCAGCTGTTCGATGGCAGCCTGAG
>DASPVF010000035.1:0-114092 GCA_035622475.1 Nitrososphaerales archaeon
CATTCAGGAAGCCAAGAGTCGACAGAGTCAGGAGTGCAGACCCAACGTCAAAGGTGGCATAGACGAGAATGGTCGGCAGCACGTTAGGAATGGCATCCTTCCTGACTATGTAGAAGAAGGACGAGTTCAGCGCCTTAGATATCGACACGAAATCCTCGGCGGCGATCGCCAGGACGCCTCCCCTCACCAATCTGACGTATGGTGGCCACCAAACGATAATCATAGAGAAAGTGACATTCACCAGGCTGGGCCCCAGAGTCGCAGCGATAGCCATGGCCATGATCATCGTAGGGAAGGCCATGAACAGATCAGTCAGCCTCATTACGACCTCATCCAACCACCCTCTGAAGAAAGCGGCCAGGGTACCCAGGACGATTCCGATGGCTGCCGAGATGGCCACAGTTATGATTGGGATACCTATGTCGATCGGCAGAGCCGTTATCACCCTGGAGAGCATATCTCTTCCCAGAATGTCTGTTCCAAACGGATGTGCAAGAGACGGAGAAAGATTCACTTGACCAAAGCTGGGCTGGTATGCACTGTAAGGAAGGATTGCCCCAGAGCTTAAGATTTGAGCCACAGTAACGATCAGGAAGAACGAAACCGTCACAAGCCCGAACATGGAGAGCGAGTTGGACGTGATGAGTTTCCTCATACTCGCGGCTCCTGTGCTCAACCCTCTGCGCCTCCCCCTTCTCCCAGGGCGATTCGCGGATCGAGCAACGAATAGAAGACATCGGCAATGAAATTCGCTACGATCACGCCCAAGGTGAAGAGCAAAACACACGGAACTAGGACAGGATAGTCTATGGAGACTATCGCCTGATAGGTGAAGTAACCAATTCCAGGCCATGCAAAGATTTCTTCAATGACGATAGTCCCGGACAGAAGAAACCCAAACGTCACCGCTATGATGGTGTTCGTATCTATCAGGGCATTCCTAAGTATGTGGTTCCTCCTCACCTCTCCCTCCGCCATTCCCTTGGCACGCGCCGCTTTCACGTGTGTAGACCATCTCGAGTTCAATATCGACGACCGCATTATCCTCGCTACCAACCCGAAGTCGAGCAGTGCCAGGACAGCGGCCGGCATGAAGACGTGTTGAAGGCCCGATAGGAACGCAGGGCCATTCAGCTGAATTAGCGCGTCCAAGATGTAAATTCCCGTGATGTGGGCGGGTTGGTTTGCTAGAGTCAGGGAGTACATTCCGCCTGACGGAAAAAGCGGAAGATAAGTTGAGAAGACTAGGATTGCGAGAAAGCCACCGAGGTAGTAGGGGGAGGACCAGGTGGCAAGGTAAAAGATTCGTATCGCGTGGTCTATCTTGGTACCAAAATGCATCCCCGCGAAGTAGCCCGATGCCACCCCGAGGACCGCAATCATAACCATGGAGACAAGGACAAGCTCGAGTGTATTCGGGAAGTAGAACTCCATCTCTGAAAGGATGGACTTCCCTGTCTGCGGGTCGATGCCTAAATTGCCTGTTGCGTATGACTGGATGAAGTAGTAAAGCTGAACGTACCAGGGCTGGTTTAGGTGGTACCTAGCCACGACGGCGGCTATGGATGATTTGCTGGCCCTTGCTCCTGCCCACAGGTGTGCGGGATCGGGATTGAGAATGTAGGAGATGAAAAAGACTAACAGCATGGCGCCGAGTAGGACAGCAATCGCGCCAAGGACTCTCCTCCCAAGGTAGGGGAGAAAGTCTCTTAGAGCGATCATTGTTGCCCCATAGCTAGCTTGCGTAGCTGATGGTGTTGTAATATAAGAAGTAGCCCATGCCGGACCCAGCCGGATTGGGGATAATGCCTGTGATACCGTTAGCCGTTACGGCCATGAATTCGGGAACGTAGAGCCAGATGTCCGTATAATTATAGTACATGCTTTGCGTTATGTTGTGAAACGCCGTGATTATTGTTGAACTATTCAGCGCTGTTGCAGCCTGAGTGGTCCAGTTGATGACCTGAGGATCTACGTAGGCGCTCGATCCTATTTCGTTGGTACTTGTGAAGTAAGAAACGTAGTCTACACTCGCTGTATAGTCTTCGCTGTAGTAGGCAAATCCCATGGCGAACGTCGTGTTGTCGCTACTCTGGGAGTCGATAAGGGTCGAGTACTCCCTGAAGGGCAAGGGCGACGGTGAAATTGGTATCCCAATCGCGAGAAGATTGGCTGCTATAACGGTAGCAACATAAAAGTCCGTGGGATTGTCGGAGTCGTAGAGGAACGGGACGGTCGGGAATGCCTTCCCACCTGGATTAAGTGTAGTCCCGTTGGGCAGGTGCGAAACGAAACCGGCCTGGGCGAGCAAGACTGCTGCTTGGACTGGGTTGTACGGGTACGGGCTCAATCCCTCTGTCGATTCGTTGTAATACTGGAAACCAGGTGGAACAGGTCCAATCCACTGCTGGGCATGGCCGTTAAACACTGTGCGAATAATGTCCTGGTAGTTTATCGCATTGGCTATCGCCTCCCTGACATCGAGGTTATTGAAGAGAGGGAATGCCGCGGTATCTAGATACAAATAATGAACGTCTTCTGACGAGCCAAAGACGATTGGGAGTATTGACGTCGTGACCCCGGGGATCGGGGTCGTGACATTGTAGTAGGTAACCGGAACACTGATCATCTGAACAGTCCCCGCAGTAAGATCAGCAACGCTCGTGGCCGAGTCCTTGTAGTAGAAAACTATCCTGTTGAGAATCGCAGGGGCGATGGCGTTGTTCAGTTGCGACTTTGGGAGGCTATTCGCCCAGTAATTCGGATTCTTTACCAAGGTCACGCTCTGCCCCAGTACCCAAGACTCCAATTCGTAGAACCCGGTGCCAAGTGCGTTAGTAGTCATCCAGTCGTTCGGAGTTCCTGCAGCCACTTCTCCGTTGCTATTCACGACAGCAGGGTCGACAGCCATCGCCATTGGGGTTATGAGCGTAGCCAGGAATGCCGAGTAGGGTGAGTCTCCATTATAACCATAGCCTAGGTTGAACTGAATCGCGGATGCATTTAGAGCAACAACGGACTGTTCGGGGTTGCTCATGACGGTCAGATTGGCGGGTGACGGACTGAAGTAGTTGATCGAATTCAACATCGAGGCCGTCACGTTGAACGTCACTCCGTTTCCTGCAGCAAGGTTCTGACTTAGGATCCAAGACGGTGATTGGTCCATCACTATAGTCCTGTAAACGGAGTACCACTCGACGTAGGCGTTGAACGGATCACCATTGCTGAAGGTCACGTTGGGCCGTAGTATGAACGTGTAGTTCATGCCGTCGGGTGAAACTGTCCACGAACTAGCGAGCACGCCCTCGTAGGTTGTGTCGCTGGTTCCGTTGTAAGTCAGAAGGCCTTGATAGATCTGTTCGACGACCTCCCAGCCGGAAGTTTCGTACGTCACAGCAGGGTCCAGATAATCAGGCTGTTCAGGCTCATCAACTTGGAGCGAAGTCCTTGTCGGGGCAGTTGATGTCGTGGACACCGAGGATGAAGTCGAAGAACTCGCCGTCGCAGAGGAAGTGGTCAATACCGTGGAACTAGTCGACGTAGGGGAACTCGTTGGCGTCGTAGAACTCGTAGATGTCGTAGAGCTCTTGCCCGAACTATATACGAAACCGAAGTAGATGCCCGTAGACGCGACCAGAATAATTACTATTAGCACGACTCCGAGAATCGTCCTTGAAACTGCTCTCTTTTGAAGAGGTTTCAATACGACCAGGAGCCAAAATTTGGCCTCCTACTGTATTTACGCGTTTGGCCAAATCTAGTATTGGGGCATGTAGCACCCTACTTGGGTGCTTTCTAGAGCCTCGACCTCACTAGTTAGGTTCAGCTACCGCTCTGAATGTCTGATGTCTCTGTCCTCGACACGTGTGTGACGACCCCGTTAAGGCCGAGTTCCCCAAGTATCGGAAGAGGGTCGAGTGACTCCGGAGGAACAACCCCTTTCTGCTTTATCTTACCTTCCGATAACATCCTCACGAAGACGGCTGGTACGACTCCGGTGAGGAACGACGTCCCGTTCTCATGGAATGATTTGTAGGACCCCTGATGCGAAGCCATGGTGCCTAGCTTGTAGGCCACATTCACTTCCCTCTTCTTCCCCCTGACTTCTACCACGATGCCGGTGTTGCCACTCACTGTTTTCGAAACTGAAATTGGGGTTGGAATCACAGAATTGAGCATTTCTATGGGCGCCACCTTCGAGCCTCTGATCTCGACGGGTTTGCTTTCAAGCAAACCCAGCCTCTTCATGATTTGTAGAATCGCGACGAATTCATCTGACAGGGCGAGCTTGAAGTCCACGTAGTTGACGCCTTTTCCAATGTATTCTGGCAGTGTCATGACTTCCTCATGATCGACGAGATAAACAGGCTGTGCTCCAATCGGATCAGGAAACCCGTACAACTCTTTCCCACTCAGGGGAGGAGAAGAAATTCTCTTTCCGTCCACGAAGGTCCGCGGGGAATCGAGAATCTCTGAAAAGAAGACCTCCGGAGAGAAGAGCAGCATGAATTCGTACTTGGAGCTTGACGAGTTCTCCCCGTCTCTGACCCTAATCTCTTCCACCTTAGTCAGCTTGTCGGCTGCGTACCTTGCATAGATGTTTGACAGTCCCGGGTCTTCGCCCAGCCCAGGGACCGCGAGCAGCTCTGCGTCCTTCCATGCTTTGTCCTGGGCAAGCTGTTCGCTGAGACCGTTGCCTGCTAGGTCTACGTAGTTCGCACCGCTAGCGAAAGACAGGTCCATCATCTGGTGATTGAATCTGGGATGGCCTGCGTTGATCACTGCGTCCTTACCCTCGATCACTGCCTCCAGCTCTTCCTTGTTGTTTGCATCTATTTTCACAACTCTGGTCCTACTCGGCGACAACTTCGCTATCTCAAGGGCATGTACGGTGTTCTTGTCTGCCATGGTCACGGACTCGATCGCCTGGCCTTCGAGGAGGACCTGCGCGACTACGGAGCCGACCGCGCCCAAACCAACGACTAGTGCCTTCACACCAGAACCGAGCTGGGCCCCTGCCTGGGCTTAATACGCGAGCCCTCTAAGGGCTTAGGGCCAAGAGTTATACCGGTTCCATCGGGCGGCCCGTCCCATGGACGTTCTAGTTGTCGGTGTTGGATCGGTTGGTTCGGTAATAGCTCAGTACCTGCAACAGGACAGTTCGATAGGTTCCCTTACCCTAGCGGACAAGGATATCTCTCGAGCACGCAGCATCGCCGGGAGGCACGGAAAGACGAAGGTAGAGGCTGTCAAGATTGACGCCAGCAACGTAGGCGAGCTGGATAGACTGATGGAGGGCAAGGGGATTGTTGTAAACTCGGGCCATCCCGCATTCAATGAACCTCTGATGCGACTCTCCAAAGAGCTCGGCGTCGCCTATGTCGACCTTGCCAGCAGCAAGATGAAGGATCAGCTGGCCCAGGACAAAGAGTTCCGAGGAGCAAACACTCTCGGCCTCGTTGGGATGGGAGAAGACCCAGGCCTCTCGAACATCTACGCAAGGTATGCTGCTGACAGGCTGACGACGGTCAAGGAAATCAAGGTGCGAGATGGGGAATTCTCTGTCAGCAAGCTGCGCGGCTTCGTGCCCCTATTCTCTCCGGAGGTCTTCTTCGAGGAGGTCCTTACGGATGCTATCATATTCGATAACGGCCAAGTCAAGCACTTTCCGCCTATGAGCGAAAAAGAGGTGTACGACTTTCCCCCCCCAATGGGGAGACAGACAGTCTATGCTTTGGAGCACGAGGAGGTACAGACGTTGCCATACTACATCAAGAAGGGCGTCCAGTATGTGGACTTCAAGCTAGCTCTCTCGGACGAGTTCGTCAGTAACGTGAACCTTCTCAAAGAACTGGGGCTGCTCAGCACGAAACCTGTAAGTGTGAAAGGAACGCACGTCCGACCCTTCGATGTCTTCATCGCGACACTCCCTATCCCAGTCTCGGTGGCTTCCGCTCTGAGCGGTCACGCCGGGATTTCCGTAGAGGTGAGAGGGACCTCCCGCGGGAAAGAGACACGGTACACACTGAGCACCCAGATGTCTCATGAAGAGGCATACAAACGGTTCGGATCGAACGCGACCTCCTTCCTCACTGGAATAGTGCCGGCTGTCTTTGTCTCGACCTTTGCCAAGGGGAAGATTAAGCAGAAGGGGGTCATACCAGCAGAGATGTTGGACGCAGACCTGCTGTTAGGCGAGCTGACGGAGGCAGGCGTCAGGACGAGTCTGTCAAAGTCCGCAGAGGAAACAGTCGCTGCCTGATCCTTACGAAGGGGCGATTTCGAAGCCGACTAGGAGAGCCGCTTGAGGGCTTCCTCGAACGCCTGAACCGTGGTTGTGATGTCTTCCTCGGTGTGGACCGTCGAGATTGCGACCCTTTCGTAGTTGTCGGGGTGCAGGTAAACTCCACCGTCAAGTAGGAACTGGTGGAGAGTTCGGAACTTGTCCCAGTCGATTAGGAGGCTTTCCCTGTAGTTGGATATCTTGGAGTGTTTCGTAAAGCAGAGTGAGAAGATTCCTGGCACGCTCTGTATGCATGCCTTCTGCTTCGTGGTCTGGACAGCATGGGACAGACCTTCTGTGAGCTTCTCTGTGTTCTGCTTCAGAGTCTTAAGGGCACGGTAGTCGTCCGCTGCGAGGACTTCCAGGTTCGCTAGAGCGCCGGCAAGCGTCAACGAGTTTGCGAAGTATGTTCCTCCATAGGAGACCTTTCCGGGGGCGAGGAGGTCCATGTACTCCTTCTTGCCCGACAGCGCAGCGATTGGGAGGCCTCCCCCCAACGCCTTGCCCCATGTGGAGAGATCAGGAGTCACGCCGTATACCTGTTGAGCTCCGCCGGGAGCCATTCTGAAACCTGTAATCACTTCGTCGAAGATGAGGAGAGCATCGTTTGAGGTGGCAATCTCCCTGACCGCCTTGGGGTAGTCGGCTTCCGGAGGGATGACGGTCGAGTTCGCCATCACGGGCTCCATGATTATTGCTGCGATTTCGTTTCTGTGTCGCTTCATTATCCTCTCGAGCGCCTTCGCATTGTTCCAGGGAGATACCACAACGGTGTCCAGAACCATTGACGGTATCCCCGCCGAGTAGGGGAGGGACCTTGGATACTCTTCCATCCCTGCTACCACGGGCGGTGCTTCGACACTTACCATTGCGTAGTCGTGCTGTCCGTGATAGTGACCTTCGAACTTCAGTATGGTGTCCTTTCCTGTGGCTGCCCGTGCAATTCTGATTGCGTTGCTTGTCGCATCAGCCCCACCATTGGCGAAGACAACCATGTCTGACGTGGGAACGAATTGCTTGAACTTCTTCGCGAGATCTACTTCGAGTTCCGTCGGTGCACCAAACAGCATCCCTTCCTGTGCCTGCCGGCTAACTGCTTCGACTATCTTAGGATGGGCGTGGCCGTTGATGAGAGCGCCATACCCGAGCAGGTAATCCGTGTAAGTGTTGCCGTCGATGTCGGTAATCTTGGACCCTGAGCCGCTTTGTATGTAAAGCGGATACGGCTCGTAAGAAGCCCACCGAATGATCGAACTGCAACCGCCTGGGATGAGCTGGACGGCCTGCTCATGCAGCGCCGCGGTCTTCGCCGTGGTGCGAACCTTGGGAGCGACTACTGTCGGTGTAACAACCTTCTGTTCAGGTGGCTGGGTTGTGGAGGACAAGCGCTCACTCTCTCCTAGGCCCCTCCGTTCCCGTTCTGGGAGCTCCTCTTGTTCTTCTTACCCAGGCGCTTTCTAGATACGACCTTCAAGCGGATTAGCACGTAGTTCCCCTCCTCGATCCGGAGCAGTTTTCGTATCTCTTCAGGAATGGTGAGCCTTCCTCCCTTAATGACTTCAGCGATGAAAGGCATTTCTTCCTCAGCCACACTCTCCGCCAACGACATTCCAGATCTCTCCCCAGTTGGGGCATTATCGAGAATTGTATAAAAACGTTCTTTTTGTCCATATTTATACGTTGACCGCTGTTTTGAGGCCGCCTGCGTATTTTGCAACGGGTTCTGTACATAATTCTTACTAATCCAGCATTTTTCGGAGCCCTAATACGTTTGGGTCGTACATCCAGTTCGGCATTCGATTCTGGTCCCTCGAAACCCTTATCTCGAACGGAGCGATTTCTTCGAGCGATTGCTATGCTTGCGACTCAGCAGCGGATGATGGTTGGGGGAGAGTGGGTCTCTGCGGTCAGCGGTGAGACCTACGACGTTCTGAATCCTGCGACTGCCGAAATCATGGCCAAGGTACCGAAAGGGGGAAGAGAGGATGCCTCACGGGCCGTGGACGCGGCGAGGGAAGCTTTCGACAAGGGTCCCTGGCCCAGGATGACTCCCGCCGATCGAGCAAAGATTGTCTGGAAAATTGCTGATCTGGTCGAGGCTGATATCGACAGGCTTGCCCTGTTGGAGACAATGAACCAGGGTAAGACGATCAAAATGTCCCACGACAACGACTTCCCTACGGGGATTGACAACATCAGGTTCTTGGCCGGGGCATCAAGGAATCTTGAAGGAAAAGCCGCTTCAGAATACACGGGGCTTGGCACCACCATATTCAGAAGGGAACCTGTGGGGGTCGTAGTCTGCATCACACCCTGGAACTATCCCTGGATGATGGCGGTCTGGAAGGCCATCCCCGCCCTTGCCGCAGGGAACGCAATCATAATCAAGCCTGCAAGCGTAACACCACTGTCGACGATCGAATTCGGGAAGCTAATGGAGAAGGCGGGCGTCCCGAAGGGGGTCGTCAGTGTCATCACAGGCCCAGGTTCGACGGTCGGGGAGGCTCTTGTGACCCATCCAGGGGTGGACGTGGTGGGCCTAACGGGGGACACTGTCACGGGAAGCAGAATAATGGACCTCGCCTCACACACCGTCAAGCGCCTCCAGCTTGAGCTGGGAGGGAAGGCACCTTTCATCGTCCTCGAAGACGCCGACATTGAAGCTGCCACAGAAGGGGCTGTAGTCGGCGGCTACGTCAACGGCGGCCAGGACTGCACCGCGGCGACCAGAGTCTACGTCCACGAGAGCATATACGACAAATTCATGAAGCGTTTCGTCGAAAAAACAGGCAAGATACGTATCGGCGATCCAACAAAGCGTGATGTGGACATGGGTCCACTAGTCTCTGAGGCCCAGCGCCACAAGGTGGAAGAGATGGTCAGGGCAGGTCAGAGTGAAGGAGCGAAGCTGGTCATCGGAGGCAAGCGCCCGTCCCTCTCTGGTCCCATGAGCAAAGGATTCTATTATGAACCAACCATCTTCACCGAAGTCCACCAGAACATGCGAATCTGTCAGGAAGAAATATTCGGGCCTGTGATCTGCGTCTCAACCATAACGTCATTCGAGGATGCAATAGAGAAGGCGAACGACGTGATCTACGGCCTCGCCGCGTCCATCTGGACTAGGGACGTGACCAAGGCCATGAAGGCCGGAGCGCAGCTGAGGTTCGGGGATGTCTGGGTCAACGACCACCTTCCGCTGGCGTCGGAGATGCCACACGGCGGGTTCAAGCAGAGCGGCCACGGAAAGGACCTTTCAGCCTACTCGTTCGACGACTACACCCAGATCAAGTTCGTGTACATCGACACGACAGATGCCGTCCGGAAACCCTGGCACTACACCATCTATGGCGACTAAACCGGCCCCCCGGGACCGTGCTAGTCCCGGGCCAAGGCTGGGGGCGCGAGTTTTCGCCTGTTAGAACGCAAGGGAACTGGTTCCAGACTAGCTAGCCAAGCCCCGCGAAGGCTGCCGGAGTAACATCCCTGTCACGTCAGCGGCAACGAAGGATTATCAAACACTCGCAGAACAGAAAGGAACATGCTCGAAGAAAGTGGGTTTCTGAGCCTCTCGAAGATGAACTTCGACACCTCCGAAGAGCAAGAAATGATCTTGGAACAGGTGGACAGAGTCTGCAGGGAGATTCGCCCTATTGAAGACAAGTGCTACCTAGAAAGGAAGATTAACGATGGGGTCGTCTCCGCGTTCTCGAAAGCGCACCTTCTGGGCCTCCCAATTTCGCGGAAGTACGGAGACGGCCAGGGTGCCGACATGGTGACTTATGCCCTGGCCACTGAGAGGATTGGCCGGGAGGGGACTGGGATTAGGACGTTCTTCTCAGTTCACATGGGATTGGGAGAGTTAACAGTCCAGCACTGGGCCAACGATGAGCAAAAGCAGAGGTTCCTCACCCCAGCGACTAGGGGAGAAAGCGTCTTGGCATTCGGGCTAACCGAACCGAACGCCGGCAGTGATCCCGCATCTCTTACGACCTCTTTCCAAGAAAAAGAGGGGAAGTTCGTAATCTCAGGACAGAAGATGTGGATATCATTGGGCTCCATGGCAAAGTACATTCTGATTTTTGCCTATCCGAAAGGGAAGAAAGAGGGGATGTGCGCGTTCATGGTGGACACGGAGAGTCCGGGGTTCAAGGCAGAGTTGATTCCGCACAAACTGGGCCTTCCAACAGCAGACACCTCCACGCTCTATCTCGATCAGGTAGAGGTGCCCATCGAGAATATGCTCGGTCCAAGGGGAAAGGGGTTGTCTGTTGCCCTGTCGGGCCTCATGAACGGGAGATTGAGCGTGGCGGCCGGCTGTGTCGGGGTGATTCAGGATTGCCTCGATGAATCGGTGAAGTATTCAGGGGTGCGGTACCAGCACGGGAAACTCATAGGCAAACATCAGCTGGTTCAGAGGCACATCGGCATAATCTCCACAAATCTTCAAGCTGCTAGGCTCCTCGTTCTCCACGCTGCTTTTGTCAAGCAGAAGTACGAAGAAAACCCATCAAACGTGGAACTCAGGGAAAGAGCAGACCTAGCCATTGCCCGTGCAAAATACTTCGCAGCCAACGCCTCTTTCGACGCGGCGAACAGGGCTGTGCAGATTTTTGGCGCCAATGGTTATTCCCTAGAGAACAGGCCGGCACGACACCTCGCTGACACGAGGGTCACGATGATTTACGAGGGCGCGAACGAAATCCTAGAGCAGAAGGTGGCACTCGGTTCTCTCGGCAAGGGCTTTGCAGCCTACTCGTAGAGCCCTGTATGAGGGGCACGCACACGTCTTGGCCCGACTACCTGATCACCCCTGAGTCATACAGCGACTTGATGGTGTCTTTACTATAGCCGAGCTCCTGTAGCACACTGGAAGTGTTCTCCCCGAGCGTGGGCGATGAAGTCTCAGCGCCCAGTCTCTCACCATTGACCCAAACGGGTGGTTGCAGAAATGGAATCTCCCCTAGTGTCTTGTGAACCAGCTTGGTCACGAGACCAGAGTCTCTTATCCAAGGATCTTGGAATACCTCCTCAATCTCGTTGACGGGACCAGCCGGTACGCCCGCACCCTCCAATAGTTCAATCCAGTATTCCCTTGGCTGCGTGGAGAACTTCTCCTGCAAGATTTCAACAAGTTTTCCCCTGTTCCTGATTCTGTCCGGGTTGGTGGAGAAGTTGGGGTCGCTTTCTAGAGCAGATTCGCCCAGCGCGTCACAGGTGCTTTTCCAGAGTTTGTCGTTCGCCGAAGCCATGACAAAGTACCGCCCGTCGCGGTCCCTGAACGCCTGATACGGGGCCATCGACGGATTTGCAGACCCCACTCGGGGTGGTTTCTTTCCCGTCAGTAGGAAACCGGTTGGGACATAGCACATCGAGAAGACCGCAGCATCAAACAGAGAGACTTCGATGTAACTTGGTCTGTCCCCCCCCAACAGAGTCGCGAGGACATAGATTCCAGACAGCATCCCTGTCATAACGTCGAAGAGCGCAAAGGACACCCTCACAGGCGGCCTCCCTTCTTCACCCGTAGTTGCCATTAGCCCGCTCATTGCCTGAATGATGAGGTCATATGCACCCCGAGATGAATAGTGGCTCTTCGGCCCGAATCCTTTGATGCTGCAGTACACGATTCGAGGATTGTACTTCATGAGTTCCTGGTAATTCACGCCGAGTCTTTCGGCGATACCGGGCCTGAAATTCTCAATCACCGCATCCGAATTCTCCACCAACTCGTGGACGATCCTCTGCCCGTCCTTGACTTTCAGGTCGATGCAGATACTCTTCAGTCCTCGGTTAGTAGAGATGAAGTAGGCACTCTCTCCCTTGATATGAGGACCCCAGGTCCTTGTCTCATCTCCAGCCGGCGGTTCGATCTTGATTACACGTGCGCCCAAGTTCGCGAGAAGCATCGAGGCGAACGGCCCGGCTAGGGAATGGCTTAGGTCGAGTATGCGCAAGCCATGTAATGGTTTCATTTCGTAGGAATCCTCCTGACAAGGAATTAAAGCGTTGCACATGCGGAAACAATTAATCCCCGGACCGTTTCCATTTCGTTAGCTGACAGGTCCCCGTTCAATGGCTACAACCTCGTAAATATTCGAGAAATCACCATACCACTTATGGTGCAGAAGGTCCTCAACCTGATAGGCGGCAAGTGGATGGCTTCCGAAAGCGGACAGACCTTCGGAAGAAACAGCCCTGCTGATGTCACGAAAGCCATAGGGGAGTTCCAGCTTTCCAACAAGGACGATGTCAAGAGAGCCGTAGAAGCCGCGGGGCAGGCCTTCTGGGGGTGGAGGAATACGCCCGGTCCCGAGAGGGGCAAGATACTCTATCGCGCTGCGGAATTAATCGAGAGAGACTTCGAAGATTTCGCGAAGACGATGACGATCGAGGAGGGGAAGACATTGACGGAAAGCAGGAGTGAAACGAGGCGAGGGATTAGCATACTAAGGTTCTTTGCCGGACAAGCGAGCAGACTGAACGGAAAGACCTACCGATCTGAGAATCAAAGGACCTTCATCTACACGGTCAGGGAGCCACTCGGCATAGTTGCTCTGATGACACCCTGGAATTTCCCTACCGCGATTCCTCTCTGGAAGATTGCTCCCGCTCTGGCCTCGGGTAATACAGTCGTCTTCAAGCCAGCTTCGCTGACCCCTCTAGATGCTTCGAAAATCGTCCAGGCTCTTGAACAAGCCGGTCTGCCTCCTGGAGTTCTCAATTTCATCACGGGGCCGGGCTCCACAATCGGCGAGGCCTTGGCCGTCAGTGATGACGTCGCGGCGATATCCTTCACCGGTTCTTACGAAGTCGGGCATGGGATTCATAGGGCGAGGGCGAACGCGAAGAAAATGGCAAGAATCCAGCTGGAGATGGGCGGCAAGAATCCGACCGTCGTCCTTCCTGATGCGAAACTTGACAGTGCAGTCGAAAACGTCACGAAGGCTGCCTTCGGCCTCACTGGCCAGGCCTGTACTGCGACCAGCAGGGTCATAGTGCACGAATCCATCAAGGAGACTTTCTTGGAGAAGCTTGTGACCAGGGTGAAGAACCTGAAGGTTGGGGACGGGCTCCAACCCGGAGTGGAGATGGGCCCGGCGGTAGACGAATCACAACTCGAAAAAGACCTCGAGTATGTCAGAAGAGGGAGGGAGGAAGGTGCACGCATCCTGACCGGGGGAAGACGGCCCGAGCAGCCGGAGATGGCGAATGGATATTTCATTGAACCCACAATCTTCGACAACGTTACGTCTGATATGAGAATCGCCCAGGAAGAAATCTTCGGTCCGGTGCTATCGGTCCTGACTGCGAAGAATCTTGAGGATGCAATCGAGGTTGCGAACAACACGGTTTTCGGCCTCAGCGCTGGTCTCTGTACGACCGACTTGACAAGTGCTCATGAATTCGCAGACAAGATCCAAGCAGGGATCATAACGATCAATCGAAGTACAGTGGGGGCAGAACCTCAGATACCCTTCGGAGGAGAAAAGAGATCGAGCACCGATACCTTCAGGGAGCAGGGAGAGGAAGCGATTGATTTCTACACCAGAATCAAGACAGTATACACTGTGTATTAACAGGATCCCTGACTGAGCCAGACCGTGTCTGGGCCAAGTTCCAAAGAGGAATTCTCAGACTTGATAATCAGATACCTGGTTAAATATCGAAAGGGCTCCCTAGTGGGTCACGTCCAACGGCAAACTGCCAGAAAACCTTTCCCGACCGCCGGCAACCCGAGAAATCGTGCTAAGTCAGGTTGAGGACAACCCATTCAACTCTAGAGTCTTCTTCGGAGACGAGCACGTCGGGAAGCTAGCTACGTCCATGAATCAACTTGGGCTCTTGCAACCGGTGAAGGTGCGGCGGAACGGGCCTGCCTACCAACTGGCATACGGACATCGACGGGTGAGGGCAGCCCGCCTGCTGGGCTGGACCACTATTCCCGCCGAAGTCGCCGAACTGTCAGACGAAGAGCTCTTCACGCTCTCCCTCGCCGAGAATATGGAGCGTGATAACCTCTCTGACTATGAGATTGGATTGTCCTTAAGTCGCCTGCACAAGAATTTCAACAAATCGTATGAGGAAATTGGTTTGCTAGTTGGGTACTCAAAGCAACATATCAGCAATCTGATTGCCATGACAAAGTTATTCGACGAGGAGGAACTTCGTAAAGATCCAACGCTACGGGATTCGCTTCGTCACGTATCAGAGCATCACGCGAGACTATTGGCTCGCATCGATGATCGTGATGGGAGGGCTAACGCACTCCGCCTGATTGTCACGGAGGGAATGTCAGTTAGGGACCTGCAGAGAACCATGCAAAAGCTTGGAGGATGGTTCGACGGAGAGGACCCGGAGCCGCCAGACCACGTTGCAACACCAGAGAGCAATCCGGAGGAGAGTGAAATTTCGCAGATACGAAGGTTGTTGTTATCGGAATACGAGTTGCCTCACACTGGCGACTTTCAACGCTTCTCCCATTTTCATAGTTTCAACGCTGATTTTTCCATAATACCCAGCTACCTACCTACACGGTTGTACGAAGGGAAAGACGCATACCTCGAAGAGAGAAACTGGTTCTACTCAATTGGTCCGAAAGTGAAGGCAAGAATCGAAGGGATGAAGGTCCGGTTCTTCGGCGACGTAGCGCTGGCGTTACTTACCGTCGATTACGACAAGGACGGGACATCGCACGCTGCCTTTGGAAGTGTGGTCTTCGTAAAGAGAAGGACCTGGCGGATCGTGCACGAACACTGGTCAAAAGTGAGTCGTTCAAGCCCCGTTCTCGATCGATAGAACCATCGGGTGTATGCCCGGGCATACAATCCTCATTCGTTCAGGGGCGAATACAGAACCTTGTCCTTCATCCACCCCCGATGACGCATGACATAATCTCCTGTCTCCGGCTAACGCGGATGGGCCTCGATCTAACGTCGCTAGTGCCTGACGCTCTCAGGTGTACTATCCGGCCCTGACCACACCTTCGTAAATCTCGAGGCCTCTCTGAATCAGCGTATCTTCTATGGTCAGAGGAGCCATGAACCTCAGGACATTGCCATAATGGCCGCAGGTGTGCATAAGCAGACCCTTCTCGAACATCACCTTACGGAACTTGACCGCGAGCGCCTTGGAGGGTTCCTTTCCCGACTTCGAATTAACAACTTCGTTACCTATCATGAACCCTACTCCACGAACCTCGCCGATATTATTGGACGAGTCCATTATGCGCTGGAATTCTTGCTTTGTCTTTGTACCCATCACCCGGACTCGTTCGAGAAGGTCATGATGCTTGATGTAGCTTATGCTGGCAGTCGCGGCCGCCATCGCAAGGGGGTTGCCTCTGTATGTGCCAAGATGGAAACCCTCGCTAAGGCTTTCGTCATACTCCTTTCTGTAGGCAACAAGCGAGAACGGGATACCCGCACCGACCGATTTCGACACGCACATGATGTCAGGAACAGTTCCGGTCTGCTCGCAGCCCCAGAACTTGCCCGTTCTGCCAAATCCAGTCTGCACTTCGTCTATGATCAGCGGGATGTGATAACGGGTTGCAATTTCTCTAAGGCCCGGCAAGAAATCGGGTGGGGGCACGATATACCCTCCCTCTCCTTGGACGGGTTCCACGAGGATTCCGGCCACGTCATCTAGGCCAGAGTGCTCGTCCTCTAGGAGATGCTCTAGATACCTTAGTACGACCTTACTCTCGTCGCCTTCCTTCTCCACCGGAAAGGGGAAACGGTAGCGATAAGGGTAAGGAAGTCTGAAAACCCCCTGTCTCGGGACACCAGAGTAGTCCAAGTAATGCTTGGACGACGTAAGGCTCACTATACCCTGGTGAATTCCATGATACGATCCCTCGAATGCAATTATTGTCCTGTGTCCGGTCACCCTTTTTGCGATGCTGATCGCGGCTTCGCAAGAGTCCCCCCCAGTCACCGTCGTGAGGACTTTCGCATTCCCTCGAAGGCCTGTCGGCAAGGTGGAGTGAATTGCCTCGAGGAAGGCAACCCTGGTCTCCGTAGGTACTTCGAGTGCATGCCATATCTTGGCCATCTGAGCCTTCACCGCCTCGGTCACTTCGTCATTCTGGTGACCAAGGTTCAGAACACATATTCCACTCACCCAGTCAATGTAAAGATTGCCATCAACGTCCCTGATCGTGGCGTTCTTCGCCGAGTCTATGGCAAAAGGGAAGGCTTTGCTATAGATGACCGCTTTCGTCTCCAGCGAAGCCTGTTTCGTAAGAAGTTCCTTGGATTTCGGACCGGGGGGCGTCGTCAGAATCAAAGGCGCAGTCTCGTATTCTTGCTTTTGCATGCCAGAACAGGAAGGAGTACTTCCTTTCATTAATACGGGTTTAGTCTCATCGCGATGGTTTTCCGTTTCTTAAGCGACATCGCATTGGTGACTCACCGTCAGTCAAAGCGGGAAGGAAGTCTCCGGCACGAGATTTGAAAGCGTGATCTTCGTCAGGGATAGGTGGTGGCGGATTGGGCATAAGCACTGGTCGAAGGGGACCCGTTCCAGAAACACCCTTACCAGATGGCACGAATAGCAGCATGCGCGGGGATACGGCGTCTCAGGCGATGGCTTCATTCACAGGCCGCCACCCACGCTGTCTGAGTAAACGCGCGAGAAGCGAAATGAGACGGTTCCCTCGCCATGCGTTTAAATAAAATCTGGCGACTTTTTGGACGGACTGAAACTAAATGGCTCTGCCTCAAACGAAAGAGATGCGGATTTTCAAGGACCCCTTGAAGACGAAGATGGAGAAATTCGAACTCAAGGGGCTGACCAAAGGCGTCTGCTACGACGCCGTAATCTGGGAAGAACCGGGGATAATGGATGCATGCATCTGGGAGCAGAAGGTAGGTTCAGAGCTGACTTGGGATATGACATACAACATATTCACTTACATCATTGAAGGCGATTTTCAGCTCACCGATAGGACGACGCACAAGACGTATTCCTGGGAGAAGGGGGACTTGGTCTTCGTTCCCGTGGGGTCCAGGCTCATCTTTCGGACGAAGGGAGGCGGAAAAATGCTCTACTTCAGCCATCCACCCTTCTCAAAGATGTTCGAGATCTTCTCTCTGAAGGGCACTGAGATAGAAGCCCTAAGATAGAGACCCTCCGGGCATGCACTGCCAGGCCAGTTCGGCCATTCGCGCATCCGTCAGAATCGCCGGACGTTAGCTGACTGTCCAGGTTCACCAATCAAGACTTGGCCGGCCCATTCCCTCCATCGATACGCAAGTTGTCAACATCCAATCTTGTCCGTCTTGGTGGCCACCCCGACGGCATGGGAGACTCGTTCTGGGGGCGAGCGTTTTTATACAAAATCAAGTCCTTTGCTGCCGGTAAATGGTGGAACAGACCGCAGGGACGAAGGTCTTCGCCCGCCGTTCTTCCGGTCTAGTACGAGTGATGTCCCCTTACTCTGCTTTTGCTTACAACGTCCTCAACATCGGGGTGATTTTCCCCTTCGTCTACCTCACGACCCTTGCGGCCTATCCGAACGCCAGTCTTACTCTTGGCATCCTGATTACAGGTGCTTTCACGGCGCTCTTGGCGGTGGTGTACGCTGGGCTCGCCTCCGCTATGCCCCGCACGGGAGGGGACTACATCTTCCAGAGCAGGACCATCGGGGGCTGGATTGGGTTTGCCATAGTTATGACTATGATCGGGACCTTTTTCTTCCAGTGGCAAGCCATCGGGGGGTGGCTCACATCGCTGCTAGGGCTATCGCCCATGTTCACCGGCCTCGGCCTGTCACTGAATAATACCTCTCTACTTAACCTGGGGACCTGGTTCTCCACCCCGACGGGCATCTGGATTGTTACGGCCGTCGCTTCCACCATCGCTATTGCCGTGTTGATCAAGAGCTTTGCTTGGTTCGTCAAGGCCCAATGGATAATGTGGTATGGGTTCCTGCTTAGCTGGGTGGTCATGGTCGTCATGTTCTTCGTGACACCGAACGCCACGTTCATCGGCAACTTCAACCATGCATCTGCCGTTCTGGCCAACGGGACGACTACCACTACAGGCAACTATTACCAGTCAATAATCAGCAAGGCCGTCGTCGGCGGGTTCATCCCTGCAGCCGGCTTCTCCCTTATCGGGACTTTCCTGGTCGCGCCTGTCGCCTTGACAAGCCTGGGATGGGTCGGATATGCCCAGGAACAGGCAGGGGAGATTCAAGGAGCCAACGTCCTCAAGAACCAGCTTTTCATCAATCTGGGAGGAGGACTCACCGCGACGGTCATGATGATGGTTCTTGCCTTCGCCCTTACCAACACGGTCGGTCAGGGGTGGCTATCTGCCGCATCGTACTATTCCGCGTCGAATTCTATGGCCGTTCTTCCTTGGTTCAGCACTCTCGCCGAGGTCTTGACCAACAATCCTGTTTTAATCGTCCTAATGATGATTGGCATCTTCCTGAACGCCATACAGGTGGTCTTCAACGTCGCCATAGGCTGGACTAGGGTGGCGGTCGCGATGTCCATCGACGGGGTCCTCCCGAAGTGGGTGAGCAGGGTCAGCGACAGGACGCACACCCCTGTCCTCGCCCAGGTGTTCTATCTGATAGTCGCTGGCTTCGGTATGGGTTACGTCTATAACTTCGTCCCAGGCTACACAGGGTACGCGCTCGCGGTGACGGCCGTAGCGACCGTGATGTACATCGGCACAGCGCTCGGTGGAGCTATCTTCCCCTGGGTCAAGAAACAGCTCTATGAGAGCTCCCCCATTGCCAAGTACAAGATAGCGAGCGTCCCTCTCATCACGATTTGCGGCGTAATAGCTGCGGGGTTCAGCGCCGTCATGCTGTACGACTACCTTGTGTATCCGTTCTTGGGCGTCAACAGTCTGATTTCCGAGGAGATCGTGACTTCAATATTCGTTGCCTGGGTCGCCTATTACTTCATTAGACGCTGGTATCTACGCAGAAGAGGCATCGACTTGGAACTGGCGTACAAAGAGATACCGCCAATCTAAGAAACAGAAATTCAAGTCATATATCAAACAATAGTAGCCTGACCTTCATCAGCCTGAGTAGTCGACGAGGATCTCGTATCGGTGTCAGCCGGACTGCGAAATTAGATTCACTATCTCTTTCGGAACGTTTGGCTCGTAGACCACCCGAACCACCCACCTGAACAGGTCCCTTTCCGTGACTATTCCCACCAAAATCTGGTTCTCGTCCAAGACAGGCAGGCGCCTGATTTTGTTCCTTAGCATGATCTCGAAGGCTTCCCACGACTCCGTGTTTGGCCCGATGCTGATCACTGGCTTCGAGCAGACGTCACCACATTTTCTGTCCAGATAGCTCGTCTCTCGCCCGATGTTCCGCATGATGTCCCTCTCTGTCATTATCCCGACAACCTTTGAATTGTCGACTACCACCAGAGACCCAATATCGTGCTTGTTCATATCGTCCAGGGCACTGTGAACGGACTTGGATTTTTCAATGGTCCGAACGGTCTTCGACATGATTTGTTTGATGCTTTCCTGCTCCCTTCCCTCTTGAGTCATCGTGAACCTATTTCGAAAATGTCCTAGCGTCGATATATAAACGAAATCCGCCAAGTATCGTTGCCGCCGATGGACAGACCTGTTCAGTCAGTTCAGCAACACACGGCCATTGTGCCCTCAACCGCCGATTCAACCCGATTGGTCTGCCCCTAACGCCACTTCTCTCGCGAGCCTGGCAGTAGACAAACGCTTTTTCGACAGACGGCATTCGTATGGACCTAGATGCACCGGAAATCGCCACATATTTCGAAATCGGGTTCGGAAGTCCAAACCCTTAAATGCGCAACTAGACGAATTGTAAATAATCGTAGGAAGGCCTGTGGCTTTTTGAGCGAAGCTTCTCATTTTGTCGAAATGAACGAGGACGAATTCGTGAAAGAAGCGACCCGTCTCGTTGCGACGGCCCAGTCACAAGGAATCTATCAGAGGATAATGGGCTCCCTCGCTGCGTACATACACTCCATGGACAAGCCAGAGATTATCTCGACTTTCAAGTCATTAGGTAGATTCGGAGAAGGCAAGCCCAATTTCACCGACCTGGACCTCATAGCATACTCGAAGCAAGGAAGACAAGTCGGGCAGATCTTCAAACAATTGGGCTTCAAGCCCGACGAAATGGTAAACGGCTTCTTTGGCGACAGGCGCCTCATCTTTTACAGTCCCACAGGAGCCTATCACGTCGATATATTTCTGAACAAACTCGAATTCAGTCACACCGTTGAGTTCGGAGAAAAGCCGGGGGCCGGACGGCTTGAACTAGACAGCCCGACGATAAGCCTGACCGATTTGGTCCTGGAGAAATTGCAGATTCACGAGATAAACCGCAAAGACCTGATTGACCTGATAATAGTGTTCTTGGGGCATCCTGTAAGCTCAGACGGGGCGAACGAAAGAGAAGCCGTCAACGGAGCTTACATCTCGAAAATCCTGGGCGATGATTGGGGCTTCTGGTATGATTCGGTCGCAAACCTCGACAAGGTGAAGTCATTCGCAATCGAGCTGATGAACGAGGGAAAACTGACGAACGAGCATTTGTCGACGGTCAATCGCGAGGTTGCTAGGCTAGTCGACGTGGTTAACTCCAGCCCGAAGACAAAGAAGTGGGAGGTGCGATCCAAGGTGGGCACAAAGAAACCTTGGTACCGGGAAGTCGAAGAAGTCGTCCGTTAGGGTCAGGTTAGCCCGAAGTAAATTGGTGGCTGAGGACCTTGTTCTTCTCCACGTTCACAATCACGCCCCGCAACAACCCAGCATTGTATTCCGATCCAGGGTTGATACAAAGGGTGCGTTTGATCTTGCTGTCATTCTTTGTCTCGTGAATGTGGCCACAAAGCATCAGAAGAGGCTGTGTCTTTTCGATGGCGGCCCTCACCGATGTGCTTCCCACTGGGATAAGCACCTGTTGGCCCCCTGAGGTCACGGGTCTCGGAGGATCAAAGCTGGCATCTAGCTTCGCTGCTGTGTCAAGGTTCGAATCATAGGGAGGAGGATGGATGTTAAAGATGCAGCTCGAGGGCTCCGCAATCTTACTCGTAAGCTGGTCGAGCTTTGAGGCCAGCTCTTCTTCATTACATTCCCTGGGGGTCTTCCAAGGGGTGGGGTTGCTCCACCCGAGGCTCGCCAGCTCGTGCTCATCGTCGATTCGAGCCACCTTGCCGTCCACGTTGACGAAGTAGTCGGTTGATACTACCTTGTCAATGTTCTCCTGCTTGTCATCGTTCCCCCCAGTCCAGTAACACTTTACTCCCAGGGGCGCAAGGTTTTCGGTTCCCAGAGCAGCCCAGCGGATTAATCTCTCCGACATCAATCTATCAAAAAAGGCCGAGACCTTCGCTTCATCGGCTAGGAGTTCCTCGTACTCGCTCTTCGAAATCCGCTGCGGATACTCGCCGGCGTTCATGAACTGGAGTTCGTACTTGGGAATGTCGCTCTCAGGGACTTGGCTGAGTTTTTGGCCATGGACTTCGAAAGAGTACTTCCCGCTATCGTCCATGATCAGGGGAACGAAGCTCTTGCCGAATACGTCTCCGCCCATTATGAGGGCGTCTACGTCGTAGAACTTGGCCACACTAATGAACTTTCTGAAGACGAGCTCCGAGCCATGAAGGTCGGTCGCAAAGAAGATTCGTCTATACTTTCTCTTGCCTTTGCCAGGGGCCAAGCTCAAGACTCCAATGTATCGCACCGATTAATCTTTCACTGTTTCCGCAAGATTCAAAGCACCAAAATATTCCAGCTTCTCAGGTTTCACGGGTTCCCCCTCAATCAACAATTGCTCGGTGGCAGTCATAGAGGAAAAATCGCTCTCGATTACATATAAGCGTATTTTCTCAGAGTGCAATGCCGCGCGATAGCACGGGGTGTCGCTCCCCTCCACCGTGGTCCCGTATGTTTTGCCTGTTACTTCGAGGCCTCTACGACACCGGTTCGCTCGATCTCCGAACGTCGCTCATGATGATGGTGGTAGGGTTGTCTTGTATCAACGACGTCAGTATTCAAGGCGACGACGAATTTCCCCATACCCCTGAGCCGAGCCAAAGATCAAGACAGTCGATAGCCGACGCTGCGGGCAGCCGAAGTCCAAACGTTTAATCCAGCGTCCGCCATCCTCCAAAGGGTTGCCAAGAACCGAGACATGGGAGCTTCTGGGTCTGCTTCTCGCCTCAGGAGGGTCAGCCTTTGGGCTGATTTACGCCGCTCCTGACTTGGCAAGCCTGACCTTCGCCTTGAGAGCGCCAGTCAGTTTCTCCATCAGCGCTGACGCCGCCCTCGGGCTCGCGGGCCTGGCCCTGACCGCGCTGGGTTCGCTGGTGGCGATACTGGTGGGGCAACTCAAGCCTTCCGGGAATAACATCGGCGCGCTTCTCATCATATGGACCAATCTAATTGTCCTGGCGCTCGGAGACGCCCTTTTTTGCCTAGGATATCTTGCGGGCACCGACTTGCTCGTTGGATTGGTCTCGGCCGGTCTGACCACAGTGACCCTCATCATCATCTCGGGCAGACCCCGAATCGGCACGCCGTCGAGCTAACGTCAAGATATTTCTTCTGCGTGCCACTTTGGAAGGTTATCGCAATCGTGCCGTAGTCCACAAACAGATTCCAGATCTACAATCCTTAGACAGAAACGAAGCGACAAACTAACTCATGGAAGCATGAATTGGAAGAGCCTGAGCCTCCTGGACAGCAACTTCAGTCGCACATCATGCCTCTCCTCAACTAGGGCGATCCGGAGGACTACCACGTTATCTGGGAGTTTCGGAAGCTGTTCCATGCCAAGAGGCTGGAAATCATGGCGGAGTCCAGAAGCGTGAAAGACCGGAAAGGATCGTCACGGGACGGATAAGACTCGGCAATGGCTGTACGGTGACTCAAATCAGAACTTGTAAATAACCAGCCAAGGTTGCAGGTCCAATGGAGCTCTACGGCTCCACAGAGTCCGTCTGCCCGGTGGACGCGGAGAGCGGGGACTGGAGGAAGATAGAGGCGAAAATATGGATTGACCGCTCTGCAAACGAAGTCTGGATGACCAAGCACTGCGACCGCCACGGCGACTTCCAGGATCTCATCTCTACCGACGCTGCTGAGTATCTCAGGGCTGAGAGGTTTGCTCAGAATGGGCCAGGCGTCCAGAATCCGATTTCTTACACCGACGGCGAGTGCCCGACTCGCTGCGGCCTCTGCTTCGAGCACGAGTCGAAGACAGTCCTCGCTATAATCGATGTGACCAACAGGTGCAACATGAAGTGTCCCGTCTGCTTTGCCAACGCGGGGGCTGCCGGATATGTATACGAGCCTACCATCGAGCAGATCGACAGGATGCTCGAGACCGCAACGAGGGTAAATTTTCCCAAGGGAATCCACGCCCTCCAGCTTTCAGGGGGTGAACCTACAGTAAGGGCAGACCTCCCGGAAATCATCATGCTGGTCAAACATCACGGCATCAACCACATCGAAGTGAACACCAACGGGCTGAGGGTAGGAGACCCACAGACTGGAGCGGACTACCTCAAGACACTGATGGACGCCGGAGTATCCACCCTTTACCTTCAATTTGACGGGCTCACTCCAGACCCACGGCTGGTCGCCAGGGTTCCCGGCACTGATGGAAACGGCAGGTCCATGTCCGAGGCTGGCAGGAAGAAACTCGCCGAATACTACACGGAACGTCAGCTGAACGTGGCAAACAACGCCAGGAGGGCAGGTTTCGAGAGCCTAGTCCTCGTGGTCACCCTGCAGCGCGGTTTGAACGACGACCAGATGGGCGATATCCTGAGGTACGCCGGGCTGAACGCTGACGTCGTGAGATGTGTCAACTTCCAGCCTGTCTCGATGGCCGGGAGAATGGATCGGAACAAGATACGCGAGGTCAGAATAACCAACGCCGACGTAGTGAACGACATCGAAAAACAGACTGGTGGTCAAATTAAGGCTAACGACTTCTACCCGATCCCCGTAGAGGTGCCCCTGGCCAGTTATGTCGAGCTTGTAAGAGGTAAAACGAACCACTACGACAGGTTCTCAACTCACTCCCAGTGCGGGAGGGCGACACTTGTCTACGTCGACAAGAAGGGCGGCGAGGTGACCTTCGACCCGATTACTAGGCACATGAACGCTGACGGGCTCTACTCTTCACTGGACAGAGCGGCGAGGAGTGGACGGTTCGTCGGTACTCTGCTTGGGCTGTCGGGCGTCATCAGGCACACCGATTGGAGGATGAAGCGGGACATGATTGGTCCAATACTTCTTAGGGGGAATTACGAGGGAACGGGGGAGTTCATGAGAAAGGTCCTGATGATAGGAGACATGCACTTCATGGATGCCTACAACTTCGACTTCCAGAGAGTCCACAAGTGCGCCATACATTACCTGGTCCCTGACGAAAGATTCGGCGCCAGGGTCATTCCATTCTGCACCATGAACAACTTCCACAGGCCCCGCATAGAAAGGCAGTACGCTGTTCCGCTGGTCTCAGCGCATCCTGCCGGTCGTGTATAGCTCCAGATCGATCCCGACACCCCGTTGGAATTTCGTGGGTGCGACTGTTCCCCGGTGCAAGTGCCCTTGATCTATATGTCAATGTAGGGGCAAACGGGCAGCCAGGAATAGATCCCCAGACTCAGTCCCCTTGGATTTCAGAATTTTCGGAAGGACAACTTAAAGCAGGCAAGGAGGAAGGGGTTGGGTGATTTTCGGTCTTGGACGATGCCCTGACTGAACTCCTCTGGATCACCTTCGGCATAGCGGTCTTAGTCACGTTAGCCAAGATTCTCAAGTGGCAGAGCGAACTCCACGAGAGCGGATGGTGGACCGGGGTCGTCGTCGAGGGAAAGAAGCTCGACGTGAGAGTCGACCACAATCTGTGCATGGGTGCTTCGAGTTGTGTAGAGCTGGCGCCGGATGTATTCCATCTGGACTGGAGCAAAAAGAAATCGATCTTCGACCCTGCTCCGCTTGAGGCTTTGAGTGGCGCAGGGGCAGACCCAGAAAAACTCTACATGGCTGCGCAGTCGTGCCCTTACCGGGCGATATTCCTCCGTGACGCCGTGACCGGCGAGCACGTCTTCCCATAGCAGCGGGTAGCCGCACCAACCTGCACCAACTCGGGACGTACAGATAGGCAGGATGATGTGTATCGTGTTCGGGCCGGCGATTCCACTATAGGTGCGGAGACTTCTATCGGGATTCGGGACAAACGATTAGTAGTAACTTGGCCCTCAACCCTTCGTGGGGGCCTCGCAGTTTCCCCCGTCTGGGATGAGTTCAGGTCAATCCGAAGACGTGGACGTGACAATCGTGGGAGCGGGAATAGTCGGCCTCACCATCGCGTACCGTCTATCGAATCTCAACAAGCGGGTCATGGTGATTGACAAGGAAACGGAACCCGGCAAAGGTGTCACCTCGGGGCAGGCGAACGTCGTCCACGTCATTCAGCTCCCCTTCGGTTCGCTGAAGAGCAAGCTCGCGAGGAAGGGGAATGCCATGTATGACGACCTCTGCAGGGAGCTCGGTGTCGAACTCAAGCGCGTCCCGTCCCTCCTCGTGGTCAGTG
Organism: Nitrososphaerales archaeon; assembly: GCA_035622475.1. Lineage (GTDB taxonomy): Archaea > Thermoproteota > Nitrososphaeria > Nitrososphaerales > Gagatemarchaeaceae > UBA183. The sequence continues at coordinate 25,872 of DASPVF010000035.1, forward strand.
GATGGTTCAGGCTTCCAATCCTCTTCTTCGTCTACCTCTATCTCAAACTCGAGCTTCGGGGGCAGTTCAAGATCCAGTTGAAGGGGGGCGGAAGCCTGCGCGGAATCGAGCCACTCCTGGCGGCCGAAATCTCGGGAGGAATCGTCGTCAACGGGTACGGGACTGTCGATGTCCAAACATTGGTGTTCAAGCTGAAGGAAGCAGCCCAGGAGCGAGGCATCGTCTTCCGGTTCGGCCATGAGCTCGTCTCCTGCAGGCGGGAGGGAGAGAGTACCCTTCTGAAGACAACGGGCGGAGACGTGAAAACGGTGTTTGTCGTGAACGCCGCCGGGCTTTATTCTGATGACATTGCCAGAATGCTGGGCAGGGACTTGGGGAAGCTCGAGCCCGGGCTGGGGGTGATGGCTGTCTATTCTGGCCTTGACCTGAAAGCGATAGTCGCACCGCTCCCCCTGAGCATCGGGTCGAGGACCAAAGGAGGCGCGATAATTCCCGCGACTGACGGCACGACTATCATCGGCCCGACATTAAGGGTGGCTCATTCCAAGGAGGAACGCGAGTACACAGAGGAAGACCTTGCGCTTCTAAAGTCCAAGTTCCGCCCCCTGTTAAAAGAAGAGGGAAAGTTAGTCAGAGTCTACACAGGAGTAAGGCCTTTGTCCCCGACACGGGACTTCATTATCGATTTCGACGGCTCCAAGAATGTGGTCAACCTCGTGGGCATCGAATCCCCGGGCCTCACAGCAGCTCCGGCGATCGCCGAATTGGTTGCTGGGGTGATAACGAGGGCCAGAAATTGAGCGGAAGGCTCTACGCCTGCGTCGACGTAGGTACCACCCGAATCAAACTCAGCATCTTTGACGAGAGCCTGCAGAGGAAGCACGCCGAAGCTCTCAACGTTCCAGTGAACGCGGACGGCCTTCAAGACTCCGAGGAGCTCTTCCGGGCGGTAAAGAGCCTTGTAGAGAGGGGAAGAAGCCTGGGCGCCAGGTCGTTTGGTCTAGCGACCTACAGAGCGTCCACCGTGGCCTGGGACAGGGAAGGGAAACCTCTCACGCCGATTGTGACATGGACTGACCGTGGCGCTGCGGCCACATACAGGCGGCTCTCGGCTCACCTGAAGCTGGTTGGCAGGATCCCGCCCTTCGACCTGATCATATCTCCCTACTCCCCTGTCCTAAGGTTTCTCAGGCTCAGAGAGTTGAACCCGTCTGTCGGAGAGGGAAACATGCAGTGGACCGTAGAATCCTATCTGACCTACAGACTCACGGGGAAGTTCGTCTCCGACGCCACCAGCGCATGTCTTAGCGGCATCGTGGACCCCAGGTCGATGAAGGAAATCGGGATAGTGAAGTCACTCTTCAACCTCAGAATGGAGACGCCGGAGCTGGTGGAGAACGCCCAGACCATCGGCTCCTACGACGGAATGGAGTTCAACGCCCTGATTGCAGACCAGCAGGCGGCGAGCGTCGCCGAGGGAGCCTACGAAGGAGACACCGGCAAGGTAACGAACGGGACAGGCACCTTTGTCGACATCCCAACGGTCGGCTTCGCCAGAAGAGGGGATTTGATACCATTGGTGCTCCTCAAACACAGGGGGAGGATTTGGTACGGGGTCGAGGGGTACCTCCCCACCACCGGGAAGGCAGTCGACATGTCGCTGAGATTGGGATTGCTGAAGGACTACTCCGAACTGGAGGTCGAGCCAACCGGTGAGGTCATCTTCATCCCCGCACTTAGCGGACTGCAGGTGCCTCACGCTGCTGGTGCGAAGGGAATCATAGCTGGTCTCACACTTCGGTCTGACAAGGCTGCTGTTGTATCAGGGCTGTTGAAATCGGTGGGCTTCCATGTCAGATTCGTCTTGGAGCAATCCGGAGAGCACCTGAAGATTCTCAGAGCGGACGGAGGCCTCTCCAGGTCCAACGCTCTTCTGAAGATGATTTCTGCGGTAACAGGAACCAGCGTAGAAAGAGACTCGGATGTGGAGGCGACATCTAGAGGTATCGCTATGCTTCAGCTGGCCGCCACAGGACAATCTTCCCTAGAGGACATTGCGAAGGCCAAGAGGGAAAGGGAGGCTTTTAGTGAGATGGGGAAGGCGGCCCTAGAGGAAGAGTACCAAAAATGGAAGAAAACAACAGCATTGCTGAGGAGCTCGAGGGGATCCTACCTGGGCGAGTAACCAGGGATGTAGGGCCCTACCTGAAGGACTGGTGGCCCCTGACATGGTTCAGTGACGAACCTCTAGGTAGCGCCGTAGCAGCGGTGAAGCCAACGAACGTCGATCAGGTCACGGCAGTGGTCAACTTCGCGTCAACCCATGGCGTACCTCTCTATGTCCACGGTGGAGGGAGCTCAGTGACAGGAGCTTCAATCCCTTCCAGGGGGATAGTCGTCGATATGCAAGGAATGAACCAAGTACTCGACCTTGACGGAACGAATCGGACTGTAACGGTCCAGGCGGGGGCCAAGCTCAAGCAGGTGGAGGCGAAGGTAGGAGAGAAGGGGTTCTCGCTCTTCCAGTTCCCCCAGTCACTGGAGCTTGTCACGGTCGGAGGCTACATCTCGACATTGGGGACGGGTCAATACAGCAGTCTGTACGGCGGGATTGAAGACTCGGTCCTCAGGCTAGAAGTTGTACTCCCCACGGGTGAAATCATCTGGACCCGCAAACGTGGGGCGCCACGCTCATCGGTGGGGCCCGACCTCAGCAGACTCTTCCTGGGGGCGGAAGGAACCCTGGGCATCATAACAGCAGCTGAGCTCAAGGTCCACAAACTCCCGAACCACGAGTGGAGAGCAGCCTACACCCTGCCAAACTTCGAGTCAGGGGTTGCGGCCGCCAAGCTGCTCATGGAGCTGGATGTGAAACCCGCAGTCTGCAGACTCTACAACGAAGTCGAGTCCGCCTTCCAGTTTCAAGGGGACAAACCGATTATGATTCTGATTTACCACGCAAGGTCGTCGAAGATACTCGAAGAAATCAAGGAGGAAGTATCAAGCCAGCTTCAAGGGAGCGCTGCTGTGGCCGACCCGGCCCTGGTCGATAACTGGATAGAGAGGAGGTTCAATTTCAGAGACGACATCGAGACAGTGAAGAAGATGGGGTACACCTTGGAGACGATAGAGGTCGCGGCAAAGTGGAGCAGAGTTGTGGAGATGTACGCGGACATAATGATCAGCCTGTCGAATGTTAAGGGTGTCGCGGGCGTGGGGGTACACCTCTCTCACATCTATGACCAGGGCGCCTGCCTCTACCTCACCATCCTTTTCGAGCCCAACACGGATGTCTACTGGACCATTTGGGAAACGATGGCCAAGATAACGAGCACTCACGACGCCACGATCTCCCACCACCACGGCGTCGGCATCCTCAAGCGGGCCTACGCCCGAGACGAGGTCCCTATGGGGCTCCTCAAGAAGCTCAAGCAAGCCCTGGACCCGAACGGGACCCTCAGCCCCGACAGGTTACCTTAGACCAATCCTATCTGGCAAGGCATAGGCTGGGCAAACGCCGTGCCACCTCGGCTCTGACTTGAAGAACACTGGAGTCCACGCCCAGTTTAGTCCCGCCGGCTGCTACTCATGCACATACCCTTCTCTAACTTCGTGCAGGGCTTTCTTTCCCAGCCCGGGAACACCACCGAAATGTTGTCCGGCTAGGTAAATCTTGGCGCTCTCCTCCAGGACCTCAATTCGCGAAGCCGCCTCATGGAGGTCGCTCCCCAAGGAGAAGAACCCATGATTCTGAATCCCCACTACATCGCACAACTTCAGCGCGTCCCTGACCGCCTTCGCGCCTGCCTCGCCGGGAGGAGCGAAGCCCACAACCTCGAGTCTCCTGATCATAACCGCATGCTCCGGAGTCATGACGGGAATCGATACTCCGGCGGTAATGAGTGCGACCGCGGTCGGCGGGTGCCCGTGGACTACAGCCTTCACGTCTCTCCTCAGCCTGTATGCCTCTAAGTGGGTCGCGAGCTCGCTCGAGGGCCTTCCCTTGTCGAAGACCTTCCCCTGCAGGCTTACTCTGACGAGGTCTCCTTCGGCCACTCCTCCCTTGAAGTACTTGGACGGCGTGATCAGTATCTGGTTCCCTGAAGGGAGGAGGACACTCGCGTTGCCGCCGACCCCCGATACAAGCCCTCTCTCGTACAGTCTCCTGATCGTTTGGGCGAGATCCCTTTCGTGTTTCGCAAGGTCTCTCTTCATATTAGCTCCTCCAAGGCTTCCATGTACGTCTTGAAATCGTTCTCGCTATATAGAACGAACGTCACTTCCGCTGGCACTCCTTTGCTCTCGACGAAGGCCTTGACAGCCCTCATGGCTACCCTGCTCGCTTCACGAACCGGGTACCCAAATGCCCCCGTGCTTATCGAGGGAAAGGCCACGCTCCTCACCCCGTTCTTCGCCGCAATCCCGAGAGAGTTGGAATAGCATTCAGCGAGGGCCTCGGGCTCGCCCTTCCGTCCCCCAGACCAGACAGGACCCACCGTGTGGATGACGTGCCCGGCCTTCAGGGAACCCCCAGAAGTAATCACCGCCTTCCCTGCCGGCAGCCCGCCTGGCCACTCTTTCTGACGAATCCGCTTGCACTCTTCGAGTACGGTCGGTCCTCCCCGCCTGTGTATCGCACCGTCGACGCCCCCTCCACCCATCAGACTGGGATTAGCGGCGTTCACTAGCGCGTCTGCGTCCTGGTCAGTTATGTCTCCCCGAACGAGCCTGACCTTCGTTCGCCCCCACGTGGCCGACATCTATCCACCCCCCACTGCCCACCATCTAATCAAATTGAACCGGGCCCTCTCGGCCTCGCCTTCCATTCTGCTTAACTATAGTGGTTGCACGTGGAGGCGCCGAACACCTTGCGCCCCGCCCGCGACGAACTGTTCGACTGGATTCTCAGCCTAGGGCCCGCTTCAAAATACAACTTCACTGCCAGCGGCCTGTCAGAACCTGACCTGCGGGCCATGGGCGTCGATACATCCTTCGAGAAGTTCGCGGCTGAGAAGGACGAGCATGAAGGAATATTCGCGGATGAGGTGGCCCGGCTCTACGGGGTCGAGCCCGAGAACGTTGTGCTCACGAACGGAGGGTCCGAGGCGATTTTCCTAGCGTACGCCGTCCTTGGCGAGGGCGGGAAAGCGAGAGTTCCACTTCCCAACTACCCTCCGATGTTCACAGTGCCAAGGTCTCTTGGAATGAAGGTGGAGAGGCAGCTGAATGCGAAGACGTCGACAACCGATTCGATGTTCGGCCTGACCGATCCCAACAATCCTACAGGAAGAACGTTGGACGAGGGCGCGATGGAAACGCTTGTCGATTCTGCGAAGAAGTCTGGGGCTGCCATCTACGTCAACGAAACATACCACGAGTTCACATTCCCAGGTAGCCCCCGAACCCTCTTCGGGAAGGTCAGCAACGTCGTCACCAGCAACACGATGACGAAGTTCTTCGGACTGGGGCGGCTCAGGGTGGGGTGGATGCTGGCTGACAAAAGGAAGGCACGCCAGCTACTTTACGCGAAGTGGGGTGTCAGCGGCCACGATTCGTCCTACTCCCTCTGGTTATCCACTCAAGTGCTCAGAAAGAGGCCGAAGTTCGTCGAACGAGCCCGCAAAGTCTGCTCACAGAATGTGAAGCTCGTTCGCAAGTTCTTGGAGGAGACAAGAGGGGTTTCGGCAGAGCTCGGAGCGGCGCCTTTCTGCCTGGTCCACTACAAGGAGAGAACTGGCTCCGTCGCTTTCGCCAGTGAGGTTCTGGACAAGACGGGTGTCCTAATCGCGCCGGGCGAGTTCTTTGGCGCCCCTGGGGCGTTCAGATTGTGCTTCACTACCGACGAGGATACCCTAGAGCGCGGGCTGGCAGCGCTCACGGAATTCTTCAACGAGCGGTTATCTTAAAGGGGGCCGGCCCCGAACCACTCCGTCATGTCGGTGAAACCGCTCCCTGATTCCGTCAAGACCCTCATAGAGGGTAGGACTTTCGCAAATTTCGCCACGCTCATGCCTGACGGGTCTCCCCACGTAACTCAGACATGGGTCGACCATGAGGGAGAACTGGTCGTGATAAACACCTTCGAAGGGAGCCAGAAGCACAAGAACGCAGCCAGGGATCCCAGAGTCGCTCTGACTATCATTGACCCTAAGAACGAGTTTCACATGGCGGTTATTCGTGGGCGAGTGAAGGAGATTACCCTCGAGGGGGCGGAGGAACACATAGACAGGATGTCGATGAAATACCTTGGCCAGCCGAAGTACCAGAAGATGGTTCCTGCCAGGCGCATCCTGATCAAAATCGAACCGACCCGGGTGATTCCGCCTTGGACAAACACCCGCCCTAGAGGAAACCAAAGAGAGTAAGGGCTAACCTCAGTCGGTATTTCCCAAGTCATATGGGGGTCCCGCCTGTCGTCTGGGGCGTCTAGCGGTTATCTTAAAACAGGCGCCTCCTTCATCTCAATCATGTCTGTAAAGGCCGCAGGTAAAGTCAAGCCGCAGAAGGTCGAGAGGGCGGTCAAGACGGAGATCGAGTGGCTACTCGACAGGCACGACGGTGCCCCCAACTTCGAGATGCGCAGATTCACAATCAAGCCTGGGGGGAGTATCCCGGAGCACTTACATCCTGACATCGAGCACGAGCAATACGTCCTAAGAGGGAAGTACAGGGTGGGCCTTGGGAAAAAGATCTACGAGGTGAAAGCGGGAGACACGATTTACATCCCTCCAGGAACTCGCCACTGGTACGAAAACAACGGAAAAGAGATTGCCGAGTTCTTGTGCATCATACCAAAGGTCAAGAAGTACGATTCGATTTACGTGGAAGCAGAGGGCAGAAAGTAGGAGCGGCCAGTGCCGCTATCTCTGCCGCATCCACCACCCCTTCCCCCCATACTGCACCACGTATGACAGAAAGGCTACGGCGCAGAGCAGGCTGCAAACCGTGAATAGAGCAGAGAAACCATATTCCATCGAAAAGTACCCGCCCAGGAACCCGCCCGCTGCGCTACCCAGGCCGACCAGCGCTCCGTAGAACCCTGCCCGTCCCATTTTCGCTGTCTCCAGGTAGGCGAATGTGCTCGAGACATCGAAGAGAGACCATAGGACTTCCAGCACAGCGAGGACTAGGGCGGCTGCCGCCAGACCAGGGGACGCCCCGATTGCAGCTAGGAGCAGCAGGGGGAGGACCATCATCCTTGAGAAGGAAGAGAGCAGTAGGTTCGACACAGCGTTCTTGAGCACACGTCCGACCAAGAGGTATCCCAGCGCTCCCGCGAGGGAGCCTGCGAAGAAGACGAAGAACACCGCCTGGGATGGGTAGAACCGGAGGAAGTAGGCCGGCAGAGGCGAATAGAAGGCTGACCCGGCGAGGGAGAAGCAGAGTATGCCGACCAGGAGGAACTTCGTTGACCTGTTCAGCACGCTCCTGATGTCGCCGCGCGGCGCGCCCATGGGCGACAGCCTAGGGTAGCCTGCATAATCCGACAGAGCCATCATCGTCCCCAGGGAACGCTCCAGTGAGACGAGCCTCCTCTGTATCATGATACCGGGCTCTTGGGCGAGTACGCTTAGGGCCCCGGCTGACGCGAAGCAGAGCAGGCCGCACATGAGGAACAGCTCACCGAAGCCAAGGCTCACAACCACGGCTGTACCGAGCCCCATCCCAGCGGTCTGCCCCATGGCCGTCAGGAACGACATGTTCGCCAGGCCCTTCTGCCACCCGTCTCGATTTTCAGACTCGACCGTGAGCAACTGTCTAGCAGGGAGGGTCGCTGCATAGAACACCGACTCCAGCGATACGATGACGAGCAACTCGGAAACGTTCGACGCCATGGGGATGGATGCCATGCACGCTCCAAACCCGATGAACCCGAATACGAGGAACGGCTTGCATCTACCCGTCGAGTCAACAAGTCTCCCCCAAAGTACCTGGGAGGGTATCAGGGCCAGCGCGGCCACCCCCGTCACGAGCCCGATATCGATGAGACTCCCATGAAGGACTTGGATGAGATAAAATAGGACGAGTATGTTTGTGAGTCCGTTGGCTACGGACTGGGGTACGAGTCCGAGCTTCCAAGTGGTAGTGCCGGAAAAAGCCATCCACCGTTTAGCGAGTGCGGAGCTCAATAGAGACAGAATCTAAAACAATTGCCCGTCGGGTAAAGACGGGTTACGACCCGTATCACGTCTTAACTGAACCGCGTCGGGTTTTCACCCCCTCTGTCAAGTCACCTCAACCTGGCCCGCCATAGAGCAACGAAAGAGGCAACAGGGAAATCCTCCGCTCTTCCTCGACAACAAGGTGTGCGCCATTAGGCGCTTCGCTTAATTCCGGGCCCACAGGGGTTCGAAATCCATGCAGAAGATTAGTGTCGTCTCGTTCGGAGTTGGCGTGATAGGGAGCCTCACTGCAAAATTCATCCTGGAGGCGAAGAAGAAGCAACTGAACCTTGTCGGGGCCTATGACATCGACCCTAAGAAGGTGGGCAAAGATCTGGGAGCCGTAATCGGGCTAGACCACAAAACAGGGATCAAGGTCTCTGGCGACCTCGACAGGGTGCTGGACAACGACGTCGACGTTGCAATCCACACGACCTCTAGCTACCTCAAGGGTGCATCTCCGCAGATCGAATCCATAGTCAACCACGGCGTAGACGTAGTCTCGTCCTGCGAGGAACTCTCCTACCCGTACGTTGTCGATAAGCAACTCTCTGAGAAGCTGGACCTGCTGGCGAAGAAGCACGGCGCGACTGTCCTCGGGACGGGAATCAATCCTGGCTTCCTCATGGACGCCCTGCCCATCGCGCTCACCGCTCCCTGTGAGAGCATCAGAAGAATCAGGATTAGCCGGAGGATGAACGCCGCCACCAGGCGCGTACCGTTCCAGAAGAAGGTGGGTGCAGGGTTGACGAAGGGAGAGTTCCGGTCCGCAATCAAGAATCATCAGATATCGGGCCACGTGGGCCTTGAGCAGTCCGTCTCCATGCTCGCGGACGCCATCGGGTGGAAGCTCGACAAGGTTGAGATAGGCAGTGTGGAGCCTGTCATGGCGGAGAAGGCAACCAGCGAAGGCTACGTCAGTATCCCTGCCGGAAGAGTGGCGGGGGTGAAGCAAACGGCCAGGGGCTTGACCGGGGGAGAGCCTCTGATTGAACTGAACTTCGCTGCCTACGTCGGTTCCGAAGAGGAATACGACCAGGTCGAGATAGACGGGACTCCGCCAGTTAACTGCAGGATAAGCCCATGCGTTCATGGGGACCACGGCACCGTGGCAATGCTTGTCAATATGGTCCCGAAGGTGGTGAGCGCCCAACCAGGGCTCCTAACTATGAAGGACATACAGCTGCCGTCAGCATTCCTCTAGCGACAATTCGTCTGAACTTGGGCTTCTCCCTTACCCTGTGAGGGGCCGGGAACGTTTTAGGAGAAAGTGTAAACTGTGAACCGCTGATGGCCTAGGTCGATGGTAGCGCCAGTTGAGGTTCTTGGGCTGACCGCTGGGTTCCTGGTCTCACTCGGACTCGTTCCGCAGATCCTGCGGATTTGGAGACTCAAAGACGCTAAGGAGATCAGCCTGCCCTTCAATTTGCTGTCCCTCGGTGGTACAGCGCTCTGGCTGACGTACGGTCTCGTGCAGGGCTTGCTTTCGGTTATAATATGGAACGGAGTGAACTGCATTCTGTACTTGATTTTCCTGTCGGTAAAATTGAGGTATGGAATGGGTCGCGGGAGTCTTTCGCACTCCTCGGAATCGAATACTAAATCATAACGGTGGATTACCATTCTACCCGAAAGTGAGAAGAGGACACCTTGCGAGGTTCAGTGGCCAAGTAGGCTGCACCGGACATGATCGCTCCTAGGACGGTCTTGAGGCCCTAGTGTCGCGCCTGGTGCAGCGCTTACTTACTTAGCCCCAAGAGGTACTGCTTCACCCTGGCGGCCACTAACACGTCGGCGGAGTTCCCTCCCTTCTCGTAGGCTTCCAGAGCTCTGTTGCAGAGGGGTAGAGCTTGCTTTGCCTTCGACTTGTTGTCCGCATTAGACGCGAGGATGATTCTTACAGCTTCGATGTACCAGTTGCCTGCCTCCTGATGGTCCTCCAACCTGTGGTTGCATTCGCCAAGCCACTTGCAGTATTCGACCCTGGTCTGCGGGGGTTTTGACTCATCCTTCACCTCAAATTCTAGGGACGTGATGGCCCTCCCATACTCCCCGTCGTGAATCATTACTACTATCTCCTGCAGGCTCATACGCATTCATCGGCTGCGTCCGGAGCATAAGTGGCAGTGTTTCCGATACATGACTTTCGGCTCAACAACCAGTCTTGGAGGGATTGTGACCAGGTGAAGCGTTTCCCCGCGTCCCTGCGTTGATAGAGGGACGGACGATTCTCAACATTAGGAATTGAAACAGGGTTTTTCCCCTAACGATGTGCAGACCGAGAATGTGATGCATTTCATCGCCAAGAAAGGCACCATCCCCAGGCTCATCAGGAACCTCCAGCGTCAGGGGTTCACGGTGGTTGGGCCGTCTCTCTCCGAGGGGGTTGTCCGCCTCATGGAGCTGAGGGGGGCTGAGGACCTCGCCTCAGGCGTCTCGGACGTCCAAGGGCCAGGCAGCTATGTCATAGGCGAGGAGAGCACATTTGTCTTCGCTTCGTTGAACGGCCCTGACTCTCCGAAGAGCTACCTTCATCCGGCCGAAGTAGAGCTTTCGAAGCTTGTCGACAGGAGCAGTACGGTCGAACTTGTCACCGCCTTCCATTCAGACAAGAAGTATGCTTTCTTCGGCATCCGGCCTTGTGACCTCAGGGGAATCAATGTCATGGACCGGACGATGCTAATTCCCGGCTTCGAGGATCCTGTCTACTCGAACCTTAGGGACGACTCCATCTCCATCGTGGTCAACTGCACCAGGGCAGGCGAGAATTGCTTCTGCGCCTCCATGGGGACGGGACCTGCTGCGGAGTCAGGCTTCGATGTCGCAATCACAGAACTCCCCGAGAAGCTGCTGCTCGATATCCCCGAGAGGAGCATGGACCTGTTTCAGGGGATCGAGCTCGAGGACGCATCGGAGGAGGAACTCCGCAAAGGCGAGGAGATGGTCCGCCACGCCAGGGAACAGATGGTGAGAAGGATCTCAGACAAGGATCCGGCGAAGTGCATGTACGATGCGTTGGACTCGCCTGTATGGAAGAAGGTCGCGGAAAGGTGCTTGGCATGCGGGAACTGCACCATGGTATGCCCCACCTGCTTCTGCAACACGATCGTTGACAGGACGTATCTGAAGGATGGTAGTGTGTCCAGAATCCGCGTCTGGGACTCCTGCCTCTCAAAGGACTTCGTCTATTCTGCAGGAGGGAACCCGAGGCTACAGAGGACGGCCAGATACAGGCAGTTTGTAATGCACAAGTTCGCCTACTGGCCGGACGAGTTCGGAGCGTACGGCTGCGTCGGGTGCGGCAGGTGCATCACTTGGTGCCCCGTTGGCATAGACATCACAGATACGGTCAACTGCGTCCTGAAGGACCGGCAGGATGCACCCAAGAAGATGGAGGCGCACCAGATTGTCTAGGCAAGCTCTCCACACCTTCGTACGGGGGACAGTTCGGGGAGTCAGGAGAGAGACGCCCGACACCTTCACCCTCCTCCTCGATATGGGAGGTCGTCTGACCCCATCTGATTTCATGCCTGGCCAGTTTAACATGCTCTATGTCTTCGGCGTGGGGGAGGTTCCCATCTCTGTCGCCTCCTCCCGGGGAGAGGAGTTGCTGATGCACACCATCAGATCCGCGGGGACGGTAACCAACATCCTCGCAAGGCTGAGAGTTGGGGATAACATAGGCGTCAGGGGGCCCTTCGGCAGAGGGTGGCCCCTCGCCGATGCAGAAGGGAAACAGTTGCTTGTTATTGCCGGGGGCCTGGGCCTGCCGCCGCTGCGCCCCGTGATTCAGGAAGCGATTGCGAAGCCTGACCACTTTGCCGAGGTGAAGGTACTGTACGGGGCTAGGACTCCAGCCGACCTCATCTATACACATGAGTATTCTGGGTGGCACGCAGCGGTCGGATGCGACCTTCTCCTCACGGTCGACAGAGGGACCGGGGATTGGAAGGGCAACGTGGGAGTCGTAACGACTCTCTTCCCAAAGACGGGAATCGACCCCGGGCGTGCAATCGCATTCATCTGTGGCCCCGAGCTCATGCTCAAGTTCTCGATTGTGGAACTCCTGAAAATGGGGGTGCCCCCCGACAGAATCTTCATCTCGCTGGAACGAAACATGAGTTGCGCACTCGGCACGTGCGGCCACTGCCAGCTGGGGCCCCTGTTCATCTGCAGAGATGGCCCAGTTTTCAGCTATGCCAAAGTTAGGGGTCTCTTCCCAAGAGAGGGGATCTGATGGCCAAGCCGAGGCTGGGCGTGTTCAAGTTCTCATCCTGCGACGGTTGCCAGCTCTCGATACTGGATGCCGAGGACGAGCTTCTCGAAATCCTCGACAGGGTCAAGCTGGCGGACTTCCTGGAGGCCAGTAGCACCTCTGAGGGAGCTCCCTACGACATCGCCCTGGTGGAGGGGTCCATCTCAACCGAGGAAGAGGTCGAGAGGATTGTCCGGATCAGAAAGGAATCCAAGATGCTCGTGGCCCTGGGTGCCTGCGCGACATCGGGTGGCCTGCAGGCCCTGAGGAACTGGAGCAGCCTTGGCCTGTTCGAGTCGGCGGTCTATCCTGAGCCGAAGGTCGCGAGGTCCCTGGAGAAGGCGCTCCCCATAGGCGATTTCGTGGGAGTGGACTTCGAGCTGAGGGGGTGCCCGGTAAGCAAGGCGCAGCTACTGCAGTTCTTCGCCGCAACCCTACGGGGCACTAAGCCCCGGCTCCCTGCGAGCGCCGTCTGTTTCGAGTGCAAGAGAGCAGGAAATCCCTGTCTGGTGGTGGCCGGCGGGACCCCCTGTCTCGGTCCGGTCACTGCGTCAGGGTGCGGTGCGCTCTGTCCCTCCCGCGGAAGAGGGTGCTACGGGTGCTTCGGGCCCTCGGACGACACGAATCTCGATTCCTACGCTTCATGGCTGTCAGCCCACAAGATTGACCGCTCGACCATAGGGCTGCTCCTCAAGGGCGCTAATTCTCAGTCGCCCGAATTCAGGAGATGGATAGAGAAGAATGACTAGGCGCATCGTAGTGGACACAGGTCCCATGGCAAGGGTGGAGGGCGAAGGCTCGCTGTCAATTGTGGAAACAGGCACTGGTGTGCCTGAGGTCAGACTGAACATCTTCGAGCCTCCACGGTTCTTCGAGGCGCTACTGAGGGGCAGGCGGGCGGAAGAGGTTCCCGACATCGTCTCGAGGATCTGCGGCATCTGCCCCGTTGCCTACCAGATCACCTCACTGAACGCCCTTGAGGGGCTTTTCGGAGTGATGGTCGACGAGCAGGTGAGGAGGCTCAGGAGGATTCTATACTATGGTGAGTGGATCGAAAGCCACGCCCTCCACATCTTCATGCTCGCCGCACCCGACTTCATGCAAGTCCCAGACGCCGTAGCGATGGCTGAAAGAGACCCAGGACTTGTCAAGGGGGCGCTCACGCTCAAGAGACTAGGCAACAACCTCGTGTCGGCCATCGGAGGGAGGGAAATCCATCCAGTGTCGCTGAAGATAGGCGGATTCTACAAAGCGCCTTCGAAGGAGGCCCTGACATCCCTATTGCCTGAGTTGGACAGGCTCAGGGGCTCTGTCCAAAGGATGGTCGCTTTCGTCTCCTCTCTAGAAAGGCCGTCTCTGGAGAGGGAAACCACCCTGGTCTGCCTCCACGACCCCGAACACTACGCCATCGACCGGGGGGAGATAGTCTCCAACCAAGGGGACCGGCTGGTGCCATCCGCCTTCGAAGAGAACTTCGAGGAATACGAGGTCGAATACTCGAACGCACTGCATTCACGCACCAAAAGAGGGGATTCCTACATGGTGGGTCCACTTGCTAGGTTTAGCCTGAACTACGACCAGCTCAACCCTGCCGCCAGGGCCATGGCCAGAGAGGCCGGGCTCAGGCCCCCGATTAAAGATCCGTTCCAGAGCATACTCGTCAGAGCCCTGGAGATCGTGCACGCACTGGAAGAGACTGCGATGGAGGTTAAGGAGTACGAGGAGCCTACTCGTCCCAGCGTCCCCTTCAAGGCGAAGGCTGGTACATGCTACGGCGCAAGCGAAGCACCCAGAGGCATACTCTACCACAGCTACACGGTCAACGGCAGGGGCCAGGTTGAGAGTGCCAAGATTGTCCCGCCAACCTCCCAGAATCTGGCACGAATGGAGGACGACCTTAGGATTCTGGCCCCTCGCATAATGAAATCAGGTGCCGATGAAGCAAGGAGGCTCAGCGAGATGGCAATCCGCAACTACGATCCATGCATATCCTGTGCAACCCACTTCCTGAGGCTGGACATCCGAAGGACGTGACCGAGCCTCCTGTTCACCTCTGTGCGCACTCTTCCACCTCGTCCCTTGCTTTTTCCAGAGCCCGCGGAAGGGCTCTTTTGATCTCCGCTGACAGGCCGTTTCCGGGGGTGCAGTCTGCTGGCTCAACGCCCACCACGACGGTAGGAGGCACGCGCATCCCGCTTTTTCTTGCAAGAGTGAGTAGGTCGTAGAGACGCTGTTCATGTGATAGGGGAACGCGTAGGGAGAGGGACCGGTGTCCGCTCACAATAAACCTCACCACGCTCCCAGGAGGTCTACCTGATCTAACAGCGTCTACGATGACTAGCCTCGAAGCTCTCTTCGCATAATCGAGGACTGCGATATCCATGGTCTGACGCTCAAGGACAAGTACTCCCCGTCCCAGGTGAAGCTCCCTCAGGGACCTCGCCATCTCGATACCGAACCCATCGTCCCCCATGAGGGGGTTTCCTATGCCGACGACGACGCATTCCTTTTTCCGCGCCCCCCCTGATTTGCCACCTCGCCCACGAAGGCGGCTTTTTTCTTTGGCAGAGCCAACGGACATGGGCTGCAATCCTTCAGCCATAAGCCGGGTACCTGAGCTTCAGGAGCCGACTCATCTCAGACGCGAGCCTGGCGTCCACCTCTCTCTGCTTGTCAGAAAGGCATACGCTTCCGGGACCGGTCAATACTAGGGGACCTTCAGCGTAGCTTCCACCCTTCTCAGGTACGACGGGCTCGGATCGTAGCACGGAGAGAAGATGCCTCCGTATGGGACCGCTCGTGGTCTCTCCCCCCCCTCCCATCAACTGCAGGGCGAGTTCGGGGGGGAGGCTCCTGTAGCCGTAGGGAAAAGAACCCTCAGGCCTCCTGCGAAGTGACTCGGCCGGCGAGCCAATCACTATGGGGATGGGCTTGTACAGCGAATCTATCTTCAGCATCCAGGCGCCATCGGGCCCCGCTACAGTGGCATCAAAAAATCCTGAGTTCGGGGACGGGGAAACGGTGAAGCTCCATCCCTTTGGGTCCCTGACGTAGCTTTCCAGCATCCGTCGCTTGAGCTCGCTCCCCTCGAGGATCTCCATGTTCAATCGCGCCTCGCCCCTTAGTCGTATAAACGCGTTAAACCGTCTGTACGCCCATGCCCGTGTTCACCAAGCGCCTCGGACTGCGCACGGAGGCGGAAAATGACATCGTCGACATAACGGGGGAGGTGCAGCAGGCCGTCGAAGAGAGCGGACTCGATACCGGGGTGGCTACAGTCTTCGTTCCCGGCTCCACCGCGGCCATCACCACTATCGAGTTCGAGCCAGGGCTCACCCAGGACTTTCCAAGGATGCTAGAGAGGGTCGCGCCCAAGAACATCGGCTACGAGCACCAGAAGGCTTGGCACGACGACAACGGGAGGTCCCACGTCAAAGCTTCGCTAGTGGGTCCGAGCCTTTCCGTCCCTTTCGAAGGAGGCTTTCTCACCCTGGGAACCTGGCAGCAGATTGTCTTCGTGGAACTCGACATCAGGCCGAGGCGGCGCGAGGTCGTTGTCCACGTAATGGGGGAGGCCGGAACGGAGTCGAAATCTTAGCCCAGAAGGAATCGGGGGTCAGGTAGAACAGGACACTTTAGGTTCAGCAGCCTGTCGTCGAAGCAGCTCCGTTTACCACAAACCTAATGATGTACCGCAGGTTCATGGCTCGTATGGACACTTACGAGGCCATTGTCACGAAGTTGGACGTCCGCGAGTTCGCCGACAAGCATGTCGACGCCAAGACAAAGACGAAGATACTCCAGGCCGCCAGATTCACAGGCTCATCGATGAACTCTCAGCACTGGCGATTTATCCTTGTCCAGGACGAGAGGAACCTAGCCACCCTGGCCCAGGATAGCACAACGGGGGGATGGGTGAAAGACGCTGACTTCGCCATCATCATCAACATCGACCCCAGGGTTCCCGGCTCGAGCGTCGACGGCGGGAGGGTCCTCCAAGACATGGAATTAGCAGCTTGGAACTTTGGAGTGGTCTCCCGCCTCTTTACGGGGTTCAAGGAGCCAGAGATCAGGCGAGACTTCGGAATCCCGCAGGAATTGAAGCCTGCGGCGGCTTTGGGATTCGGCTACCCGATCAAGGCAATCAAGGGGAAGAAGAACAGGAAGCCCCTTGAAGAGCTAGTTTCGTTAGAGAGGTACGGGAACCCCTACCACGCGGCGGAGTGAAACCGATCAGGGGTTCGAGACAACGGGTGGCGGAGCGGTGCTCGCCCTCGTGGCTGCTGCTTCCTGGGACGCCAGCCGAGCTTCAAGCTCCCTGACCCTCTTCCCCAGCTCATCCATCGACCGTCCCAGCTCTGCCACCATAGCAAGAAGTCTTTCCTCCTGAGTCTCCTTCGTCGACTGGACCCTGAAGGTCTTCGGAAGCCTCCCCTCCTTCATCATCAGCAGAATCATCTCGTACAGCCTCTGTTCGGCTAGGACCCTGTCCTCGTCGGCCGTCTGGACGGTGCCCGAGTACGCCCCGAGTAGTTTCTCCAAGTCAGAGTAGCGCTTGTCCTTGTACACCACCCTGTATTGGTACCCGGTCCCGACCGCGTTCCCATAGGACCAGACATCGGCCCTCTGAATCCTCTCGAACTGGGGCCCGTCCATCAAGTACTCGATATCACGCCAGTTGACCGGGTTTTTCTCTGCAAGGTTGGGCTTGACGGACCCGTTGTAGTACGAGACCACAAACTCCTCAACCAGCCTGTGCCGCATCCCTTCGCTGAAGCTCATTCCACCCTCTTCTGTCAACTCTACTCACCATCTGTCCCCTGTGTCAGCAGGCATTTTAGAAAACGAATCAACGTTTCTTAATCACACTGTCATCATTGCGTCTTGCAGGCCGGACTCGATGGCACTCGACCGTGCGTCTGAGGATCGTCTTCGGCGTCTCTTCACGCGGGCTGCAGCCCAAGGAACAAGACATAAGGCGCGCACTTCTTCGCTCGTCCGGCCGTGAGCGGTCGGCTAGCCAGACTGCAGCAGTTCCTGTTCCTCCCGAGAAGCGCCTGGATACTGACCTCGACTTCTGCCATCTGGTCCATCGGTTCCGCCATGGCGAACCCTTACCAGTCCGTATATTTCGCGTCCCTTGGGGCCGCACCTTTCCAGATCGGGCTCCTCGTCGCCTATGGCACGGGAGTGACAGCCCTGTCCCTCCTTGTGGGCGGATACATCGCAGACGTGTGGGGAAGGCGAAGAGTAGTCGTGATCTTCAGCTGGGTTTCCGTCTCCAGCGCCTTCGTCTACTGCGTCATCGGCTCACCCGTCCTGATCCTCATGCCCCTGACCCTGGCTTCGGTCGCCAGCTTCTACACTCCCGCATTCAACTCAATTATGATGGACGCCATCGAGCCTGAAGATAGGATACGCGGCTTCGCTGTCTTCAGCGCCATCAACACCATTCCTTCCATTTTCGCTCCGACCATCGGCGGGGTACTGATCAATCACTTCGGGACGAACCCGGGGTTGAGGTTCTGCTACCTTAGTAGCGGCCTTTTCGGAATACTCGGCGTGGGGCTCCGATCCATCAAGCTGAGTGAGACCTACGTCGTCAGGAGCCCTACGGTGCGCAAGTCATTCGCCGCCCACCTAAGGGATTCGTTCGTCGACGGCATCGGGGCCATTCGACAGTCTGGGAACGTGGTAAAGAGGCTGCTCGTCTACGTAACACTGGCGGGCATGGGGACTGGGTTCACGTCCCCCTACGTCTCCATCTATGTCGTGAACTACCTCGGGATCAACGCACTGAGCTACAGCGTAGTGGTGGACTTGGCTGGTGCTGCCACCGTCTTCCTCCTCTTGACAGTTGTCTTCCTCATCCGCAGGCTCGGGTCGAAGAGGAGCATCCTCCTGGCGTCCGTCGCTGCGCCTCTCAGCAACGTGATGTTCACCCAAGCCAAGACCATGGACGAGCTCTTCGAGTGGGGCGTGACGGGCGCCGTGTCAACCGCCCTGCAGTCCCCTTCGCTTTCGACCATCCAGGCCGAGGCAATCGAGCAGCGCAATCGAGGGAAGGT
The DNA here is from genome assembly GCA_035622475.1 of Nitrososphaerales archaeon. Taxonomy (GTDB): domain Archaea; phylum Thermoproteota; class Nitrososphaeria; order Nitrososphaerales; family Gagatemarchaeaceae; genus UBA183. Next base: position 44,357 of record DASPVF010000035.1, read on the forward strand.
CCTTGCAATGTTTAGCATCCTCCCTACTCTTGTCGCACTCCCGTCTCAGGTGTTCGCAGGTTACCTTTACAGCGCGATTTCCCCGCTCGTTCCGTTCGTAGCGTCACTGGTCCCGTTCGGGCTTGCCGCCCTGGTGCTCTATACTATCCGTTAGTACGGCGGGGTAATAGGAGAAGACATACTAGGCCGCCCACAGGACCGCGGGCAGGAGAGCCAAGAGAGTTGAAGATTACCTACACACCCTACCAGGAGCTTATCATCCACGAAATCATCGAGCAATCGGATCCGAGCGTTTTCTTCGAGGACATTGTAAGACTGGCGCTGAGCGGGGCGCACCAGGTGCAGCCGAGTATCAACTGGATAGACGGCATAGCCTTCTTCATCGCCCCGATGCAGCCCACGGAGGAAGTTGTCCGTGAGAACCTATCCGGGAAGGTTCACTACGCCAGTGTCTTGTTCACGAGGACGGGCTACCAGCCGCAGATGGCGGTAAGAATCGGAAACCAGGACTTTACGGTCAGGCTCCGGAAGGCCGGGGACAACCCCACCCTAGTAGAACTCACGGCATTCCTGAAAAACTTCGGGCGTCGCTAGTCCCCGCCTCTCCCGAACAGCTCCTTTTACACGATTAAATTAGGCGCCAGTTCTGGGAGGCCGCGAAAAGCCATGTCCAAGCTGGGAGACGCTAAAACCCTGGGTGGCATCGGCGCAATCCTTCTCTTGATACCCGGCATAAGTATCGTCGGGTACATACTGATTCTCATCGCCACCAAGTACGTCTCGGATGAACTGGGCGACAAATCAATCTTCGACAACATGCTGTATGCCGTCATCGCGGGGATAGTGGGCGTCGCAGCGGCGGCGTTCATAATTTTCACCGGGGCGGCGTTCAGCGCAATCACCTTCACAGGCTCAGCGATAGCCGGCGTGATTGTGGGCCTCGCAGTTGCCTGGATCGCCCTAATCATATCTTCGATTTTCATAAGGCGCGCCTACAACACAATGGCGACGAAGCTCAATGTGGGAACCTTCAGGACAGCGGGCACCCTCTACTTCGTCGGAGCCATCCTGACCATCATCCTGGTCGGGCTCATCGTCCTGCTTGTTGCAGCCATCCTGCAGATTATCGCATTCTTCGGCATCCCTGACTCAGTGCCTGGCATGCAGGCCCCTCCGATGGGGGGAATGGCCCCTCAGCCCATGGGCTCGACGGCTGCGCAGGCGGGGACAAAGTTCTGTCCCAACTGCGGCACTCAACTGGCCGCGACGGCCACATACTGCACCAAGTGCGGTGCAAGACTGTAGTCTGAACGCCCCACCTCACTTTTTTTGTTTCGACCAGTGCACTCTAGGATAGGAGCTACGTTTTCCAGACGAATCGCATGGAGATGAAGTAGCTGACGGGGTAGGCAGCTATGGCTCCGATGATGTTACCGACAGCAGGAGACAGCGATATCCATGCCAGGAGTGCCAGTTGGACCGCGATGGTTATGGCACTCCCGAGGGCATAGACCCCTTCGAATTTCCCCAGCCTGACGAGGGTGTCTTTCCGCCCCCTCTCACGCCGGCCCACACCTCTCACCGTCGTCCTCTCGTTCACGAAGAAGCCCACCACTACACCAACAACAGACGCAGAGATGTCCAACGACAGGAGCGCGGGCGAGGAAGCGAAATTGCTTGGGATGTCTGCTTTCCCATAAATGGCGTACAACCCCACAACAAGTATCACCTCTAGAACAAGGAAGCCGATGATTCCGGCAACACCGAACTGAGCCAGCCGGAAGAAATGGTATTTTCTCCCAAGCTGCCTGACCCTCTCCATCGCGTATCAGTCACCTCCAAGCCGCTCTTCAGGTCGAGGGTATTCCATCCGCCAGAGGTTGGGAGCCATGACGGGAAAAGATTCACTTTCGGCCATCCCTCTCTACCTTCGAGTCCCTTAGGACCGGCCGCTATTATCTACTCAGGTCCCTGCAGCGCCTCCATGATGTCTGAGCTAATTTCACCGCAGCCATCGTTCGCCGGGCTCAGCGGCGGGAGGTTAACAGTCCGAGAGGTCAGGTGCAATACGCTGCTTCATGCGCTCGCGTACCGGGACTCGACAGGATACACTGCAAACTTGTACAAGGGCTGCACCCATGGTTGCGTCTACTGCTACGCCCCTTCCCTGACGCACGACGAGAGGAAATGGGGGACATACGTCGACGTAAAGGTGAACGCTCCCCAGGTTCTGGAGAAGGAACTCAAGGGTTTAAGGAAGGACGAGGTGTTCCTTTCAAGCGCGTCCGACCCATATCAGCCGGTGGAGGCGAGGTATGGAATAACCCGCCGCTGCCTAGAGGTGCTCCGGAGGCACAGGTACCCTGTCTCAATCCTGACAAGGTCGCCCCTCGTTCTCAGGGATCTCGACTTGCTCAAGACGTTCGAGTGGGTGAGGGTCGGAATGTCCATCACCACCGTCCCGGTCAGGCGATTCGAACCGGGCGTCCCTCCCCTCCAACGGAGGATTGATACCCTAAGGAAACTTTCGAAGGCGGGGATTTTGACCTGGGTCTCATTGGCCCCCGTGATTCCCGGAATCGTACTAATCGACTTGGACGAGCTCTTCGAAGAGCTGAGCAACGCCTGCGTATCATCGGTGTCCTTCGGCGTCCTCAGGTTTGCAGGTTACGAAGAATCCAGGTCGATGTTCGAGGCGACGGCGGGAATGGGAACGAACGAAGCGCTTTCGGGGCAGCAGCAGATCATAGCTAAGCTGTCAAAGTTGGTCAGGCACTATTCTATGGTCCCGAGGGACGAGATGCCGGAGTGGAGGGCGGACACCCAAAGCCCTTCGTCCCTCGACAACTTCCGGTAGCGACGTCTTTGAAGCAGCGCCGTTCGCAAGGTCGGGCCAGATTAATTAGGAACATGCCCGGCCAGAGGCGCCATGGCCCTTGACCTTCCGGCCGGAAAAATTGCCAGACCAATAATCGAAATCGACGAGCAAGCCACGGTGGTCGACGCTTCCAAGAAGATGGCGAAGAACGACAGGGGGAGCATAGTCGTCACAAAGAAGGGGGCGACTGTCGGTTTTCTCACCGAAAGGGATATTTTGAGAAAGGTCGTCGCGAAGTCTCTTTCTCCGCGTGGCGTCAAGGTGAAGGATGTGATGTCGAAGGCTCCTGTCACCGTCGACAAGGGAAGGCCGCTGCGAGAGGCAATCGACTTGATGAACAGGAAAGGCATCAGGAGGATGCTCGTGACTGACAAGGGGACGATAGTCGGGGTGTTTACGCTCAGGGACATCGTCCAGTACATGAGAATCTGCGTGCAGTGCGGCAAGGAGATTAAATCCATCCTCGAGACCAACACCCCGGACCTCTTCATCGAATGCCAGTGCGGTTCAAGGTATCACAAGTCCTGCGCGGAGACTGTGGTGAACTGCGTGACCTGCGGCAAGACGCTGGTGTCCAACGTGGTCTACCCTGAGCCCTCCGAGACCTTCGCAGGATAGGCTCAGTCACCGACAAATAATTGCGCTCGGCGCACAAGTCGAATGAACACCGGGTATGCAGTTGCGGTGCTCGGGTTGCTAGGTGCCATACTTGGAGCCGGGATGTACGCGGCTCAATGGCACAAAACAGTGGGCCTGGGCGGTATCGGCCTAGGGAAACTGCTCCTCATTGTGGGCGTTTGGATGACTCGAAGCGAACAACTCAAGGCCATGCCCCTGGACGCGCAATCTCCCAAACCATAGAAGAATTCGTAATTCTGCTGTCACGAACCCGTACCCGTTAGGCTCAAGGTGTATAGCTCTCAGTCCTCGGTCGATTCTTGAGAGTGCTTTCAAATGATGACCGAGGTGCGCCTCCACGGAAGGGGTGGCCAGGGCGTTGTGTCCGCCGCCCAACTGATAGCAGACGCCGCGGTCCTTGAAGGGAAGTACGTCCAGGCCTTTCCCGAATTCGGCGCCGAGAGGTCCGGAGCCCCCATCGCTGCCTACGCGCGGCTCAGCGATGGTCCCATCGAGATTCACTCCTTCATCCGTAACCCGGATGTCGTGATTGTAGTTGACAGGTCCATGGCTTTCTTCAAGAGCACGACCCAGGGCCTTGCCAAGGACGGTTGGTTCATCTGTAACTACGACGGTTCCCCAGATGAGCTGCGCTCCAAGCTCGGGCTTGATCCATCCGTGAAGGTCATTGCCCTCGACGCCACAGGTATAGCAATGAAATGCCTAGGAAGGGACTACCCCAACACGCCGATGCTGGGTGCGCTCCTCAAGGCAACTGGAATCGTCGGCACCGAGTCCCTCGAGAAGGCCCTCGGCGACCGGTTCAAGGGGAAGGTGTTGGCAGGGAACCAGGAGGCCCTCAGGCTAGGATTCCAAGGAAGGAGCGCGGCATGAGCTGGAAGCAGCTCGAAGAGGGTGGTGTTGTGAAGGGAGGAACTTCGGCATCCTACATCGTCTCAGGATGGAGGGTCAAGAGACCGGTCATCAACGAAGCGAAATGCACCAACTGTCTGATCTGCTGGATCTATTGCCCCGAGCCGGCGATCGTCAGGCACCAAGGGGGCAAAGTTACCATTGACTACGACCACTGCAAAGGGTGCGGCATCTGCGAGACAGAGTGCCCGCCCAAGGCGATAACAATGGTGAGGGAGCCATGACGCTGACCCAGGCCCTCCGCGTCTCCGCGCTACAGGGGGACGAGGCTGTGGCAGAAGCCGTGCGTCAGTGCGACGTCGACGTCGTGGCAGCCTACCCCATCACCCCTCAGACAATTATAGTGGAGAAGCTTGCCGAGTACGTCGCCGACGGCAGGTTCACGGGGGAGTTCGTCCCCGTCGAGTCTGAACACAGCGCACTTTCGGCCTGCGTCGGAGCCGCGGCTACAGGAGCACGCGTTTTCACAGCGACATCCAGCCAGGGGCTAGCCTACATGCACGAAATGCTCTACAATGCTTCAGGTATGAGGCTCCCCATAGTAATGGCGGTGGCAAACAGGGCCCTCAGCGCGCCCCTCGTCCTCAACGCCGACCATGGAGACATGATGGGCTCCAGGGACTCGGGGTGGATACAGTTCTACGCGGAGAACGTAGAGGAGATTTACGACAGGACGATCCAGCTATTCAAGCTCTCCGAGGACCCGAGGGTGATGTTGCCATCTGCAATCAATTTTGAAGGCTTCATCCTCTCCCACGACAAGGAGAGAGTGAGCCTCCTAGAGGACGAACCCATCCGGAGATTCCTGGGAAGGCCGAGGCCGAAGCACAAGATCGACCCCGACGCTCCGCTCACCTTCGGCGCCATCGCCACGCCGGACACCTACTATGAGTTCAGGATGCAGCAGACGGAGGCGATGAAGAATGCCCTCCATGTCTTCGATGAGGTGGAGATGGAGTTCGAGGGATTCAGTGGGAGGAGGTACGGTGCCGTCGACGCCTACAACACCGACGGAGCCGATGTGATCATGGTCATCAACGGCAGCGCCGCCGGGACGATGAGGGCGGCCGCCCGGGCGCTAAATGCATCGGGAGAGAAGGTGGGGGTTCTCGCCATAAAACTATACAGGCCGTTTCCAATGGAGCAGGTGGTCTCCCATCTTGCAGAGGCCAAGGCAGTCGTCGTCATGGACAGGAGCCTCAGTCCGGGCGCGCCGTCAGGGCCAATATCCGAGGACGTGAAGTCCGCGATGCAATTGGCGGGTATAACCAAGCCAGTCTTGAGTGTGGTCTATGGCATTGGCGGAAGGGACCTCTCCACCGACGATGGGAAGAACATCTTCGGCATGGCGAAAGAAGGGAGCACTTTCGGAGCCTCCACGGTGATGTACGGGGTGAAGGCCTAGATGTTCGAGCCAATCAAGGGGTTGAAGGAGCTCCCGACTGAAGAACCTCTCTCCCCCGGCCACCGTCTCTGTCCAGGATGCGGCGCTTCCATCGTCGTCAGAGAAGTGCTTCTTGCCGCCCCAAAGGACACCATCGTCGCGGAAGCGACAGGGTGCCTCGAGGTGTCAACAGCGCTCTACCCCTACTCCGCCTGGAACAGGCCCTGGATTCATTCGGCATTCGAGAATGCTGCCTCCGTGGCGTCAGGAATCGAATCAGGTTTCAAGGCACTGGCACGGCGCGGCGAGGCCAAGGAGCATCCAATCATAGTCTTCGGGGGGGACGGGGGGACCTATGACATAGGCTTGCAGGCCCTCTCGGGAGCTATCGAGAGGGGGCACAGGTTCCTCTACGTCTGCTACGACAACGAGGCCTACATGAACACAGGAATCCAGAGGTCAGGAGGGACACCCCTCGGCGCCTGGACCACGACGACTCAGGTAGGCCCGGCAAGGGCGGGGAAGCAGGAAACCAAGAAGGACTTGGTGTCCATTGTGGTCGCCCACCACGTCCCCTACGCCGCCACAGCGTCCATCTCCCATTGGCGCGACCTGATGACGAAGGTTAGGAAAGCCCTCTCAAAGAATGGCCCCACCTTCCTTCACGTGATTGCTCCCTGCACCAGGGGGTGGAGGTTCGACTCCGAGAAGACGATAAGGATGGCAAGGCTGGCCGTAGAGACCAGACTGTTCCCGCTTTACGAGGTGGATGACGGGGTCTACAAGATCACCTTTCCGGTCTCGAGCCCCAAGCCAGTCGAAGAATACCTGCAGCTTCAGGGGCGCTTCGCACACCTCTTCCAGCCACAGAACGCTGCCGAGCTGGAGGCCATCAAGAAAGGGGTTGACCAGAACTACAAACGCCTGGAGAACCTCTCCCAATTCACAAGCAAGATGATTACTCAGCCGACATCGTAGCTCTCCGTTTTACTCGCAAATGCTCGCAGCTGCACGGTTCCGTTTAAGACGCTGACGGCCGGCACAAGCTTTCATGTCGAAACAGAAACTCCAGGAGCACAGACCCACTGCTGCAGAACTGCTCGAGAAGGCAAAGAAGCCCTCTCTCCTGTCTCCTCCCCTGCACAAGTTCTACGGGGGGAAGCTCCAGGTCATGCCGAAGTGCTCTATCACAAGCTATCAGGACTTCGCCATTTGGTACACCCCAGGCGTCGCTGCCGCCTGTAAAGAAATCCAGGCCAAACCAGAAATGTCCTTCGAGCTCACCAACAGGTGGAACTTCGTCGCCATAGTCACTGATGGCACCAGGGTCCTCGGGCTCGGAAATATCGGTCCTGAGGCGGGCCTCCCTGTCATGGAGGGGAAGAGCATCCTGTTCAAGTACCTCGGAGGGGTAGATGCATTCCCAATCTGTCTTAAGACGAGGGACCCCGAGGAAATCATCCGCACCCTAGAGATGATTCAGCCCAGCTTCGGGGGCATCAACCTGGAGGACATCGAGAAGCCGAAGTGCTTCCACATCCTCGAGGAAGCCCGGAAGAGGCTGAATATCCCGGTCTGGCATGATGACCAGCAGGGCACCGCAACGGTGATACTCGCCGGCCTCGTCAACGCCTTCAAGCTGGTGGGGAAGGACCCCAAGGACAGCCTCATCACCCTGGTGGGAGCCGGTGCATCCAACACTAGGACTGCCTATGTCCTGATGAAGTGGGGGATCAAGCCGGGAAACATCTTGATGGTGGACACCAAGGGCCTGATCTACCCAGGCAGAGAAGACATCAAGGAGGAAGACGACCGCTGGAAGTACGAGCTCTCACGAATCACCAACGCAGAAGGGCGGAGAGGCGACATGGCCGACTCCTTCAAGGGCGTCGACGCTGTCGTGGCAGCCGCGAAACCCGGGCCAGACGTCATTAAGAAGGAGTGGATCAGTACCATGGCCAAGGATCCAATTCTCTTTGCCTGCGCGAACCCGGTCCCAGAAATCTGGCCCTGGGAAGCAGAGGAAGCCGGAGCGAAAATAGTGGCGACAGGCAGGAGCGACTTCCCCAACCAGGTCAACAACAGTCTTGGCTTCCCGGGCATCTTCAGGGGAGTGCTGGACGTTAGGGCCACGACGGTCACTGACGACATGTGTGTGGCTGCGGCCAACGAACTGGCAAAGTTCGCCGAGGACAGGGGAATCAACGAGAAAGACATCACCCCGAGGATGGACGAGTGGGAGGTGTACCCGAGGGTGGCCGTCGCCTGTGCCCTGAAGTCAATTGATCAGGGTGTGGCGAGGATCAAGCCTAGCAAGCAGGAGCTCTACGATAAGGCGGTATACATGATCAAGTGCGCCAGGGAGAGTACGGAGCTCCTCATGAAGGCGAACGAAATCAAGCACAGGCCATCGGAGAGGACCCTCCTGAGGGGAGAGAGGGCGAAGTTCCCGGTACACATGCACGGAGGGGGTTGAGCGGCGTACTACAGCCGCAAGACCTCCCTCAACCCAATTTTTGCGCGGCCTTGAATCTCGACCGGCCTATCGTAAGGGGTTCACTTTAGCGCCCTGCGTCTCATGAACGCCGGCCCGTACCTCTCGGCCACAATGCTCAGCAGCTCGTCTGGGTGCTCTTTCGTCAGGTGTTCGAGAAAATCACGGGCCACTTTTGCGCCGGTAGACGGGCCAGCTTCGAAAGCCCTGTCGGCGAGGTCCATACACGTTTGACACTCTAGTATCGTTTGCACCTTAGCCATCTTCGTAAAGGTGTGTAGCTGTTTCTCGAAGAGGTCATGCACCTTCTTCAATCTCTCCTCAGGGTCGAGGGTCCTCAGCAAGTCGAGTCTTTCGCTCCGGGTGAAGAACGGGGAGTAGGCGCAGAGGTCGGAAAGCTTCCCCGGCGAGTCTACGTTCTTAAGGAAAGACACGATTTCCTGGGGGATGCCCGGGACAATTTCGACGAACTCGTCTATCTGATCGAATACGGCCTTCATCAGCTCTGCGCTTCCGGAGTGAACGTCGCGTACCTCCTCCGCCCTTGAGAAGCGCACCCGCACGTATGGATCCTCCGCCAGGATCCCGCTGATTTTTACTCTCCATAGCCCCTTCCATATTGTCTGGGCGCCCGCGCCGGGAGAAGGCTCTGTCCTCCTCAGCAGGACCAGTGTCCCGATCTCCCCCACCGCCGACTCGACGCGGGGAGAGGGAATGAGAACAACCAAGTTGTGTTCCCTGAACGCCTGGGCAGCAGCGGCGGCGCTCCGCGGCTCGTGGACCGTCATGCTCACCTCCATCTCAGGGAACACCACGGCGTCGTCCACCATGATCGCAGGGGCTTCATAGGTTCCGTCCATCGAGAATTCAATATCCGAAGCCATTCTCTTATCATCGTGCCTGGGCGCCCTTCTAGGTAATAAAGAACAGGATGCCCGTCCGTGTTCTGGGATAGGCATCTTCGATGCTCCTTTTAGGGCTGCAGCCACTCCCGTCGGCGGGATTTGGACGCGACCTGGGACCTTGTTGTAAGCTTGTTAGTCCTCTCCAGTCTGCTGGGATTTGTCCTGATGGGCTTCGATAAGCACCGGGCAAGGGAAGGCGGCTGGAGAATTTCCGAAGGGACGTTCTTCACCCTAGCGCTCGTCGGAGGCGCCTTCGGAATCCTGCTGGGTGGCACGGCGTTCCATCACAAGACCAGGAAGGGCTCGTTCATCGGTATCGTCCTCGTCTGCGCAGCACTGTGGTTATGCGGAGTATTCGAGCTGGCCCGGCTGGTCGGGCTCCCCTCGGGGTAACTGTCACGCCTAATCCAATTCGAATTTTACCTGACTGCCATGACCATGAGCGCCCCGACGCCAAATAAAACACGGATGTCCTTCCGGAACCTTCGCTTGCGAAATAGGCGCTTCAGGGGGCATGAGACGGAGTTCTATAAGATTGGAGACGTCCAGCCTAGGGTGATGACGTTTACTTCGATGCCTTCTCAGTCCACGTCGCAGCGGTCTTTATGCACCCGGTATGCATTTGCTCCCTAGGCCCGGTGAGGTTCAGGCCTCCGTGCATTCGTGGCTAGTAGTATCTGGAAGCCAAGTAGCTTGTGAGCTCCAGGAGCCGAGACCTCGCCGCCGTACTCGGTGCAGAGCCGAGGATTACTCGCGCCCTGTCGGTGTAGCTCACGACTCTCCCCTTCGCGTACTCCAGAGATCCTTTATCCGCGATAAGTTCCTTCAACTTCGCGACCTCGTCAGCCTCATAGGGCCCTGACCTGTTTAGCAGTCCGAGGATGAACTTCCTATCATCTCCCGAGCATTGGTTCAGGCAGTGCAGAAGTATGACGCTCTTCTTTCCTCCTCGTAGGTCAGTAAAGACAGGCTTCCCCAGAGTCGTCTCGTCCCCGACCAAGTCGAGGGCATCGTCCTGTATCTGGTAAGCCATACCAAGCTCCTCGCCGAATCTCCCCGCCAGAGACGCCTGCTCTTCCGAGGCGCCACCAACGAGGGCGCCACTGGCGCAAGGTGCGCTGAGGAGCGTCGATGTCTTCAGTCTGATCATCTCCTCGTAATCCTTCTCGGTTCCCTCCGTCCCACCAGCCATCTCCATATCCAAGAACTCCCCCCAGGTCGTGGCCCTACACGCCTCGCCAACGAAGTCAAAGATCCTTGCAAGACGACCACTGTCTAGGTCTCGATACTTCGCGACCTCTCTCGGGACGTTGAACAGGAGAAGATCAGAGGCGAGGATGGCAGTCGTCACGCCGTATTTCGCTGCTATCGACTTCGCTCCTCTCCGCGTCTCGGAGTGGTCTATGATGTCATCCTGCACCAGGGCGCTGGCGTGTGCTAACTCGTAGGCAACCGCCAGCGGGACAGCGGGCTTGTATTCTCCGGAATACAATTCGCACCAGAGCAAGGCCAGAGTGGCCCTTACCCGCTTCCCCCCGACTGAAAGGGCATCGGCCGCCGCCTGTTCAAGGGCCGTCTTGCCCGGCCTTGGATAGAGCTCCTGCAGCTCAGAGTTCACCGCATCGACGTACTCGAGCAACCAAGGGGCGTTCAGCGGGACCTGCATTCGACCGGCGCTCTGCGGCCGCGCCTATTAACATCTCTTATACCAAGTTGCCCCGATTATTTCAGTAAGTAATTGTTCAGATTACTTCAGTCATCGACATCCTCAAATGGGAATGTCAGCGCGGACAACATGGCGTGTTGTCTTTCAAACTCTCCTACGCCGGGAAGGAAGACGTTGACCTCCTGACCAAGCACAGGATGAAGATGTGGCTTGAAATCCGCCCCGATTACGAAAAGGAGGTCCGGGCCACAGAAAAGCGGACGAGGAGATGGATTGGGGAGAAGCTTTCCGAGGGGAGCTTGGTGGGCTTGGTGGTTAGAACTCCGGATGGCGAAGTTGTCGGGAGCGGCTGCATCTGGCTGAGGGAGGAACAGCCGAGGCCCTCCAGCATGCGCCTCGTAGTTCCCTATCTCATGTCCATGTATACTGTCAAGAAATTCAGGCGCCTTGGGGTGGCTTCGCTCATCGTGAAAGGCGCTCTGAAATGGTGCAGAAGGAGGAACTACGACAGGATTATTCTTCACGCTTCGAAAGAGGGGAGGTCAATCTACGAGAGCCTCGGGTTCGAATCCTCCAATGAGATGAGATTCAGGTTCCGGAAATAGAATCTCACTCCAGTGGAGGACAAGCAAGAGGGCGCAAGAAGCGTTTTTGGGGTTTCCATTACGCTGCCTCTGATTGGGGCGAAGGCCAGTGGGAGGTGTCGCTCAAACTTTTCTCCTCGTAGATTTGGCGGACTCCCGGTTGCTCTTGATTTCGATTAGGCGCTTCACTGCGCGCGCAGACGACTACGCGAAATATCGTCCAGCCTATCCGCAGGGAATAATCGGGATCCTTGAGCACGAGGTTGGTTTCACGCGAAACCAGATTGTCGCCGACATCGGCTCCGGGACTGGGATCCTGACCAAACTTTTCCTGGAAAACGGGAACAGGGTGTTCGGGGTCGAACCAAACTCCAGGATGAGGTACCACGCCGAAAAGAACCTCTCGAGATTCCCTGGATTTGTGAGCGTTAAGGGAACAGCAGAACGCACTTCTCTGAGGGCGAAGAGCATTGACCTGGTGGTCGTTGGTCAAGCGTTGCACTGGTTCGACCCCGACATGGCCGCCGTCGAACTAGCTCGGATTTCAAGGCCCGACGGGAGCCTGTGCATCGCCTACAACGAGTCAAGGAGGGGAAGCAGGGTCATGCGAGCATTCGAATACATCATCGACAAGTACGAAGCCCGTAGGAAGGACGTGCCCAACATCGGGACGCGATATGCCAGACGCTTCTTCGAAGGCGGGAAGTTCTCGAGGTTCGTCCTTCCTAACGAGCAAACACTCGACTTCGAAGGACTCATGGGGAGACTCCTTTCTGGCTCCCATATGCCGACGCGAGACGAGCCTAGACGGCTCAAGAAGCTTGAGCGTGACGTGCGCAGGTTGTACGACAGGTTCCAGGAGGAAGGCGGGGTAAGGCTCCTTTACGACACGAGGATGTTCGTAGGCAGGGTCGCGCATCCCGCGAATTGCAATTATCGCTAGGGTTCGCGAGGGTCCGAACCCGAAGTGTCTAAATCCACTCGATGGGAGGAGATTCTCCAGGAAGGCATGAATCCCATGGACGGAGACCCACCAGGCCTCAAGGAAATCGAAGAGGCTGCCGGCAGGATAGCCGGAGTGGCCAGCAGGACTCCCCTCGTTGAATCCCCTTCCCTATCCAGACTTACTGGCCACGAGGTGTTCCTAAAACTCGAATGTTTTCAGCCCATCAAGGTTTTCAAGATAAGGGGGGCCTACAACAAAATCTCCCTCCTGCGCCAGTCAGGCGTAGTTGCCGCTTCGTCAGGGAACCACGGCATCGCGGTCGCATACAGCTCCAAGCTTCTCTCGAAGAAGTGCACGATTGTCTTGCCGGAGACCGCCGTCAGGGAGAAGGTTGACACCATCGTGGAGTACGGGGCAGAGGTCGTCAAGGCCGGAAGGTACAGCAATGAGAGGGAAGCCAGGGCTAGGAAAATCGCGGGAGCAACAGGGGCGGCATTCGTCCATCCCTTTAACGACCCTGAGGTGATCGCGGGCCAGGGGACCTGTGGTCTCGAGATAGCTAATCAGCTCTCCGACATCGACGCCGTCCTGGTTCCCGTCGGTGGCGGGGGACTGATTTCCGGAATCTCGACTGTATTGAAGGCGATTCGGCCACGGACCAAGATTTACGGGGTGGAACCTCGGGGCGCCCCAAAACTGACCGAGGCCCTGAAGGCGAAGAAGGTAGTCAACGTCCCCTCTCCCGCCTCGATTGCCGACGGACTCATCCCTTCTGCCCTGGGCAGGCTCACGTACGAAGTGTGTTCCAAGAACGTTGATGGTTCCTTCACCGTCTCCGAGAGGGACATCCTCAGGGCGACCAGGGCCATGATCAAAGAAGCGAGAATCTTCGCCGAGCCTTCGGGCGCAGCCCCTCTCGCCCCCCTCCTCTCAGATACCTCACGTTCTATCGGCAGGCGGGTGGTATTGGTCGTCTCGGGAGGGAACATTTCACACGAGTTGCTTGCGAAAATGCTCTAGTATCTCGAGTGCTCGAGTCACAGCGCGCCGTCTGGCCACCGTTGAAAGATGCTTCAGGAGCGGTCTCGCTACACGGCAAAGGTCACGGTTCAGCGAGGACTTTCCGTCCAGACGCTAATTTCCGCTCTGCTAAATACGGAACCGACCCCTGAATTCCTCATGTACCAGGCTCTGGCATCGGCCCTCCACGGTGTGGCTTGGTCGCTCCAGTCCGCCTCCCAGGTCGTCCCGATTTCCCAACTCTCTATCGTTAGCTGGGTGATGTTCGCCATATCCGGCTTCTTCGATTCCAAGAAGGCGTTCAAGGTTCCTGAACAATGAGCCCGGCCTCTTTCAAAAGCGTCATTTCAATAAGTGTGTGGAGAGTACTTCTGCGTTGATCGGCGGAATCATGCGGAGGCTCGGCAATACCGCTGCCGAGGACCCCTGGGGTGCCGATGAAGGGCTGAAACCTGAGATTGGGGACAACGCGGTTCTGCCGAGAGGTTCTGGGGTCTTGGGGGAGGCTACACGGGTATCGGGGCAGTACGCACCAGACGACCCTAGCACCCCCGATTACTACAAGAGCCTTGTGCGGACCGCAATAGAGAACGGCGGGAGACACGGTTATCAGAGCATATCCATCCCATGGCTCCGAATGATACTTGCGGGGCTCGAATCGAGGCAAATGGAGCCCGAGACGATGTGGTATGGGATTGAGGCGGGCGAAGTTAGAAGGGAACCGATGCCTGAAATCCCGCCCTACGAGGAAGTCTTCCGGTCCAGCAGGGATGCATAAGCGACTAGCTGCACGGCCCAGCCCAAGTTGGAATGTCTTCTCGGGGGTGCGCAGGGGGGTTGCAGGCCCCCCCGCAGCCGTAGCGCCAGAGAAGTGCACCCACCTACAGGAAAGCACGATATTTCAGCGCTCCCGACGTAGAAGATAGTGCCTCCATTACTACCTGCGGATGTCAGTTGCTAGACCTTGCAAACTCCAGTGTCTGGGAAGATCCCAAATGCCCCCACACGTGCTGGCGTGAGTCTCAAACACTTTGATAAGTGCCCCAGAGGAGCGTGGACGTGCCACCTTGGCAATCATAACCTTTGGAGCGAAGTCCGCAGAACAAGTAACTGCAGGAAAGAAAACGGTGACCTTCCGTAAGTGGCCTAAGGCCCGCGTGAAGGCGGGAGAAGTCTACGATGCAGCAAGAATGGGCTACCCTCCCCAGAAGTTTGCAATAATCAAGGTCACTGGTGTGAAAAGGATAAAGCTGAAGGAGATTGACGACAAGTTAGCAAAGAAAGACGGCGCTTCGTCCTCCACCGAGGCTAAGGCGTACTGGTCTAAGCAGGGCTTCCGGGCCGACGATGCGTTGTGGCTAGTCGAGTTCGAGCTGGTCCACCAGTAGTCGCGAAGAAAAATTCATGTCTCAGCTGCCCCATATGTCGCTCATGGAACCGGAGGACCGAGAGACTTGGGCGAGGGCGCTTGCCAGATTCCGGGCGGAGAAGGACCAGTTCTTCAGGTCCAGCCACGACTCTCCACTGCGCGGAAGCGTCGATAGCAAACATGGCCTGAACTACTTCGACCCCGACCCCTCGTTTCGTTTCGAAGTGGAACTCCAGCGATACACCGAACCCGCGACAGTCATGCTCTCGACCAGCAAGGGGACCCGTCAACTTTTCAACAGGGTCGGCTGTTTTGATCTGGACATCGCCGGCGTCCACGTACTGATCAACGCCTACCAGTCCGCAGGGCGCGACGACCCGAATCTATTCCTCCCCTTCAGAGATGCCACTTCGGGGGAGGAGACCTACGGAGCCGCCCGCTACCTCGACCTTGAGGTGGAGCACAACGATGAGTACGTGGTCGATTTCAACTACGCCTACAACCCCTACTGCGCCTATTCAGATGAATACGTCTGCCCTTTACCGCCGCAAGAGAACTGGCTCAAGGTCCGTATTCGCGCCGGCGAGAAAAAATACCACGCCTAACCTGAGCCTCCCTGCCAGCTAGAACGAGAACATTGCGCCCCCGCGGCCACAGCGACTGAATCAGTAAATCATCGAATCGCTCACCGTCAGCTTGTCGGCGGCCCCGAGAAAGTTTGGCTCTGACAGCCTCAACTCGCCGGCTCTTCTCAGGACGGAAAGCTGGCTCGCGAACACCGCATGGAAAAGCCGTTCCGTTCGTGAGCCTCTTCCGCTTGGAACCTTATGTGATTCGTATCCTTGGTGAGCAAGAGCGTTTGCCAGCCTGCCAGACGCCCCGAGGGGGTCGAAGGCGGAGAAAACGTTCACTACATCTGATGGCCCAAGCGAAAAAAGCTCCAAATGGCTGAACTCCTCGAGCAACTGGGGCTGAGCCCTAGCCCCGATGAACTCGTAGGTCTTGGCGGCGGCGTACATGGCCACCGGATAGGCCAAAGAGTTGCCCAGGAAGAAGGTGGTGCCACCTCCCCAGCGAATTTTCCCTTCGTCCTTTCGCGCCGCACGGAGGGCGCCCTCGAAATCGCACTTATCCCTGCACCCCGCGATACTCAGAACCGCAAGAAGGGAGAGGGAGTACGACAGCAGCCCTGGCGTCCGCGGGAGGTACCCCACTGGCAGCCCGACGACTTGGTCTACCAGGCCAGCCAGTCTGCTCCCCTTGTTTGATGTGATTGCGACCGTCCGCCTCGCCAGGTTGCGTACCTTCCTCGCCGCGGCCAAGTTCGAAGCTGTCCTCCCCGAGACAGAGATTAGGAAGACATCTTTTCCCCTCGCAACATCAGGACTGCTTGCCAGGTGGTAGGGATCGACCGCGATACACCAGCCGTTGGATGCGTGAAATCCAGCCAGGGCGGCGGAATAGGAATCTCCTGCCCCGACAAAAATCGAGCCCCTCCTGGCCTTTGGAAAGTTTGACTTTGAGAACTTCAGGAGAATGCCCGGCTGACTCTCGACCTCCCTGGCGAAGGTCCTCATCGGATTCCTGGCCACAGCCCATGCCACACCTGGCGCCTAATAACAACAGTCTAAGAGTGGCGTCTATTGACCGCCGCCGCATGCCCTGCAGGGTCGGGGTCCTCGAGGGGAAAGAGCTGCTTCTCTACTCGTTTCCGTCCCCTCACCCGTTCACCAGCGAAAGGGCGCAGAGATTCTGGGACGAACTTCAGAAACGGAAACTGCATGTCAATCGTCTGCCCCCGCAGAAAGCAGACATGGAGCTACTCAGCCTCTTTCACACGGCGGGGCACATACGATACGTTGAGCTTGCTTCTCAGCTCGGCTACGGCGCCCTTGACCAGGGGGACACCCCCGCCTACAATGGTGTCTTCGAGGCGGCCCAGTACGTGGTCGGATCTACTGTGTATGCTGTAGAGAAGGTGATGGCGGGGGAGGTCGACCACGCCTTCAACCCGGTCGGGGGGCTGCATCACGCTGCCAGAGAATCCTCAGCAGGATTCTGCGTCTTCAACGACATAGGTGTGGCCGTCGAGGTTCTGCGCAAACGCCACAACGTCCAGAGCATACTTTACGTTGACATCGACGTCCACCATGGGGACGGCGTCTTCTACAGCTACGAGGCGGACCCTGAGCTATTCATCTTCGACATTCACGAGGATGGCAGGTATCTTTACCCTGGCACGGGATCCTCGTGGGAGAACGGCTACGGGCCGGCGAAGGGGTCCAAGATTAACGTCCCCTTGGAACCAGGCGCCGGCGACGCAGACCTCGAGTCTCGGCTCCCCAGGCTAGAAGAGTTTGCGATGTCGGCAAGGCCAGAGTTCATCATTCTGCAGTGCGGAGCAGACGGACTCAGAGGAGACCCCATCGCAGGACTAGATTACACTCCGAGAGCTCACAGGCAGGTGGGGGAACTCCTCCATCGGCTGTCCCACGAACTCTGCTCGGGGAGAATGGTCGCACTAGGGGGCGGGGGATACGTACCCCAGAACTGCGCCAATGCGTGGATGGAAGTAGTCGAAGCGATGACAGTGAGCGTCCCCAAGTGAAAGTTCCACTCTTATCTAGAGACGCCGGGGAAGCTCTGGTCCTCGCAAGGAGGTTTGGAAGTCGACCCCGACCCTGAAGGTGGTGAGGAAGTATATCTTCGACCACTTCTTCGAGTACACCACTGCTCCGCCTCTTGAGGAAGTCATGCAGAGGTTCAAGCTTACCCGCAAGGAGGCCTTCGAAAGCTTCAGAGAGCTCGAAGCTGACCACCACATACTTCTCGTGCCTGGAACCCAGCGGATACTGATGGCAAATCCCTACTCAGCCATCTCGACACCGTTCCGCGTCTATGTGGGGAGCAAACGCTTCTTTGCCAACTGTGCCTGGGATTCTGTATCCATGCACGTGATGCTGGAGCTGGACGCCAACGTCGAATCCTTCTGCCATCATTGTGCCGAACCCATTGAGGTCTCGTTGAGCAAGGGAAAGGTAGAATCGAGCAAACCCATATCTCCGCTGATCTTCCTTAGCACTCCCGTTTCGAAATGGTACGACAATTTGATCAACACCTGCTCCAACAACATGGTCTACTTCTCGTCGAAGGACCACCTGAACCACTGGCTGGCTGAGAATCCGAATCTCCGGGGGGAATCCCTCACTGTCGAAAAGATGGTCCAAGTCTGCAAGCCTCTTTCCAAAGGTAGGATGAACCTCGAATACCAAAGGCCGCCCAAGGAGGAACTGATGTACTATTGGGATTCGATCGGGTTGAAGAGCAGCTTCTGGGATTTCTAAATCAGCAAATGGTTAAACTTCCGGGCATGGCGTGATGGTTCGAGCCGAAACGAGCAGACAATCGTCGCGACCCGAGCTGATGTTCAGGTTCCCCGACCCGCTGAAGCAGGGGATAATCATCTCCAGACCGAACCGATTCATCATGCTTGTCCGGGCAGGGAACAGAACTCTCAGGTGTCACTGCCCCACTACCGGCAGGCTGGGAGACCTGAAGCTCCCCGGGTTGCCATGCCTCTACTCTACCTCCCATTCGAAGTCGAGGAAGACAGCCCACACGGTGGAGGCCATCTCGACTTCTCGAGCGGACTACCAATGGATAGGTATCAATCAGACGGCCGCAAACAGGTACCTCGAATTCTTTCTCAGACGAAGAGCGCTCGGGTGCTTGGCCAGGGGGCCCGTTCAGCGCGAGGTAAGGCTCGGGAAGTCGAGGATAGACTTTCTCGTTGGAAACGCCTACGTCGAAGTGAAAACGCCTCTGACAACGCTTCCTGTCCCCAAGGGAACTGCAACAGTCAGGCGTAGTAGGTTCGACTCTTTCGACAGGCTAATCAAGCACATGGTGGCGCTGAGGAACTCGCTGGCGTCTGGGAAGAAAGCTAAAATTGTCCTCTGTTATTTGTATGACGCCAAACCGTTCACGCCTCCGCATCCTGACAGGACTAACGCCAGAATCTTTGAGGCCGCCAGGGTCGCAGAAAAAGCGGGGGTCGAACGGTGGCAGGTCAACCTTCGGATCGACGCTTCGGGAGTTTCGCTAGTCAGGTACTTCAGGAGCAGGCCCTACACCTCCGGCGCCTAGTCCCTCCTCTGGTCCCGCCTTTAGATTGTTGACGTACTCCGTAACGATTCCATGGGCGGGGTTCGCTTTCAAGACCTCCAGTCCAACGGATGGGTATTGCTTGAGAGTCTCGCGCAGTCTTTTCATCAGTTCACTCGGGTGCTTTGAAACACTTCTCTTGGCTTCGGAGACGACCGACTCGTGGTCGCATACTATGGTGAACCGCCTGAGCTGGTCCTTCAGTTCTTTGATCGCGAATAGAATCGCCAGGACCTCGGCGTCATCGCTCTCCCCCGCTTCGACTCTGGTCGCGTCGTGCCTGTTGCTCCCCTCGACGACGTAACCGACGTAGGCCTCCCTCTCAAGCATCGGGTCATGGACGTTCAGAATCTTCGCGTCTACGTAGACCCTTGGGGGCCTGGACAACCCTGGGAAGCGCAACGGGTCCTCATCATAGTGAACTCGCTGCCCCACTTAAATAACGCGCAGGGTAGCGAAGTATTGGTCATTTTGATTTGTCCTAACTGCGGCAAACAGGTTCCTGACGGCAGCGCCTTCTGTCCCAGCTGCGGCGCCGATCTTAGGAGGGCCACCTCCAGTCAAGCCCTAATGCTCCTGACTTCCAACTACGCCCCAGGGTACAAAGTGGACAAGGTACTGGGCATGGTCTACGGCATCACCGTTCGATCCAGGGGCCTGGGCGGGAATCTGATGGCAGGCCTCAGATCCATCGGCGGGGGCGAAATCAACGAATACACGGAAATGGCACATCAGGCTAGGCAGCAGGCTCTTGACAGGCTAGCCGACCATGCCAAGAGCATGGGGGCCAACGCGGTGATCAGCGTCATGTTCGATTCCACCGAGATCGGGAACACCATGGACGAAATCATAGCCTTCGGCACGGCGGTCGTAATCTCCCGAGTCGACGCTTCCCAAGAACTCGTCAGACTGAGCTGAAGGATCAAACACCGTTGCCCCGGTCAGGGACCGAATCCGATTGGGAGGGGTTCATCGCCATGTTAGATCCGAAGAGTGGAGACAGAATCCTCGACATCGGTGCAGGGAAAGGGGAAAAGGCGTCTAGAATTCTTCAGGCCTTCCCGGGGACCGAAGTGTTTGCGGTCGACCCAAACGAGAGGCGAATCACCGAAGCAAAGCGAGATCATCCGGCCGTTAGAAGTATGGTTGCGGGAGCCGAGAAGCTACCATTTGACGAAGCTTCCTTTGATAAGGCCTATTCAACTATGGCTCTCCATCACTTCTCCGACTTGGACAGAGCCCTTGGCGAGGTATCCAGGGTGGTCAGGTCCGGAGGGTCATACGTCATCCTGGAGGTGGAGCCCGGCTCACCGCTCGGTAGGCTCTTCCGATTCTTTGGAAGGCTCATGGGAGAAAAGGTGCACATCATGACCGAAAAGCAGCTCCTGTCAAGGCTAGGGAACGCGGAAGGATTTCGCGTCGCGCGCTCAGTCAGCCTAGGGAGTAGGTACTTGATTCAACTTGCGAGAACTTGAAACTTTCCCCCGAAAGCACGTACCTCATCTCGACATACGATCCGGCTGCGGCCCGGGCTTCACGGTTAACTACCCGGGTGACCGCGACTCGATGTTTGCCCTTCGTCGATCTGGGGTCGCGTCGAATGGAATACACTGTGATATATGGAACCAGCCGGCGATACACCTACTTCAGGTTCAGAGATGATTTGACCCTTGAAGTGGTGCTCCCCCGGGGGAGGGCTGTCGATGTCGAGAAGGCCATCTCGAAGAGGGGTACCTGGCTTCGCTCCCAGTATGAGCGCCTCACGAAAACGAGATACGTGCTGGCCCGGGACTCGGTCATGTTCGGCGGCGAGTCATTCAAACTCGTCTTCGATGGTCCAGGTGAAGGTCTCGTCCCTGACCTGGAGAAGCGACAGCTCTTCGTGAACACGAGCGATCCGAGGCACCTGAAGGAGCTGGTCAGGCGCTGGTTCCTCAAAGAAAGTTCGGCCTATGCCGTAAAGAAGGTGGCCGAGCTGGCACCGATTGTCGGAGCAAGGCCGAGCAGGGTCGACGTGAGGGAAATTGGCAAATGGGGTTACTGTACCAGGGAGGGAAGACTCTCGTTCAGCTGGCAGCTCATCGCCCTTCCTGAAAGGCTAAGGGAGTACGTTGTCATGCACGAGCTTACCCACCTGCTCGAATTCAACCACTCTCCCGCCTTCAGGCGGAAGCTGGCAGCCGTCTGCCCAGACTTTCGAACAAGGGAGAGGGAGCTAGACCTGGTCGTCCCTTATCGGAGGCTCTACCTAGGCTAGATGGGAGCAGCCTCGAAGCTCTACCTCAGGCGTACAATAGGCAATGTTTTTGTCGGGAACACCTCCTTTGCGACAGGGGATACCTCGCGCTGAAGTGCTACTGCGGTTTCGTCTGCCAGACGGAAAACGAGTTGAAGGAGCATATACTCAAGACACACGGCGCCAGGGATGGCGACTGGAAGGGCTGGGTTAGCCACTGAAGAGTTGCGAGCCCTCCCGGCCCGCTTTGCGAGCCCGTTGCTCCGAGAATTTTCTCCTATTTAGCAGGCTCACGACCAACCAAGCGACAAAGATGATTGCGATTATTACCGGGCTCGAAAAGAGCTGGAAGTACACGAGCACAATGACGAAGGCCGCTATGATTGGGAGCACCAAAATGAGTTTTGTCCGGGGAGTCAATGCAGCCGCCCAAGCCCTGCCCTGTCAGGGATAAATATCAAGGTCGACGGGTCGCATAAGAAACGGCCAACTCGGGTGTTTGACTCTGACTTCGAAATAAATGCTGTTCCCAGGAGCATCAGATGGCTAGGCCGAACCCCTGTACGAATGACTCGGCACGCCTCATTTCTATCAGGAAGCTTACCCCCTTCGGCGTGAGGCTGTAGGTCCTGTTCTCTCCCTCCTGCTTCATTTCTATGAGACCCTTGGCCGTCAGGTCATCAAGGTATTTGACGAGCCTCTCGTGCGAAAGGTTCGCTTTGTAGAGTATGTGTGTCGGCTTGGCATCCCCTTCATCCCTGACCGCGTTGAGGATGTCCAGGTTAATTCTCAGGACACTCCTCTGCTTCTCACCCTGGGCCAACCACTTCGCTCCTTACGACAAATATCAGCAGGCATAGGAACCCGAGGAACTGGACGGACGTCCCTATCAGGAAGAGCCCCGATCCCAGCGCTAGCACAGACACAAGGAGCACGCAGTGTGCCACGAATACCAGGACAAAGGCGAGTAGGACCATCCCCGAAAATCTGCCTCCATGCCCCGAACGGAGCAAAGACCCCTGAAAGACGATGAAGGCGAGAAGGAGGAGCGTCACGAAATAGCTCAGAATCGCAAAGCTGTACAGGCTCACGAGGGCGAAACCTACGGCTGCGGCCGGGGCTGCTGCACTCAGCTGGCGGCCATAGGTCGACCTCGCATACCCTATTGCTATGATCAGGTACGCGACCATCTGGAGGGTCAGATACGTAAGTGAAGCGAAGAGCGTAAGGACCTTGTCAGCGAACGATTCTCCGGCCGTCCTCCCCGTGATATCCACCAGCGTCCTCCCAGAGATGAGCGAGGTCCCCGCGTCGACAACAAGACCGAACCCGAGAAGCATGAAGCCGACGCTTATGGCCCACAGGACGGAGCTAGACACAAGTCTGTTTGCCCTGTAAGCATAGTAGCTCGTAAGCAGTGCCACAAGAGCGCCCATGATATTGAGAGAAGAGGTGAGGAGGGCTCCGGAGGCCAACTTTCAACCTTCGGGCCTTGGTATCGGCTTTAACCTTTCGGAGCCATCGTCTGGACGGAAAGTCCAGACGTTCCTTTCCGCCCCGCTAAATACCGAGGGCGCACAGTAAAGCTCGAACAAGAATGAACACGAAGAAAATAGCAATCGCGTCCATCGTCGGGGCGTTCGCCGTGATGGCCCTGCTCGTCGCATATCCTGCGATAGCAGCCTCACCGTCCGCTTCGCAGAGCACCAGTCCATCTAAGCTACTGCAGCAATCAGTGACCATGGCCTCACAAAAGATCCAGCTAACTGACGGCCAGACCATCACCCTGTCCAGCGTCGCCGGAGGATGGTGGGTCATCGGAGACCGCGCAGACAACGGGACCGCCACCGGAACTATGACATTGCAGGTAACAGGAGTCCTGAAGGGCGGGTACATCATCAGCGTCACTGGCGGCAGTTTCAACATCAACGGGACCACCTACGGCATCTCCAGTGGATCCGCCGAGCTTGGCCCGCACCGAATCTACATGGTCGGCAATGGCCAGGCGGGCAGTGCACAATTCCTCTTTCAGGACAGGAGCCTCGGCAAGTTCGGTAGCACGGGCTACGGGGTTCTCAGAGTCGATCTGAAGGACGGGACATCGGAGTTCGCGGCGCGACTGCTTGTAACCGTAACCGTGACAAGTCCGACAGCATAAGGCGCGGGCATCCTGCGCCTTTCCCCCTTTTTGACACGCAACCAAAAAGAGCGACAACAATATACCTAGCCATGGAAGAACAAAATTGACGTGACGGTACCCACTTTGTCGCTCGGTTCGCCGGCCCCAAGCTTCGACCTCCCGGGGGTCGACAATAGACGATACTCGTTGGCGTCCTTCGCGGACAAGCCTGTTCTGGTGGTGATCTTCTCCTGCAATCACTGCCCGTATGTGAAGGACTACGAGGCTCGGATGGTCTCGATTCAGCGGGACTACGCGCCTAAAGGTGTACAGCTAGTTGTCATCAATTCTAACGACGATAAGGCCTATCCGGAGGACAGCTTTACTGAGATGGTCAAGCGCGCCAAGGCGAAGGGATTCAACTTTCCCTACCTAAGAGACGAGACCCAGAAAGTCGTGGAAGCGTATGGCGGCGTCTGTACACCCCATGTGTTCGCATTCGACAGCAATAGGGTCCTGCGCTACCGCGGCAGAATCGACGACTCCCGCGACGAATCGAGGGTCGCCCACCCCGACCTCAGGAACGCCCTCGACGACATGGTCGCCGGAAACAGCGTTCGAGTTCCAGACACAATGCCCTTCGGCTGCAGCATCAAATGGTACTCGGCGAAGCCATAAGCAGCTCACACCCTTGGTGTTCTATGGCTAGGTTAACTGACTAGTTTCAGAGACCTCTCATATTCATCGCTCCTACAATTCGAAACAGATAATTGATTGGACTTGTCCGCTAGGTCTCTCCATGGCGGTTGGCCGCTTTCAAATTATGGCGTTGTTGCAAGCGGCACGCGCATATGTACTAGGGTTGCCTTTGGAATCGAGTCTTTCATGGGGATTAAACAGAGCATGCTACGACAAAGATACCCTAGTTCTTACCGAAAATGGCTGGAAACTCCACAACGCGGTCAAGCTCCAAGAACGTATCATGGTCTACGACCCCGTCACTAACTCGATGTGGTATGAAGTGCCCGGCCAACTGCTGGCATTCGAATACGACGGCCAGATGGTTCGTTTCAGGAGTACGCTCGTGGACATACTGGTAACCCCTAATCACAGGATGCTGTACAAGTCTTCCAGCCGAAATCTGGACAAACTTCCATGGAAGATTGGATTAGCGAAAGATCTCGTTGGAAAGCGCGTGAATCTACCAGGAACTGCTTACTGGGAAGGAGGAGAAGATATCGAGTATGTTGAGGTTCCTGAGTTCTGGAATAAGAACGGCTCGATTGGGCCAACTTTACTCCATGAGGTAAGAATTCGCATCGCGACATGGTTGCGACTGGCCGGATATTATCTGTCCGAGGGTGGAATGGATACTACGAACCGATACCTGTTCACATTGTCTCAAGCCAAGAGACACAAAGAAGTGGTCGACGAAATACGTAGTACTCTCGCTTGCCTACCATTTCACAGCTTCGAATACTTGGACGAGGACGAAGGGTCAATTCGGTGGAATGTATACGGGAAACAACTCTGTGAATTCGTCGTGAGCTGTTTTGGCGAGGGTAGCACAGCCAAGTTCATTTCTGCCAAGTTCAAGAATCTCCCGCCCAGGCACCTGAAGTCCCTACTTCAGCCAATGCTCAAAGGAGATGGCACAAAGAAAGCTGAGCGCTTTATCAGGCTCACAACTACTTCCAAGCAGCTGGCGTACGATGTCGCTGAAATCGCAGCCAAGATTGGATTATCAACGAACATTCGCACGGCCTATGAAGCTCACGGGAACCGTTCCACCTGTTACAGTGTATCGTTTCCACTTGCCCGATACAGGGGTCTACAAAAGTCGGGGATTACGACACCGTACTACAAAGGCCCGGTTTATTGTTTCAGTGTGAGCACGGGTTTTTACGTGACCATGAGGAACGGTAAGATTGCTTTTCAGGGCAACACCTTCATCGCAGCAGCAAAAAGAGGCTTCAAGGGCGGCTCGGGGTCGGGCACCGGTGGTAAAGAATCGGAGAGAAGTTCGAAGCCCAAGAATGCTTACTTCCTTGGCGGGGGCGACGAGATGGCATTCAAGATAGAGAAAGGAGGTGTATTACTGTTCACCTTCGGAGGGAAGGTGCAGACGGAAGAAGAATTCGACAAGAGAATTAGGAAAAGGTTCGGGGACAAGTTCCCAGAGGCGTGGAATGAGGCCCTGGCATACGTAAAGAAGTTTGACAAGAACACCCTTCTGTCGGCTGAAGATTTCTTCCGAGACGTCTACAGGCCGGTTAGGGACGTGTGGGCAGAGAAATGGTCCGCTGCCTCAGATCAGGCGTAGCGCTGCTGCCTGAGCCAGGAGTGAATCGCCAGCGAGGCGACAGCTTCCATCGTCGTATTCCTCTCCTCGGCCGCCCTCCTCAGCCCGTCGGCCACCCTCGGGTCCAGCAGGATCTCCAACTTCACGGCGTGCAGGTACGAGACCTCGTTCTTGATGTCCTCCACGGGCCTCTGGGGCGCCATCATGAAGTGACTCACGACATTCTCCGCCTCCGGGGTGGGCAGGGGGGCTATGGTCTCCGCCAGCTCCTTCAGCTGGGTCGCCCTCTCCCTCTTGGGGAGCTCCTGGACCGTTGGCGCCTCCTCCGCCCTGTGAAGGAAGGTAGCATGCTTGACAGGGAGCACCCCCTCCTTCCTCTCCCTGGGGAGTGGTGCCTGCTTGACAGCTATGTCCGCCCTGGACTCCTTGCGGATGTTCCTGACCGCCTCAACCGCGCTTATCCTGTCTTCGACGTATCTTCTCGACTTTCCGATGGCCCTGGCGATCTGCTCCGAGGACCCATAGGCACGAGGGTTCACTTTCCTCAGGGCGACGATGGCGTCATACTCCTCTTCGGGCTCGATGTCCCTCCTCTGGATGTTTTCCACGAGGGAAACTATGATCGCTTCCTCGTCGGTCATGGGTCTGACTATGGCAGGCACCCTCTTCAGCCCCGCGATCTTGGCCGCCTCGAACCTCCTCGAGCCGATTACGAGCTCGTACCTCCCTCCTATGGGCCTGGCTAGCAATGGCTCAAGGATCCCCTTCTCTCTGACCGAATCCACGAGGTCACCCACGTCGCCTGGGCTCTTCCTGACGTTTGTCTTACCAATGAAGAGCTTGGACATTTCGATTGACATTATCGCCCCTGTCTGCTCCTTCCACCCCTGTTGTGCGGATGTGAACTTTGGCAAGTTTCAGCCATATCAGCTACAAGGCGATTCTTAAGACTATCCGCGCCCGGCGGAACGGCTCCCGGAAGTTCAGCCGACCCTTATTTTGGCCCTGTAGGCGTCCAGGTCGAGGAACCCATGGCCGCTGATGTTGGCCAATATGCACTTCTCTTCTCCCGCCGACTCGGCTTTTTTCGCCTCGTCCATAGCCGCCCTTACCGCATGGGCGGACTCCCCCGCAATCAACCACCCCTCTGTCTCAAGGAATGTCTTCGCCGCCTCAAAGACGAGCTCCTCGTCGCTCGGATACGCTACTGCCCTGACATACCCTTTGTTCCGCAGAGCACTGATTATGGGGGCGGCCGCATGATATCTCAGACCGTCGGACTTGATGGGAGTCATCGCAGTATCGTGACCCAGCGTGTACATCATCATCAGCGGGGTGTGACCTGCGGTGTCCCCGAAATCGTACCTGTACTGGCCTCTGACGAGATTGGGGGCGGCCTCCGACTGGGCCGCGAGGAACTCACACTCTCTCTTCTTCTGCAGGACTTCCCCCATGAACGGGAGCGCGATCCCTCCGAAATTCGACCCTCCCCCGAGGCAGCCTATGACAAGGTCTGGGGAATCATCTGCTTTCTCGAACTGTTTGATGCACTCCAGCCCTATGACAGACTGATGCAGGAGGACGTGGTTTAGCACCGACCCCAAGCAGTAGACCCTCTCCTCTCCAAGGTCCGTGAACTCGAGCCCTTCTGAGACGGCAATGCCGAGGGAGCCGGGATGCCTGGGGTCGACCTTAAGCAGCTTCCTCCCGAACGCTGTCTGGTCGCTGGGTGAAGCGTAGACCTTTGCCCCATACATCTGCATGAGGAGTTTCCTATCTGTTTTCCAGTCGAATACCGCCCTCACCCAGAAGACAACCGTCTTCAGGCCGAGAAGGGACGAAGCATACGTCAGCGCTGTCCCCCACTGACCCGCCCCCGTCTCGGTCACGAGCGTCTCTTTCCCCTCCCTAGCTGCATAGTATGCCTGGGCGATGGCCGTGTTCACCTTGTGGGACCCCGTGGGGCTAAGGTCCTCGCGCTTGTAGTAGATCCTGACCTTACTTAGCCCAAGCCTCTGCTCCAGACGTTTCGCCCTGTAGAGCGGCCTTGGCCTCCCGGCATGAATGTAGAGCCCCCTGACCTCCTCTGGAATGTCGATCCATCGCGACGTCGACATCTCTTGGCGCAGGCACTCCCCGACCAGCCGTTTCTTCAGAGCCTCCATCCTCGACTCGCCGTCCCCTGGTTCCTTCGGGGGTGGCAGTCCTCCGGGTATGTCGGGCACGACATTGTACCACTTAGTTGGAAGCTCGTCCGGAGTGAGCACTATCTGATCGGGTTCCATGAACTTCGAATGCACACATTTGTACATAAGACCTCCGCCGAACGACTTAGGGTTCCCCCGAATTTCGGTCAAGGTTTATACTCCGAGGCTGCCCTAAAACAAGACGTGCTCACCCAGGATCAGATGCAGAAGCTCAAAGAGAAGCTGAACCGAGAGTCCGTCAACGTCTGCTTCAACAAGGGTACTGAGGCTCCCTTTACAGGTAAGTACTGGGACAACCACGAGGAGGGTACCTACTCGTGCGTAGTCTGCGGCACCCCGCTGTTCAGCTCTGACACGAAGTTTGAGTCAGGCACAGGGTGGCCAAGTTTCTTTCAGCCAGTCTCGAAGGGCATCGTAAGAGAGGATACAGACCGAAGCTTCGGCATGGTCAGGACAGAGGTCAGCTGTGGTAACTGCGGTGTTCACCTAGGTCACGTCTTCGACGATGGGCCCAGGCCTACTGGGCTGAGGTACTGCATCAACTCGGCTGCCCTGGACTTCAAAAAGGGCTAGGCAGGGCGGGCGGGACCCACCCTTGTATCGTCTCATGATGCTCCCGAGACCCCTTGTTAAACCCCCAAGGAGAGGAGGCTCATCCGTCGTCCGCCCAACCTCTCTCATGCGGCTTAACTTTGGTTAACCAAAAAGGGGCGCCGAATTGACAGCATACCCCTTAGGGGGCCTCAGGCGGCCTTGGTTCTGATTCCTTTGTCATCCCATGGCCTCAGCGGCGCCTCCACCAGGCTTTCAGTCGCCTCGCTGAGGGGTTCCGGGGTGCTCCGGCCAAAGACACTCGTCACTCGCAAGGACACTAAACCAGTCTTCATGGTTTCCCAGGTGCCCCACAAGAAGCAGAGGTACGAGACGGTGGGGGACTGGATACCTGGCAGGCCGGCGCAGATCAGGGTAAGCAAGATGAAGGACCAGAGGTACGTCTTCCTGGTGGCGCTTCACGAGATGATCGAATATGAGCTCTGCAAGATGCATGGCATCACAGACAGAGAGGTGGTGGCCTTCGATGTCAACTTCGAGGCCGAGCGCCGGATGAACCTACATCCCCTAGACGCCGAGCCTGGAAACCACCCAAAGGCACCATACAGGAACGAGCACGAGTTCGCAACCATGATCGAGATGATGGTTGCCCATAAACTTGGGGTCAGTTGGTCCGATTATGAGAAGACCGTTCTCTCCCTCGGCCCCAAACCGAAGAAGATGACCATTCGTCCTCAGGCCAGGCATATCCGATAGGGAACTGCGTCCTCAAAAATTCCGCAGCGCGGCCGACAAGTTCCCGGCGTATGTCGGTGAGTTTAAATGAGTTCCAGCGGGTCGGAAGCCGAATGGCAGTCACCTCTGACGCTGCTTCGATGCTGGGCGCCGTCCCCTTCTTCTCCGGCCTTGACGAGAAGAAAAGGAAGTCGCTGGTGTCTCAGGGGAGGGAGATGTCATACAAGGCCGGAGATTTCATTGTGCGCGAAGGGGCCATGGGGGTTGGCTTCTACCTGATTCTCGACGGGAAGGCCGAAGTCCGCAAGGGGGACAGAACCCTCGCTACCCTGGAGAAAGGACAGTTCTTCGGGGAGATGTCGCTCATCGACGAGCTGCCACGATCTGCAGACGTAGTCGCTCTTTCCTTGACCAAGTGCTGGGCGCTGACGTCCTGGGCGTTCGCTGGCCTGGTTAAGACAAACCCAGAGGTAGCCCTGCAAATGCTAAAGGAAATGGTGAAAAGACTCAGGGCAGCCCAGAGCTCCCCCACCTCCTGAGCTCGCACCCGACGGTACATTCTAGTGTGGGAAATTGAAGATCGGTCTGAGCACTTGGTCACTGCTGGGACTTGACGTAGCCTCCTCCGTCCGTGCAATCGGCGACGCTGGGTTCGATTACGTTGAGCTCTGGGGTGACGCTCCTCACGCGCTTCTTGGCTGGGTCGACGAACATGCCCTGAGGGAAGCGCTCTCCTCCTATCAAATGACCATCACCATGCATGCGCCCTTCACAGACCTCAACCCAGCTAATCCCTTCCAACCTGTGAGGAGTGCGGTTGAGAGGGCCTTGGAGGAGTTCGTCAGATTCGGCGACTCCTTGGGGGCGAAGGTGATTACAGTCCACCCTGGGAGCGTTCACAACGAGGCGATGGTACCCGCCTCGGCGGCAAGCGCTGCTTCCATCCTTCGAGCAATGGTAAGGGTTGCAGACGGGAGGCTAGCCATAAGCGTGGAGAACCAGACCAGGAGCAAGTCGAGATATTACTATCCGCTCGGGTCCACGGCCGACTCTCTGAGGGAACTCCTGGAGGCAGTCGAGGGGCTCAGGTTCACACTTGACACCGGGCACGCCCACGCAAGTTCCCAAGTCTTAGCCGATTTTATCCAAATGGCGGGCCACCGGCTCGTAGAGGTGCACCTGAGTGACAACACCGGCGCGCGGGATGCCCACCTTGTTCCGGGCGAGGGGACGGCGAACCTCATGGAACTCATGGAGAAGTTGTCCGGCTCTGAGGTCCTAGTCTGCCTCGAGCTCAATCCACATCTCTATGCCCCCCAGCAGGTTCTCACTGCGGCGGCCTCATTCAAAGCCAGCGTGTGATGCAGGGAAGAAGGCCGCAGTCCCAAACGGAGTTCATTGCAGTTCTGGGGGCGGCTCTGGACGTAGGCTGCACATACTCCCTGTCGAAGGCCGTATGGTCGTCGACGAACTTGGGCTCCCTAATCAATCCGGTACGTCGGCTTCAGAAAGGGGGACGGATGGGAGGGAGGGGCTCCCGGGGTCCCCCCGGCTGAGGGAAGCTGGGTTCCCTCGGGAACGATGCCATCTACATCTCCGCCTCCCTTGGAGTGACCTTCAGGTCGGCGACCTTTTCCGCCCTCAGAATCCGGAGGGTGGTTGTCTTGCCCACGACATCCCCTGAGAGCGCCTTGTGTAGCTCGTATTCGTCGGCCGCCTGCGCATCCCCAAGCCTTAGGATGATGTCACCTAGGGATACTCCAGCGGCCCTTGCGGGCGACTCAGCATCGACTGACCTAACGAGGAGCCCTTGCTCCTGGTTGACTTCGGGAGACCTGGCTAGCTCTTCAGGTAGCTCGACGGGTTCGACTACGACCCCGAGGAAACCTTTCTTGACACGACCGTCCTTTGAGATCTTGCCAACGGTTTCCTTCAGCGAGTCTACGGAAACAGCCACTCCCCTGCCGGCGAAGAAGGCCACGTTCATTCCCAGCAAGTTCCCCGATGCATCCACGAGGGGCCCTCCTGAGTAGCCAGGGTTCAGCTTCGCGTCCGAGACGACGGCGTCCTCTATCATGACCCCCCAGAAGCCGCGCATGCTCCTTCGGTGGCTCGTTATGATGCCGGACGTGGCGGAAACCATCTTGCCTGATGTGTTCGCCAGGGCCAGGACGAACTGTCCCACCCTGATGCCGTCCGCGCTCCCTACCCTTGCAGGGGTCAGCCCTGACGCGTCCACCTTGAGGAGGGCTATGTCGGTGTACGGATCCCTCCCGACTACCTTTGCCTCAACTTCCTTACCGTCGTTCAGCGCGACCGTTGGTCCCGTCGAGTGCCCCACGACATGGCTCGCGGTCACGACTAGCCCATCGGAGGACCAGACAATGCCTGTTCCACCTCTCCTTCCTGCGTTCACGTTCACCACAGAAGGTGAAACGCTCTCAGCCAGCTCGGTTACAGCGTTTGAAAATGACTGTAACAGCTGCATCCCCTGCGTTCCTGTCATCTTGTCAGAATCACCGCCTGTGGCTTGCACCGGCAGCTACTTGTTGAGCGGGTTCGGGAGGTACTGGCTCACATCGCGTACGGCTTGAAGTAGCCTATCCTCATCAGTGCAGGTCTTGCGCCCGGCCTGGGGCTGGCGTAGAGCCTGGAGATTCTCCCCATCAGCTGGTGGGCCGCGCGGATCGCCTTCGGAAGGTCGGCGTCCTTCGCAACCTTTGCGTCGACATCCAACTGTCCCGCCGAGAACCTGGCATCGATCGTCGCCGTCCCATCCTCGGTGACCCATTTCATAACGAAACCGTCGTCCGTCTCGGCCATCCCCACCCATCGAATGGTATCGAACCATCTCCCCTTGAGGGCTGAAATGATCGTCCCAGCGCTCGCCTCGTAGGGGAGAAATGTGTGCAGAATGGGTATCTTTCTCGCTCCGCCATAGGCAGGCCTCGCCGCGAAAGACTCTCTCGCCTTCTCTGTAACGCTGTACCCTTCGGGAGACTTGACCACAAGGCCGCCATCCTCCAGCCTCTCCAGCGATCTGGAGAGAGTCTCCGGATGGGCCCCTGTTATTCGTCTGAGCCCGTCGAAGGTGAAAATCGAAAGTCCTTCCTCCTCAATGGTCCGCACCACTTCAGCGTCCCGTGGGCTTACGGCAGCCGGCTCGCCTTCGATTTCACCGTCCCGCCTCAATGTTTCCGAATCATTTGGGCTTCACTCCTTTAAAAAACACGCTCCCCGTGAGGCTTCCACTTTTCCAACGGGTACGATTGCCCTGAAGAGGTCCGAGACTCCTCCCCCTTCCATCGTCTCGCAGGATTTCCATGTCGCCATTTGTGCCTCCCTTTCGGAACTGCAGAAATATTCCCCCGGGAATCCTACATGAACGTTGGCTCTCTCTGGGAAGACGGTAGCCATCTGCGTGTTAGCTGTGGTGGCGCTGCTCGCGTTCTATACGACCTACGAGTCTAGCACCGTCCCGGCCTCAGTCACATCAAAGGTCCCATCCAGTTTTTCGGTAAACGGTAAGACCTTCGTCTTCACCTATGTCGCCACGACTCAGAAGCAAAGGCAGGGAGGCCTCATGAACACGAAGGTGACGAGCAACACAACGATGCTCTTCGCCTTCCCCTATTCGAGCAACTGGGCTTTCTGGATGTACGACACAAACACAAGCCTCGACATGATCTGGGTGAACGCAACGGGCGACTCAGGCCTGGTCGTCTACGTCGAGAACGGGGCAACGCCCTGTTTCAACTCTTTCGGGTTCGGGTGCGCGACCTATACACCTAGCGCGCCCGCGAATTATGTGATTGAGGCGAAGGCCGGCTTCGCAGCGGAATACGGCATCACGACGGGAACGACCGTCGAGTTCGGCTGACTTCGCCCTTCTCACGTTCTCGTCTAGGAATTTCGACCAATCCTTCTTTTGCCGCCCCAGGGCCGATTGGAAGCCATGCAGGCGGCCCCCAAGCCCCCTATGACAAGGGCACAGAAGCTCCGCTGGTATGCCAATCAGCTCATGACCGATGCTGCTGCCGATGAGAAGGCGGGGAACTCTGACACGGCGGTATCGCGATATCTCCAGGCTGCGGACATCCTCCTCCTCCTAGGCAAGGTAGAGGAGAACTACACGGCCTGGAAGTACTACACGGACAATGCCTCTCTCTGCCAGCACAAAGCCAGGCGTCTCATCGCTATCGCCCCGAGGGACGGGGCGGCGCCATCGCCCGCCCCCTAACAGATTCGACCCCACGTTCTTAATATACCACGGAAACCCTTTCCTTCGGAATGACAAGATGGGAGTGCTACCGCTGTGGGCACATCTTCGAGGGCGATAACACCCCTGAGGAATGTCCCAACTGCCACTACTCGCTCACTTTCTGGATTGAGGCTGGTGAGTCCTCTGTTCCGACTATCAGGAACTTCGTGAAAACAGATCCTCTCATGATTGACGCCAACGAATCTGTCCTCAAGGCTGCCCAGATGATGCGCGACAAAGGTACTGGCAACGTCCTCGCTCTGATTAACGGAGAACCGAAGGGAATCCTCACGGAGCGTGACATACTGTACCGAATCGCGGCCGATGATTTGCTTTCGTCAAGCATACCCGTAAGGAAGATCATGACGTCTCCCATGATCTCCATCGAGGCAGACAGGCCACTCTCCGAAGGCGTCCAATTGATGGCTAAGCACAGTATCAGGGCTGTCTTCGTTACCGACCATGGCAAACCATTCGGACTCCTGAACATGAGGGCCATTGTCGGAGACCAGTTCAGGGTCGCAAAGAGCTTGGAGTCCTGAAACTCAAGGGAAGCAGTCATTAAATCAGGGGGAACCGCAGAAAAGGGCCACGAAAACGATCCTCTTCGTCTGCGTTGAGAACACCTTCAGGAGCGTGCTTTCTGAAGAGCTGTTCAATTCTAAGGCTCCACCTGGTTGGCGCGCCGAAAGCGCAGGGGTGAGCCCAGCCGCTTCCATCAACCCCAACGTCCGCCAGTTGCTGAGCGAGGTGGGAATCGTGCTTACCGAACGGACCCCAAGGTTCGTCACTGCCGCTCTTGTCGCTAACGCATCACGAGTGGTGACGTTCGGGTGCCTGGACAGGTGCCCCACGGGTGCCGAGGGTAAGGCGGAGGACTGGCCTCTGCCAGGAGCGACGGGGAAGACGTTTGGGGAGCTCAGGGGGA
This sequence comes from Nitrososphaerales archaeon, assembly GCA_035622475.1. Taxonomy (GTDB): domain Archaea; phylum Thermoproteota; class Nitrososphaeria; order Nitrososphaerales; family Gagatemarchaeaceae; genus UBA183. Next base: position 78,658 of record DASPVF010000035.1, read on the forward strand.
TACGGGACGAGCTGTCGAGCAGAATGGAGGTCCTGATCAGCAGGTACTGCCTTCAAGGCCGCGAGCTGGCGAGTGGCACGCGAGTGCAGGACCCTGTTGTCGAGGACCTCAGGCAGGTGCTCCTCAGAAAGGCCAAGGCCCATGAGACCCTCGCCTACGGAGAGTTGATGAGGATTCTCGGGATTTCGAGGGGGCACCCCCTCTTCGAGGCCATATCAGCCGTGGATAGGGTCGAAAATCGCAGGGGCGCGCCTGGATTCGCCGCAATTATCGTCCGAAAGGACACCGGCTTTCCAGGAGGAGGTTTCTTCTGCGACGACGGCCTGCCCCCCTCCCTGAGGAGGCCCTACTCTCGGGCTAACGATCCGAGGCTTTCGGCAGCCGAAATGAACTATGTCAAGGAAGAACAGAAGAAGATCTGGGACTATTACTCAGGAGAGGCACAGACTTAGGCCGTTCCCGGGCCCCAAAACTCTTGGCGTCTATGCCGCAGGTTGGAGCCTGCGCCCCTTCCACGCACTCTGAAGCAGTTCTCTGACCTCCGAGTCCTCCACCTGCTGGAAGTCTTTGTAGAATTCTCCTATTGCGAAGAAAAAGCGGGGCTGCTCAAGGCACACGACCCTGGACCCTTCCATGGAAAGTTCTGCCACCGCTTCCCGCGGCGCCACGGGTACAGCAACGACCACTTCTTTCGGGCCTCTCTTCCTGACTGATTGGACCGCCGCCTTCATCGAGTTCCCGGTGGCCATTCCATCATCTATTATGATGACGGTCTTCCCCTCCAGACTAAGGTACGGCATATCCCCTCTCAAACCCCTCATTCTTTCTTTCACCTCCGACTTCTTCCTCCGTGCTTCTTCCTGCAGATACTCGGCGGTGGCTCCAACGGACTCGGCAGCCCCGCTGTCAACGATTACGTCCCCCTCCTGAGTGACGGCTCCCAGAGCAAACTCGGGCTCGCCCGGAGCACCGATCTTCCGGGTCACGACGATGTCAAGCGGCGAGCCCAGCGCCTCAGCCACCTCCCTCGCGACAATGACCCCGCCCCTCGGCACGCCTAGGACCACTACGTCCTGTCCCTTGAACCCCTCAAGGGCGCGAGCGAGTTCTTTCCCGGCTTCTTCCCTGTCTTTGAAGGGCACCAAACCGTCTCCGGGGCATCTCCCCCCTCACATAACTAGTTGCCTTAGCGGCAGCAACAATTCAACGGAAAGTCGGGTACTTGTCTATCGTCGAAACGGTTCCAATCACCCAAACTTCCCAACTGTCCCTTATCCGCAGGTCCACGGCGCCAAGCTTCCCTCGGGGGACCGCGAGTATCCTCCGCACAGACCCATGTCGAAAGAGGAAGGGCTGCAACGAAACGCTGGAGACGTTCTTCTCCCTGAGCCGCTTCATGTTGGGATGCGTCTCGCACTCCACAAGGACCAGTTCCTCTGTCCCGCCTTCCGATCTGTATCCCAGCAGGTCCGGCCTGTATGAGGTCCAGCTGACTTTCTTCCCGGGTGGAGAAACAGGTTCCTCGACCACCGCGTAACGCTCATTCTCAAGTTCCTGCCTGACGACAGCCTTCATTGCTCTGTGGACTTGCGACTCCGCCACGCCCCACCTCTGACTCAGCCGTGATTTCTTCCTTGGGCTTAGGGGACCTGCACCCCCGAGTCATGGTTTTCGAACGCTGACTAGCAAGAGCAATCGGCAGGCGTCGTCTGGCGAGTCGCATTTCTGATTGGATGATATTGTGTCAATAGAAAATCTGTTCTTTGTCAGCAAGTGGAGTCAAGCTAGGATAACAGTCGTTCGAACTACCACACTTGCAGCTCTCTCGCTGTTGGCTCAGCCAATGGCTGGGGTGCAGTCACAGTCGACCCCGGAACCGCGCGAGGATCCGCGCGAGTCTGGGAATATTCAGGACTGCTCTCGAGTCAGAAGCAGAGCCTTGTGCTCGCCAGAGCCCGGTGTGGTTCGACGACCACGCCACGGGAAGGCAGCGAAGCGCAGGCGGGGGTGGAAACGCACGGGGGTGGAGGTACGTTGGAGGGAGGAGAACCCTTCTTCGGCCGAGCGCGGTGTGGAGCGCTTTGCTTAGCACCGGACTGGGACGCAGAAGTGTTTGAATCCTAAAGGTGCACCGAAGCCCGAAGGGCGGTTCAACTCCCGAGTGCGATTCAAAGCCGGAACGTGACATGGAAGAAGGACTTCATCAGGAGCTGAACGAGCAGACGAAAACAGCGAGGGGCGGCTTTGTCTTCCTGCTTAATTACAACCCCGGCGTGGCTTCGATCGTTGAGCGACATAGCCGCGCAGAACGGTGACACTGTCTCAGTTCATTATGTCGGCAAGTTCCCCGGAGGAAAAGTCTTCGACACCAGCATGAAAGCGGAGGCCATCAAGGCGGGGCTGTTCAACCTCGCCCGGGATTACAAACCCCTCCAGGTGGTTCTCGGCAAGCACGAGGTCATTAGCGGCTTCGAGGAGGCCCTTATTGGTATGAAGATTAACGAGACGAAGGAGGTTACCCTGCTGCCAGAAAAAGCGTACGGCAGGTCGGGCAACCACCCAATGGCTGGGAAGACGCTGCAGTTCAGGTTGCTCGTGACGAACATCAAAAGACCATAGACATTACTTTCGGGGCTCCTGGAGTCGGGTTGGATCTGTTTGCCGGCGTTGTTAATTACACCTAATAGTGTTGCTACCCGATTATGAGAACTCAATGGCGGACTGCTCAGCAACAAAAGTCAAATCAGTTGTTGCCAAACGGTAATTTCTCGTTTCAGACGGCTCTGCCCGATCCTGTGTTTAGGGGTGGTGCATCTAGTCCTGAAGCCTTAGCTGCACTAAGACACTCGCCTGGGTGCTTGCAGGCGATTACAGGAATCCTCGGGTTATTGGAACTGGGATTCCCACGAGATTCAATTGGTCGCGGACGCACTATCGAAGCCCGGATGTTATCTTCAAAGGAGGGTACTCCGAGTTGAAATTCGCTGCAGATCGCATTAATCACCATGAGGCTCGTATAGATTCCTCACTCCGGTCCAAAGGCTACATTGTTCGTTATGATATCGTTCCTCACCCGATAACAGGCCGAGTCACGCGCGCAACGGAGCTTGAATGGCTGAAATCAATACGGATTCCGTACAAGAAATGGGGTGCCCAATTCTGGAGGCTGGAAGAGGAAAGGGCCTGAACCTACCATTGACATGGAATGTCACGTGACCCCTTGGCGAAGCAGCTACCGTTTTGGCTGTGGAGGACGGCCGTGCTTCGCGTAGTAAGTTCTTGACTTCGCCTTGTTCCCACAGCCCTTCATACTACACCAGCGTCGTGAGTGGCTCTTCGAATAGTCTAGAAACATTGAACCGCAACCCTCGTCTTCATTCGCACACTCCCTGACGCGGTCCAGGTACACAGAAGTAAGCAAATCTGCGGCGGACTTCGCGACGGGGTAAAGCATTTTGTCGGTCAACTCCTCGGTGCACCACCCGAGTCTGTAGCCATCCTCTGTCATTTGCACTTCCACCTTAGCCATCGCTCGTCCAAGGTACAAGTTGAGAATTCTCACGTCATCGGAATTCGCTCTCTTTCCGTGTGCTACGGCGGAGAAGATACGATAGATCGCATCACGCAGGGTCTTCGCCTGATCGAGGACGGCGTCCACAGCAGGCTTGTCCGCCTTGGCAAGGGCAATCAAACGGCTGGCCTCGAATTGTTCGATAACTCCTCTCTTCTGGCTCCAATTCACCAAATCCCCGTATTCAGCAAAGCCTTCCTTGGAATGTTTGCTTGTTCTCCAGTCTACGGTATCCGTGAAATCCAGACATAACTCGAGGCTTTTCTGAGGTAGGCTTGAGTCTGTTTTCTGCATCCCCGTCGGCTAAGCCCCGGAGATATTTGAACCTTATCACCGGTATAGATGACTAGGAGGGTGTGAAAGCTTATATACACACCGGCATGCTACCGTCGATGGTGGTTAGAAACAAAATGAGCCAACACCAACGCACCAATCCGCGATGTTTGACGTCGGTCTCGGCGACAAAGCCGGTGCCCATTAACGAAAGTTCGGAAGACATGGACTCTGTTCGTGAAAAGATCAGGAGCGGACAGGCGTTCCTCAGGGTGATTGAGTATCCTTGGGGGGTCGAGTTCGACGTGGTCAACGTGGAGGGAGGGAAATGAGCCTAGAGGGAAAGGTCAGGGTAGTTGTTAGGAGCCGAAAGGTCCCAGACAGTGTGTTCGTGTTCAACCAGACGTTGTACTCGCCATCCGGGGTCCCGATTGGGACGAGGGTGAACCGCAACGTGACCTACAGATACGTCCTTGACGAAGATCATCGGCGGACCATAGAGGAAGCAAGCAAGCTCGCCCGCCGCCTATGTCTGGACTTGGAGGTAGTCGACTCCGGCAAGCAGGGCATCCTGGCAAGACTGCTATGGTCGATTGGTCGGAGAGGTGCGAGCAACACAACCGTCGTGGTATCCCCTCCTTCCGCTGCGGTACCTAATGACCCTTCGAGTGTTCTGACCCAGCGCTGAAGTATCCGGCGAATTCTAAGTCTTCACGTTCCTTGTATACTCCCATTGACCCCGAAGCTATTTACCTCGGGCTGAACATGCCGGTAACACAGACATGGCCAAGCGAGCATTTACGATAGACACCGGCACCGAAAAAATCCCCGTCGAGGGGCATGCCCACCAGAACGTGGCCGTCAAGTATCTCATGAAACGACGCAGGAGCCTCATCTTCACCAAAGACCCAGCCAAGGTGGAGAAGCTCTTTGCCGAGGTCCCGAAGCAGATAAGTATCATTGGGGCGAACGTCACCAAAACCTACAACGTCACTTGGGAAAGGGTCAGCACGGGTGAGTTCGCGGGCGCCAGGTTCACTTTCACGCTGGAAGAAGTCTAGTAGGTCAACTTTTTCTGCCGGTACGCACATCGTTGCCGCGATGGCACCCAGCTACCGCAAAGATGCCTACCGCGACGCGATAGACAAGGTCCGTTCGCAACATTCAGATTCGATCAAGTCCGCCAACGTCACCGTCGAGTGTCCTCGGTGCAGAACCAGACAAGTAATCACTGAAGCCCCTGGAATGCGTGTATGCGTCAAGTGTGGGTTTGAGTTCAGGCCTCTGCAGCAGCGTTAGCCCTTCCTCTTCAATGCCTTCACGACCCCCGCCTTAGAGTCAGCCCGAGTCACGTAACTTGAACTGCAGGAGATGCAAAAGAACGTCGTACTTCCATCGGCTTGCTCGACCTAGCGCCTCCCACCCACTCCTTGGCCGGCTGCCGATTCTCTTTGCCGCAGGCCGGCCACTTGGGTAAGCCGTGCGTCACTTCTTGGCGAAGTACTTCCGCAGGGGTTCCCAGTAGTATTCCTTCCATCCCTCGGCGTAATAGTCCACCTGCCCCTCCGGGACCTTCGAATGGACCATGGTCAACTCGGTCTTCTTCCCCTTAGCCTTGAGGTTTAGCTCGAGGACGGACGGCGGGTACCCTTCCGGCCACTCCGTGGTTGTCCATTCGTGGAGTATGCGCTTCCCCTCCTCGAGCGCCAGGTACTTCCCAGTGATGTAACCGTCCCCTGCCGTGAACTTCCCTCCGATCTTCGGAGCCCCGCTGGCGCTCTGTCCCGTGAAAGCTGCGTGCTTCTTAGGGTCAACATAGGCCTCGTAGACCTCCAGGGGTGTGGCATCGAACAGTGCGGTCTGCCTGATGGTACCGAATTTCATATGCCCACCTTCCTCCATCCTGATAATAAAATAAAACCCAGCCTGCACAGCAGTCAGAGTGGTCGTCTGGTTCTTTCGCGAATCAGCCTGACTTCTTCCAGGCCTGAGCCCTCTTGCAGAAGTCCTCAGCCTCGTCTGCCGCCTTCTCGCACCTTTCGTAGTGGCTGATGATTTCCTTGAGCAACTCCTCGATGGGGGTCGGTGCCCCCGGGCACTCCGAGTCGAGATGGGCCCTTATTTCCATCAGGGGCTGCCAGACATCCGCCGGGACCACAACGGGCACTCCCTGTTTTCTCGTCGCCATGGCCATGGATTCAACCTTTAGGTATTTCTGGATTGGTTGTTTGGGTTTTGGCTCGCAAGTGATTCCAACGAAGCATATCTAACGGGATTTTTCGCACCTGTGGTGATTCCGCCGAAGCCCCTCACGCAGTAGATGTCCCTTGATGGGACTACACACCCCCAGCCCGGAATGTTCCGTAGCCTGGACCTTCAAGTTGTGAGCGAAGTCAGGGAAGCATAGTGGACAAGGTTGTCCTCGCCAACTGAGCTACTATCGAACCCCCCGAAGCAGTAGACGTTTCCTGTTGAAGTAAGGCATGTTGTCCATGTGCTGTAAGGGAAGCTAGGCGCGGACTTCCAATCACCTATGCCGCCGGCTGACAACGACGCGTAGTAAACGGCATTGGTGTACGAAGGAGCGGTGCTGCTACTGCCGGGGGCGGTTTCACCGCCCACACAGTATATGTTGTCAGAGGAAATGACGCAGGCCTGGCCGGAAGCTGCAACGGGATAAGACGTCGTCGACGCCCAGGGCCCCACGCCAGACGAGGACAGGGTGGCATAGTAGACGTTGGTCAGGGAGTTTTCGTTGCTGTCCGCGCCTCCGAGGCAGTAAACATAATTGTTCGCCGCATAACAGCTCGGATAGTAGACGTCAGAGGGGTAAGCCGTGGTGTGGACCCACGAGCCAATCCCCGAAGGCGATAGTGGGGCATACCAGACTGAGTTGGTCACTGCTACGTCGGTAGCGGAACCGTCGGTCTCGTTCTCTCCCCCTATGCAATAGATGTACGACGACGCCGTCACGCATGATTGAGTGTCGATGGGTATCGGATACTGGGTGGTGGAGCTCCAATTGCCAATGGCGCCAGCCTGGCTCAAAGGAGCGAAGTAGCTGGAAGCTATGTCATCACCGCCGCTATCATAAGATCCACCTACGCAGTATACGTAGCCCGAAGAAAGCACGCAAGACTGGCCGTCTATGTACTGAGGATACGAATCAGTATTGAGCGTCCAACTGGTTACGTTCTGGGTCGTGGAGGAAACTGGGGAGGAGTAGTAAACCTCGTCCCGGGGCCCGCCGTTGGCGTCCAGCCCTCCGATGCAATAGAAGGAAGAAGTGCTGTTGACGCACTGCTGCCCGGCCACGGCATAACCCCCTCCCACCTGAAGGGGATACCCTGCCGCGCACTGCCAGGTAGTCGTACAGGTCGGTCCCGGGCCAGAGAAGACCCCCAAGGCGTAGAGGGCTGCAACTATTATGACGACGACCACAACGACAACGATGATGACTCTTAGGAGCTTCATTTCATGCACAACCTTCTAGTGAACAGAGCGAGAGTTCGTTCCTTCACCGTTGTATTTTAACCCTCGGCAGACGCCTCGGAAGGGTGCCGGCCACTGTGGCTACAGTCCGATGCTGTTGATTACATTACCCGAGTTGGCGTCGAGTACCAACACAATCTTGTTTCCCTTGTGTTCGTACCTGGCGAACCAGATTGGCACGTGCAGCAGCTCGACATCCCCTACGTCGGACTCTGTTGTGAGCCTCTGTATCATGTGATACTTCGCGTGGGCCTTCTCTGATTGCAGCTGGTCGACCAGGGTCTTCGCCTGCCCCTTGGCCGCATCTTCTCCGATGTCCCCGTTGAGGACCTTTACGTTCTTTGGGATCTTGGTGATGTCGAAGTCCGCCCTCCCTTCGAGGTTGAACTGGTAGTCCCTAGGCTGATATTCGGTCAGGGCCTTGAGGGCTACCACGGGGAAGTTGTAGTTGGCGTCCATCTGTTCCGACTTCATCATTCCCCCTCCGTAGCCCATCCCCATCCCCCACATACTGAACCATCGCCCTAGCATGAATCCAGCAGGAAGGTGAGGAGTGCTCACCCTACCAAGGGCCCTCCTCCTTCCTCCCATCCCTCCGCCGAACCCCCCTCCTCCCATACCGCCCAAAATGACCCCCATGAGAGCCGCCGTGGTGGCTGTCTGGCCCACTTGCGCGGCTGTGTTGGTGGCGACAACCGTCGTTCTGGCTGAAACGCTCACTATCCAATACGGGATGTAAGACAGCGTCAGCTCCTCCTGTTGCGAGTCTTCGTGAAGGTGCCTGTGGAGAAACCCCTTGTCCATCAGCGATGTGATTTCCTTATTCGCGTCGTCCACGCTGCCTACCTTGATAGGGAGCATCGTTTGCTTCTTGATCCCCGTCCACCCCTGGTCTCCCAGCGAGACGCTACTCCCACAGTACTCGCATGTAATGATCATCTCTCCAAACTTCGGCGCCAACGGGGCCCCGCAGTTCGGGCACTTCATCGACTTCGCGTCCATGGGTGCGACGACCGCAACCGGCTTCGCATTCGTATCTCCCTGGGAGACAGACGGCTCCCCTGAAACCCTCGCCCCACACTTGTAGCAGAACGTCGCATCATCCGGGAGCTCGGCGCCGCACTTTGGACAGTTCATCAACGTCACCTAGAACTTCGTCCCGCAGCTGGGGCAGAACTTCGCGCCGGCATCCACTGGGCTACCGCAGTTAGGACAGAACTTACTTGTGCCAGCTGGAGGCGGTGGTCCCCCTGGCGAAGGTAGTGAAGCACCGCAGTTAGGACAGAACTTCACGGAGGCAGGTATGAGGGAGCCGCAGTTAGGGCAACTCCTTTGGTTCACTCCCATGCCCATCCCCATCCCGGCCATCTGACCTCCTATCACTCCGCCGACGCCGATGCCTGCTCCAAGTCCTGCAAAGGTCCCGGCCCCGCCACTGGGGTTCTTCGCGGCGTCATCGATGGCCTTGCCCGTCTGATACTGCATGAAGTTGACACCCAGGACCTGCATCTCAGACCTGGTGTCTATCGCTTTCTGTACTTCGTCAGGGAGGCTAATCGTAAGCCCTGAGATTTTGTTGATCTCGACCCCGTACTGACCGAGGTGGTCAGGCCCCGACGCCAGGACTTCCTGCTCTATGTTGGTAAGGTTGGCAGCTAGGTCGGTCACCTTCAGGCCCTGCTGTTTCATCTTCCCGAGGGAGTTGTAGACTAGAATGATCAGCTGCTCCTTCAATCTGTCTTCTACGTCTGAAGAGGTCTCCGCACTGAACGTTCCCACGAACTGGTTGATGAACAGCTCGGGCGACGAAATCTTCCATCTGTACTCCCCAAACACCCTCAGGTTGACCACACCGAAGGTTGCGTCCGTGAAAGAGTATGGTTGTGTGCTCCCGAACTTCCCATCCATGTACCTCTTCGGTATGTAGTACACCTCAGCCCACTGCGTCACCCCTGTGAAGAACTTCAGGAGGTTCCCTACGATGGGGGCGTTGAAGTCGGTCAGAGCGTACCTGTTGGGCTGGTCGAAGTAAGTAAGCGCCTTTCCGTCTCTGTAGAATACAGCAATCTCGTCCTCTCTGACTACGATGTTGTCGTTCAGCCGTATCTGCCGCGGCGCCTTCCACAGGGCACTGTTGACCTTCTGGTCGTCGGGCCAGGCGAATGTGGTTGAACCTAAGACACTCCCGCCAGTCGCCGGCACTTCTGCGTTGCTCTTCTTACCGAATACCATCCCAATCACTGTCCGAGGGCTACGCCCTGTATTGCTTCTATCCTCTGCGACCACTTCTGCTTGATGTCCGCGACGGACCTGGAGAACCCGCTCAAGGCGTCTTGAATCGAGTTAGGCGCAGCCCCATCGTAGGTAAGCGTCCCTGGTGAAGTCGCCTGGTCCATTTGCCAGACTGCGCTGACGAACGAGTAGTCGTACTCGTACAACTTGTTCAACTTATCATCAGTCATCTGTATCGGTGCCACCCACCCCGAGTACCCCTGGGCCGCGTGCCTAACCTCCCCGCTGAGGGTCTGAACCTGGGCGATGAGCGACCCAACGTTTGTCAGGTTCGTAAGGTCGTTGCCCGCGGCAACCTGTTTTCTCAACTGCTGCAGATTATCTTTCACGTGGTCAAGCTTGTCGGCCACCTGGTTCCTGAGCATCGAATCCGAAGCCCTCAGGTCCTCCTTCGTCCTGTACCCTCTGAGGCCGGGTATGAGGAGCTCTAGCTTCTTGGCTATTCCTCTGTTGTCGTCTACCTGCTGCCGGATGTCTGGATTACCCTGAGACAAGATCGTACGAGAATCGACCCCCGCTCCATGTAAATAAATATGGCGAACGCCTGCCAGCTTCGGGAACGGTTACCCATTCATGGACCTTGAAGAGCTTAGGATAGGGTGCAGCGGCTGGTCCTACGAGGACTGGCAGGGGATATTCTACCCCAAGGGGCTCCCCGCCAAGGACTATCTGAGCTACTACGCGAAAGTCTTCAACTGCGTTGAAATCGACTCGAGTTTCTACAGGGTCCCAAACCAGTACATGATTACACAATGGAGGAACAACACTCCTGAGGGCTTCATCTTTTCCCCGAAGCTCCCAAAGAAAATCACCCATGAGAACAAGCTGAAGAACTCGGAGGCGACACTGGTGTACTTCTACAGCACGATGAGTAAGCTGAAGGATAAGCTTGGCCCCATAGCAATCCAACTCCCCCCTTCCATCAAACTGAGCAGCCACGAGGCTGTGATGAAGGAATTCCTCTCCCAGTTGAACCCGGAGTTCAAGCATGCCATCGAGTTCCGCCACAAGTCCTGGTTCACCCCGGAGGTCTACTCCCTGCTGAAGAAGAACAACATCGCCCTGGTCTGGTCCCTCAACCAATACGTTGAGACTCCCCCCGAGGTCACGGCTGATTTCGTCTACCTGAGAATGGTTGGGGACAGGGAACTTACGGAGTTCACTGGCATCCAGAAGGACAGGTCCGCCGACATGCAGCGCTGGGCCACCACCGTGAAGCAGAATGCCGGCAAGTTCGAGTCCGGGTACGTCTTCTTCAACAATCACTTCGCAGGCTTCAGTCCCGAGTCCTCGAACGAGTTCCGCAGGCTCCTGGGGCTGATGGAGCTCGGCTGGAAGGCTCAGGGGACGGAGCAGCAGACGCTCTTCGGGACGTAGCTGACAGATGCAGCGAGAACCAAGGGCAATCCTTCACGTGGACCTGGACGCTTTCTACGTCTCCGCAGAAGTTAGGGAGCATCCGGAACTCAGGGACCTGCCGGTGGTGGTTGGTGCGAGTCCCGATGGAGGGAAGGGAAGGGGAGTCGTCATAGCCTGTTCCTATGAGGCGAGGAAGTTCGGGCTCAGGTCAGGGATGCCGATCTCGATTGCCTATCGACTCTGCCCACATGCGAACTACATTCCTCCGAACTGGGGACTCTACGAGAGGGTCTCAGAAGAGGTCATGGCGACCCTGAGGGGCTTCGCCGACAAGTTCGAGCAAGCGAGCATAGACGAGGCGTTCCTGGACGTCACGAGCAGGGCCAATGACGAGGAATCTGCGAAGGAAGTGGCAAGACTCGTCAAGCGGGCGGTCAAAGAGAAGCATCATCTCAGCTGCTCAGTCGGGGTCGGCCCAAACAAGTCGTCGGCGAAAATCGCGTCAGATAGGAACAAGCCGGACGGGCTCACCGTGGTCCCATTCGGGGATGTTCCCGGGTTCCTCGCCCCCCTCCCCATCGGCGTCGTGCCCGGCATTGGCAGGAAAACGGGAGAGTTTCTGAACGAGAAGGGTATAGCCACCATCGGGCAGCTCCAGCAGCTAGACGGCAAGCAGCTTCTCGGTTGGTTCGGGAAGAATGGTGTCTGGCTCTGGGGAGTGATTCACGGCGAAGAGAACGTCGAGGTCAGGCAACAGGAGCTGCCGAAGTCGCTGAGCGTCGAGAGGACCTTCAAGGAAGACGTGAAGGACTTTCACGCCATCAGGAGGGAGGCAGCCGACGGGGCGTCGGAACTGATGAGAAGGGTGAGATCCGCAGGCTACTCGTACAGGGTTGCAGGAATCAAGATCAGATTCCAGGGCTTCGAGACCCACACGAGGGAGAAGACCCTTGTCAGCCACACCGACAGCGAGGAGCCCTTACTCGAAGCAGTCGAGAGGCTGCTCGACGAGTTCGAGACTCGTGGGAAGCCCGTGAGGCTAGTCGGCGTCCGGGTGGCTGATATTCAGCGCTCGTCTTCAGGTCCTTCAAGGCTGGACGACTGGACCGCTGGCTGACTCGGTTTGGGGCTCTCTTCGGGAAGCTTCGCACCTTTGAACATGAGCCAGAATGCGCTTATCCCCACGATGTAGAGTGCCGTTGCGTAATAGAATGGGAGGGCAAGAAGGCCTGCGTACATCATGCTATACCCCACAGAAGCCGACAGAGCATTGGGGAGCCTCCAAATGGCAGCGCTCACCCCTGCCGCCATCCCTCTCTCGTCTGGGGAGACCAGTCCCATGATGAGCGATTGAGTGAGCGGGTTGGAGAGATTCATCAGGAAGACCCTGACGATATAGATCGATGCCGCCACCCCGAAGTTCGGCGCGGATGGGAGCGCAACCATGAAGACGGTCGAGGCGGCCTGAGTGACGACGGTGGCCCTCACCAGTCCCAACTTCCGCGCGAGCCGCGGCGCGACGAAAACCACCCCGGCGGTCAACAGACTGGTGAAGCCGAGCACGAGCCCGCTGAGATCGTCTGACACGCCATACGCCTGGGAGAACCAGAATGCCATCAGCGGCACGAATAGTCCTGCGCCTACCGCGATGACCACGCTGTAGCCACCATACTTCAGGATGACGCGCCATGATTTCCTAGGCAGGAGCTCCCTCCGCCTGCCACGCACCGATTCCTCCCTGATTCTGGACATGAGTGGCGCCATCGAAAGGCTGAGGAGCCCGACGGTCACGAACAGAACGACGTGGGCTTCCTTCAGGGACAAACCTATGCTGTGGAGCGCATCGACCGAATAGATGATGAACCCGCCCAAGGCCCCTGCCACCCAGCCCAAGAAAGCCAGCAGGGAAAATGCGGGCGTCCTCTTCTCGTCTCCCGCCATGTCCGCAATCAGAGCCACGAAGGAAACAGCGTAAGCAGCTTCGCCAGTCCCCTCCAGGATGGCGACCATTAGGACCAGAGCGTAATTTGATGTCAGGGCGAACCCAATAAGGCTCAGGCTCGCGCAGAGGTTCCCGAGCACCAGCATCTTCGTCTTCCCCACCCTGTCGGCGATGATTCCGAAGGGGAAGCTCAGCGCAACGAGGGTGACACCCATTACAGTGATGGGCAATCCCGCCCCTATGCCTTGGAGCTTCGGCAGGAAGTAAGAAAGATCCGTGTAGATGAAGCCGATAGCAATGTTTGGGATGAAACTCAGGTAAATGAGCAGTCTAGCCTGCCAGGGAATGCCCCTGTATTCGCTGAACAACTCCCGCCCTCACCGCCGCCAGGCAATCAGTATAAACGCGAAGGAGCGCCCCAGAGAACCCAGCCAACGTCAATCCTCCTCCCAATGGGCACGCCCCGCATGACCATGAGGCCTGTGGTCGTCGAAACCTTGCTCGAGCTGACCCCTTTGGCGGAGATGCTACTACCCTCCCCTTTTGCTCTCCGTTGGCATCCCTCGGGTGTTCATGTCGCGTTCTCACCAAAGAGCGGTGATTTGAAGAGGGCCAGGGCTGTCCTAGCGTCTTATCGCGTGAACCTTCCCGGATTCAGGAAAGAGATGTCGAAAGCAGGGTTCTTGTCGGTGGCGAGGTCCGCTGCGATTTCACCTAGGACGCTCGCGAACTTGAACCCGTGGCCAGAACAGGCACTCATCAAGACGACCCTCGGGTCCGTTGGGTGAGCTCCTACGGCGAAGTTCAGGTCAGGGGTGTTCGAGTACATGCAAGTGGTAGAGGCGATTGGTGTGCCGTCAAGTTTCGTCATGTGCCTTGAGATGAACTCCCTGACTGGCGCAATGTCCTGTTCAGTGACCTCCCTTCTGACGTCGTCTGGACCGCTGACCTCTCCGCCGTGCGTCCGTGCAACCTTGACCCCGTGCCCAACATCCGGTGTCCCATAGTAAAATACCCCCTTTTCTTCTTCCATGATGAACACCGGCATATTGGGGGGAGAGAAAGCGTCCTGCCCTCCCGACGAGAACCACAGAGGGACCTGCCTCTCGCATTGGAGCGGCACCACGCCCTGAAGCAGCTCCCCGTTCCAAGCGCCCGCACAGAACAAGACCTTGCCCGCGACTTGGATCCCGTTGGGCGTTCGCACTTCGACACCTTCGGGACCGCTCCTCCAGCCCGTCACCTTCTCGGAGAACCTGAATTCGCAACCGGCCTCGCTTCCGAGGCCCACCATGGCCCTCACGCAATCCTCTGCAAACAGGACCCCTGCGTTCGGCTCGAAGACAGCCGTGTATCCCTCTCCTAGAGTGAAAGCGGGAAACCTTTCCCGCACCTTCGCTGGAGAAAGGATCTCGCATGGGAGACCGTGAACCTTGGCGCTCTTCAGTACTCCTTGGACGAGTTCCCAGTTCTCCCTTCCAATCATAAGGCCGCCTGTAATCTGGAGAAGCCTCTTCCCAGATTTGGCCTCTACCTCCTTCCAGGACTTGAAGGCCCTCCTCAGCAGAGGGACGTATCTCGGGTCCTCGTAGTATGCGAGCCTGATGATCCGCGTCTTTCCGTGCGACGAGCCGTATCTGTGGTTGACCCCGAACCTTTCCAGGTTGAGGACCTGGAGCCCTCGCTTGGCCAGGTTGTAGCTGACAGACGCACCCATGATGCCGCAACCGACGACGATGGCGTCCCACTTCTTCCGGCCGATGCGGCCGCCGGCCGGAGGTTTTACAGTCTGACTAAGCGACAATGCTCCTCCGGGCCATCTCGAACCTTCGCTCCAACCGTGGGAGTACCTTGGTCATAAATGACGGGCTGTGTATCTACATGAGTTGCGGTGTTATAACTATCGTTAAATACACTCCCGGCGTGACTCCTTCCGCCTTCTGACTTGGTAAGTTCAAAGAAACTGGTCACAGCCACTCTTTTCGGCGTGTTGATAGGCGTCATATACGGTGCCCTTCCGTTCGAGATTGGCGACTCGCTGATCGTCTTCGAGGCCATGATCCTCTCGCTCAGCTTCATACTTCTCGGACCTGGTGGTGCGACCTACACCGGTCTCATCAACGGCCTGGTTGAAACGCCGTTGCAGCTTGGGTTTGGTCCATTCGCATTTGGCGTGGCTCTCTTTTACGGGGTACTGGTGGACGTGTTCAGCACCTTGTTTCGAGTCACGACTGAAGGCAAGGTTCACGCGAGGAGATTGGTTGCCTCCTTGAGCGTGAGTACAATCATCACGGGGCTGGTCGCGACCTATGCTTTCATCACACTGGGGTTCGGCACGACGGCGCCGTTCTTGGAAGTGTATCTGCCTGTCTTGGTCGTGGGTGCCCTTAGCGGAACCATAGGGGGGTTCCTAGCCGCCAGAATATGGGAGCGAAACCTGAAGCACAGGTTCATTTCCGTTCAGGCACCGGCTGCCTGACCCCTTTCTACATCACCTATCTCCCGCCGGAGCTTCCTGGTGAACCAAATGAGGAGCGCGTACAGGACCACCCCCAAAACCACGAAGGCCGACCCCGCGATGTAGCTAGCGAGCTCTCCCGTGGCGAAGCCGGCCAGGAGAACGAAGGCCCCCACCGCTATAATCAGAATAGCAGCCCACTTGGAAACTGGGCTGACCCTTACAGACATCCTCTACCCTCGCCCGGGGGCGGGAGTTAAACGGTTGTGCCCTTCGAAGGTTATTTTCGTTTGCCCTTCTTCTCTTCTTCCTTCAGCAACCTGTAGAGCCTGTACCTGTCGTTCTCGCCCGGCGAGAGCGCGTAGCCGCATACGCGGCAGGTGACTCCCTGCGGCGTCTCCCTGAGGTCGAGGCGCCCGCACTTCGGGCACTTCATCTCTTCACCCTGGGCCCTCATAGCCTATCCAGCTGGGACTGTTCGGTTCAAAAGCGTTAGCGATCCGTGTACCGACTCACCAAATCCGCACAAGAGATTCCTTTGAGAATATTCCACTCCCGGCAGAATGGGAGGCGTAGATCCTGCCCGGCATAGATATGTCTGCCAGGTACAGCTCGCCGACATATGGTCTGGCTTTTGGGTTCAAGAATCCCGTCTTCGGCAGCCCAAAGGTCACCGTCGCCCTAGCCTCCACGGTCGGGTCCCCAAGCTCTCCACTGGTAGCATCCATCCCAGATGGAATGTCAACGGCCAAAATGGGGACCTTCGACGCGTTAGCCAGTCGAATCAACCCTGCTACGGGCTCTCTTGGGCTCCCTCTGGAGCCGTACCCTAGAAGGGCATCCACCACGAGGTGGGCATCCCCCAGACCCTCCCCCGTGCTAACCACGGAGATTCCCATCTTGTCAACAGTTGCAATCTGCTTCGCGGGGATATCTCTGAGGTCAGACCTCTTCCCCGCGAGTATCACTCGCACCCCTGCCCCCCAATTGTTCAGATGGCGGGCGGCGACGAGCCCGTCCCCTCCGTTGTTCCCCCTGCCCACGAGACACCAAACGTTCTTCCCCCGGACATCTCCGCCGAGCATCTTCTTGGCGAGCTGAGCCGTGGCTACGCCTGCATTCTCCATCAGGGCGATTACGTCTATGCCATAGTCTTCTATTGCCATCCTGTCAGCCTCTGCCATTTCTCCGGCCGTCAGATACACCAGTCCTCCCTCCTTCCTCATCCCGGCAACGTCGTTCCTCTTGATGCTATTTCAGCCTAGGCTCGGTCGAATAGCCACAGTCAACAATATTTCTTCAAACTGGCACCCCGATTAGAGCCCCCGGTATATTGGAACTTTGACCTATGCGGGGCCCAGCATGAGCTTTTCCTCCAACTGGGAGAAGAAGGACAAGACCCCAGGCCTGCTAGACAGGCTCAGGGGGTCCGTCCAGACACCCACTCCACTGAAATCCCAAATCGACCTTGCCAACAGGCAGATACGCCTCCTGATCTCGCAGCTCGACAGCACGGTGAACCGTATCAAGCAGCGTGACTCTACTATCTTCAAGAACGTTGTCTCGTCCCTTGCCAAACACGACATGCAGCACGCTGCGGTCTATGCCAACGAGCTCGCAGAGGTCAGGAAGATGGGTAAGATGGTTACCCAGGCGCAGCTCGCCATGGAGCAGATTTCGCTGAGGCTCGGAACGATTACCGACCTGGGCGAGATCGCAAGCACCCTTGCCCCGGCCGTGTCGGTCATCAAGAATATGAAGGAGGGCCTCAGACTGGCACTTCCTGAAGCCGACAAGGAGATAGGGGAGATTTCCGGGCTGCTAAGCAGCGTGCTGGTCGACGCCAGCACCACCGGCGGCATCTCCCTCAACTTCGATGCGGCCAACGAGGACGCGCAGAAGGTCCTCGAAGAGGCTTCGATCGTGGCCGAGCAGAGGATGAAGGAGAGTTTCCCCGAGATTCCGGCAGGAGTCATCGTGCCAGAGGACGAAGGCCTCACAGCCTAGCCATCCTTTTCAGGAACCAACCCGGCGCCATGGTCGCGGCCTTTCAGCCAGAGCCATGGCCCCCATACTTGACAAAGAATTTGTATGGATTGGAAATACTATTGTCTTAATACCCTCGGAGTGAGTTATCCGTCAGTTTGAGAATCAGCATCGATGCTAGACGCTCATTTCCTACGGATGGGGCGCCTGGCGACCAGCCACCTCCCAAGTCCCACAGGACGGCTGGCCTCATCATTGCGGCTCTGGTCCTGCTTGCCGCCTTTGTCTTCACTGCCCCGTACCTTTCTTCTGTTCTCAAGCAAAGCTACTCTTTCCTCTCCGGGTCTTCTACAACGGGGCTCAGCACTGTCACCTCCACCCCCTCGAACGCAACGAGCACCGCCTCGACAAATTCGACAACAATCAACAATAACTGCTCGAGCGTAGTATCGGTGGAGAACCTGACAGCACCTGACATTCGAAACGGATCCGCAGACATCGCTTATCCTTCTGACTACTGCACGCTGGCGGCCTATGCCCTGGGGTTGATCAACCAGGATAGGGCTGCCAACGGCACTGGCCCGGTCACCCTTGACTACAACCAGGCGGCCCAGCAGCACGCCGACTCCATGCTCTACTACGGCTACTTCAGCCACTTCGACACCCAGGGGTACAAGCCGTACATGCGCTACTCTCTGCTGGGTGGGCGCGGCGCAGACTTTGAGAACGTGGCCTACTTCTATTTCTCAATCCCCCATTTCCTTTCAACCGGCTCGGTTGAGACAGCCGTCAAGGATTTGGAGTACTCGATGGTCTATAACGACAGCTCTTGCTGCGCCAACGGCCACAGATACAACATCCTCGACCCCCTACACAATCAGGTCTCAGTAGGGGTCGCCTACAACAGCACCACCGTCTACTTCGACGAAGAGTTCGAGAACGATTACATCAACCTGAACTTCACGGTGACTCAGCCCTCCACGCCCGATCCATACTACGTCACCCTGACTGGAGCTCCGACAGGGTCCTTCCCTACCCCCAACTCTCTCTACGTTGCCTTCGACAACCCCACCGTAGCAATGTCGCCTAGTCAGCTCAACAGCGGTCCACATGAATATGGGCCCGGCACTCTAATAGGGGGGGTTCTACCCCGAACTGGCTTCCTTGGAGACTGCGGCCAGTTCACCTCGGGGACCACGGTCTGCGCGGATACATGGGAGGTGACGTCAAAGACTGTCGACATAGCGTTCCCCTTGGACTCCTTCATCAATGATTACGGCCCAGGGGTCTACACGCTCTATCTAATCACAGGCTCTAGCACCGAATCGGCCATTACATCCGTCTGTGTGTTCGTCCCCTAGTGGCTCTCGCTAGGTCTGACCCATCTCTGATCTTATCAAACGGGCAGTCTCCTCCATCTCTTCGGGGCTGTACCGCTTCCTCTCGAAGAACCTCCCTTTGTCCTCCATTTTCACTGGTATCACGTGAACATGCACATGGGCGACCACTTGGTTCGCGGCCTCTCCGTTGTTCTGGACGAACCTAAACCCATCTGCCCCCACGGCGGCCACCACGGCCTTGGAGACCTTGGATGCCACCTTGAAGAGCCCGGCTATGTCCTGCTCATTCATATCCCAGATTGTCTCCCCATGCTCCTTCGGGCACACCAGCGTATGGCCTCGTGAGAAGGGGTAGAGGTCCAGGAAGCCGACGTACTTGCTATCCTCATAGACGATGTTCGACGGGGACTTCTTCGACGCTATCTGGCAGAAGATACACTTGTCAGGTCCTGCCGTAGGTGAACTAAATGCTAAGCGCTTCAAGCCACCCCTCGGAGATGTCGTTGCCGTCAAACCACCTAAACCTTTGCCCGCCCTATCTTAATACCGCCCTGTCCTCGCCTGGAGGGGTTGATTTGTGACCGTTGCCACGCCGGCCAGATGGAACACTATGAGAAGAGGCTGGGCCCGGAAGGGAAGGCAAGCATAACTGGGACCAAGTGCAGCGTGTGCGGCTACGTCCTCCTCGACAACGACGACGACGTTTGGAACGCCCTCGGTGTCTAGCTCCGGTTGCTCATTGCCGAGGCCAGGCGCTTGTATGTGGCAAGGAAATCGAGGGCGAATTTGTCCGCCTGCTTCTCAGTCCCTCTGTGCCGTCCGCTCACTGACCTGAGATGATGGTAGAACTCGTGGATCATGACGAAGGGGTCGAACATGAAGTCCCGTCGCGCAGCGAGGATCTCCTTCCTCTTTTGGGAGTAGACCGCTGCCACTCCCTTGGTCTTGCCTTCCACCACCCCCATCCCTAGCCGGGGGGCGGACACTTTGTACCAGCGTGAAAGGACTGTCATCGCCTCCTCGGTCTTCGAGTCGAGAATCAGGGCCACCACGAGCGCCTTCATCTGGTCCTCGGCCGAAGGCAAGGAGGGGCACGTCCCTTTCTCCCTCTCTTAAGCTGTCGCGGCTGTCAACGAGGTTGAGTTATTGGTCATCAGTCTTTGATTCCCTTGTTCAACTGTCGATAAGTCTGTTACACCCGACATGAACAGGCGCAGGCACATCAGACTGGATGGCCCGAAGAGGATCAGGTTCAGGGGACCCCCGTCATTCTTCTCGGCGAGATAGAGCCTCTCCCTCGCAGGAGTTCGCTTCCCACGGTAGATTGCTACGGCATCGACCTCCCTACCATCTAGGTAGATTCGCGAACGAGTCGCTGCCGTCGTCGTGGCGCGCTTTCGTCCTTGTCCGGGGGTTCATTCATAACCAGGAGGTCCCCCGCGACTGTCACACCATCCCAGCAGTCTTCCGGCGCCCCTAGGGGAGGGGACAGGTGGGGAGGTAGTTCGCGTTGGCCGAGCAGAACAACCATGCGAACGTTGTACCGTTGACTATCGGGATATCGTCCACCCCGACTTGGGCCACCTGCCAGGAAGCCGTGCTGTTGTAAGTCAGCAGGAACCAGTACTGCGAATTGGTGTTTGAGATTCCTTGCAGCCCCGTGACTATGTGTTCCCCGTAGCTGGGGTACCATGTCGCCTGGACCTCGCCGTTGAAAGCTACGAGCGTGTCCACGTACCCGTTCCATCCAGGCTGTACTTCTGTGCTGTTGTTCCAGCGCCGTGTCCCGTTTCCGTAGTCGACCAGAATGTTCACCTGATAGATGAGCGCCCTCCTCCCTCCACTCGCAGAGAGCGCTTGGTAGGACTTCCAGAGGGAATTCAGGGCAGCGCTCGCGTTTGCATAGGCCGGAGTGCTGGTGTTCAAGTTTGCCACGGACGTCGCGAGGAGGGACAGCGTCATGCTGTATTCGCTGAGGCTGGAATTGAAGGAACCCGAAAGGGACCTGTAGCTTGCGAGGGCGGCGTCTAGCTCCTCCACATAGCTCTGGTTCTGCGAGAGTACCTGTTGGTCTTGATAGTAATAGAATACTGCCAGGGTCGAGACTATCAGCAGGACGGCAACCAGCACCGCGGCTATTCCGTAAAGGGTTCTGTTCTGCATTTTCCTACTCCTTCCCCCTTGGCGAGGCCTTGGTGGCTGCTCCCAGCACCCTAAGCGTCCTTCCCTTCATCGCCTGCCAAGTGTACAGTATGAGCGGTGGTGCGGCCAGGGCGCCAAAGACAAAGTCGCTCGTCTCATGGGCAAACATGAAAGGAATCCCGTAAACTTCATACCACAAAAGCGCCGAAACGGTAGACGCGCCCGCCAGGAGTCCGGTGGCCAAATTGGTCTCGAAGTCCCACGCGAATGCGCAAATTGCCATCAACGCACCGAGGAAGAGATTCTGTATGGAGAGAGCGTTCGTCCTTGGGTTCGTCCAGACACGCGAAGCAGCGTACCCTGCGAAAGCGAAGAGGAGTTCACCCCCAATCAGGAAGGGGAGGATGATTCCAGCCATCCCGTTTGGGCTCACGAATCCCCAGATGGTCTCCGAAAGGACGCCAACGGCGGCGCCGACTCGAAAACCGTACACGAAGGCGGCCACGAAGACCAGGGTGTCAAAGAGTTTGACGTTGGGATAGGGCGCGAGTGCGAAATCAGAACCCACGACGAGAGCGCTAAAGACCGTCACCACGGCGACGCTCTCACTTCTTTGCATCACTGGTTGGATTATCCATCCAATGGAAATGTATTTCGCTAGCGTCTTTGGGGGACATCTTGGGAAAATTGGACTCACCCGATTCTCTCCGAGCAATCAAGGGCCTGCTCAGACTCGCGAGCAAGGAGGCCCCGGGGCCGTCGCCAACCTTCACTCCTTCCCACCTCCTGCTGGTATTCTTGACCATTGAGAGCTCTTCCTATGTAGGAAGGCAGACCCTGGCCGCAAGGTCGGGGGTCGGGGAGGGGGCAATCAGAACGATTCTGGGCAAGCTTCGAAACCGGGGGTACGTAGGCGCCGTCAGGGCTGGCTGCTTCCTAACCCCTTCGGGAAGGCGCCTTGCAGACTCCATGGACGCCTCGTTGTCCCTCCTAGAATCTTTCCCCCGTTCCGAGCTCTCGATGGGGGAAAACCAAGCCGCCCTCGTCCTCCGGGGGGCAGGGGGTAGGGTGCATTCAGGCATCGAGCAGCGGGACTCGGCTGTTGGGATTGGTGCGTCCGGAGCGACGACCTACGTAATCCGGTCGGGGAGGTTCATCATCCCCGGAGGTTCCTCCGATTGCGAAAAGGAATTTCCCAGCAGAGCATGGCCTGTCCTGAAAAACGAACTGAAACCGAAGAACGGGGACGTAGTGATACTTTGCGGAGCTGTGACCGAAGTGTCGGCCAGGCTCGGGGCCTTGGCAGCCGCGATAACCCTTCTCTAGCTGCTAGCCTGGGTTTGATCGGAGGGCTTGGTTTCAGGACCAGCGGCAGGCTTGTTGACCTGCCTGTTGATAGCGTCAGCGAAGTAGTGCCCAGTCACGAGGACCTTGACCTCCCTGACCCCTTTCACCTGCATCAGGCTGTCCCTCAGGTCCTGGGAAATCTTGAGCGCGAACACCGGGGGGCAGTACTGGGTGGTAGCGTGGTACTCAACGTCAATCTGGCCGTCCTTGATGTCGAGTCTGTCGATTAGATTCATCTCGACTATCGGCATCCCTATCTCGGGGTCGACGATTTTCGAGATCTGCTTCTGTACCTCTTTGATGTCCACCTGCTCCGTTGACATGTAACTCAACGAAAATCCCTGTTTCCAATACAAAAAGATTGTCCTCGTCATGAGAGGCGACCGACATGTTTTACACCTAGGAGCAGCACAGTGCGTACGTGAAGCCGGAAGAGGTCCTGTCGGGCATAGAGAGGGTCGCCCCACGGCAGGGGCTCCCCATCATCGGGCCGAAGCGAGGAATGTTTCTCGACGAGGTAATCGAGCAGCACAGACCAATGACAATCTTGGAAGTTGGGACGCTGGTCGGCTACAGCGCCATCCGGATGGCGAGGCATCTGGGGGACGGTGGGCGTCTGACGTGTATAGAGTTGAGCGAGGGAAGGGCGCGAACCGCACGTGCCAACTTCAAGCTCGCCGGCCTTGCTGACCGCATCGAGATCATCGTGGGGGACGCGAAGAAGGTGCTGCCGACGCTCAGTGGGATGTTCGACATGATCTTCTTGGACGCCGTCAAGGAGGACTATCTCGCCTACCTGAAATCAGTCGAGGGACTTCTTCACCGGGGGAGTGTCGTTGTCGCCGACAATGTGAAGTCCCACGCCCAGGAAGTAGCGCCCTACCTGGAGTACGTCAGGAACTCCGGGAACTATTCGAGCACCTACAAGGAATCCCCGCCGAACTTCGGGAGCGGTCCTGGAGACGCGGTGGAGATCAGCGTCCGACGGTGAACCCCTTCGCCAGGGTCCGCCATTTCTCGTCCCCATCGAAGGGGAGATACATCCTGACCCTGTCCACCAGCCCACCGTACTTCTTCCCGACCACGCTCCCCATCTCGGACCAAGTCCCCTGGACCACGAATTCGTCGAGCATGCTATCCGTTACCTCCTTCCCCATCTCGGCCCACTCGCCCTTCAAAGATAGGGCGTGCAGCCTTTCGCCGACGTCTCCCCAGCCGTGTAGCTCGAGGACTTTCCAGTAGCTGCGCGTCGAGGCGTAGAATGCGATCTGTTGCCTCATTGCCTCCCTGACTGCTCCGACCTCGCTCTCGTTCTCGCCCACCGCCGCGAACACGGAGGCAGCAACCGCGATGTCCTCCTTCTTCCTGGACGCCTTGGAGGCCCCTTCGGCTATCGCCGGGCGGACGACTTCCTTCAGGTACTTCGCGGTGTGAAGTGGGTGGATGTGAATGCCGTTGGCGACCATTCCCGCGACCCTGCACATCCCTTCGTTTACCGCTGCGATGTATACTGGTATGACAGGGTTTTCGATGGGACCCGGATTGAAGAAAGGCGTCATCAGGTCCAGATGAAAGAATCGTCCACTGTAGTCCAGTCTGGTTCCTGCCTGCCAACTTTCCCAGACGGACCTCAGGGCCAGAACGACGTCTTTCATTTTGGGGGCGGGGGGCTCCCATTTCATCCCGAACCTCCTTTCGATGTGCCCCTTCACCTGGCTCCCCAATCCAAGGATGAATCTCCCCTTCGAGACGTTCTGAAGGTCCCAGGCGGTGTAGGCCAGGGTCGTGGGGCTACGGGTGAAGGCGAGTGCTATCGACGTTCCCAGCTCGATTTTCTTGGTGGACCAGGCTGCCAGGGCAATCTGGACGAAGGGGTCATGTTTGGTCTCGTTGACCCACAGGCAGTCGAACCCGTACTCCTCAGCCTTGCCAGCGAGAGCTGCCGCCTCCCCAGGGGATGCCACAGCTATCTCGGCATCGACTTTCAAGCGTTTTCCTGCCCTTCAGGACGCCTCTTAAAGTCGAACCGAAAGGAGGGCAGCAGAAGGAACACTTGGTATACGCGTCCATTGCCACGGGCCTCGCCACAGCCTTCTGCTGGGGGACGGCAGACTACATGTCCCGAAGCCAATCGGAAAGGGTGGGGTACTACAGGACGATAATCTACTCGCATATGATCACCCTTATGGTGGTCCTGGCCCTTATTCCGATAATCAGTCCGAAACTGGCTTTCCCGGTCTATCCGGTCCTAGCGCTGATCGGCGCAGGTGTGATTAACTTCGCCGCCTTCGTCTTCCTTTACCGCGCGTTCCACCGCGGGGTGGTCTCTGTAGTGGCTCCTGTGGTCTACACCTACCCGGCGGTGACTGCCGTCCTCGCTGTGGTGATACTCGGGGCGTCCCTCTCTGTCTTGCAGGTTGTCGCCCTCGCAGGCATAATCGCAGGGGTGATTCTCCTCTCGACCCGGTTCTCCGAGCTCCGCGCATACCTGCGTGGGGCGGGGGCACCCAGGCTGACGAAGGGGGTCGGTCTGGCCGTAGGAGCTTCACTCTGCTTCGGAATGGTCTACATTGGAATCGGGTATGCAGCCCCGTCAGTCAGCGTGGTCCTCCCAGTGATCTTCCTCCGAATCATCGCCATTTCTGCTGGTTTCCTGCTGGCGCCTGTTCTGAGGCAGGAAGCGAAACCGAGCCGTCTCGTCATATCCAAGACAATGATTGCGATGGGGGTCCTCGAGGCCTTCGGATTCCTGGCGTTCACCTACGGGATTGAAGCTGCAGGCAGCGCCCTCCCCGTGGTTACCGCCCTCTCAGGAATGGGAGGGGCCGTCGCCACGAGCTATGGGCTCGTATTTTTGAAGGAAAGGCTGGAACCGAACCAGTTGCTTGGCGTTCTTCTTTCCCTCGCTGGCGTGTTCGTCTTGCTCTATCTTGGAGGATAGGCAGTAGTGGACTACTTCGCGGCGGTACAGGAGGGGAGGAAAAGGGTCGACAGGGCGGTCGCCGTCCTTCGAGAGATCGCCGGTCCCTCATATCCCATGCTCTTCCTGAAGCTTGGGATATCCGACTGGACACCTGTCGGGGACGAGTTGATGCACAAGGTAGTCCCGGGGAAGGAGGGGCGTGCTGCCCTTGTCATATGCGACGCGGAGGGGAACGCCAAGGCGATGAGCAGCTGGCTCCCAGCTGACGAGGCCCCGAATCTGGCGAAGGTGCTCGAGTCGAGGGAGATTCCGAGTTTTCCGGGGGACGTCAAGCTGCCAATTTGAGCCTCCACTTTATTAACCGGCTCTGGGCTTGATACCCCTGCGTCTTACCAGCACTCCCGCCGGCTCCAAATGATTCGAGTCAGCTCGAAGCCCTCGGTGGTGCCCGTTCGACGCGGACAAAATTGGGGGTGAGCGAATGGCAAGATGCTCGGTATGCAAGGGCCACGCGGTAGCGTCATGCGCAGAATGCGGTTCTCTAGTATGCATGTCACACTCTACAACGATCTTCGACGAAACAAGTAGGTCAATGAAGACCTATTGTGGCAACTGCACTGCAAAACGGATGCCGCTTTGGGTTGCCCGAAGAAGGTAGATACCCAATTTAGCGGAACCTCGTCATCACTCTACCGTGAAGTAGAGCCTTCTGTTGCTCTTCCCCTTGTTCTCGGTCTTCACTGCCACCACCTTCCCGATTTCGAGGGTGTTCCTCACATGGACCCCGCCATCAGCCTGAGTGTCAACGTCCCCGATTTGGACGATCCTCAAGATGTCGACTGACGGCGGCATGGCATTGGCCAGTTTGACGAACCCGGGGTTCGCAAGCGCCTCCTCCCTCTTCATGAAATAGGTCTTGACCTCGAGCCCCCTCAAAACCACCTCATTCACCCTGTCGATGTAGGACGAGATTTTCTCCTTGTCGAAGTCGTCCAAGTTGAAGTCGACCCGCGACTGATCCGGACTGATCTGATTCCCCGTTATCAGCGCGCCCGTTTCCCTGTTAACCACTGCGCTGAGGATGTGAGCCGAGGTGTGCATCCTCATTATCCTGAACCTCCTTTCCCAATCCAGGACGCCATGAACCACCACCCCGGGCCCGAATGTTTTCGGCGGCTCGACCACGTGAACAATTTCTTCGCCTTCCTTCAAAACCTCCGAGACCCTCGCGCCATCTAGCGCCCCTGTGTCCGATACCAAACCACCTCCTCTCGGATTGAACGCCGTTTGGTCCAGTACCACCCTGAAGCCGTCCGCCGATTCAACCCTTGCGTCAAATTCACGCATATTCATGTCCTCCCAGAACAGACGACGGGTCAACTGCAGCAGCCCAAGGACCCCGACACTTTAGTCTTCAAGGGGCTAGTATGAGTTGATCTTCGTTTGCGACAGCTCCCTCGAGATCAAAACACTCTCCCTCATCCACTTCGAGTTCGATATCACGAGCTTTGAAAGGGCTGAATCGAGCGCTCCCCTGAATGTCTCGTGATTCTCGAACGGCTGCTTCAGCAACTCCCTGATGCTCTCCCTTACGTTCCACACCCCCAGGGGCATTATGAACCCTGGATACGTTTCTCTCAGCAATATGGCTGCAGCCTGTCTCCCTTCCCTCTCGAGCGCCTCGGTAACCGCGAGCCTCGTTGAGTAGTAGCACCCTCCGACACGGGCGTACTTGGTCCTCCCGAAGTATTCCTCATAATCTCCAATCATGTACGGCTGAGTGGTGTACTGGTTCCAGGTGGTGTTTGGGAACCAGGCTTCTATCCATTCGAACCTCCACTTCTCGGGGAGGAGCATGGCCACGTACTGGTTGTCGTAGACCTTGTAGCTGTAGACCCTGTACTCGTCGATGGTCGGATGGTGCTTCACCTTCTCGACCAGCCCCAGGCTTATGGAACTGTCAACCGCGGTGATGCTCCAGCGGGTAGGAACTATCTTCCTCCGGGGCCCGACCCCAAACATGCCGAGCGAGAACGCCTTCTGAATCCTCGTGACAAGCACACCTTTACGGTATAGCTCGTCCACAGCCCCGGCGGCATCCAGGTCCCTGTCATAGTAAGCGGTCTGGACCCTCCTGTCGACGGATGGGTTGTCTATCCTGAACTTGTCAAGTGGGCCGGACGGCCCGTACGGCTGAGTGTCCTCACTGAGTGTAAGTATTCTCCTCGGAGCCTTCGTTAGTTTCAGCTCAGAGTCCACAGGCTTCGCCGCCATCGCAAGTTCCTGCATTGAGGTGAGGAACCTGTTGGGCTCCCTCGCGTCCTCCACAGACGCCCTGGAGTTCCCCCTCACCAGTGAGTATCTGTAATCGACGATCTGCTCGATGGGCTTGCCCAGCCATTCCTCCGGCGTGTCTAGTATCGTCGTGTCTCCGAACTGTGGAGGGACCATCGGTCCGATGGAGACCTTCGGGTACCCCAGCCTCCCGACAAAAACGCCAGGCGGTGATGAGCCAAGAATCTCGTTCGTCCCCATGGCCGGCCCCTGCTTGGCCATGGACTGGGCCTTGACTATGATGGGACACCTCGGCTTACCGCAGAGTAACTTTGCTCCTCGGCAGGCGAGACACATCCAAGCAGGAGGGGTCTCTACTACCTCGATGGATCTGGCCACATCTTCTTCGAGTCCCGTCACCGAAGATGCCATAACATTGGATAGCCAAGTAATCCGCCGCGGCATAGACTCTGCTCATGCCCCGGCATCGCTCTTAAAGCCCGTGGTAGTCTGACCTTAACGGGCCCTCATCTCAAATATACCTCGGCATTCTCCGGTCGGCCAATGCCTAAGTTCGCCCACATGTCTGACATCCACATCGGCGCCTTTAGGCAGCCAGAGCTGAAGGGCCTCCTGCTGAACGCCTTCGACGAAGCCATCGACAGGTGCATCAACGAGGGCGTGTCATTCGTCATCCTCGCGGGGGACATCTTCGACTCCAACATCCCCGACCTGTCGGCGGTCAGACGGGCGGCCGAGAAGATAAAGGAGGCTTCCGACGCGGGGATAAGATTCTACGCCATCTACGGTTCTCACGACTTCAGTCCCAACTACTCGTCCATGGTTGACGTCCTCGACGGCGCCGGTTTGTTCACGAGGGTCGAGTCCAAGTCAACGGTCGAGGGGAAGACCGTCCTGTCCTTCGTCCAGGACCCTTCCGGCCCGAAGATCTGCGGTATCTCAGGGAGGAAGCTCTCCCTAGACAGGGAAGAGTACGCTGCCCTGGACAGAGAAAGACTCGAAGCCGAGCCCGGCTTCAAGATATTCGTCTTCCATGGCGCGCTGGACGAGCTCAAGCCCTCCTCCCTGGAGAAGATGGAGTCGATGCCCGCAAGCAACCTCCCGGCGGGCTTCCGGTACTACGCGGGAGGGCACGTGCACAGCCGGAACAGGGCAGATCTCCCTGGCCGCGCCAACATCGCCTATCCCGGCCCCCTGTTTGCCACCGACTTCGATGAGCTCCTCCAGCTCGCTCGAGGAAAGGAGCGAGGCTTCTACATCGTCGACTTCGACCGCGACCATGTGAAGGAGGTCTCTTTCGTTCCAGTCAGAGTTTGCGAGCCCGTCGAACTCCACTACTCCGCCCAAGGAAAATCCTCGGCCCAGGCGGCCAACGAGCTCGCCCAGCTCGCCTCGAATGCGAACGTAACAGGCAAGGTAGTCCTCCTCACGGTAGAAGGGGAGCTTGCGGAAGGGAAAACTTCTGACATCGACTTCAACATGATTCGCAGGCGCCTTTTCGTTTCAAATCCACTGTCGGTCCTCTCGAGCTACAGCCGGCTCGTATCAAAAGAAATGCCAAAGGGGCTCCCCCCGAGGCCCGTGAAGGTGACCGAGCGCGAAGTCTTCGAAAGCCGCGCCCCTTCGGTCACAGTTGACGAGCCCAGGCTCCGCGGAGAGCACGGGGTCAACCTGGCCATCAGCCTCCTCGGAGCCCTCAAAGAGGGGAGGAGGGAGAACGAGAGCAAGGGGGACTTCGAGGATAGGGTATCGAAGTCAGGATTAGCCATCCTCGGCCTGGAGGGGAAAGACTGAATGCTTGTCCGGAGACTCACCCTCAAGAACATCAGAAGCTATAACGACGGGGAGGAGACAGCTGTCGATCTTCCTGACGGGGTAGTACTCTTCGAAGGGGACATAGGCTCAGGCAAATCCACGTTGCTGTACGCCATCGAGTTCGCCCTCTTCGGATTCAGCGACCTGAAGGGGTCCCATCTTCTGAGCGAGGGGAAGCAAGCAGGGAAGGTCTCGATCACGTTCCAGTCGGGGGGGAAAGAGTACACAATCCTACGCCATCTCAAGGCCAGAGGGGAGGAGGTCGTTCAGGAAGATTGCTACATCTACGCGAACGGGGAGAGGACGAAGCTCTCCCCCAGCGATCTGAAGGAGCGGGTCGTATCGATTCTCGGCTTCAACGAACCCACCCACCCCAAGGCCGAAAGTCTGGTCTACAGGTACGCCGTCTTCACCCCTCAGGAGCAGATGAAGGAGATCCTAATCCAAAACCCAGAGGACAGGATGCATGTCATACGGAGAATCCTGGGGGCCCAGAGCTATCAGGTGGCCGCCGAAAACTCCGAAACCGTGGAGCGCGCTATCAAGGAGATCTCCCACGAACTGAACAGAGAGAGCGGGGACCTGAAGATCTGGGAGGACGAGATGGATGCCACGGCAAAGGGTGTCGCCGACCTAGAAGGGGAGCTCCCTAAGCTCGAGGACGCCGAGGCGAAGGCATCCCGGCTGGTGAAGACCACCGAAGCCGAATGGAAGCAGTATCTTGGTCAGAAGGAGGCACTCAGTCGAGCAGAAGCCACCGTCCCTCGCCTCAGGCAGGAGATCTCAGATGTGACGGAAGAGATTAATGAACACGAGGAGACACTGAGGAACCTTGAGGCACGCCTCGCGGATGAAATCATGCCGATGATCAAAAGATTCGAGGCTATGCCAAAGCAAGAATCAGAGGCAAATCAGATCAAGTCACGCCTCGACTCGGAAAGGGAAAGGCTCGCTCAGCTCACAAGCGCCAGGGACGTGTTGGAAGGTGAGCTGGCGAGGACAAAGGACTTGGTCGCGAAAGGAGTCTGCCCCCTCTGTGGTCAGAAGATATCCGGCGACATCACCGCGAGATCTGAGCACTCGGAGCAGGAACTCGCTGGGGTGGAGAAACAGCTTCAGGCCGCTACGATCTCGGTTACCTCCCTGACGTCGGAGCTAGAGGGAGCCACCGCCTACGAGTCCGCCGAATCTGATTACGCGAGGGCGCTCAAAGACGATAACAGGGTCAGCGCAGAGATCAAAGCCGCCCGCAGGAAGCTCCAGAGTGCTAGCGAGAAGCTTGCACGGCGCAAGGCAGAGCTGGACGAGGCCAGCTCGCGTATCAGGGAGATGAGTGGAATCTATGACAGGCTAGCGGAATTGCAGAGGAGGCTCGACGACGCCAGAGAGCAGGACAAGCAGGCGACCATCAGGCGCAGCCGTGCCCAGGGTGATCTGGCGAACGGCCGCAAGGAACTGAACCGACTGAGCGCCGAGGTGGCAAAGATGCGGGCCGCCCGGGCCAGGTCGTTGCACCTCGGGAAGTACCAGTCATGGCTCTCCTCCTTCTTCAGGCCCACGGTGAAGTTGATCGAGAGCCAGACCCTCACACAGGCAGCCGCGAGGTTCAACGAGCACTTCCAGAGATTCTTCGCCTCTCTCGTGGAGGACCCGGATATGGTCGTCAGGGTGAAAGAGGACTTCACCCCTGTCTTCGAAAGGCAGGGCTTCGAGCAGGCCTACGAGGCCCTCAGCGGGGGAGAAAGGACCAGCATGGCCCTGGCCTATCGCTTCGCCCTCAACTCGGTTGTAAGAGAGAGCATAATGGCCCAGCCCGAGCTAGTGATCCTCGACGAGCCCACAGACGGCTTCAGCAAGGAGCAGGTCTACAAAATGAGGGGGCTCCTGGAAGAGCTCGGCTCCAGGCAGGTGATCCTCGTGTCGCACGAGAAGGAGCTCGAATCCATGGCCGACCACTTGTTCAGAGTCGAGAAGAGGAACGGGACCTCGGTGGTCACCCCCATAGGTGCCGAGGCCTAACCCATTTGCAAAAAGGCAATAATACTCGCTCTGTTCGCCAGTCCCTTGACGAAGTATGGCCGACATCGAGAAGATGTTCCGCCCCAGGGCGGTCGCTCTGATAGGGGCGACAGACAAAGAGGGAACTGTCGGTGAGGCGACCCTAAGGAACCTCCTGCAGGGCAAAGGGAAGCACACTGTCTACCCGGTCAACCCAAGCCACGACACTGTGGCCGGGCTGAAGTGCTATCCGAACATAGCCTCAATCCCGGAGCATGTGGACCTTGTAGTGATCGCCACTCCCGCCAAATCGGTCCCCGAGGTCGTGGAAGAGTGTGGCGAGGCAGGGGTCGACGGCGTCGTGATAATCTCAGCTGGATTCAGGGAGATAGGACCGGAAGGGGCGAAGCTCGAAGAGGAGATCAAAGCCATCCGCGCAAGGTACGGCTTCAGGCTCCTGGGCCCCAACTGCGTCGGGTTCGCGAGGCCTTCCATACACCTCAACGCCACCTTCCTAAAGGACAGCCCCGAGCCAGGCTCGATAGCGTTTATCTCTCAGAGCGGCGCCCTCGGTTCGGCCATCCTCGACTGGGCAACGGTTTCTCACGTGGGATTCAGCCTTTTCGCTTCCATGGGATCAATGTTGGATCTCGACTTTGGCGACCTGATTGATTTCCTGGGGACTGACCCAAACACGCGTAGCATCATCGTCTACGTTGAGGGCATAGGGAACGCCAAGAAGTTCATGAGCGCCGCCAGGGGGTTCGCCAGGACTAAGCCCATCGTAGTCCTCAAGGCGGGGAAATATACAACAGGCGCAAAGGCAGTCCAGTCCCACACGGGGGCCCTGGCGGGGGACTTCGAGGTCTACGACGCAGCCTTCAAGAGGGTCGGGGTCCTAAGGGTGGACGAGATAGGGGACCTGTTCAACTGCGCCAGCGTGCTGGACTCGAGGCGCCTCCCATCAGGCCCCAAGCTCGCCATCGTCACCAACGCGGGAGGACCGGGGGTGGTAGCTTCCGACAAGATTGCTGACCTTGGAGGAGAGCTGGCCAGGCTCTCTGACGCCTCGATGGGGGCCCTCAACGAGAGTCTTCCTCCCTACTGGAGCCATGGCAACCCCGTCGACGTCCTCGGAGACGCAGATGTGGATCGGTACGAGCGCGCCATGACAACGCTCTACGGGGACTCGAACGTCGATGGCCTGCTCGCCGTGTGCACCCCCCAGGGAGTAACCCCGGCCACAGATCTCGCTTCTATGGTCGTCAGACTGTCCAAGGACAAGCACAAGCCCGTTCTTACGGTCTGGATGGGGGAGAAGGGGGTGGCCGACGCGAGGCGCAAGTTCGCCGAGAACAGCATACCGTCCTACACGACGCCTGAGGAGGCGGTCAAGACCTACATGTACATGTACAGGTACAGGCGGAACCTCGACCTGCTCTACGAGACACCAAACGAGATCCCCGTAGACCTGATGCCTCCGAACAGCCATCTGAGGCTCATGGTTAGGAAAGCAATCGCGGATGGGAAGCTCCTCCTCTCGCAGGCCGACGCGGACAAGTTCCTTGACGCATACAACATTCCAAGGCTCGGGGGAGGGTTCGTAAGAGGAGAGGAGGAAGCGCTGATGATTGCTAGGAGAGTCGGCTATCCAGTCGTCCTCAAAATCGTCTCCCAGGACATAGTCCACAAGTCAGACATAGGCGGAGTGGTCACCAACATCACAAACAGCGAGATGCTTGCCCACGAATACAACAAGCTGATCGACAGGGTAAAGATATTGAAGCCGGAAGCGAAAATCGACGGGGTCTACGTCCAGAAGATGGCAAAGAGCGTGGACTACGAGCTCATCTTGGGGTCGAAGAAGGACAGGGACTTCGGTGCGGTGCTCCTCTTCGGGTCCGGAGGCATAGGAGTCGAGCTCTTCCGGGACTTCGCGATTGGTCTCCCACCGATCAATCAGGTCCTTGCCCGACGGATGATGGAGGAGACGACCATCTACAAGGCGCTCTCGAAGGGACTGAGGAACCATCCCCCCGCCAACCTCAAGGCGCTCGAGGAGGTCATAGTCCGCTTCTCCAGCATGATCGCAGACTTCCCCGAGATCTCAGAGATGGACGTGAACCCATTGTCGGTGGGAGAGGGGAAGGTCTTCGCCGTCGACGTCAGGATTCTCCTTGATCCGAAGCCCGTCGACCACTCCACCCCATACCCCCACATGGTCATCCTCCCCTACCCTACGAAGTACGTGGTCCCCTGGAAGCTCGAGGATGGCACCGACGTGCTACTCAGGCCCATCCGTCCAGAGGACGAGGCCATAGAATCCGAATTCATCAACGGCCTGTCGGAAGAGACGAGCCGTTACAGGTTCTTCAACATAGTCAGGAACCTTCCCCACTCGGACCTCGTCCGCTTCTGCAACATCGACTACGACCGGGAGATGGCGATAGTCGCAGAGATAACCGAAGGTGGTCGCCGCCGAGAGATAGGCGTTGGAAGACTGATCGCCGAACCCGACCGAAGGAGAGGCGAGTTCGCGGTGGTCATCGCAGACCAGTACCAGACCAAGGGCCTTGGGCGCAAGCTTGTCGATATGCTCATCGACATCGCTGGAGAAAGGAGGTTCGAATCCATTTTCGGTGTTGTCCTCAGGGACAACGCGCCCATGCTTTCGCTTTGCAGGGAGATGGGATTTTCAGTGAAATACGAAGAGGACTACGCCCGCGTCGAACTCGCCCTGAGAGTGAGTTCCCCACAAGGCGCCAAAGAAGCTCAGCCTCAAACGCAGCCTCCGCCACAGGCCCAGCCTCAGAACCAGACGGAGCTACCGAGTGGAAGCCCTGAAGGCATTTCGCAGTAGATAGAGCCCTAGTCCCTGAGCAAGAAGAGGAGGCCCCAGTGGAGAGGGACGAGCGGAAGAAATCTTACGGGGTGTATCATCGCGGTTCGAGGAAAAGAAAAGGGGCTGAACGAGGAGGAGCCCAAGAGTAACCCCAATCTTCACCGTTCTTCTCAACAAGAGGGTGCGGGGATAGACAGACCTACCAAAATCGCTAGGGCCGTTCTCATGTGTAGAACTAAACACCCCATGAGACTACCCTCTAGGCATGGGCAGTGACGAACCGTCGGACAAAGTGACGCCCAAGAGACCGAGAAGGTGGCGTTTGATTGCGGCAGTGGTCGTTATCGTCTTGGCTCTCATTGCGGCTGTCGTCCTGTTTGTTCCGCTCTTCGGGGTAGAAGCCACTCCCCCCAATTTCCAAGGTGTGGTCACAACCACTACCATCGAAGGGAACCAGACGAAGACGCTGACACTGCTATCGAGCCCCCCTGTTTACAATTCAACAGCTTCGCTTTCCTATTGCTTTTGGGGGTATGGTGCCTTGTTTCAAAACGGGGCGTATTATACTCTCACGGCTTCCCATTTTCAACTGGAGAGGGCATTCTGCCCCACCCCGCAACACTGAACTTAGGGTTTCTGTTTCCAAAGCCCCAGCAAAATCATTGTGCCGTCCTCATGAGTAGGCGTAAATCCAACCCTGACAGTATTCTCGATTGCCACGAAAAGGGAGACCAACTCCGTTGGAACCTCGTATGTCTCACTGTTCGCTTCTATGCTTGGCTTGCTCGTTGGCATAGGACTTTTGGTATACGGGTGGCCTCAGCCATGCGGGTCTTACACCGAGCCTGGAATTGGGCCATTCGGTCTCTGTGCTACCTCACCGCTCGCCGCCTACTCTGTGGTCGTCTTCGGCATCGTGGTTATGGCGGCGTCAGTCGGTCTCATGACCTACTCTATCAGGAACAATGTCCACTTGCGTCTAAACCCACCAAAATTACCTGGTTCATACTTCGAACTTGACCGTCTTCGTCTCAGTCCATTCATACCCGCAGTGCCTGCACTTGCAGTAGTGCACGAACTCCACAAACTCTTTCGAAACATCCACGCTGTATGGGCGATTCCTTGTTCCTGAGAAATGCTCCGCTTCGTGGGTGTAGTCCTTTGCGGCTTCTCTTTTCACTATCTGTTTTGTGAATGGCCTGTGGCACTTCGGCCAGGAAGAGCCAAGCCCTGTCTGGCAATCTGTGGTTCTCAATTAAGGTCAGCAGGACGTTCTCATGAGTAGGATAATACGTCCCGCAGGGCGACCCTCAGAGGCATGGACAGGTGGAACGCCCTAGAACTTCTATTCCTTGGGGTT
>DASPVF010000036.1:0-4998 GCA_035622475.1 Nitrososphaerales archaeon
GTTGCATAAGAAGAGTTGGCCCCTGAGACCTTTTATCATGTCCCGGGGAGGACTGACCCACCCTTGAAGTTCAGGGAGTTCGAAGAGGAAGTCGAGGAGGTACTCGCGGGGTCTTGCAGGGATGCAGGGTTCAAAGACGCAGAGATCGAAGTCTCCCTCCCCCCTAACGACGCCTACGGCGACCTCGCAAGCGCTATTCCGATTCGACTCGCCAAGCTGACCGGAGGAACGCCTGGGGACATAGCTGTCGCCATCGCCTCGAAGGCAATGGAGCATGTCAAGAAATCAAAGTACATCGGCACGGTGAGCCCTCATCGCGGTGGATACGTCAACTTCACGCTGAACCGCGCCAGTTTCATTTCCGACAGCATTTCCGACATCATGCGCGGTGACTTGGGGGCAGAGCGCGAGCCGGGCGAGCGAATCGCCATTGAGCATACGAACGTCAACCCGAACAAGGCTCTCCACATAGGCCACGCGCGGAACCTGGTCCTTGGAGATTCTCTTGTCCGCGTGATGCGGTACCTCGGCCACAAGGTTCAGGCGCTGAACTATGTGGACGATAGCGGCGCCCAAGTGGCTGACATAATAGTGGGCTTCAAATTCCTTGGCATGCCAGACGAAGCCCCCACAGGCATGAAGTACGACGTCTATTGCGGGGACAGTGTCTACACGAAGGTCAATCAGGAGTACGCGAAGAATCCCCAGCTG
Organism: Nitrososphaerales archaeon; assembly: GCA_035622475.1. Taxonomy (GTDB): domain Archaea; phylum Thermoproteota; class Nitrososphaeria; order Nitrososphaerales; family Gagatemarchaeaceae; genus UBA183. The sequence continues at coordinate 712 of DASPVF010000036.1, forward strand.
AAGGAGAAGCGGTCCTTGGTGCTGAAGGAGATAGAGGGTGGTACGGGCGATATCGCCGAATACACAGAGGCGATAGTGAAACGGATTCTACAAGCTCAGCTTTCCACCTGCTGGAGGATGGGCGCATCCTATGACCTCCTAAACTGGGAGTCACAGCTCGTCCACTCGAAGATGTGGGAGAGGATCTTTGAGTCATTGAAAAAGATGGGCTACGTTAGGTTCCAAGATCAAGGGGAAAACAAGGGGTGCTGGGTCATTCCAGATCCAGAAACAGGAGAGGAGAAGGTGGTGGTTCGGTCGGATGGCACCGCCGTTTATGTCGCAAAGGACATACCTTACGCAGCGTGGAAGATTGGGCTGGTGGAGGACCCCTTTGGCTACGATGTATTCGCACGTGACCAGCCGGGGGGCATCCTCTATTCGACAACGTTGACAGGCAAGAAGTCAAACGTTCATTTCGGGGGGGCTCGGCTTGCCATATCCTTCATAGATTCCAGACAGAGTTACCTGCAGAGGATAGTTGCGAAGGTCCTTGACGAGCTGCATGAAGGAGCGTCGAGACGGTATCTTCACAGGGGGTATGAAGTCGTGTCTCTCTCTAAGAAAACGGCCGAGGCCATCGGATTCGAGATCGAGGGCGAGTTCGCTCAAATGTCGGGGCGGAAGGGTTTGTATGTGAACGTCGACACCATGCTCGAGAGGCTGAAGCAGAAGGCGAAGGCTGAAACCAGGAAGAGAAATCTCTCCGAGTCGGAGGAGTGGGTGGAAGAAGTGGCTGAGTCCTTGGCGGTCGCGGCTCTCCGATATGAGCTCCTCAAGCAGGATCCCGACAAGATGATAGTCTTCGATATCGAGGAGGCCCTCCAGTTTCAGGGGGACACTGGTCCCTATCTCCTCTACACCTATGCAAGGGCGAGAAGAATACTTGACAAGACCGAAGGGAAGCCCAGGATAAGCCCATCGGCGGCCGCGAAGCTCGACAAGCGCCAGGAAATCCAGCTAGCCAAGGAGATGTCAATGCTCGACATTAGCGCGGCTGACGCTGAAGAATACCTGTCCCCCAAGGAAATAGCGTTGTACGCACATAAGCTTGCGGTCCTTTTCAACGACTTTTACGAAAGCGTCCCCGTGAACAAGGAGCCAGACGGCGAACTTAGGGACGCCAGACTCGCGCTTGTGGACGCCGCCAGCCGGGTCCTCGCCGAGTCCATGCGGCTGATCGGAGTGCCTGTCAAGCAAAGGATTTGAAGCGAGCACTTCACTAGCCGGTCAGTGCATATGAAACGGCCAAAAGTAATGCTGGCAGCTTTCGACCTTGATGGCACTGTCCTCGAGCACAACAGCAGCTGGGTTGCGATCCATAGGCACTTCGGGACAGAACACCAGGGTGCGGCGTCTCTACGACTATACAGCGAAGGCATGATTGACTATCGAGAATTCATGCGCAGGGACATCTCTTCTTGGCCCAAAGGGGTGAAAAAGGCCGAAGTTGTTGGGATTCTGTCAGACTACAAGATTCGGCGGGAGGCGCCTGGGGTTTTCAGGGAACTAAAGTCAAGAGGTATCAGGACGGCGCTGGTCACGTCAGGCATCGATATCCTCGCGCGCGACGTCGCCGCGGACTTAGAGATTGATCACTGGGTGGCGAATGGCCTGCGATTCGACAGAAATGGGAAGTTGCTCCCTGAAGGCGTGTGGAGGGTGGACCCCACAAGGAAAGACATCGCCTACCTGAGGCTTCTTACAAGGATCGGAGTCCCGAGCAATAATACCATCGCCGTGGGGGACACCATTTACGACTTGGCGTTCCTAAAGTCGGCAGGCATGGGTTTCATGCTTGCCCACACTACTAGGGTCCAGGACCGAGAGATAATCCATATCGAGACACTGAAGGAGATATTCGACCACATTTAGGAACGAAGTTTTTATCCAGACCAGACAAGGATAGCCTCGGGTTCAGATGGACGACAAGCTTCTGCTGATTCCAGGACCGACGAACCTCACCCCTCGTGTCAGAGAAACGATGGCAGGCCCGCAGCTTCCGCACGTCGGTTCTCAGTTCTACGGTATGTTCAAGGAGACAGTGGCCCTCGCTCGCTACGTCTTCAAGAACGAAAAGGGAGTCCAGATTGTTTTCACCGGTTCGGGGACCATAGGAATGGAATCGTCCGTCGTGAGCCTCGTAGCGCATGGGGACAGGACTCTCACGTTGGTGAACGGATACTTCGGTCATAGAATGCTAATGCTCAACCAAGTCCATGGAGCCCGTGCTGACAGCATCGACCATTCCAACGGTGAGGCTGCGGACCCTGACGAACTCAGGAGCCAGCTCCAGAAGAACAAATACAGCGTGGTGTTCATCACGCACGTGGACACCTCAAGTTCAGTAATCAACCCCGTAAAGGAGCTTGTCGAGGAGTGTCAGAGGGCTGGGGTGCTATCCGTGGTGGATTCTGTTTGCGCCGTCGGGGGTGTCCCTCTCGACTTCGACAAGCTTGGCGCTGACTTGGTGTTCACGGCTTCCCAGAAGGCGCTGGCGGCTCCCCCCGGTGCGGTACTGGTGGCAGCGTCTCAATGGGCCATGGAGTACATGGAGAAGCGCAAGGAGCCAATTGAGTCATACTACATGAACCTCTTGAAATGGAAACCCATCATGGACGACCCGCGCATGTACCTAGCGACTCCGGCCACTCAGGTGATAATGGCACTCAGGGAGGCGATGCTGGAGGTGAAGGAAGAAGGCATCGAGAACAGATGGGAGCGTCATCGGGAGCTTGGAGAAATGACAAGGAGTAGGGTGAAGGAGTGGGGGCAAAGGTTCGTCGCCGAGGAAGGGCACAGGGCGGACACGGTGACTTCGTTCTGGGTCCAGAAGGAGAACGCCGGGGAGATCCAGGGGCTCCTCGAGAAGGAGCATGGAATAATGATAGCGAGGGGACTCTACGAAGAGAGGGACAAAATGCTCAGGATAGGCCACTTCGGGATATTGAGTCCCGACAAACTCAGTGATGCCCTCGACGTCATCGAGCTCGTGATGAAGGAGTCAGGAGCAGTGGCCGGGGGCGTCAAGGCCACAACTTCAGGCAAGAGAAGATAGAATCCTTTTATCGCATCCGGAAAGGTCGGCCAACTCGCAGCCCGGTCGTCTAGTGGTCAAGGATGGGGGCCTCTGGAGCCTTCGACCTAGGTTCGAATCCTAGCCGGGCTATTCCTAAAGACATTCGTAGGTCTTTCACTCGGCATCAAGGCGCAGATTGAGGCAGGTTCGAATTACATGTGAATTCGCAATGCAGGGGCCATTCGACTTCACCGCAAGATCGGCCTCAGCGACCGCCTGATGGCCATGAAAACTGAGACTGGAGTCAACCGGCTCAGCGTAGGGCGAGCACTCCGGAGATATCTGCGTGCTTCCGAGCCTATGGCCCACTACGGCTAAAGCTTCCGGGCGAGCACGAACAGGTGAGTCGCATCCTTCTGCTTCGATGCTTTCGAGAGAATGACGTCGAATTTCGCCTTCTGAATCAGGGCAAGGTTCTTCCCCCGGCCATAGTGGCTCCAATACATGGGGGTGCCCTTCTTTGGCAATTGTGACCCTCCGGCGCTCAGCATCCTGACTTCAATAGCCGATGATGAATCGGCCAAAGCCAAGTCCCGTGAGTTTGACCTACTATCTCCTCACTCCTTCGTGTCTAATAGGGTTCTGACATTTCACTCAGCCAAGCTTCTAATGGTGAACCTTTAACCATCAGAGTTGAGTTTGTAGGATCATGGGTCGTCTCTATGTAAAGTGCAAGCAATGCGGGGAACTATTCGATTCTGGGATTGGGGGCTCCCTTCAGGGCAGGCGAATTTTCAACATTAGATTCCAATGCCCCAATGGCCATTACGCCGTGTATAATATTCCCGACCTTATCGACGAAGATTCTATTGTTGCCGAGGGAAAGAAGCAACCGTAAATGAAGAGACTTGACTGTGTCTCTATGCTAACACGACTCCTTCCGGTTCAATTAACATAGCCGCAATCGTGTTACACGAACCCGTGGTTTCGTATTATGCATGCGGCGTTCCGTCACCCACAAGTCAATAAGTAGCCTCTGAAATAGAGGCGCTGAAGATGTCAGACACGGAAATCGAAATTAGAAAGGCAGTCAAAGACCGATATGCCAAGTTGGCAGTCTCCTCAAATCAGGCTTGTTGCGAAAGTGAGAGCGGTAGTGACTCCAATCTTACAATTCTGGGCGAACCGGTTCCCGCAGAAGCTTCCGCGGTAAGCGCTGGTTGTGGCTC
>DASPVF010000037.1:0-22945 GCA_035622475.1 Nitrososphaerales archaeon
GATGTATACTTCGTCTAATGTCAACGATTATCGGGTATGTTATACTGTCGCCTGCAGCCGTAAATCTGCGGCTACACGACCTACACGAAACCTCAGGCATAGGCAGCCAGTCTATCGCGCAACATTTTCGCCATGCCCGGGGTAAGAAACGGGCTGAAGGGCCCGAAGTACCTCTGACCGCGAGCCTTCGCGATTCTCGACCTGTCCCCAAACTTCGCGTAGGACCCAAGAAAGGCCTCTGCCACCTTACTCATGGAGTCTTCTCTAGTGGAGAGCTTGGCCGTGTAGTAAAGGAACTCGGCTATGTCCCACGACTGGTCTCCTCCCGGGTAAGCCTGTTCCAAGTCGGTCAAATACAGCCCGTCGCTCGCCACAACTACGTTACTCGGCTTCGAGTCTCCGAGGGCGATCCCCGCCTCGTGGAGTCTGGCGACAACTTCGCCATAGGCGGACACGCTCGCTAGTCCGACCTGTGCTCCCTTCAGGAACGAGTTAATCACGCTGGACAAGGTAGGACCGCTGACGAACTCCTTCACCAGGATCCGTTCTGCCGGGGCGACGGCCAAGACCCGGGGTACCAGTACACCCATTGTATTCAGTCGCAATGTCATCCCATATTCCCGCTCCAGGCGAGAGTTGGCAGAAGCGCTGAACTTCTTCGCGGTCGAAGCCCAGATACCTAGGAGAGCCCATTTGAGGGCTCTCACATCAGCATAGTTCTTTATGACGACTGACTTCGCGTGCGTCTCATCGGAAAAGGTTAGGACTCTGGTCGTCGAGTAGGGCTCACCGATGTCCTTCTCTTTCGTAGAATAGGTCCTGAACCCGAGGATTCTCGACAGTTCTTCCACCAGAAGCGAGGAGTCGGTGATGACAATTCCCTGTTCGAGTCTGAGGAGCGACCGGGGCTCCTCCAGTGGCCCAAGGGGCGGAGGGTTCTCTCTCATCCTCCGCAGCTTGGACAAAGCCTCCCTGCTGAACACCGAGGGACCGACCCTCCCGGCATATCCGTGGACAGCGTACTGGGTGACCCCCCTTGCCGTCTGGGAAAACATCGACTCGAAGCGAGAGAAAGCGTCTCCCTTGAGTTTCTCTGGTACAATCCTCACGCCTTCGCGGGTCGCTTCTAGGAAGCCCCTAGGCTGGAGCGACTCTGCGGCCTCGACGAACGTTTTCACTGACATTGCCTTGTTCTCCTCCCCCATCGGGCAGGTGTAAGTGTGCACGTAGCTGTAGAGCGCTGGAGGATAAATCGCCGCACGCTTGTGCAATTTGTCGAAAAGGAAGTACTCGTAGGGAACAAGCAGGTGAGTGGCGAACTCCCCGTAGTCAGAAGACAGCTCGATGAGCGCCTCCGTGAGCACGCGCTTCTTGTACTCAAGCTCCACTCCTTTGAAGAGACCGGCATTGATGATTGGTTCATACACGTTCAAGAGTCGCCCTACGACAAACTCTCCTAGGAAGGATGAGGTCGCGTCCTGGTTCAGCATGTGCTCATCGACTATTAGCGCCGAAACCTCTGTAGGGGAGTCCACATACTTGTATCTCACACCCGCGCTGAAGCGCTTCGAGACGACGATCAAATCGTAGTCGGAGTCGGGGCGGGCATATCCCGCAACCTTTGAGCCGTACGCGGCGAGGGCCGATATCTTGGAAGCCTCCACCAGTGTCGACGCGATGTCCCTGACGCTATCGCGTTCGCCATCAGTTAGCCTCAACTGGGCGCCTTCTGCAACTCCCTTAGTTTTGCGAGCACGGCCGGGTCGAAACGGGTGGCAGCGATCAGTGCCATCGGTACCTTGAGTACGTTCTCCTCAGGACTGACCCAATGGATGGGGAGATTCCTTGCCACCCACTGGTCTTCCGCCTTTTTGCTCAATGTGGCGTCCACGAGGTCGTCCTTGAACTTCCTGCTGATCAAAGAAACGAGAGCTCTTTCGGAGAAGAGCACCTTCGGTGGGACCGTGTGCTCCGCGTCCCTGAACGATGCCTCGAACAGGGTCGTGACCACCTCGTCGCTGGTTATGTTCTTGGTGCTCAGCTTCCTGACCAAGTCGACATAGTGAGTGAACTCGTGGGCTGCGACCGCTTCGATGGTTCCCCTCGTCCCGAAGGCGACAAGAGCCGCCGAGAACTGCACGAGGATTACAACATTCCCTGTGACTGTCATGGGGATCACGCGCGCGAACAGCACTCCCATCTGGCCGTACTCTGCCCCCGTCTTCGAGCATGGAAGCGACGGTTCTACGTAGTAAGGTGGATACCTGAGGCCACTTGCCTTCTCGACGCGCTGAACAGCCCCCTGCACCAAGCTCATTCTCTTCCTGACCTTGGTTGCCATTGCCCGCGGGACTTTCTCCTGTGCCACTGCCTGGTCGAGAAGGACTAACGGGTCCAAGGATTTCGCGACCGTCGTGGGGTCTTAATGAGTCTTAGCAGATCTATTCGACCAGGCGGAAGTTCACAGGGGGGTTCCTCCTCGAAACCTCCATGAAGATCTCAGTCTGAATTACGCCCGGGATCTTTCCTATGACATCGTAAACTGCCCTGTGAAGCTCGTCCAAGGACTGCCCTTTCAGGTTGACTATGATGTCGAAGCGTCCGGTAACCTCGCGGATGAGTCTGACCCCCTCCACCTTCTCTACTTCCTTAAGGACCGACTCCCTCTGCTTGGGGTCAATGTTGAGCCCCGCGATGGCGCCGGCGCGCATCCCGAGCGCCTCCTCGTTTACCATGACCGTGAACTTCTCAATCACCCCCCGTTTTTGGAGTCGCTTTATCCTGCTGTACATCACCGAAAGGTTCACTCCGAGCTGCTTGCTTAGCTTCGGCACAGACACAGAAGCATCAGAGTAGAGCGAAGAGAGAATCTTCATGTCCAAATCGTCCAGTCTCGCCAAGACCCTGGCCTGGCCCTTCCGGGCTCTACGAGATATTTCTACTTTTCAGCCAGATAGTTCCCGATGATTCGTAGCAGGATTGAAGGTATTTGGATAATTTATTTGGTCTTTCCCGGCTCTTCGACTTTCTTGGCATTCACCTGATATGTTTCTTCTGTGATTGTGTTTCCGCGAACCAGCTTTCTTTTCTTGGCGCCCTCTTCCTTCGACCTGAAACCCACTCCGTCGGTAAGAAGTACGTAGTTCTTTCCCCCGCCCAGTGTATCGGCTCTCATAGGGAATCCTGCCTTGTCGCTCCCGCCTGTTATCATTATCCTTCCGTTGAGGCCTATCGCCGAGCCATCTATCACTTCGCCTACCTTCCGTCCGATTAGAGGCTGGGCCTGGGAGTCCTTAACCTCGGAAGCTTCCGACTTCCCCGTCTTAGGGTCGGAAAGTATCAGCTTGAAAGAGACCATCTAGGCGGCTCCGATTCTGGCAGGTAAATAAGCTTGGAGACAGCCAGCGAAACTCCCGAGATTCGCATCTGTCCCGCCATTGGGTGCGGAGAGGTGACGACAGAAGCGTTGGACGGTTCCTATCATACGGCGTCAAGGACCTGGACGGAGCAGGTATTCGATACCTCGCCCTAATCGATTAGAATCCGTACATCGGGTCGGTGGGCGACTTGATGGCGATTATCTCCTCGAGGACGCCCTTTTCATTCGGGGTCAGAGAACCGAGGAGCTTTGTCCTCAGGACCTTAGCTTCGTGGCTCTTGGGCATCGTGTAGATGGTATCATTCTCCTTAATCTGTCTTCCAAGAGTCGGGCCGTCCACCGATATGGCGACCTTGTCCCCCTCCTTTGATTCGTTCAGAGGCTTTCCCTGGTCCTGGATCTGTTGCACGGTCCCCAGCTCCACGCCCTGTTCAGACATCAACCTCACCTTCGGCCGGAGCGTTCCAGCAGTTATTTCGACGCCGAAGACCGCCGGGTCATTTCGTCTGAAGAACGTCCCAGGGATCACCTTTAGCTTGCAGGGGCGGGTGAGGTTCGAAAGCGCTGCCTTCTCGTCCGCCTCCCTCTTCGCCGTGGCCCAATTGACGTAATTATCAATCACCTCATAGATTATGGCGGACACGAAGATCGGGTTGCTCCCGACGTAATCCTTCGCCTCAGGTAGCACCTTGGCATCGAAGCCGAGGACCGCCCCCAGGTATGGGTCGTGCTCTCCCACGACCTGTGCGTCGACGATGTCGTTTTTCGAAATGTCCCCGATGTCCGCCTGCCTGACGGGGATCCCCCGCTCCTCGAGCATCCTGAGCAATGCTTCTAGGCCGCCGATGCTCCCTGCCTTCACTATGACACCCATGTTGTCAGTCTTCACGACTATGATAGAGAGTTCTTTCTCCATCTCCGTTTTCAGTTCCTGAAATTCCCTTTCTGTCCTGAACGAGGCTACCGAGGTCCCCGGGACAACCCCGGCCAGGTCCGGGGAGACCAGCTTCACGCCTGCCGCCGCAAAGACTGACTCGACGGGCGTGAACCTATCGCGTGGATCACGCATCTCGTCCAACGGCTTCGGCATGAAGAGTGCCTTGACTTTCGACTTGATTGCTCCGTCTTTACGTACGAGCCCGATGGAGTCCCCCACGTACAATGACCCCTCAGTTAGTATGACGTTCGCCGTCTCGCCTATGCCCACTTCCTCCTGCATCTCGAGAATGATGCCACGCCCACCTCTTGTCTCCCCCGCCTGGAGCCTCCCTTTCAGAAACTGCTGGGCGAGGCCGATGAGCATCGCGAGCATCTCGGGCATTCCCACTTGAGCTCTCGCGGAAACGGGCACAATGGAGACCTGTTTCCTGAAGTCCTTGACTCGGTAGTATGCATCGGACTGGAACCCAAGACGAGACAGACCGCCAACGACGTTGTAGAGCCTCTCCTCGAGCTCGTCGTTCCAGGCGGGGGGCTGTTCTTTCATCACCTGAAGGAGGGGGCCGTGGCTCCCCTTCCGCCAGCCGTTAATCATGTCAACCTTGTTGAGAGCAACCAAGAAAGGGACACGGCGCTGTTTGAGGATGTCGATGCTCTCAAGGGTCTGGTTTTCGAGGCCCTTCAGGACGTCCACGACTAAGATGGCGATGTCAGCGGCGGAGCCGCCCCGAAGTCTGAGGTTCGAGAAAACGGCGTGACCTGGCGTATCAATCATCAAGAGCCCAGGTACCTGGAGCTCCCCCCCTGCTTTGTCTAGGAGCGGCCCACAGATCTCCTTCAGGGTTTCCATCGGAAAGAAACTGGCACCTATCTCCTGGGTGATTCCACCTACCTCTCGGGCCTGAACCCCTGTGCCTCTGAGGGTGTCGGCCAGAGTAGTTTTGCCACTATCTACATGACCCAGAATGACAACGACAGGTTGCCTCATCCCGCCCTTCTGATCCGGTATGTCCCATCGAGCTCCTTATTGCGCGCTCACCCTCTCGCCTTTCCGAAGAAGACGCCGCTCTCCTTAGTAAAGCTCTCTGCCGAGTCCGAGGCGTGAATCGTGTTGTCGGTATAGCCTAGGCTGAGGTCCCCCCTTATCGTGCCTGCTGGTGCCTCCCAGCTTTTGGTGGCCCCGACCATTCTCCTGGTGGTGGCCACTGCATCCCTCCCTGAGAGGACGACGCCGACCACCGGACCAGAGGTGATGAAGGTGACAAGCTCACCGAAGAAAGGCTTGTCCTTATGGACGGAGTAGAACTCCTCCGCCATTACCTTGGTAAGTATCTGCATCTGTAGTTTCTTGATGACGAACCCCTTCCGTTCAAAGCGAGACACGATTTCCCCGACGAGACCCCTCTTCACTCCGTCAGGCTTTATCACGATTAGCGTTTCTTCTGTCGATGAACTCATTTCTTTTTCGCGCCCCTCGCCCACTTCAGCTTCCTCGGGTCACGCCCCAGCTTTAGCTCATTGGACCTGCACTTCGATGAACAGTACGATCGCGTCGAGCCGTCGTTCCTTACAAAAAGGATGCCGGAGCCAAGTCTAACTTCTTTGCCGCAGAAGGCACATCTCTTTGGAACGTACATCTCAGGCACTTACACCCCTTTCTTTCGGTGCCTTTGAAACTTGGAATATAAAGGAACACTTGGTCTCTTTGCCTCACTTCGGTTATCTTCACATGACAGCAATCCTGCCTGAGCCGCCCCAACGTTAGGCTGTTCTCACAAGTAGAACTTTACACCCCTTAAGGTTACCCTCTGAGGCATGAGAACAGCAACGCTTGCCTCGGTAATAGTAGTGGTCTTTCTGGTTGGTTCGGCCTTCGGCTTCTATGTTCTCCCTGCCCTAACCCCTGACCAATCTTCACAGCAAATGTATGCACTTGCGTTCTCCCAACAGGGCTTCTGTGGGGCGTATGGCGCTCCATGGTCAGTGGCCATTAACGGACACTCGACTGTCGTTGAACCGTCAAATGCAACACTCCCCCTGTCGAACACCCAAATGGCGGGACTTCCAAGTTACAAGAACTTCTCCGTGATTTGGTTCCATGTTACCAACGGAGTCTACACCTATGTCGTTGCGCCTACGGACTTCTTTCACAACGGAACGGTTACGGTCAATAGCGCCAACACCATCGTAACAGTCACTGGGCCTCTGTTTAGCGCTTCCAGCACCTGCGCAACGCCTTAGACGAGATTCAACCCCACCTAAATCGCTAGGCCGTCTCAGACAACTTGGAATCGGATGATAACCGTCTGCCCCCATTCGTCTGCCACAATCATCGTATACCAACCCGAAGTGAAGAGGTGCTGGGCGGTGGGGCCTACTTCTGGATAGTTGTAAGCGAAACACTTCTCATTGTCAGTGCACCCTTGCGGTGGAGTCCTGAGCAAATCGTTGGCCTCCGAACCGTTGACTGGATAGGCCCAATAGCCGTTCACTGTAAAATTCGAGTTCAACTGCATGAGACCAATGCGGTCAAAAGGGAAGCAAACAAACGTGCACTCGGTGCCAGTCAGGTTGGCCACGCTACTGCTAGGCTGGAAGACTAGATTGTTTACCCACCCGCCTTCCGAACACCAATATTGGCGTGTTGACTGCCAGACATCTGTGTTTCCCGATGCAACTTGCAGTTCACCAGCGCTCAAGTTACCCTTGACTATCATGAATTCTATCGGTTCTGGGGCGAAACAGCCCTCCCACATGGCGATAGGGAAGCCGTGGACTGCCCAATCACCCAGTGAGCCATTGGTGGAGAGCGATGATGATGAATTCTTGGGGAAAAATGCCGTAAGGTTCAGCGTAGTGGGAAGGCCATTGTAGAGGGATACTGTGATGTGGAGGCTCTCGCCCACGCGGAGGGTCGTGGTGTTGACCCCCGCACTTAGAACTAGTCCTCCCACTGATTGCATGGTCGAAATAGTAGAGGTGGTTTCCGTCGAGACGGTCGTTGTCCGTTGGCGGTTGGTAATACCTACAAAATAACCAAGACCGAGACTTCCCACAACTAGAATAGCAACAACCAGCACTACGACTTCGGTCTTCAATCCAAGCCCTGCGAGAAGACATTTGGCGACTATTTACTGCTAACGAAGAGAACGATTCCAGAATCCCTAGGCCGTTCTCATGAGTAGAACTTTACTAAACACTGCATGAGGCTACCCTCTAAAGCATGAGAGTCATTGGGGCGGTGTCCATAGTGGGGCTGGCATTAGGAGTAGTCGTCATTATCGTTGGTTTGTTTCAGCCAACCCCGCTCTGCATCGCCCAAGTCGGACAACCATCGACATCTATTACGTGCCCCCATTCACTTGAGTGGCCTTTGGTCATAACCGGAACGGCAGTCGTTCTCCTGTCGGCTCTTGGCTTGGTATGGTCAATGAGGCGACCACCCTCGTCCTACCCCCACCAAGAATGATGGTTTGAACCCAATTATCTGGTCGCAAACCATCGATAGAGCGTCCAACGCTTCTGAAGCCGCTAGAAACATGGTTATACGGTCGCCTGCGGGCGTAAGTCTCAGGCTACCGCACCCCTTTCTTTCGGTGCCTTTGGAACTTGGAATATAAAGGGCTCGGAGTACTTAGCGTGTGAAAGTAGCAAATACACTCGAATGGGCACGGATACGCCCTTCACTTCAGCCTTCTCGCTTCTCTTTCAGTTTCTCTCAGGACCAGGACGTCCCCCATCCTGATGGGTCCCTTGACATTCCTCGTCAGGATGCGCCCCTTTTCCTTGCCGTCGAGTATCTTCACCCTCACCTGAGTTATTTCGCCCGCGACGCCCGTACGGGCGACGATTTGGACGACTTCGGCCGGCGTAAGCGTTTCTGCTTCTTTTTTGCTGCTCATTGCGCCTTCTTCAGCCTCGACAACTCTTGGGTCACCTGCTCCAAGATCTGGTTTCCTTCTCCAGCGTCGAGGACTGCTGCGGACGCCGTCGAAACATCTATGCCAATGGCGGGGCCTATCTGGTCCTTCGACGGGACGAACACGTAGGGTATCTTACGCTCGTCGCAAAGAAGGGGCAGGTGTGCGACTACTTCCGGCGGGGTGACGTCTTCGGCGATGACGACGAGCTTCGCCTGTCCTCTCTCAATGGCTTTGGTGGACTCGTTCGTCCCCTTTCTGACTTTCCCGGTCCTTGAGGCCTGCCTCAACACCTCGTATGCCGCCTCTGAAACCTCCTTAGGGGTCTCGAACTTGATGTAGTAAGGCTTCTTGTCTGGGGTCATCCTGCAAATCTCCCAAGCCAGCCCTTTTTGTCCAGCATATAAGCTGTTGTGGCTTGAGAGGCGGGGAGGTGTCATCCACTGAGGATAAACTCACCAGGAGAGTCCAGCCTGACGAAACCAAAGCGCGGGAACTGGACGATATCCCCGACCCGCAGGGAAGAGACGGACTCCTCAGCGAACCCGGAAACCTCCTTCAGACTATCCTTATTGTAGACATCCCCGTCCAGGAATAGGACGTCTGGGACCGTAACCCTGACCTTAACGTGCGCGGTGGTTACCCACTGAAACTTCCTGAGGTTTCCGATGACCTCGTCTCCGGAGTACTTCCCTGATGCTTTCGGCCCATTTGAAACGACCCGGACGTTGTAGAGATCCATCAGCCGAAAGACCGATCCCTTCTTCACTGCCTTGATGTCTCCCGCCGCAACAAAGAACTCCCCCGTCGTGTGTAAAATCCTGGAGCCAATGTCGCTTTGGGGGTGGAAGGGGATGGTGGCGTCACGCTTGGGTGCATCCTCGACATTCAGAGGAACGGGGTCGGGGACAAAGAAGATGCGTTTCGAAATAGGGTCGAGGAGCTTCCTGTTGAGTGAAAGGAGCATGCTCCAGTCGTACTCGTGCTCGGTCTTGGTGTACCCCACCTGCTGGGTGAATTCCCTGATTGTCTGGGGAATGATGCCACGACGCCTGAGCCCTTCGACCGTCGGCATCCTGGGGTCGTCCCAACCGGACACAACCTTCTTCTCGACAAGGGGCCTCAGGAGTCTCTTCGAGACCGGTGCCCCCTTGAAGTTGAATCTGGAGAACTGGATCACTTCCAAGCGTCTGCAGCTCAGTGCGTCCCTGATTAGCTGCTGGAGCTCGTTCCTGAATTCTGCGCTTCTGAGGATGTGGGTGATGCCGCAAATCTCGTCCTCCACTGCATTGGCGATGTCATAGGTCGGCCAGAGGGTGTACTTCGTCCCTGTCAGGGGATGGGGGCTGTCGATGATTCTGAACAGGTTCGTGTCCCTGAGTGAGTAGTTGAGACTCTTCATGTCCCCTCTGAACCTCACTACAAAGGAGCCTTCCTTGTGCTTCTTCGCGACCATCTCGTCCCAGAGCCTCAGGTTCACTTCAGTCGGATTGTCACGGTGCTCGCAAGGTACCCCCTCGAATCTCAGGCGCTTGACTTTTGCTTCATCGCAGGAACAGACGTATGCATTTCCCGTCTGAAGCAGCCGCTCTCCGTTCTCGTAGATGAGCTCCATGTCGTCGGAGACGTTCTTCTCATAGTCGTACTTTATCCCGAGCCAGGCGATGCCGCGTCTAAAGCTCTCGTAATACTTGGGAAGGACCTTGCGCGGATTGGTGTCTTCAAAGCGAAGCCAGAGTACGCCGTCATACTGTTCTTTGTAGAGATAGTTGATTGTGAACGCCATGGCGTGACCAATCGTCATGAACCCGGAGGGCTCGGGGGGGATTCTGAACGCTGTCTTCCCTTTTACCGCGTTCGGAAGCGGAGGAAGTCCCACGCGCCCTTCCTTCTCCTTGGACTGGCCGGAGCCAGGAAACTTTTGCTCGAGCGCCTTCTCTTGTTCTGCCAGGGTCATCGAGTTGATTCGTCTTACGACAGATGCCGATTCCCGAGAAACGAGGGTCGCCTTTGACCTGAGCTCGGGTACCTCCGCCAGCACCCTTCCGATGACCGCTCCCACCTCCGCCTTTCCACCGTGCTTTGTAGCATTGAGCAGAGCCGCCTTCTCGACGACGGCGGTGATCTCTCCCTCTTTTTCGTCTACCATTCTCTCTCGACAGCGAACCTCGAGAACGACCTAAGCATTTCGGCTGCTTCCCTATCCCCCTTCCACCTAATACCGTTCAACGTCGCCAGGGCCTCCTTCAAGAGCTCGGTTGCCTTTTTCCTTGCGAATCCAATTGCGTCGTATTCGTTGATCAGTGACAGGACGTAGGAGACATCTCGTGTAGTCTTGGCTTGTCTCTTCTTGTTCATGATGGAGATCACTTTGTCTCTCTCGTTCTGGTTCGCGACGGCAAGCAGGTGAAGCAGTATTAGCGTCCTTTTTCCTTCCAGGATGTCATCGGACTTCGCCTTGCCGTACTTTTTCTCATCCCCGACCAGATTGAGGGAGTCGTCCTGTATCTGGAATGCGATTCCTAGGCTGATGCCGAACTCTCTGAGAAGGTCCAGTATGTGGCCCCGTTCTCCGGCCACTATGGCGCCAAGCCTGCAGGGGCTTGCGACAGTGTACCAGGATGTCTTGCGGGTACACATTTCATAATAGTCCTTTTCGCTCAGATCCCACCTCTTCTCGACGACCCACCCGAGCTCCATGTGTTGCCCTTCCGTAGTTTCGTTCACCATGTGGGAGAACTCCTCCATGACAGCGAACGTCCTTTCGAGCCCCAGCCTTTGCTTGTTCATGAGGATGGCCTCCCAGGTTTTCGCATGCAGGGCGTCCCCCGCGTTAAGGGCGAGCGCCTGATCGTACTTTCTGTGGAGCGCCGGTTCCCCCCTCCTCAGTTCGGAACCATCCTCGATATCGTCGTGGATTAGAATCCAGTTCTGGAAGAGCTCTATGCACGATGCCGTAAGCACCGCGTCGTCCTCCGCACCGCCAGCGGCCTTGCAGGTCGTAACGCACAGGAACGGTCTCATCCCCTTCGCCTGCCTCATGGGATAGTCCCTCATCATTGCGTAGAGGAGGTTGACCTCTCTTACGTTGCTCCACTTGGGCAGGAGCTGTTCGAGGATGAGGTCATCGACCTGTGCCTTAACCCTCTTCATCTCGGCCTGAAGGTCGGTCAAGCGCCAGACCAGCACCTCTATGCCTTCTAGGACCTCACCACTGTCCCGTAGAAGTCCATCCCTCGGAGGGCCTTTGAGAATTCGTTTCTGCGGTAGCCCGAGACAAAACAGACCCTGGTCTCTCCGGCAGCGATCTTGGAAGCGACATCGAGCTTCAGTTTCATACCCCCAGTCGTGTCCTCGCCACTTGGAACGGCCATGCGCCTGATCTTGGAAGGAGAGAGCTCGGGGATGATGACTCGAGTGTTCTCTTCGTAGACACCGTCCACGTCAAGTGCGAAGACCGCCCTCTCGGGGACGAGAATCTTGGAAAGCTCTAGCATTATCACATCTCCGGAAAGCACCTTGAACCCTGCCGCCGTAAGACTAACGTCCCCGAAGGTCACAGGAGTCAAACCTTCTTTCAGGAGGCCCCTTAGCCAGTTTGCGACAGGGATTCTTCCCGCTCTGCCGATGGCGTCGAACGGTGAGAAAGGGTAGGGGTTGAGCTTGAATTCCATCATTGTCTTGCAGACCATCCTGTTGAGCTCGTACATCGCGCCCCTGGTCTGGGCCACGCCCACGGCGGGCGCTTCGGCAGCGTCGGACGAGATTCCGTGCTGCTTGGCGATTACGTGCCCGAATGAGCCCCCGCCATGAACCACCACTACCTTCTGGTCAGATGACGCAATCTCTTCCGAAAGGGCGGAGACTACATCGGGGCGGTAGGCAAATGGCTTAGACTTGTCCGTGATTACCGAGCCGCCAAGCTTCGCTACTACCGTTCTAACCAGCTTCTCACTCCCTCGATAGGTATCGTTACCCTGAACGTCTCGAACCCTCGCGCCGACAGCCCTGAAACAATGCTTTTTTCCTTTCCTTCGGGCGCCAGCGCAAGAACGCTCCCTCCTCCTCCTGCGCCCGTGAGCTTTGCTCCGTAGCTCCCCATCGAGAGGAGCAGATTCACCATCCCGTCGAGGGCGTCGTTTGACACTCCGAGGGACATGAGGGCCGCATGATTGACCGTCAGGAGGGTGCCGAGCTCCTTCATGTCGCCCCCCCTGAGCAGCTTGGAGGCACGTAGACTCAGCTCGCTCATGCCGGTGGCGAGACTCTCAAACATCCCCGGGTACTTTTCCTTCATTTTCGAAACGTGCCCGATCTGACCCTTGGTACTCCTTTTCAGACCCGAATAAGAAAGAATGAGCGAGCGGGTGCCATCGAACGAAACCTTCTTCGGAACCGCCTCGGGCCGGAACAGGATTACGCCACCGTGGGCACAAATGGCCGGGTCGATGCCCGACGGGTTGCCGTGTATGCTCCGTTCTCCCACCATCGCGCAATCGATGAGTTCAGTGATGCTCAACCCGAGGGAATTGAGCCTCGAGAAGGCCGAGGCAACGGCCACCATGGTGGCTGCCGACGATCCGAAGCCTGCCCCACCCGGGACATCTGATAAGATTGTCACTCTTACAGTAGGCTTTTCCGAGAACTCCCTCGCCATCTCTTCAACGACTCGGGACACAGGCAGGAGCTCAGGCGACCCTACACTTCCGAATAGGTCTGAGATGACTTCGAACTTCGCAGAAGGCTCAACCGCAACACGCACCTTCCGCGGTAGTGCGGCCGCAAGGGCCCATGCGCCGTGTACCACGAAGTGCTCCCCCGTGACGATCGCCTTGGCGGGCGCCTCGGCTATGGCCCTCATTGCTCAGACGAACCGGAGGGCGCCGTAACCTACGACTTGAAGATTGTCTCCGGTCGTGTCCCCGCTTGTAGCGTACTTCAAGAGCTCCGGTCTCGAAAGGCCCAAAGATCGCGATGTCTCCATTACAGTGGCGATGGCGCCGAATCCGCAGGAGGTGACATTCAGCCTGTCGAGGGTAGAGTAGAATCCCTCCAAGTCGTTTTGAAGGACTTGTTGCAGGAGAGCCGTGTCCTTCCGCTTAGCGACGTCGGCAGGCTCGTAGTGAGTAAGGTCAGAAGAAGCGACCAAAACTGCCCTCCTGCTCCTGAGGAGCTTAACCAGCGCTGCAGACAGGGCCTTTGCGGTGTCTATGTCCTGGAATATGAGCGAGATAGGAAGGAACGGGATGGAGTCGCCGTAGATTCTCTGAAGGAAAGGGAGCTGAACTTCAAGCGAGTGCTCGAGTCTATGCGCGTCCGGGTCAAACGCCACGGTCTCTTCCAGGCTGGCGAGCTCCTTTGCCGCCTCGGAGTCTACCTTCATCATGCCCAGGGGAGTCTGCCACATTCCCTCCTTGAACGTAGATACGCCGCTCCCAACCCCGTAATGGTTCGGAGCCACGACGACAATAAGGTCGGGGTTGGGAAGCGAGGAGACATGCAGATATGAATGGGCGGCGACAGGGCCCGAATAGACGTACCCCGCATGGGGACAGACGACTGCCACGAGGCTCGCCCTCGTTTTTTGTTCGGGAGGGGATTTGCCGGGGCCAAGATGGTGCAAGTAGCACTGATCGATTAGAGACACAAGTTCCTCCGGGTCAGCAGGATAGAACTGGCCTGCCACAGCGGGTTTTCTTATGAGCACACCGTACGGCTACTCACGTCGCTCTGATATACGCTCGTCGAGGCCTTCTGGCTTAGGTTCTTCCTCAAGTTTCGTCTCGAAGTCTTCTATGCCGTACTTCATGGGTTGATCCTCCGCCAGTAGCCCAGCATGTACGAGGGTTGCCCTCGCAAGCAACCAGAAGATGGCCGCTATTGCCTTCCGCCCCCTGTTATTCCCCGGAATTACGAGGTCGACGTCATCTGTGACGTTATCGGTATCACAGACCGCTATGACGGGAACCCCGAGTTTCCCTGCCTCGACGATGGCTTGGACATCGGACATGGGGTCCGCGACAACAACAAGTTCCGCGTCCAGATGCCCAGGATAAAGTGGGTTGGTGAAAGTCCCGGGCATGAACCTACCGATGCGCGACATGGCTCCCGTGAGTTCGCAGAACTTCTCTACGGCCATGGCGCCGTGTTCTCGGCTGGTGTAGACCACGGTGTTCTTGGCGCCGGTCGCGGCTATGAACTTGCCCGCGATGTCGATTCTCTGGAGGGTCTTCGAGTAGTCAATCATGTGAAGCCCATCGGGTCGGGGCCTTGCGGTGAACTGCTCCATGGTTTTGGTCCGTACAGGGGTCCCAATGCGAATGCCTGTGGCGAGCAGAGCCTTCTCAGAGAGACCATGGACGACGATAGTATCTGCCGAGCCGGCTTCATCATCGTCGAACTCAGACATTTTCATTCAGCCTTTTTTGCCGCTACAGCTCGGACTTTCGCCCGTAGAAAGGAAGGACCTGATCGATGACATCCACCGATGAGATTAGCATACGCCTGCAACAGTATCTCTTCAGGCCCAGGTCGTCGAGCACCTTCGCTGGCTCCTCTCCCGCCTTCACCCTGGATTGGAAGGGGGCGAACTTGTCCCCGATTAGATTTCCACACGTGAAACAACGTACTGGTATCATCATGTCAATTTACCTGTATGATTTCTGGCGCTTCCTACGCGCACCCGGTCCTCCGAATTTCTTGGGCTCAGCTTGCCTCGGGTCGCCCGATAGCAGGTATTTATTGTATGCATTCAGTTTGTCCCTGACTTCACTCCCTCGCACCTGATCGACGTACGCCCTTGCGATTGACATCGCCGCTGCGTCTGCCTGACCCATGAAACCCCCACCGGCGACTTTTACGTCGAGGTCGTACTTCTCTCTGAGCTCGCCCACGACGTGAACTGGTCCCAGCAGGTGGAGCCTTGCCGGCTCTGGCTCCCAGAGTTCCACGGGAGTTCCGTTGACTCTTATGCGCCCTCCTCCAGGGAATATTGCCGCGGTGGCTCTTGCCGTCTTCCTGGCTCCTGAGTAGAGCTTCGGCGGCTTCTTGACAATAGTCTTACCGGTGGCTGTAGTTGGCACTACTCGTTCCACCCGAGACTCCTTGAGAGGTCACCCATGGTGACGTAGATAGGAATTGGACGCGTCGCCGTGGTCTCCTCGAACTTCGTCATTCTTGACTCGTCCACACCCGAGGGCATTCCGATGTAAATCCTAAGCCTCTTCATGGCAGCGGCTCCCTTCGGTTTCTTCCTCGGGACCATGCCCCTCACCATCCTCCTGAGGATGTTGTCCGGCCGGCGCGGATGAATGGGGCCGTATATGGGATTGACCTTGCTCCCGAGCTCTAGCCTCTCCTTCCACTGGTTGATCACGGAGGTTCGGCTCCCGGAGATGAGCGCCTTCTCCGCATTCACTACCACCACCCTCTTCCCAGACAGGATTAGCTTCGCTAGCTTGGATGAGAGTCTGCCTGCGATCTGATTCGTCGCGTCGATGTAGATGGTTTCTTCACTTGACAAGCCTAACACCGCTTCCCTTCGGGTACTTCCTCAGAAACTCCCCTATCGTAAGGGCAGACCCTCCCGAAGCTTCAATCTTCGACTTTGCACTTGCCGAGAACGCAAAGGCTCCTACAGTCAACTTCCTCTGGATAACTCCGGTGCCGAGCACCTTGCCGGGGACGAAAATCGCTTCTCCGTCCTCCGCTATCCTGGAAATCCGACCTAGATTCACTTCAACCCTGATCGAAGTCGGGTTGGAGAGGAGGCTTGACGCTTCCGCCCAGATTGGCGCCTTCTGCTTCCTGCCCGCCCTTTCAAGCATGACGGACGCGTGCCTAAGGACCGGATTGGTCGCGGTCATTGAGTACCACTCACCGCGACCTCAATGTCCTTGAGCTTCTTTTCGAGGAGTTCGATGGCCTTGATTACGATCTCCCTCGCAGGGAGGCCCCCGGCCGATTCGACCGTCAGATTGAAGACACTTTCTTTCTTCCCGTCGGTGAGGACGGCGACGCTGCACGGCTGCCACTTCGCATGTTCCTTGCCGCGTCCGAGCCGAGCGTATGCTTCAAGCTTGACCGACTGCCCCATGGCAAGCTTGACTAGAGGAATGGTCTCGCTGACCGGCCTGACGTCCCTATCTTCGGAGACCAAGTCACCTGACATGACGGTCGAAACCTTGTCCTTTCCCTTTGCGTCCAGGACGAATAGAACGCGGCATTTGTGGCACCCGAGAGGGTTGCCGCAGTCGCACTCCTCCGGGAGGTTGTACCTCGATAGGTCGGTCTTGATGGGAATCATTCCTAGCCTGTGTGCAAGAATCTCGTCATAGAGGACTGAAGAGTTCTCGAGTATTACGACGTCGTCAATTGCCATGGCGGGAACTTCGGCAATGCAGAACCTACGAACGGCATTGGCATATGATCTGTCTATGCCCTCAAGTTGCAGTGTAACCGAATTCCCTGTATCCTGCAGAACCTTCACCTCAACCATCGACCAAACCCCCTGACTTGGCACAAGTTCTCATGAGACGACGCGTTTCGGGGTGCGGGATTGGTTCCGGTTAAAAGAGTTTCTGAACAGGACTCTGTTAGTTTGACCGGTCATGCGGTTTTTTGTACACCCTGAACACTTTCGAAGGTTTCAGCGATGAATCGAAGCCAAAGCGATTTTTTCCTGATGAAAGGTTTCAAGATTTATAACCAAAGGGAGAAGGGCAGGCTCGAAACATGTCGGAAGCCTCAGAATTCAGGCACCTGGTCAGGATTTCAGGAAGGGACCTGGACGGAGGTAAGAAGCTCATAGTCGCTCTCTCAGACCTCAAGGGTGTTGGCTACAACTTCGCCAACGTCATCACCACGAAACTCAGTCTCGATCCCAGGGTCAGGTTGGGAACTCTTTCTGAGGAGCAGGTGAAGCAAATTGAAGAAGCGATAACAAGCACTTCGAAGGCGGCACTACCTGGATGGTACTACAATAGGAGGAATGACCCCGAGACAGGCGAGGCGAAGCAGCTCCTGGGTTCTGACCTGGACTTCGTGCAAAAGAACGACATAGAGGGCGAGAAAAACATCCAGAGCTGGAAGGGCGTGAGGCACGGCTTGGGGTTAAAGGTTCGAGGCCAGCGCACCAGGACCACAGGAAGAAAGGGACGGACGGTGGGGGTCAGGAAGGCGACCCTCGTCGCGGCGGCAAAGGAGGCCGCAGCAAAGAAGGAAGAGAAGTAAGACTTGGGAGACCCAAAGAAGGCAAGGAAGCAGTACAGCAGGCCGCGGAGCCCGTGGCGGGCCGACCAGTTGGCGCAGGAACTCTACCTTCTCGGGACATACGGGCTCAGGAACAAGAGGGAGCTGTGGAAGGCCGAGACTCAACTCAGCTCGGTTAGGAAACAGGCAAGGACACTGTTGGCTGCCACCCGGATTGTAAGAGAGAGGGAGGAGAAGAAGCTGCTGGACAGCCTGAGGAAGAAGGGTCTGATTGGGGAAGAAGCGACCCTCGACGACATCCTCAGTCTGACCGTAGAGGACATGCTAGCGCGAAGGCTCCAATCGATGGTATTCAAGAAGGGGATGGCCCTTTCTTCGCTGCATGCGAGGCAGCTCATCGTGCATGGCCATGTGGCCATAGGTGACAGGATAATCACGGTACCAGGCTATGAGGTGGGGGGAACTGATGAAGGCGTGATTGCGCTTGTCGGCGGCCCGCAGCCTAAGCAGGCTGAACCTGTCGCAGGTGTCCAGGAGGGAGCCGTAGAGCAGGAGCCGGAGGAGGAGGGGGCAGTGCATACGGCCGAGGTCAAGTGAGATGAATGTCTGAAGAAGAAGTTTTGGCCGATAAGTGGGGGGTCTGCCACATCTACTCCAGCTACAACAACACGATAGTCCACATCACGGACCTTACAGGGGCCGAGACCATTGCCTTTTCTTCTGGAGGGCGACACGTGAAGGCGGACAGGTTCGAGTCCTCACCTTACGCCGCGATGAGGAGTGCTTCGGCGGCTTCCGACGTGGCCAAGTCCAAAGGGATTACCGCTGTTCACATTAAGGTCAGGGCAGTGGGAGGCACGGGCCCCAGGACACCAGGCCCCGGCGCCCAAGCTGCGATCCGAGCGATAGCCAGGGCAGGTTTCAAGATAGGTCGCATTGAGGACGCCACTCCGATTCCCCACGACACCACGAGAAAGAAGGGCGGACGAAGGGGAAGAAGAGCCTAGGCTTTACAGCTGCTTCAGCACTTCCACAGAATCTACCTTCCCGTCCCCATCTCTGTCTTCCCCTCTCAGGAGGGCAGCAAAGTTACCTGACCTGTACTTCTGAAAGACAGTTTCAGCGAAGTTACAGACGCCGATTATGGCCGCCTTCGTACCTGCACCGGTCAGCCCGGCTGCAATGACGCATGTCTTCGTAGGGTCCCAGGGATTCTTCACTTTCTCGACGATACAGTCGAGCTCTGACCCGTAGGTCTTTCCGTCTTGGTCCACTATGGCGCTCCAGAAGCCTGCCTGGCTGAATCGGACTGGGAGGTGCTGGTTAAGCTCCTCCGCTACCACGTTGGTGCGTGGGCCGCCGACGACTAGCAGGTTCGACGCCTGCAGCTTCTCCGTCCTCAGGTCAACGTCAAGCTTCACGGGGAACTTGGAAGGTAATCTTACGAACTGGCCCAAAGCGAAGCCGAGTTGGACCGCGTAATGCCCATCCCTGGCTTGGGTCCCCGCCTCGCCGTGCTGTAGGGGAGACCCGACCACCATCCAGCCGTCGAAATCACCTGAGCTGATGAACTCCTTGAAGAAGCGCCCAAGTGCCTTCGACCTGCTCGAAGATTTCAGCGTCGGCATCTGCTCCCCCCTTGTCTGGAACTCCACAGCGTACCCGTCTGACGCCAACGCGTAGAGTTTCGCCTCCCCGCCGCGTATCTGCTCGCTCCTGATACGGGTGATCAGCCCAGCTTTTTCGAGTCGGCCTATGTGATAGTAGACGGTCTGGTGGTGGGCGTCGAGCAACCTGGCCATCTCAGCAGGGTACTTTGGCCCGGTCGACAGCAAGGCGAGTATTTTCTGCCCCACCCTACCCGACGCGGGTCTGAAGCCGTCAGGCTTGTCCGAGACGAGGACGCGTTTGACAAGTCCGGCTTCCGAGTTAGGGTCGAAGAGTATCTTCTCTTTGGCCATTAGTCACGGGTACCCCGGACCCTACATAAACGGGTTTGCATGGTGGTCCCGCCCGCGCGCACCCTAAAGCCGTTCGATGCAAAGCTTGGTTTGCACGGTACAGCAGAATATTTTGCGGGGTTTAAGATGCAGGCGAACGCAAGCGAAACACTTGTGCGGAATCGTCGGGTGCGTAGCTGAAGAGCCAGTGGCGGACATCCTCCTTGAAGGGCTGAAACGGGTTGAGTACAGAGGCTATGATTCCGCAGGCATGGCGACCATCTGGGAAGGTTCGCTGTCGGTGAGAAAGGGGGTCGGGCGCGTGAGCGAGATCGAACAGAGCATGAACCTCTCCGGGCTAAAGGGGTGCATAGGGATGGCGCACACGAGGTGGGCGACGCACGGGGGAGTCACAGACCAGAATGCGCACCCTCACGCTTCCTGCAAGGAACTGGTCGCTGTCATCCACAACGGAATAATCGAGAATTATCTCCCCCTGAAGAAGGCACTCGTGGAAAAGGGGCACAAGTTCAGAAGCGAAACCGACACCGAGGTGATCGCTCACATGATCGAGGACGAGTACAGGCGCGTCCGTGATCCTATGAAAGCTACTATGGCTGTCACTAAGAAACTGAAAGGACAGTATGCAATTTGTGTCATTTTCCAAGACAGGCCTGACATTATGGTCGGCGCGCGCAAGGATGCTCCTCTGATCGTTGGTGTCGGGGAGGGTAAGATGTTCCTCGCCAGCGATGTATTGGCATTCATCGGGTACACGGACAGGACCATCTTCCTAGACAACTACGAGGTCGTGGAGCTTACAAAGGACAGGGTGAGAATCGTCGGTCCGAACGGGAGGGAAGTCAGGCGCAAGCCTACCCAGGTTGCCTGGGAGCTCTCGGACGTTTCCAAGAGCGATTTCGAGCACTATACGCTCAAAGAAATCAACGAGCAACCCCGGACGGTCATCAGCGCATCGGTCCAAGAGCCGGGAAAGGTCGAGGAGTTCGCTAAAGCCATACGAAGGGCGAGGTCACTCTACATCACCGCCTCCGGCACTTCGTACCACGCGGGACTACTGATGAAGTTCAGGCTCAATAAGGAGGCGAGAATCAGGGTCGACACAGTCGTCGCCGGAGAACTGAAGGAGCACTCCGGCTTCCTTGGAAAGGGGTCGGTTGTAATTGCATTCTCCCAGAGTGGAGAGACGGCGGATGTGATGGAGGCTGTGAAGGAGGCGAAGAGGCATGGGGCCAGGGTCTACTCTATTGTCAACGCAGCAGGCTCAACTCTCGCCAGGGAGAGCGACGGTGTGCTGCTGCTAAACTGCGGACCAGAGGTGGGCGTGGCGGCAACCAAGAGTTTCACCGCTCAAGTCGTAGTGGCGAACATGGTGGTGGATGCAGTGCTCGGGAAGAGGAAATCCAACGGGTTCAAGGAACTTTCAGACGCGGTGGCGGAGACTCTGAAGTGCGACGAGCGGGTGCGAGACTTGGTCTATGAGTACAGGGACAGGCCCGACTTCTACTTTGTGGCAAGGGGGTACGAGAGCCCTGTGGCGATGGAGGGGGCGCTGAAACTGAAGGAGCTCTCTTACATCCATGCCGAGGGGATGCCGGCCAGCGAGCTCAAACACGGAACCCTCGCACTGATAGAGAAGGGGACGCCGGTGGTGGTACTGAACCCGAGCGGAGACTCTCATGCCGATTCCCTTTCGAACGCCGAGGAACTCAGGGCAAGGGGGGCAGATGTGATTGGCATATCAGACCGGAAGGACCAGGTGTACAAGCATTACATCCGGGTGCCGAAGGTGCAACCCAAGTTCGTCCCGATTGTCGAGGCGATTCCATTGCAGCTCCTCGCTTATCACATGAGCGTAGCGCGAAGAAATAATCCAGATTATCCGAGAAACCTAGCAAAGTCGGTTACAGTCAAGTAGTCGGAAAGGGATACCGCCCGGGATTCACAAGATAATTAAGTGAATCTTGTCCATGCCCTAGCGTGGTGTCAAGGAAGGAAGTTCTGTCAAAACCAGTAGCCACCATCGAGGTGGGAAGGAAGAGCATTTCAGCTCTGTTGGACGAGATGTCTCAGACGGGCTTTCAGGGCAAGAAGCTCGGCGAGGTCGCGAAGATATGGGCGGATATGGCGAGGGCAGATGGCCTGACCATTTTTTTGGGCCTGACCGGGTCGCTAAGCACGACCGGACAGTGGAAAATCATCCGCTGGCTGGTCGAGAGAAGGTACGTGGACGTAATCGTCAGCACGGGGGCCAACATTTCTGAGGATCTACTCGAGGCGCTGGGATACCACTACTACCAGGGGACATGGCTGGCCGACGATGAAGAACTGCTGAAGTTGAAAATCGATAGGTTCTACGACATTTACGCGGACGAGCTGCAGTACAGGAAGCTCGAAAGGACGATTTACAACTTCGCAAACACACTCGACGCCAAGAAAATCTATTCGACGAGGGAGTTCCTCTACAGGTTCGGGGAATATCTATCGAGCAAGAGGATTGAAAGTATCGTGGCTGCAGCTCACAAGGCCATGGTCCCCATATACTCGCCGGGGCTGATTGACAGCGGGTATGGGGTTGCCCTCAGCCTCCTAAGGCGAGAGAAAGGGAAGATGATCAGGCTAGACCAGACAAAGGACATGGAGGAGCTTGCCCAGATAGCCGAGAAGGCGAAAAAGACTGGAGTGGTTTATCTCGGCGGCGGGGTCCCCAAAGACACCATCCAGCTTTCAACGATAATCAAGTCCCTGTCGAAGGGCGGGGAGGAGGAGACCCCTCACGAGTTCGCCATCCAAATCACTGCAGACAGCCCTCAGTGGGGAGGGCTGTCAGGATGCACCCTGGAGGAGGCGGTCAGCTGGGGGAAAATCTCGTCGCACGCCAAGAAGGCGACTCTTTACTCGGATATTACCCTGGCCCTGCCGCTGGTGGCCCACGCCCTGAACGAGAAGGTGAGCAGGCGGGCTGACCCGCCGGATTTGGCTTGGGTGTTCGAGAAGTAACGTAGGTATCTCTCTGTCGGTCTTCAGGCCGCATCAGGCGTCACGCTCCGCTGTCCGTGGCGTTTCTGGCCAATCGTAGGGCCCGCTGAGCGACCGAAAATCCCCAGAACCAGGGAGGATCGTCAGCAAGGGGGAGACCAAATCTCAGCTTAAGGATGAACCTGCGTACGCCCAGCCTCGCAAGAGAGGGGTTTGCGAAACTATACTCTGGTACGCCGGGACAGGGATTTGAACCCTGAATTCCTTTTCAGGAAACAGGCTTGCTTGAGAGTTTTCCAGGCCTGCGCAAGTTTAATTCTGCGCCCTACCAGATTAGGCGATCCCGGCAAGCCAGGCCTATCGGTGGGTACTTAAAAGGCATCAACAAGACATAGACAAATGTGCTTGGGGACGAAAGACCAGACCTAGAACTTGCCAGAATCCATGGTTGGCTCAGCGGAGATGGGCGTGTCGAAGCGCGATTTGAGAAAGGAAAGCGAAGCCCCCACCTGGAATTAAGGTTCTTTCCCGACGACGTCACAGTAGCAGACCTCTTT
>DASPVF010000038.1:0-12534 GCA_035622475.1 Nitrososphaerales archaeon
TTACTGGGTGGGCCCAGGACGCATTCTCCTCTGTGTTCGTGACCGAGGCGGCGTCGTTGGTTTACGTTGCGCTCATACCATTCATCCTAGGGACGTCCATCGCGATCTGGTGGTATCGCAGAGGGAGCTTCGGCAGGTTCGCGGCTGCCATGGTTCTCACTTCGTATGGCGCCCTGCTCACCTTCGTCCTCATGCCCACCGCCCCCCCCTGGTTCAGCGGGGCAGCCAACGACCTCTTCCGGAGCTCGGGGCTCAACGTGGTCGCATGGGTCTTCTCCCCGCTTTCGGCGCTGGTCGCCCCCGATTACTTCGCCGCCTTTCCGAGTCTACACGCCGCCTACACAATCACGTGCTGTTACTTTCTGTCAAAGGTCGACTACAGGCTCGGCCTTCTCGGCAGCGCCGTGGCAGGGGCGACGCTCTTCTCCACACTGTACCTGGGGCAGCATTATGCGATCGACCTGGTGGGCGGGGCGGCGTACTCCCTGGTCCCCTGTTGGGTCTCAGAGCGTTGGGGCCATTGAGGCGAAGACGAAGAGGACCTAGGGGAGTAGCCGTTCAGGGTCCCTTGGGAAAAGGGCGGCCTCCTTGATGTTTTCGATTCCCAGGAGATAGGCAGTGAAGCGCTCGATGCCGAAAGAGTAGCCACCATGGGGCGGAACCCCATAGCGGAAGGGCTCAGTGAACCACTCGAGCTCCTTTGTGCTGAATCCCTTCTCCTTGATCTGGGAGATTATTTTCTCGTGCCTGTGTTCCCTCTGCCCGCCAGAAGATAGCTCGAGCCCCTTGTAGACGAGGTCGACCGAGCGGGCAAAAGCAGGGTCATCGTCGACTCTCATCACGTAGAAGGGCTTGACGGCTGACGGGAAGCGGTTGAGGAAGAAGAAGTCGGAACCCGTCTCCTTCCTCACCTCTGCTGCGAGCGCCCTGAGCGAGGGGTCATCGATGTCCTGATTCCGTGGAATCGGTTTCCCCAGCCTCTCCATGATCCTGTAAACATCGCTGAAGGTGACCTCGGGGAACGGGGTGTCGGGGGTCCCGAGTTCTCGCTTCAGTAGGGCTAGGTCATCGCCGCACTCCTTGGCGGCGAGCTCGATCCCCCGGACTATCATTTCCTCCTCAAGCCTCATCGTGTCCCTCTCGTCTTTGATGAAGGCGATCTCTGGCGCGATGGTCCTGTGCTCGCTCAGGTGCCTCGGAGTGTGGGAGAGTTCGGCCCGCCAGTTGGTGCCGAGGTCATAAATCCTGTCGAACCCTCCCGCGATGGTGAGCTGCCTGTGGAGCTGAGGGTCCTGCCTCAGGTAAGCGTCCCTGCCGTAGAAGTCTATCCTGAAGACCTCGGAGCCCCCCTCAGAGACGCCCCCTATGATGCTGGGGGTGAATGCGCGGATGAAACCCCGCTTCTGGAAATAATCCTCGAAGCCCTGGACCAGGGCGTTCTCGATCTTGAATATGGCAGCCGTTTCAGGCCTTCTGAGCTCCAGGGACCTCCATTCCAGCCGCGTATCCAAGTTTGTAGGAGTCACGCCGCGGGGGTCTAGGGGGAGGGGGGATGCCGCCTTGGCGATGACCTCGATTGCCGACGGGACGACCTCGAAGCCAAGCCTAGCAGCCTTGCTCTCCTTGACCGTACCCTGGACCATCACGACGTCCTCCTGATGCAGGGACGAAATCAGTTTGAAAAGCTCTGGGGGGACGGCCTTCTTGGGGGCGGCGACCTGGACGATGCCCCTGGCGTTGCGCATGAGGACGAAGCTGATGCCCCCCAGGACCCTGACGTCGTGCACCCACCCCTCGAGGCGAACCTCCTGTCCGATCTTTGACCTGAGGGCGGTAGGGGATAGCGGCTTCTGCATTGGCAGAGGGTCGGAAAGGCGTGGATAAGAGCTTGGGGAGGTGCGACTACCTACTCGATTGGGAGTCGGAATGATGCTATAGTGCGTTGAAACTATTAGCCCATTGGGCATAGGCCCTCTGAAGGTCGGGCGAAACAGATGGCTTCCGCGTTTTCATGATTTCCTTGAAGTCAGCCACAGTGATCGGCCTCGTCGTGGTTTCCTTATCGAGGGCGTTTCCAGTCTTAAAGAGCTCCCTAACGACTCTCAGTTGCACTCCTTGGCAGATATCCTTGATGTCACTCCCGGAGTAGCCATCGCTCAATTTCGCCAGGGTTGCAAGGTCAACATCTTCAGCCAATGTCAAGGGAGCTGTGTAGAGTTTGAACTGGGCCATTCGAGCATCATTGTCTGGCAGGGGGATGAGGATCCTTTTGGGAAATCTTCTGATGAACGGTTGATCCAAGCTCCACGGCTTGTTTGTCGCGCCGATAATGTAGAGGTGAAGCTGCTTCCCTTTGTCGTTCAAACCGTCCGTCTCCTTGAGGAACTGGTCTCGCACCCTTACCTCACCGCCGACCTCCTGCCCTCTTGTCCCCAGAAGGGAGTCGATCTCGTCGACGAACACTATCACCGGTTTGTTGTCAGCGAGCATCTTACGCGCGTTGTTGAACAGCTTGGCCACGTTCTTCTCCCCTTCCCCGAGCCACTTCGACATGATGGACGCGGCATCTACGGAGATGAAGTACCCGTCGATCTCGGACGCGGTGGCGGCAGCGATCATCGTCTTTCCGCAGCCAGGGGGGCCGTAGAGCAGGATGCCCCTGGGCCACCCGAGTTTGAAGAGGTCGGGGCGGAGGAAGGGGAAAACGATCGACTCCCTGATCGCCTGCTTGCAGTCCTCCAGCCCTATGACGTCGTCCCACTTGACGTCTGGCTTCTCCGTGACGACGAGCTCACTGAAGGACGCCTTGAGCTGCTGCACCACCTGGGGCCCTTTCGGTGAGTTCTGGTTCGCGTTGCTCACACCGCCGTTCCCTCCGCCGTTCGCCGTATTGGTGGGGAGGTTCCAGTCCATTTCGGCCGGCTCGTCCCTTGGGATAAGACCGTGGGCCGCTTGGATCGCCTTCACCCTCTCCTGGTAGGCC
The DNA here is from genome assembly GCA_035622475.1 of Nitrososphaerales archaeon. Taxonomy (GTDB): domain Archaea; phylum Thermoproteota; class Nitrososphaeria; order Nitrososphaerales; family Gagatemarchaeaceae; genus UBA183. Next base: position 2,984 of record DASPVF010000038.1, read on the forward strand.
ATGGCGCGCTCCGTGTACTGCTTGTTCAGGCGGTAGTCAGGGTAAAGGTGGACAAGCTGCACCAGCGTTGAGATGGCCTTCTGGTACATCTGGATGGCCATTCCGTGCGCCCCCTGGGAGTCCAGGCGTATCGCCTCCGAGGCATACTTCTTCGCGTCGTCTTCCAGCTCCTTGGCCGCCACAACGCTCATTTTTCAGAACCCCCCAGGTCGTTGACCTTGACCTTCCCCTGGGCCATCAGTATCAGCATGGCCTGCTCCACGTCGTCCGAGGGCATCTTGAGCACGGTCGACGCGTCGGTGATGTCCACGTTCCCGTCGTGGATGGCAGCGTACTGCAGGACCTGTTCCTCTGTCTCCTCTGCCGGCCTGGGCTTGTAGAGAGTCCCCAGGATGGCTGACTCGTCGTCGTCCTCTCCCGTAGCGAGGAGCGGGACCCTGGAGCCCTGTTCATGCCCCCCTAGCTGCAGATGCAGAGGAGAATTAGCAAGCGAGCGTTTCATTTCTTCGGCCCTATCCTCTGCCAGTTTGCGGGCCTGTTCCACAAGCTCTTCTCCCGTCTCGGTCCGTATGTTCAGGGATATAGCGGGCGAAATGTTCTCCATGCCCGCCAGGGTCTCGGTAAGTGCGCTGTTGATGTCGCTCGAAGCCTGGTCGAGGGAGGGGACAAGGCCCTGCACGGTCTTGTTGACCTTCCGAAGGACTCTGAAGGCCATGCTCATGTGGAACATCACGTCCCCTACGTCGAGTATGCTCTCGAGCCTTAGCACCACCTGGGTGAGGGCCAGCTCGCTCGCGTAGACGACCTTCCCGACCTTCCTCAGCTCGGACCACTCGCTGGCGTATATGTTGGCCTTTGACTCGTCCTTCGTCATCATGGCCTTGACCGTTGTGTCGAAGAGAGACTTCCGCCTCTGTTCGAGTTTCACCCGGAGGTTCTCGAGTTCCTTGCGGTGGAACTCGATTTCCTTTATTGTAGAAGTCAACTTCGGCTTGACATTATCCTCTCTGCCGATGCCAATAAACCTCAGAGGGGCGCGGGCGGACAAATACGATGGTTCAGGATGGTCCCTCGATAATCACGGGCTAAGTCAAGAGTATCGGGACTACTTGGTGAAACTTTCTTCAAACGACCCGTGTCGGAAGGAGAAGGCGGTCCATTCGCCCCGTTGCGACCCTGGTTCCCATCGAGGACGTCGGCAAGAAAACAGACGGGTGGGTACTCTTCGACGGCCGAAAACAAAGGAAGGAGGGTTCCCCGCTTAGAACGAGGTTCCCTCGGTAGACGTAGTCTCGGTGCCCGCGGGGAGCGTTGATGGAATCTCAGGGAACTTCTCGCGCATGCGGGTCTCCGCCACAGCGGAAGCCTCGGCAAGGATCTTCTCTGCGTCCTCGTTGGCCGCCTCGAAGTTCAGCGAGTATCCACCGACTGTCCCTGCGTCAACCAGGATGCTACTGAGCAGCCCAGAGATCTCACCGATCTCGCTCTCTGCCTCTGGCAGCACGCCCACCAAGCCCTGCTTGACGTTGCGTATCACTGCCATGGCCGGCGTCAGTGTGACGACGATGTCACCTAGTTCAGTGATCGTGTTGAGTCTGAGCACTATCTGCTCCAGTGCGAGCTTTGCCTGAGTGACCATCTTGTTCATCTTTCTGATCTCGGCAAGCTCGTTGGCGAAGACAGACGCGTGCTGAGTGTCGTGCTTCTGTAGAGAGCTCACGACCTTTGCGAAGATCGAGTTGTCCCTCTCTCTGAGTTTGGTGGAGGTGGAGTCGAGTTTGGCGACTTGGACTTGGATCTGTCGGACTGCGAGGTCGAGCCTTGGCTTCAGAGGTCCTGGGTTCCTTACGGAGTCCTTGACCCGAGTGCCAAAACTCTGGGTGTTTTGCTTTTCCCACTTTCCTGCGAACGCAGACATGGATAGCTTCGAATATCACGCGGTCTCAAATTCTCTAAGTGGTGAGTAGTATAATCTTCTTTACAACCGCATGAAGATTTGTTCTTTTTTTGACCTGTGACGCGAACGCCCCGCCGGGGGTATGATTTTATGCCATTTCTTAGGCGCCGGGCGTGCTTGAAGAAGCTTATCATAATCTCCGACGTGCATGCCAATCTCGAGGCCTTTGAGGCGGTGCTCGCGGAGGCACAGGGATCAGATATCCTATGCCTCGGTGACCTTGTGGACTACGGCGCGAACCCCAATGAAGTGGTCGAGATAGTTCGCAACAAGGGGATCAGGACTGTCATGGGGAACCATGACTATGCCGCTGTGACCGGGGATACCAGCCTGTTCAACGCGAGGGCCGCCATGTCGTCCATCTGGACGAGGGCACACCTCACCAGCCAGAACATCGAGTTCATTCGTACATTTGCGCCGGACTTCCGCACCATCTTCGAGATGGCCGAGGCCTATTTCACGCACGGGAGCCCGGATGATAGGTTGTGGGAGTACGTGGACCCCAGTACTCATGAGGATCTATTCGGCCACTACCTAGCTAAGCTTGGGGTAACGATAGTTGGACTTGGTCACACTCACGTCCCATACGTCTGGAAGGATAGGGGGAGGGTGGTTCTGAATCCGGGGTCCGTCGGCCAGCCAAGGGACGGCGACCCTAAGGCGTCGTTCGCTGTCCTTTCGGTCGAGGGGCAGGAAGTCAGGGTTGATATCCGAAGGGTGGAATATGATATTCAGAATGCGGCGTCGAAGATAAGGGAGGCAGGGCTACCGGAGGCCCATGCGGCTAGATTGTTTTCGGGAACTTGAAATAACCCCTTTGGGGAAGGAGGTGTGGCTTGAGTGGTTACAAAATTAGCCCGTCGAACTAGAACCTCCGAAACACTCGGCCAAGACTATGACTGGAAGAAGATAGAAAACAGGGTCAGAAAGTTCTATGCTGACCCATCGGTCAGGGAACAGATTACCAGAAGAGTCTCGAAGAGCAAGCCCGTGGGTTACGTCGAGGGACCGCCGACCCTGAACAACCAGCCACACGTGGGACACGTCAGGGGGCGCATGATGAAGGACCTCTGGTATCGGTTCAGGACCCTCGAGGGGGAGAACATAGTATTCCGAGGAGGCTGGGACACTCAGGGGCTCCCGGTGGAGTTGCAGGCGGAGAAAGAGATGGGGCTCTCTGGGAACAAGTGGGAGGACCTCAACAAGGTCGGGGTCGAAAAGCTGGTGGCCGAGTGCAAGAGGCTGATTTCGAAGTACAAGAAGGACTGGGAGGAGGCGGACCGACTCCTCGGGCTGATGATCGACCACGGGCATGCCTACATGACATACAGGGACAGCTACATCGAAAGAGAGTGGAAATACCTCGAGACCGCCTGGAAGCGCGGCCTGCTCGGGGAGGGGTACAAGGTCGTCCCCTACTGCCCGAAGTGTCAGACGGCGCTGAGCGCCGGAGAGGTGGCACTTGGGGGATACGAGCAGCTCGAAGATCCCAGCCTGTACTACAAGGCGAGGCTCGAGGACGGCGCTTACCTTGTCGTATGGACGACCATGCCCTTCACGGTCGTCACGGACGAGCTCGTGGGGACTAAGCCGGACGCCGAGTACGAGTACGTCGGCGTCGGGGATGAGGTCTGGGTCGTCTGCGCTGGGAGGAAAGAGGCGCTCAACAGGGAGCTCGGGGTAGAGTTCGGGGACACTAAGAAGAAACTCCTCGGGAAGGAGCTCGAGGGTCTCCAGTACGAGCACCCGCTGGCAGACCTGATACCAGGACAGAATGCCCCCGAAATGAAGGCCAAAGCACACAGGGTGGTGGCCGAGGACTTCGTCGACATCACCACGGGCACCGGTCTGGTCCACATGTCCCCCGCCAACGGGGAGGAGGACTTCGCTGTCGCGCAGAAGAGGGGCCTCCCCGTTTTCGCCCCATTCGACGACAGGGTACACTTCACCTCGGAGGCTGGTGCCTTCGAGGGGTTGTTCGCACGCGACGCAGACGAAAAGGTGGTGGAGGCTCTGAGGGGGAAGGGGAGCCTCGTCAGAGCGGGCAAGATTGTGCACGAATACCCTGTGTGCTGGAGGTCCGACGACAGGCTCGTCTGGCTCGCGAGGAGAGAGTACTTCTACTGGGTGGACAGGATACGCAAGGATGTGGTGGAGGCTGCGGAGAAGGTCGAGTACTTCTTCGATGGGCCTCGAAACAGGTTCCTCGCGGGGCTGGCTGAGTCACCCCCCTGGTGCGTGACAAGAGAGAGAGTGTGGGGGACACCGCTCCCCGTGTGGGCGTGCGAGGAGTGCAGGGAGAGGGTGGGGGCGTTCTCGCGGCAGAGCATAGTGAGCCAGGCAGTGGAACTCCCCGACGGGGGAGGTTTCGAGTTGCACAGGCCCTGGGTCGACAGGGTGGTTCTCCGCTGCCCGAAGTGCGGAGGGAAGGCCTACAGGGAACCCTTCGTCCTCGACACATGGCACAACAGCGGAGCGTCCCCCTACGCGTCGTTCACGGACAGCGAATGGAAAGCCTTGGTCCCGGTCAACTTCCTGACAGAGGCCATAGACCAGACCAGAGGATGGGCGTACACGCTCCTGCTCCTCAACGTAATCCTGACGGGGAGGCCTCGGGCCCCCTACAGGAAGTTCCTCTTCCAGGGGCACGTGCTCGACGAGAAAGGGCAGAAGATGAGCAAGAGACTTGGAAACGTGATACAGGGGCTGGACCTGCTGCGCAACAACTCCGCTGACGTTTCAAGGTTCTACGTGATATCGAAGTCTTCCCCTGAGGATTCGGTGAACTTCGACATGAAGGAGATGTCTGGGCGTCCCTACCAGGTGCTCAACACACTCTACCACCTGCACCTATACCTGCAGCAGAACGGGGAACTGGACGGCTACGACCCCGTCAAGCACACCCCCTCCTGGGCGGCAGGGAGGAGGCTCCTGACCACAGTAGACAGGTGGCTCTTGGCGAAGCTGTCCAGGGCGGAAGAAGAGGTCTTCCGTGCCAATTCGAGGGCCAGGTTCAACGAGGGAGCCAGGGCGGTCGAAGAGCTGATAATCACACACCTCAGCCAGACCTATGTCAGGCTCGTAAGGGGCGAACTCTGGAAGGAGGACGCAAAGGCGAAAGGGAGACGGCTGGCGGTATATTCTATCCTCGGAAACGCTCTGAGAAAGTCTGACGAACTCCTCCACCCTATCTCTCCGTTCGCCACGGAATACCTGTATCAAGAGGCGTTCGCGCCTGGGGCTTGGAAAGTGCCGCTTCTCGCGGTCGGGAAGAGCAGAGGACCGCCTCTGGGCTCGCGCGAAGCCGAGAAGACCGTTGACTTCGCGCTGAAGGTCGAGGAGGCGTGCAATTCGGCCAGGGTGAAAGCGAGGCTGAAGAGGCGATGGCCACTCAGATCGGTCGAGGTCTTGGTCTCGGCTCAGAGCGCGGCGCTGGGGCGAAAGGCGAAGAGGACCGTCGCCCTGCTGTGCAACGTAAAGGAGGTCGTAATAGTTAGCGACGCGTCGAGTTTCCCGGCCGACTTCGACCTGAGGCCCAACACGTCCAGGGTGGGGGCACTCTTCAAGGATAAGACAAGGGACGTGTTGAGGGAACTGCGTCCCCTGCACGGCAGGGACGCACTGCGAGCATACAGAAAGGCCGTCCCAGTGAAGGCGGGACCCTTCGACGTCCCACTATCTGCTTTCGAGCTCTTCACGACCGCCCGTGAGGGGTTCGAGGTCTCGGAGAGGGGAGGAGTGTTCGTGGCGGTCAGGAAGGAGAGGGACGATAAGCTCGTGGCAGAAGGACTAGTGAGAGACGTCGCCCGCAGGCTGCAGGCCTTCAGGAAGGAGAGCGGGTACGTCCCCAGCGCACTGCTGGAAACCGCGCAGATCGGAGGACTTGAGGACGAGGACTTGGCCCTGCTGGGACCCAAGAAGGAAGAGATCGCGTTCCTGGTGCGAGTAAGGAGGGTGGAGCTTTCGGGGGAGAGTAAGAAGCGGAGCGGTTGGAAGGAGGCTGACTTGGACGGACGCCCCATCTACCTGAAAGTCCGGTGAGAGGGTCTACTCTTTGAGGTAGTCTGAAAGCGAGGACTGATACGCAGCGAGCGGCCTCGCCGAGAACCCCATTCTCCTAAGGTCTCGCGCAAACTCAGTCGCAAATCCATGGACGGTGTACACCAACTCAGGGCTGACGGCCTGGACCAGGTTGATTAGCTCCTGGTAGTCGCAATGGTCGCTGAGCGGGAAGGAGTAATCGGCCCCCATCGTGTACCTGTATCCTGGTCCGAGCGCCCAGCCGCTGAAAGCCACCAGGATGGCTCCGTACTCCTTTTTCAGGTGAGCCATCACCCTGCTCCGGCCGCTCGCCATGGGGCTGATCATCACCCAAGGACCCTGGGGGAGCCTGTCCAGATCCTTGGAAGGGTCGAACCTCTTCCCAGCCGTCAGAGGGATCCCGTGCGCCATGTGGATCCGGTTCATCTCGTCCACGCTTTCGTGGTAGAAGAGCGGGTCCCAGCTTGAAAAGAAGTAGGAGAGGAGCTGCGCCTTTCCGAGCGGATAGCCCATCAGCACAACGGGCACTCCCCTGTCGTAGGCCGAGGCGATCAGACCATTCACCTCCTTGACTAGCTTCGCAGTCGAGGGGAAGACGTACTCCGGGACGCCGTAGGTGGTCTCCATCACGAGTATCCTGGCCTGCCTCGTCCTGCACTTGCCGAGGAACGCGCGGGCCCGCCCCGAAGCGTCTCCGGTGTAGTACACCTCGTCCTGAATCCTGATTGCCCTCGAACCCAGGATGTGGCCGGAGTCGAGCAGCTCCACTCCGTCGGCACCCTCGATGGTATCCCCGAGGTCATACCCCCTCGCCATCGCGAGCTCCTTTGTCAGCGATGAGGCGATCACTTGCTCGTTCCTAGATGGGTTGTGCATATGATCCATGTGGGCGTGGGAGACGAAGGTGTAATCGGCGCGAACGCGGGAGTGAGGATCGAGGACATACCTCATGTTTCCGAGCTCGACCTGGATGCCACCGTTGGCACTGACAGAAGCACCCCCCAAGGTGGGAGGCTGGATGCGGGCTGCCCTATTAAGGGGTAGACACCCGGTAAGCCTTCCAGTCGTTCGCTTCGACCAGAGCTTCGAAGGCCATTGTGGGGGACACCCGGACGCTCCCGACCTTCGACCAGGTGCCCTTTGCCGTGTCGTACGCCTCCAGCGCGCCACTCAGGTGCTTTAGGAGCTCCGCTGCCTTCGGGGCGAAAGAGACCGTGATGCGGACCTGGGAGGAAGTGCCGTTGCCGATGCACATGATTTGTCCGGGCGAGTAGAATGTCACACCGCAGACTCCCTTAAGGGGGATCTCCAGCCTTTCCCCCTTCGCGAATTTAGTCCCAGCCTTGGATTCTGTCTTAGCTCCGCTGAAAAACAGGTGAAACTTTCCAGCCCCACGGCCGAGGAACACGCAGGCGGGGTCCCCCGCCCAGATGTCCGTCGCCATTACCCAGGACAGACCTGAAGATGGAGCGGGAGAGAAAGAAGCCCTTTCGGCCCCCTCCGGGAGCCCCAGTTCCCCCTCGAGCACAGCTTCTATGAATCGGGCAGCTCCCACCGCATCAGGTTCGTCCCCGTGCGCTTCCCCACCCTCCACGTCGACCCACCTCGGGAACAACCCAGGGGCGCCGCCGAGCTTCACGACGTCGTCCGCCACCAACCGCGCCACTTTGAGCAGGACCAGGCTGCCCATCCCTGCGAGTCCAGCTCTGTAGCATACAAGGGAGTCAGACAGGACGGCTCGCGGCCAGACCGCTCCAAGTTGCCCCTCACCATAGGACGCGTTGAAGTAGACTTGGTTGGTCGTAGGTACACATCTTGGCCCGTACTTCGTGTCAAAGTCCTTCTCAAGAAGCCTGTGGGCTGAGGCCAGCTCTGCCGTACTCATGAAAGGGTGCCTGTAGGCCGCCACCGCCATGTCAACAGTCTCGTCTGTGCGCAGCTTCCCCGCTGAGTCCCGGCAGAGGGCGAGAAAGCCCCGCTCGTCCACCAGTCTCTTCCTCACCTGCTCTAAAATCATCTCGCTCCGTTCGCGGAACCGTCCAGCATCGTCCGCCCTGGACACCATCTTGGCGACTTGGGATGCTGCTTCGAGGGAACAGGCAACGGCGAGTGAGACTTCGGGGATCTCTCCTGTCGGGTACCCCCTCCCCATGCACCTTCGCCATCCCTGAGGGAGGGAGGAGTCTGTTTCAACCCGGAAGTCCTTCGACAACGCGACAAGGAAAGAGGCGAGCTTCTTCACGAAGGGATAGTCCGCCCTGGCGAGCTTCCTGTCTTGCGAGAGGGTGACGTAGGTTGCCACTCCTTTTAGAAGGAGGGCGGTCTCCAAGACACCAGGCTTGGTCGGCTCCATGGAATGCGGGAGAGAACCATCCTTACGTATGGATGCCTTCGATTCCGCGACCAGTCGCCTTGCTCCTCCCGGATCGACAAGTGCGAGCGCCCGCATTGTTTCGTAGCGTTCCAGGGGGTCGTCAGCGTAGGCACCGCTTTCAACAGCGGAGATGGCCCAGGCACAGGCTTCCGTAACCGCCGGATCAGAAGACGCTATGAAGGGCCGCGCAGTTGGAAGCTGCTTTTCCCCGGATTGGATGCGACTGAAATCAGAAAGCGCCTCCTCGAGCTTCCCCGCATTATAGAGCGAAGCGAGGAGGATGTCCCTCCCCTCCCCCGGAGCTAGCTCGAAGTCGTGCGAAGTAAGTACGAGCACCTGCCCCGACATCCCCGCCGTCACCTCGGGGAGTTCTCCCGCGATCACCAACTCCTGGGCCCTGCTCCTGCTTGTCGTCATGAAGACCCTCGAAGGTGAAGGAGACGCCCCCACTACTCTTGCCGAAGGAGGATCGGAGACCTCGTCCATTGCAACGTGGCTTTCTCTATTGAAGGCGTTCACGCCGAGGGATCCCCAACTGCGCCCCGCTCCCCCGAAGTGGGCGGCGCTAGGGTCGAGGACCTCGATTATCCGAAGCTTGATCTGTGCCGGGCCTCCGTTCCGAAGCCTCAGCCTTCTGAGATAACCCAAGGACTGCCCCCGATAGAACTCCAGCGACTGGGCTACCTCCACGCCATCGAAGACCTTCCCCGTGAGCTGTGCCGAGCGTGGGGTGGCCCTTATGGACCAGTCCGGTTTCTGGGCATGAACTATGATGCCCGCTTGAATCTTGTATAACCAGATCTGTTCGAACCCGAAAAGAGCGCGCCTCTCTTGCAGGGAGTCGAAGGAACGGACCGACCCGTCAGGATCGACGACTACCCTGGACGCCCTAGACTGCAAAAGAAGAGGTCTTTTCAGGCTCGACGACCGCAGCCCCGGCACCCTGGGGGGAAGAGATTCTGCAGTGACCACCATTCGACACATTGGCAGACGTGGTGCGAATAATATTGGGAGGATTTACCGAAATTGAGCTATTGGATTTGATGCGTTAACCTGAGGCGACACGCTTCCACCTGCTCCCGGTCGGAGTGTCCTCGACCGCGATCCCTTCCGCGAGCAGCTCTTTCCTAAGTCTGTCAGACTCGGCGAAGTCTTTCCGCTTCCTTGCCAGGTCCCTTT
>DASPVF010000039.1:0-11911 GCA_035622475.1 Nitrososphaerales archaeon
ACGTCTGAAACTGCTCTTCTGTTGTGCCTGGAGATTCTGAGAGTTGTTTTTGGAAATACTTCTATTTTATTCATCCGTAGCCCAGACTCAAAATACAGAGAACATTAACGCGCCCCGCTTACTATCCCTGAAAATCCCCGAAGAAACTAGAATCGCAGGAAATTACCAAGTATGGAATGCACCACGGATAAGAACTAATCGACCGGGTGTGGGGGGGTCAGCGTGCAAGGACGACCGGACTGGCATATGCGGACATCGTTTAACAGCCGACGGGGTATCAGCTCGCTGCTCCTGATAATCGTCGCACTAATCCCCCTCGTCCTCGTCATAGACTTCGCATTGCTGTATGCCTCTTTCCCTGATGCTCCGAGATATGTCGGAATCATCGACGTTCCAATACTAGTGGTCGTTTCCGTAGCCTTCGTTCTTTCGCGAAAGAGGAAGGCGCAGCCTGCCAAGCAAGAAGCAACACCAACCACGGCACTAGACAAATTGCGCGAACGAAACGGAGGCCGGCGTGCGCCCACAGGATCTGGGGAGTCCATCTTGGACCACGACGAGGTGGAGGAAGCGGGGGTGTTCATGGGAACGCCCGACTACGAGAAGCGCGCCCGTGACGTCGATGAGATACTCCAAAGGACGAAAGCCAGGGAGATGAGCCTCGGAGCAGGGCACGATAATGCGGTCGATGCGCACCTCCAACCGCTCTTCATGGACCCTGATCCGCCCGCGGAGAAGCAGCTGTCGGAGCCGGAAGTGAAGGCCATGCTAAAGAACTACGTCCTGTCGCCGGAGAAGCTGAAAATCCCCGCTTTTGTCTGCAGGTGCGGGCACGCCCACAGGTTCGTCTGCCTCACGTGTGGGATCACAGTCGAGCAAGCGGCGAAGAAGAGCAAGACTCACTGGGTGGAATGGGTCCCGGCGATGGGGACCCTGCCTTAGGGCGCCTCAGAGTGCAGAAACCGTGAAATCGGCCGCGGAACATGCTCAATGCGGGGAATTCCACATACTCGAAGTAAGCATCTATTGTTTTAATGACCGCTCGAAAGGTTCCAGGAAGACGTACTGTGAAGTTTCCCTCCCTAAGGGGCAGCAAGCAGGCGAACGAGCCCCTCCAGCAGGAGCCCCCCGAGGAGCAGAAGCAAGAGCAGAAGAAGGAGAAGAAAGAAAAGCCGAAGAAAGAGAAGAAGGCTAAGAAGGAAGAGGCCAAGACGGAGCAGGTCGCAGAAACGGCCCTAAACCCGGCCCTGGCACAGAGCCTGGTCCAGCTTGTCGGAACTAGGGTGGCAGTGCCGTCTTGGGAGACCATCGAGAAATACAAGGACGTTTACTACACCGTAAGGGAGCCCTACCAATACGTCAACCTGCACCTCGAACAGGGAGAGCTCGTCTACTCGAACATCGAGCCTCAGCTGAACGAGGCCGAGAAGGCGATACTCAAGCGCGTCTCCGAGGCCTACGACATGCTCATCAACGTCGGGACAGTGCTCACCAGCTCGGCGGACAAGACACAGTTCCTAAGCGAGACATTCAAGGAGATTCTGAAGCTGTACAACATCAGACTTGCGCCCAATGAATACATGAAGCTCCTCTACCACATCGAGAGGGACTTCGTTGGCTATGGGAAGATCGACACGCTTGTCAGGGACAGGCTGATTGAAGACATCAGCTGCAACGGCCCCAACGCCCCCGTCTACGTGTACCACCGCCTCTTCGAGTCCATAAGGACGGACGTAGTGTTTGAAGAGGTCGAGCTTAACAGCTTCATCCTCCGGCTCGCTCAGGTCTCGGGGCGCCACATCTCCATACTCCAGCCCATCAGGGACGCCGCCCTTCCCGACGGCAGCAGAATCAACATGACACTTGGAAAAGAAGTCACAAAGAAGGGCTCGACGTTCACCATCAGGAAGTTCAGGAGCGACCCAATCTCTCCCATAGAGATTATGCTTCTCCACACCTCCAATTCCCAGATGTTCGCCTGGCTGTGGGTCCTCATCGAATTCGGGAGGTCGCTGCTCATCTCCGGAGGAACGGCGGCGGGTAAGACCACGCTCCTCAACGCGGTCAGCATGCTCATCAAGCCTGAGAACAAAATCGTCTCAGTTGAAGACACCCCAGAGATTAACCTCGCACACCCCAACTGGATTCAGGCCGTGACCAGGGTCGGATTCGGGGAGGCAATCTCCGGCGTGTCTGGGATATCGGGCGTTTCCGGCGTCTCGGGGATGAGCGGAGGGGGGAGGAGCGCGGGTGACATCAGCCTCTTCGACCTGCTAATCTCCGCGTTGAGGCAGAGGCCCGAGTTCATCATCGTGGGAGAGGTCAGGGGCGAAGAGGCGTACACCCTGTTCCAAGCAATCTCGGTAGGGCATGCGACCCTTGGGACCATCCACGCCGCCTCGATGCCGGAATTGCTGGCCAGGGTCGAGTCGCAGCCCATGAACGTGCCGAGGGTCATGCTCGCGAACCTGGACGTGGTCATCTTCCTAGCCGCCGTCAGGAAGGGGGAGGAGAAGGTCAGGAGGGTCCGTGAGGTCGTCGAGATTCTCGGGCTCGACCCAACGACAAAGGAGCTCGTTACAAACACCGTGTTCAGATGGGACCCGGTCAAGGATGAGTTCACATACAGCGGGAGGTCATTCCAGCTGGAGAAGCTCAGCAAGAGCTCCGGCATCCCTCTCGAACGGCTGCAGAAGGAAATGGACAACAGGGTGGTGCTTTTGGACCGGATGAGGGACCAGGGAATCACCAACTACAGGGCCGTCACTGACGTCGTCAGGCGATACTACGTGGACAAGGACCTTGTTCTCGCCGAGGAGCGTCTCGCCACCTCAGGTCCAATCCAGGGCGCTGAAGGAATTTCCTGGGCAAACGGAGAAGAAACGACATGAGCATTGTTCGCGGCACCTACAGAAGGTTCTCGTACGTCTTCTTCAGGTGGATGGACAAGAAGCCAAGGCCCGCCATCGAGCAGTCACTGTACAAGGCGGACATCCTCATGCTGCCCGGCATGTACGTCGGGGTGATTGCCGTCACGACCGCACTTGCGACCGTGGCCACCTTCGTCGGCTCCTACTTCCTGTTCACCTACGTCATCCCCTCCGGCTCTCTTTCCATCTATTACATGTTGGCAGTCGCCGGCACCGCCGCTTTCATGTCACTCCTGGTCTTCCCGCTTATGACGCAGAACAGGATCGCCTCGAAGAGGGTTAAGATCGATAACGCCCTTCCTTTCGTGCTGGCTTACATGGCGACTCTGTCTAGTGCGGGGATGAACCCGGTTGAGGTCATAAAGCACGTCGGGCTCAAGGACTTTGGGCCGACGTCGACCGAGTTCCGGAAAATCGTCTATAGATTTGATGTCCTGGGCCAGGACATCATCGCGGCCATCAATTACATCGCCTTGAACACGCCCTCTCAGCAGCTTCACGACATGCTGATCGGGATTTCAAACATCATAATCAGCGGGGGGAGCATGAAGGCGTACTGCGAACAGGAGTCGAAGAACCTCTTCGACCAGAGGAAGAACAAACTGAAGCAGTTCATAGACAGCCTGGCCGCATACAGCGAAGGGTACCTGGGGGGAGTCACCGTATCCGTAATCATGGGTCTGGTCGCGATTATCCTGCTCGGGACCCTCGGCATCCAACTCATACCGAACTTCGGTACTCAAGACCTGATGCTCGTGTTCGTGTTCTTCATGATTCCTTTCATCAACATCGTCTTCCTGGGGCTGCTTGAGCTGAAATTCTCTGGGGACACGACCTAATGCCACTCACTTGGCGGCAGCGGCTCGCCCTCAGGTTCAGAGTGCGGTACAAGTTCAAGAGGATATACCTCACGCTCGTTATTCCAGTAATCGCCGCCATCGTCATCGTTTCAATTGCGTTGTATTCCGGGTTCGCGGCCGTACCGAACCTATCTTCGACCCCAGCCGCTACGCCCCAGTCGAGCGCAGCCCAGGCGAGGCTTCAAGCGTTCTACGCGCTGTTCGGCAACAAGACGGCGAGCGCTGGAGCCACAAGCTTAGGTCCCGCCGTTAATCCGCACAACTTCGACCTCGTGCTGGTCGTCGCTCTCCTCGTGGCCCTAGGGCCTTTCGCCGCGGACACCTACCGAGCAGAGAGGATGAGGAGAAGAAATGAGGCAGACTTCGCGGACTTTCTATTCGAGATGTCCGAGCTGATACGAGGAGGGATAGACCCGGTCAAGGCTGTCAACACGCTTGCGGAGGGAGATCTCGGGTCGATTACGAAGCAGGTGAGGATTGCAGCGAAACAGATGCAAATCGGATATACGTTCGAGCAGGCGATGCGGAACCTTTCTACCTCCCTGCACAGCTCGCTCGTCTCGAGATATGTCGATCTGGTAATCCAGGCCTCATACAGCGGCGGTGGGGTTTCGAATCTGATTCAGAGAGCATCCGCAGACATGAGCACGTTCATCTCGCTCGAAGGAGAGAAGAGGGCAGGGCTCGCGCAGTACACGATGATACTCTACGTCGGGCAGGTCGTCCTGGTGGCCCTCGCAGCGATACTGGTCATCCAGTTCGTCCCTGAGCTGAGCGGGATATCCGCCCTGACCGGCGGCTCGACCTCAGTGACGGGGGGATTCCTTGCCAACTCGGACATAAGCACCGTCCCCCTGGAAAGGGATCTCTTCTTCCTGTGCATCTTGAATGGTCTGTTTGGAGGGCTCGTCATAGGGAAGGTCTCGGAGGGGAAGATCAGGCACGGGGTCAAGCATAGTCTGATACTGGTTCTTATCGCGTTTCTCGCGTGGTCCCTCGTCGTGGTACCGGCAACTTCAGGCACAGGTCCTACCTACCCTTTCAGAGTGGTTTCGTATGACACGCAGGGACCAGCGAGCCTTCCACTCCCTGATCCGGTCGTTGTCCAGGTCAACAACACCGATGGGACACCCGCGGTTGCGGTTCTGGTCCTGTTCAATATCGCCGGGCCCGGGACGAATGCGTCGGTTATTCCATCCTCGGTCACCACCAATGCCTACGGGATGGTATCCACGACTGTGATACTGGGCAACAAGCCGGGGACCTATACTGTCGGCATCACTGTAGGAAGCAACACCACGGCGATCGAGATTCTAGCAACCACCCCGGCAATCGGCGGCGGAGGCTAGGAAAGCGGGGATTCGAGTCTACCCCAGGAACTCTCGGGTGTCCACCTGGATTCCGTTCTCGTCGAGGGTGAACTTGACCAGCTTGTCAGTCGGGTAGGAGTTCCTCATCTTCTGGAGCTGTAAAGATCTCAGGACCCGGTCCGCCGTAATTTCCGTTCTCACCACTAGTATGCTATCAGCATGCGCCTTCAGATATGACGAGGTTCTCTCGCCGAGAATGGTCCTTTCCAACGGCACGAAAAAGGTCCTACCCTCTCTCACCTGAGACACTATGAGTTTCACCACGTCTATCACCTCCCTCACCGTCTTGTCGTACAGGTAGACGGAAAGGCCGTCAATGATGATCACGTCGGCTTCTGTCTCCTCTCGAACGACGTATCTTTGCCTTTGACCCAAGAGCTGCTGGGAGCCCCGTCCACCCCTGTCCACGGCTATGTCTTGCCCTTCAGGGAGTCTCCCGCGCAGTGCCGCATCCTCCGCGAGGCCAGCGAGGCCGCCTTCCTCGAACGAGAAGTGCCTTACCCTCCTACCGCCCGCTTCGGCGTAGGCCCCCATCTGGTTGGCAAGGATATTGGCAACGGCCCCCGTCTCATCCTCGATTATCGTGAACCCTTCTAGTGCATTGGTAAGGATGGTATCCAACAATTGCGGCGTTTCTGCCGAGCGGGGTTGGTTATAATATCTTTGCAAAGTGGAAGTGGGTGCCGTCTTTTTCATGATTTCATTACAGGCTTTAGGTTGCCAATCAATATAATCGCGTAAACTTCATGGAGAGCGATGTTCTTCGCTTTCCGCCCCATTGTCAGGCCTCGGAGGGGCGTTTCGGAGGTGATGGGGGCGCTGCTTCTGATCGTGGTTGTTATCGTCGCGGTCGCGGCTCTCGCTTCATTCGTGTCAATTGCGGAGGCCAACGCGAATAACAGGAGCGCTTACCTAACCAATCTGAAGAATGAGAACCTACAGGTTGTAAATGCTCAATTTCTGGCGAATCAATCGCTCCTGGCCCCTACCTTGCCTGGTTGCGTAAGTACGCCGCCGAATTACTGCTACAGGAGCAATCCGATGCACTGGGGCAACGTTACCCTAACAATCCGCAATTCAAACACTGCAATCTCCAATCTGAATGAAATCAAGATTTCTAACAGCACTTTCAACTATTGGATGCCTGTATGGTATGAGGTCACGAATGTGGGTGCCCTCGGCCAGGAATTCGTGGCAGCGAATGGTAATTTCCTACCTTTTCCAGCCAAAGCCACTATCTCCATCTTTCTCCCCCTCACCAACGGAGCTCTGGATACTCTGGGGTTCCTGCGTAATTCGTCGCTGAGCATAACCTTGCTTACTCAGGCTGGTAATTTCTTCACGACAGTGTTCAACACTCCAACCGCAGTTGGTCAAGTAGGTCTGGCCACAGTGAGTTACCAGTACTTCAACAGGGATGTCGTCTCGCTCGACGGAACCCAGAGCCAAGGAGCCAACTCCAGCCAGATAGTTGGTTTCAATTGGTTCGTAGATGTTCCAGTGAGCACCTGCACGGTGACATCGTTGAATGGTGTCCGAGGGACTGATTATGTACAGGTTCAGGTCACTGGAAAGATTACACGGTTCTTCCAAGAGTCGTTTCCTTCGTTAAGTAGCGACTGCCTAACCGGGCCATTCCGGGTTGGGCTCAGTGTGACAGATCAGACAGGATTCATCGGGAACGGTACCTCAGTAATCATACCGGCTGATCCCAATATGGCACCTATCGCCTCTGTGACAGCAAGCGCGGGCGCGAGTCCGAGCTGCACGGCTGGCCCAAACATTGTTGTGACAGTGACCGATGTCTTCGGGAGGCCCGTCCCAGGTATCACTGTTTTGGCGGCAGCCACAGGCGCTGTGACACTTTCGGCGGGTTCGTACCAAACAGGTGCAGGAGGAACTGTGACATTGACGAAAGGAGGGACGCCAGGCTATTCGTGCACAGCAGCAGGCAATGCGATTTTCACAGTCACAGTCAACAATCTACCTGGTGCGACAGTCGTATTCGGTTCGTAGTCTAACGGATGGGAGTCCTCGTCTGCTTAACTTCAGGAAAACTTGATTATCGCATGAGCAGTTGTCTGGCTTCCGAGGTGTCCAGTCTGCGAGGCCCAGTTCTAAGCTGAAAGGAACCGATTCAAACTCGGAGAGTCGAATATAAAGGGTCAGGTGGAATGCGTCTTAAGAAAGCGCCAAGTCCCTAAAAATGGGCGGAAAGCCAAACCTCAATTCTGCGGCCATTGGATGGAGAACCGGTCTGGGGTCTGCTGGCAATCTTGCAACTCTTCGTGAGGTGAAGTTGTAATCTTTCGGCTTGCAACTGTTGGGAGATGCGAATCCTTCATGTTTGTTGACCCGACGGTCGAGCAAAAGCAACCCCTCTGAATATTCCAAAACTTCGGCTTCGACGTTGTAATCAGGAGGAGCTGAGACTGGATGAGCGACGCGGCTCAAGAGATACGGGCTGTCTATGAGAATACGATGATCACCCATTGCACACTACTAAAGGAGCCAGTGACATGCTGCGGAAAGACATACTATACCGAAGAAGGTCTCAGGCTCCACAACCACGCCAGCCATAGGAAGAAGGCGTAACATTCTTTCAGTAACCCCTTTGCCAAGTTCCGAGTGGTTCCCACCTGATTAGGTGCTAGCGAATTCTTCTCCGCAATCACTTACCGGGAGCCAAGAGAGAATCTTTTCGTGTGAGGAAGATGGTGCTTACTAAGAACACGAGAGAAACGAGGATGAGCAGGTCAGCGTTCGTGAACCACTGAAGTACGCCGTAGTGCTCCTGGACGGACGTGACGTGGAGATTGAACTCCGACGTGTCAAACAGCAGCACGTAGACTGGAAGAGGGAGGATGGAAAGCGACCCGAGTTGGAGCACCCTGAGAATCCTCGTCATTGGGCCATCGTTACGGTAGATGAAATAAGCGGCCGTGCAGATAACCGCAACCAGCAGAATCGAGATTAGATCCACAGGGAGGTTCCCGAAGATGCCGAACCCGAAGCCGTAACTCTGCAGAGGGAAGAGATACTCTTGCGCCACAAAGGGGGATAGGGCATCCATGATTGCTCGGCTGGACCACAGTGAATAGAAGTTCAGAAGGGCGAAGCTTCCCCAGACCATGACCCATCCGGCCCGTGTTCCCTTACCCCTGGCTGTCAGATAGCTTGCGAAGTAGCAGATGCCGAGAGCACATGCCAATATGGCCGAGTCCGTCACGGACTGCACGAACGCGGGGCGGTTCCTCAGGAGCACCTGCGGCCCTAGGGATTCGTAGAAGACAAGAAAGTAGACAGAGAGCGAGCCAGTAAAGGCCGCGGCGGTGCCTAACCCATAGGAGATGCGGCGCAGGTAGGCTGCGTTCTTCCAAGGTGACACTCCCGATTTGATGTTCTTGCGAGCACTCTTAGCGTCGTGCACGACATGGTCCGACATCGGCAGGGATTCTCCTGTTCCAACGCAGGGAAGCTGCCCCTTCTGATAAACGGACAATTACCTAACTAGGGATTTTGGGAGAATCCGGGTGTCTTGTCCCAACAGATAGTATTGATCGGGCTGAATACCGAACTTACCCATGATTTCCCTTCGTTGTACTCTAGGGATCGGCTGAGGGCAGAAGTCGCAGTAGTAGACTAATGACTGCCTCGGAAACGCGGGGCAATGGAGCACCCCGTGCCCGTTCTCCGTTAAAGGAAGCTGGCGAAGAAATCTGCATTTGGGGTGCGGAAGATTTTGGTAGATATCGACTGTATTTCGTAATTCAGGAATTCGCTTCGACATGATATCGCAGGCTCTCGCGCGTTTTTTCAACTGCCCCACGCGTAAATGGAAAGTGCCTTCAAAGTGCTGGCCTGCAGGAGTGCGTGGAGAAACGGAGTTCACCCGTAGAAGCGACAAAAGGGGAGCCGGTCTGGTACCTTCTTGCAATCTTACTGGTCGGAGTCGCAGGAAACTATCTCCTCCGTTGGGGTCTCCCAGACTGGCCGGCGCCGTTCTACCTCGGTATTGCTTTCGTCTTGACGGGAACCGTTCTCATAGCCTGGGCGGGTTCGGAGTTCTCAAGCCACAGGACGACGTTGTTGCCGTCGGAGGCTGCCACAACGGTGGTGAAGAGCGGGCCATACGGAGACACTCGCAACCCCATCTATCTTTCGATGGCCTTGGCCTATTTTGGCATCGCCCTGATGTTCGACTCCCCCCTGGCCCTCCTCCTGTTAGTCCCCGTAATCTTGGTCCTGAACCGTCAGGCAGTGCGGGAGGAACACTACCTCGAAGGCGTATTCGGGGACCAGTTTACTGAATACAACAAGCGAGTGCGGCGGTGGCTCTAGGGGTCTGACAACCGAAGAGCTCTCAGAACCCTCTAGGGATGCTGGGCGGCTAGCTCCTCGTCAGAAGCCCGCTTGATCCCTTCACTCACATTGGTCAGAGTCCTCAGTATCTCGTCAATTTCGTGCTCGTCTCCCCTTACAGATACGCTGTGCCCTCTTATTTCACGGCTGATTGTAACTTCCAAGGACTACACGTGGGCCTTTTTTGAGAAAATATAAGCGCTCCTCAACCCGACCATACACGCAGCCGCAATACATGAATCAAGAATGGGCGATTCCGGTGTAGATCCTTTGGGAGACGTGAAATCGCTCGACTGCTGTCTTCGTCTCTTAAGGCCCAGATTCAATCAGCTCAGGTGGCCCGGGCGTGGCCGATGCAGGTTCTTCTGCGACAGGATGAACGGCTTCGTCCGCAGACTGGTAGGAGTCCTGCATCTCCTCAAGCGGGGCGTCCCTTCCCTCGAGCCCGGCCAGCGTGGCATTAAGCCACGGCATCGTAATCTCATAGCCTCCATATCTCCCCCCTCTCTCTATCGCGGCCCTGATTACGTCCTCAAAGTAGTCTCGATGGTTCTGGGTTTCGGCCTCGGGCTGTGAAGACGAGTTCGCAGGGCTGCCAGGGTCAGACAATCCAGCTTCATTTGCATCGTCGACCTGTAGCTGCTGATCCACGTCCCAAGAGTCGGCGGCCTTCGGGAACCGGACGAGCTTCAATCGACCCTCCATTGAGTGAACTTTGGTTCTTAACCGATATGGACTCCCGCTCTATCTCACAATCTTCAGCATGGAGGATGTTGTTCATGGGTCAGGGTATGATTTCCGGCCTATTTCCGGCCGGCTCTTAGGGGATGCGGTATGCCTCTGCTACTTGTCTAGAAGTTCCGTCGACAGTACTACGAGCTCACCGCACGCGGGACACCTCTTCGTCAGGGTCGTAGAATATACAGCCCCGCAGATGGTGCACACTCTCAACGACTTCCTGCTCACAGCCAGTTTGCTCGCTGACATTCGGGCAGAAAACCTGAAGAGGGATTAAAGAGGTGATTCGCAGTATTTCATATATCCACAATATTCCCAATAAGGATGAGCATCACTTCCTCTCTCATGATTCACTGGGTAGCCCTAGGCGGCCGGCTAGCTCACGCTCAGCGTCCTCAGGAACCCTGATGCTATGTTCAGGCGCCTCATCAGAGACCTCTTCTTCACCTGGTGGGCCTGCATGCGTCTCAGGATGCTGTTCAGGGCCAGCAGCGCCTCCACGAGGTGCGGACCCTTGTTCAGCATAACGCACTCTGACCTCTCCCCCGCCGCGGCATCTGTAACCTCCGCCCTGGATGGTATGCCGCTCTTCGTGAGCCCTTCGAGCACCTGCGTCGCCCAGATTGTGGGCATGTGGGCGGCCTCGGACATCCACAGTATCTCCTCCTGCACCTCGGCCAGCCTCTCGTACCCGCACTCCACCGCGAGGTCCCCCCTGGCAATCATCACCCCTGAAGTCCGGCCTCGCATCGACTCAAGGAGGAGCGTGGGGAGCTGCTCGAACGCCCTTTGGGTCTCGACCTTGATTATCACCGCCATATCCGGTCTCCCGAGCCTCTCGAGCTCTCCCCGCAGCTTCCTCAAGTCCTCCGTCGTGCGGACGAAAGAATACCCGATCATGTCAGAGTATGTCGTGATGAAGCGGAGGTCCTGCATATCCTTCGGGGTGAGGGGCGGGAGCCTGAGGTTCGTGTCCGGGAGGTTGATCCCTTTGTCCTCTCTGAGTTTGGTGCCTCCGGGGGCCGCCTGGGTCACTTCGACTCTGAGCCCTTCTGCCGAAACGGCCTTCACCGAACCGCCAATCTTGCCGTCGTCGAACCAGATTCTCTCGCCCGGCTTCACGAACTTGAGCGCTTCGGGTAGCGTACATGGTATCTGGCTCAGTTCTCCCCCGTGAGCGGGCCTACCGGGGGTCTGGGCCGCAGTGATGACAAGGGTATCTCCTCTTCTGAGGACGATTGGGTTCTCCAGGGACTGAACATTCGACACGAGGGTCGAGTGTTCCCTCCCTTTCTTCGCCAGGACCAACTTGGTGGTCTCGCTGAGGTAGATCGTCTTGCGGCAAGTCGCTTTAACGTCCCTTCTCTTGCCGACCGCTATGCTCATCGACCTTGCCGACCCGCGAGAATCCTCCAGAGTCACCACGTCGCCGGTCTCGAGCATCCCAAGCCATGTGGCGTCAACCTGCAGCACCGGTATATCGTCAGAGAGAGGTTTTGTGCTACCTTCGGCCGAGAGGAGTACGGTTGCTGGCCGGGTGACGCGACCGTAAGCATCTCTATCGGGTCGAATCCTCAGCACCTTGGGTCCCGGTTCAAGCTTCCCAGTCCTCATTTTCGGCCCCCCGATGTCCATCATGACCGTGCACTTC
>DASPVF010000040.1:0-3626 GCA_035622475.1 Nitrososphaerales archaeon
AAAAGAGGAGCACGACGAGAACTTCATAGCAACGAAACCACGTAAACAGCAGGTCGGCGGTACGAAGTCCTTGGGCTAGAAAGGCCGGCCCACTTTCTTGAAGACCTCGGCGATGCGTGGATCTGCTCTCGCTTTCTTCAGGAGAGGGTTGTATCTAACGGCTGACGCAAACAACGTGTGGTTCTCGGCTGCCCTGAACATGTACTCGAAGAACTTGTCCGTTTCTCCAAGGGTCAGGTAGATGAAACCTGCGAGTGAGGAGTTAGCCCAGCCGGCTCCCTTGCCAGCTTCGAGCTTCTCGATCATCTTCTGTGCGGTCTCCGTGTCGCCCGTCAAGGCACTGAGGAGTCCCCGGTTGAGATATGTGAACGCCAGAGTCGGGCTGATTCTTTCCATCTCTTCCACCGCCCTCTCAGCTTGCGTGTAGTCCCCTTTGCTGGCATAGTAGTCGAACATGTAACGCAGGGTGCCATAGTGATTGAGATGAATCGTCTTCCTCGAATGGTCGAGAAGGTCCTCCTCCCTCCCAGCATAGAGATAGTACTGTCCGAGGTATCGGATAACGTCCGGGTCTAGGGGGTCAAGCTGGTAGGCCTTCTCGACTGACCTGATCATCTCAGACGTGTTGCCAGTGGCCGCAGATTCGTGGGCCAGCTCCAAATGTGCATCAGATAGGCTAGGGTTCAGCTCTACGGCTCTCCTGAGCTCGAGGATACAGTCTTGATGTTCGTCGGCCATGAACATGATTTCGGCCAGAGCGAAGTGAGCTTCTGCTAGATTGGAGTCGATTTCTAACGACTTCAGGGCCGCTGCCCGACCCTTGACTATCGCCTCTTGAAATGTGATATGGCCTTCAATGGCGAGTATTTCATAGCTCGAAGCTATACCGGCATAGGCTCTCGCAAATCGCGGATCTCTGGCAAGCGCCTGCTCGAAGAAGCTCAGTGCGTTCCGGAGTGGCCCCTCCTCCAGCTGGTTGAGCAGCTGCTTCCCCTGCAGGAAGGCTGTGTAGGCCAATGTGTCCCCGGTAGCTCTCTTCTCGATCTCTCGCCTTTCCGAGTCCAGAAGCTTGACCTTCAGCTCCCCGGCCACCTTTTCAGCTATGTCGCTCTGTACCGCAAAGATATCGTCAAGGTCCTTATCATAGTGGGACGACCATAGGTGCTTCTCCGTATTGGCGTCGATCAGCTGGGCAGTCACCCTAATCCTGTTGCCAGCCTTCCTGACGCTCCCCTCGACGAGGGCTCCCGCCTTCAGCTCCCTCCCTATCTGGGACGCATTCTTGTCCTTCTTCTTGTAGTTCATGATGGATGTCCTAGCTATTATTCCAAGCTCGCTTATCTGGCAGAGTCTGTCGATTAGCTCCTCCGTAAGCCCATCTGCGAAGTACTCGTCGTTAGGGTCGGGGCTCATGCTCGCGAATGGGAGAACGGCCACTGTCTTGGGGTCCAACTCCTGGGCCGACTCCAAGTTTTCTTCCTCCCAGGGCATCACCACCTTGTAGACATCGATGGGGATTTGGATGTTCTTGAGGTCCCTCGGAGCGAGCCTAGTCATGTTTTGCGAAAACTTGTTCCTGACCTGGTCGTAAACCTGGCCAGAGATGCACACGCCCTCCGGTTCTGCGACTGGCTCAATCCGTGATGCTATGTTCACAGCGTCCCCGAAGACGTCCCCTGCTTGGTGTATGATGTCGCCAAGGTGGATTCCAATCCTCAGCTTGAATTTCCACTGGCCCTCGGAAGAGAGGTTGTAGTCCCGAAGGAATGATTGAATCTCGAAAGCGCATCTTAGTGCGTCCAGGGCGCTGTCGAACTCTACCAGGAATGAGTCTCCTATCGTCTTCACCTCCCTTCCGCTGAACTTCGGGAAAAAGGGCCTCAGAAGTTTGTTGTGCCTCTCGAGGACTTCCATCGCCTGGGCTTCGTTCGATTGTGTTAGGGCCGTGTAGCCAACCATATCGGTAAACATGATCGCCGCCAGCCGTCGCTGCCCCTGGGACAAGCTCTGTTGCGCAGGTTCCAGACAGTATGACAATATATCGTTATGGGCGTGAGCTAGACTTCAGAAAGGAAATCAAGGAGAAGCTTGTTGAACTCATCCGGCCGGTCCAAGTACACGCCGTGACCTGCCTGCTTTACGACCACCAGCTTCGCGCGGGGGAGAGTTTCTTTCAGGGGCTTTCCGTATTCATCGAGGGAGAAGACTCGATCGCGCTCCCCCCATAGGAGTAGCACAGGTATGTCCAGATTCGGTAGCTTGCTCTTCCCTTGTTCAGTAAGGCGATAGACTGACGGGCTGATGAGCACGAGCGCACCGACCCGACCAGGTAGCGACAACGCGTATGCGAGCGCAAAACCTCCCCCCATCGAGGGACCAACGATCACAAAGGGAGAGTCGCCGACGTCGAGTGCATTGAACAGTTTGTCCAGCACCGTGATTATTCTATCCGGATCTTTCTTGAGGACCTTGGGGCTGAGCTTGTCGGACTTCGAACCATTGCCCGCAGGGAGGTCTATCGCGAATACCCTGTACCCTCTTGAGGAGAGTTCCTCCAGCGTCTTTGTTTTCTTCCAAGAATCCAACGAGAATGCGTTTCCGTGAAAGAGAACGACGGACCTGCCTTTCCTGTCAGCACCTCCCAAGCCACCTACGTTGGTCCAGTACCTGATGGACAAGCCGTCGATCTTGATCGTGTCCTCAGGCAAGCTTCTCCATCAACCGCCCCTTCTTTATCGCTCAGCCACCGTCCATGCGACTCTATAACAAATCCGTTGTGGGATGCTTGAATGGAAAGCGGGGTCGCTCGGACCCGCACGGTTTACCGCGGTGTGATGCAATCCCCCCATTCGCCGGTGCGTGACGGACTGGCTCGCGACTCACGATGTTCGCCGCTCGCGGGAATCTGGCATTAGGATGAAAAGAAGGCAGAAGGGAGAGTGCAGGTCTTCAGAGGTAGTCGGTCTGTTGCAGGAGCGTGACAGGCTGACGTGACGATGACGGGACGAACAAGGATTGAAAGCGATGACTGAGTTAGGCGCCGGGAGGCGGAGGTGCGGAGCAGTCTTGGTGGGGGTTGGGCGAGCAACCAGCAGGTACCGGCATTCTTGGCTGTGCTAAACTACGGAGACTTCGACCTGTTCTTCCGACGACACCGGCACATTGTTGGATGCGCTGACTCCAAACAAGAAGACGGTGTAAGTTGCGGGGGCGATATTGAAGACTGGCACATAGAAGTTCAACGTCTCACGGGCCGTCATGTAGGCTCCAGCCGTCTCGACCGCCACAGTCTGTCCTCTGGCTATCTTCCAGACGGCGAACATAACCACGTCAGCATTTCCTACGCACGAATTGAATACGGTCTGGTTCAAGACAATCCAGCCCCCCAAGGAGGTTATGGTCGCGTTCCCTACAAACTCGAACGCCAGCGCGCCGCAGTTGGATTGGGCTGAAGAACCGGCCGATGTGCTCATTTGGAGAGGCGTCGACCCGATGCTCTCTGCTTGTGCGGTTGAAGGAAACGTTGCTAGGAAGAGTAGACAGAATGATATGGAGACCCACACGGGATACGCTCGATACCCCCTCATGCCTCAGAGGGTAGCCCTAAGGGGTGTAAAGTTCTACTC
>DASPVF010000041.1:0-25011 GCA_035622475.1 Nitrososphaerales archaeon
TGTTTACGCTTCGAGTGGCTCTTCCATAGGCGCGGGTAGGTTCCTGCCTTCATGACCACCCTCTCCGTCGTGGACGCAAGACCCCTCTGGAGCCCTCGCATCTCCTCGGTAGGGAGGAGGGCCTTCCCAATCGCGACGAGCTCCCCCTTCGCGCTCATCAAGGCGACAGTATCTTCCTTCTTGATTCCCTCAGAAGCGGCGAGGACTCCGGGGATTCCGAGGCGCGCGCCGTGGCAGATGGCATCCACCGCCGAATCTCTGATAACCATCCTGCCTATGTCACCCAGTGACTCTTCGATGGGGAGGACCAGCTTTCGAAGTGGCGCCTCGTCCCCTTCCTTCAGGCGGAACACGGCGTCATGCAATTGGTGCAGTGTAACCAACCCCTTCTCTTCGGTCAGAGGCCCGACCTTCGTCCTTCGTAGCTCGACCATGGTTGCGCCGACGCCTAGCACCTCGCCAATGTCATAGACTAGCTTCCGGATGTAGGTCCCCGATTGGCAGAGGGCCCTGAACAGGAACAGGTTCCCCTTGGACTCGGTCAGTTCAAGTTCGTAGATGGTCCTGCTCCTCGTCTGCCTGCTGACGGAAGAGCGCTGCGGAGGCCTCTGGAATATTTCAGTGGTGAACTCCTCTACGACGTGGTCAACCTGCCTCCTGGCCACCGAAGAGTGGAGCCTCATGACTCCCAAGTACTCCTTCGGAAAAAGGAGGAGCAGGCTGAGGGCCCTCGTCGACTGTCCGAGGGCTATAGGAAGCAGCCCCGACACCGGAGGGTCGAGGGTGCCGCTGTGACCCGCCTTGTCAGCCCCTAGGAGCTTCTTCGTCCATGCCACGACCTCGTGGCTGGTGGGGCCACGGGGCTTGTCCAGGGGAATGAGGCCATAATCGAGCATTACCTCGACGGGACGCTTAGAAGGAGCCCATCCGTGCTTGGGATCGGCGGGCTCTTCGTCCAAGACGACCATGCTGAGAGGATGCACGTCAGTCCCTTCGGCTCTTCACGTACTGTATGACTATTCTGGCGACCTCTTCCTCGTCTATGTGATTCGTCTCGACCACCAGGTCGAAAGGTTTGAGGTCTCTGCCGAACTCAATACCGTAGATCTTCCTGTAGAGCTTGTAGTTCTCCTCATCCCTGATGGCAAGCACCTCCCTACACTTCGAGACAGCCAGGCCGTCTCTTCTGGCCATGCGCGCGGCCCTGCTCTTTACGCTCCCGGAGAGCCAGACCTTGAGCCCGTCCATAGTCAGCCAAGGAACAGGGTAGCTCGTTATTACAACTCCCCCTTTCTTTGCTTTCTGAATCAGCCGCGCATCAACGTCCTTGTCGAAATCCGGGGATTTCTTCCTCTGCCGGAGGAATTTCATACCCTCTCCCCTGTCCCACCAGTCTTCCCCGCCTGGGGTGTAGCCTTCTTCGACCGCCATCTCTTTGAGAACATCCCCTCCTCCAACCATGGGAATCCTCAGTTCCCCGGCAACCTGCCTCGAGACAGTAGTCTTCCCCACTGCGGGCATCCCAGAGATGATTATCGCCTTCAAGCCGGTCCCCTATGTGGTCGTGCGCAACAGCCTGGATAGCATTGTCGAGAATGTGAAAGAGCTCAGGAAATACCACCAGAAGAGGCTGACCTCGTAGGTACCCGCGATCAACGTCGGGGCCGCGATGACAGGGATAGGGATGGGAGTGAACGCGACGATGACCCCGTAGCCTCCCAGAAACGTGGCCATCAGATAATATACCAACAGCAGAGGGACGAAGGTGATACCGGTGACCTTGAGCCTTGCTGTGGACACCTTAGCCTGTTCCTGCCTCATCTGAAGCTCACGCTTTTTCAGCTTCTCGAGCTTCGCTTTGTCGTTGGCTAGGGTCGCCTCCCGCTTCTCCTTGTTGAAGGCGTTTACTTCTGCCCTCATTTTCCTCTCCTTGCCAAGGTCCACTACTCGTCGTGTCACCATCTGAGTGACGAAGCCGAGGCCAAGAGAAGTCAGCGTAACCACCACGGTCGAAATCGGAGGGGCGTATCCTGGGACTGTGAAAGTGGCCGTGAAATTGCTCGAGCCTGCTATCACTTCGACTGTGTGATGGCCTGCAGTCGTCTTGGAAGGGACCCAGAAGTCGCAGCTGCTCAGTGCGCCCGCCTGGTTGGTGGTGCAAGTGCCGTTGAGCTGGGCAGGACGGAGGGACGTGGAATCGAACATAACGACTACGCTCTGGTTCTTGGGGAGCATCTGTCCGCTGATAGTCACCATCGTGCCCGCGATGTCGGTGGAGGGGGTGAGGGTAATCGTCCCAGATTGTGAGCTAGAGGTGGTCGTAGTGGTTGATGTAGCCTTCGGAGTGAAGGCGGGGAGTACTAAGACATAGAAGACAAGCGCAGCGAGAATGAAGATGATGATATAGTTCAGCGTCCGGGACATTCCTCCCGAGGGAGCGGACTTGTTCTTGGAGGCCATCATTGCCTGGCCTGCTCCAACATCCTGACTATGCTCTTCGAGACCGCCTCCGCTTTTCCCTGCTCGTTGCGCACTACCAGCATTGGGGCCCCTGTAAGCGTGGAGCACACGGTAAGGAAACTCCTCGCTACCTCAATCTCCTCCTTCAGGCCTTCCACAGTGACATCGTCTCTTGTCCTGGTCGAATCAGCCGACCTTCTCATCGCTATCTCTTCAGGAGTAGCGATGACGAGGACGAGGTGGGTGGGTTTCATGGCCCGGACGACTTCGAATGGCAGTCCTGGCCAGAATCCCTCCGGGGTCCGTATGAACAGGTGCGTGTCCACAAGGATGGCCTTCCCCTTCATTCTGGCGATACGGGTGGCTGCTATTTTCTGCAGCCGTTTTTGCTTTTCAACTGGCATTTTCCTCATCTCGTCCCTGTCTTTCACCCACTTCAGGGACTTGGCCGCTTCGAACATCAGTGTCCCGAAGGTGACAAGCCTGGCACCCGGAAGGCGGGACATGACCCCCTCGACTACGGTTGTCTTACCGACGCCCGGAATTCCGACCACGATGACCCTTAGGGCCACGCCCTAGCCAGCTCCTATCAGTCCTGCAAGAGCCGGGGATACCTCCTCCACCTGCTCCTTCAGGAGCATCTGATAGTACTGCAGGATGATATCGACCATCAGGAGGATGCCGATGCCTGTGCCAAAGACACCGAACAGGTCGGACACTCCGGCGACGAGGCCTATGAGTATCCCCCCTATGATGGTGAGTGTAGGAATGTACCTGTTCAGCATCTGCTCAATCGAGAGTCCTGTCCTCCTGAAGCCAGGGACCTGGACGTCCGCGTCCATGAGGTTCTTTGCGACAGCCCTCGGGTTTAGCCCGCCTATCTCGACCCAAAGCCGGGCGAAGATGACCGACATCCCCACTAGGAAGAGCAGAAAGATAGCGGAATGAATCGGGTCGCCGATGGTCTGGCTTATTCCAGTAGGCGCAGTCATGTAGTAGACGATACCACCAATGGGGTTTGTGTTAACCGTGGTAGAATTGGTGCTCGGAGGAGGAAAGACAGCAAGGTAGTGCAACCACCACGGAGGACTGCTTCCGACGTAGTTGCTGAGTATCCTCGCGAAGAAAGTCACGTTGGCCCCCAGGGCAGAGACCAGGATGACAGGGATGTTCGAAACGTAGAGTAGTTTGATGGGGTAGACCCCCTGGAATCCTCGGTATTTTATCGAGGTGATGGGGAGTTCAACTCTGATACCCTCGATGTAGACGAGGACGAGCAACATAACGATGGTGAGGGAGAAAGTGAGCAGACTCGGGTACGAGTAGTCTCTGACCATGATGCTCGGGAGCGTGTTGGTGAAGAAGGCGCTGATTGTGTACGGGATGAAACCGAAATAGGCGCTGACTCCCGTGCTCACCTCAAATGGTACGGGGGAGAAGGTGTACCATAGCACGGTCTGGCACACGCCTGCCAGGATGAAGAGGGATACTCCGCTCCCTATGCCCCACCCCTTCTGAATGAGCTCGTCGAGCAAGAGGACCAGCAGACTCGCTATGAAAAGCTGGACGAAGACCACCAGTGCCTGGGTCTGGCCGAGGCTGCCCAGGGCGCCCCCGTAGATGTAGGCCAGAGACTCCCCTACGATGACGATGATCGTAAGGAACTTCGTCGCCGAACCGAAGATCGCCCTGTCTGCCGAATCGCTCATGTCCAGCTTTATGATGTCGCTCCCCACTAGTAGTTGCAGAATCAGCCCGGACGTCACTATGGGCCCTATGCCCAGTTCCATCAGCGTCCCCTGGGTCGACGCGAACACCACCCTCAGGAAGGCGAGCTGATCGTTCTGCGACACGCCTGAGAAACCATATAGTGGTGTCGTGGCCATCACCAGGTAGGCGACGAGGGCTATCGCAGTCCAGACGAAGCGCTCGTTCAGCGTGGGTTTCTTCTCTGGTTTGGGGATTTCCGGTAGAACTGTGCCTACACTCTTGATAAAATCACGGACTGAAGCCAATTACTGGGGCCTACTCCTGGACCAGTATTTTTCCGCCCGCCGCCTCTATTTTAGCCTGAGCCTTTTTCGTGAAGGAGTCGACCTTCACTTCATAGGCTCCCTGCACTTCGCCCGAACCGAGTAGCTTGGCTATCCCCATCGACGAGAGGTCTAGCGACTTCGCCCCTACTGCGATACTATCCAGCTGGCCAACGTTCACCCACTTGGCCGGTCGGAAGTACCCCGGGGGCCTGAAGGGATCTCGCCCGAAATGGTCGGGGTCGTTGAGTATCATCCAACTCCACTTGTGCTTGTGCAGCCCTGCGTTGCCGTGCCCTCCCTGCTTCCCCGAGTGGCGGTGCTGGCCTATCTGGCCGTAGCCATGGGTCCTCATCCCTCTATAGCGCCTTCCCTTCCTCGCCCTCGTTGGCATTCCTAGATCATCCTCCTTACGATTGCGTCAAGCATCGGGTTGCTCCCGAGGAGTCCGCGCTCTGTGGCCTGTCTGCGGAGCGACATCTTGAATCCTCCCTTTGGCGGGGCGAGGCGGAAATAGGGGAGGACCCCGTTTAACGCCGAGAGCCTTACTTGATCCTTGACCATCCTGGCAGCCAGGTCTTCGTGCTTCTTGCAGCCAAGCTCCTTCAGGGTTGCTGCGTCCAATGACCTCGTTCCGCTGGTCATCCCGCGCTTCTTCAGGAGGTCAGCGAGTAGACCTTCGTCAATGGGGCACCAGGCGACGTAGTCCTTGCAGAGCTTGAGCATTCCAACCGTGGGTGGGTCATCAGTCACCACGGATGCCGAGAACTTTTTTGCGACCCACAGCTCGTTGAGCGCCTTACGTACTGGCGTGGAGCTGTTGATCTGTCCATGCAGGTTTACTACGAGAAGGAGACCCATTTACAACTCACCTATACATTGAGCCCGTGTGACATGCGGAATGCGTCGTATACTGCGTTGGCAAGGGAGGACATGGTGTTGGTGGAGCCAAAGGTCCTGACCCAGGCGTCCTTAACGCCTGCGAGCTGAAGAAGGTTCTTGAGCGCCGGCCCTGCCACCAGGCCGAGGGCCCGTGGGGCTGGTATTATCTCAACGGTAACACTCCCCGCCTTTCCTCTGATCTTGTAGGGGACCGAGTGTGGCCTGCCGTCCCTACACTCCCATGAACCGCAGCCTAGCTTGACGGGGATTATGTTGAGGAGGGCCGCAGTTGTCGCTTTTTCTATGGCCTCCCTAGTCTGCATTGCTTTGCCCTTCCCCACTCCGAACCAGCCTGCGCCGTTCCCGACCGCAACGACGGCCAGGAATCGTGTCAGCTCTCCTGCGTCGGTCTGCTTTTGGACGACGCTAACCCCTACGATCTCGTTCCTCAGATCGGGGAGGAGTTTCTTGACAATCTCGGCTTCGCGGATCCTCTGCCCGCTTCTGAATATCTCATCGAGAGACGTAATCTTCCCTTCGTTCACAAGGACGCCCAGCTTGGTCCTGGGTACCCAGACCTGCTCCTCCTCCTGGCGGTCGCGCCTGCCATATGACGACATTATTTCGTCGCCCCCGAAATAGCTGCTTTCACCTTCTCGAACTCGGCAGGGTAAGCTTCGGGGTTGAAACCGCCCTTTAGAAGCGCGGAGAAGCTCCTAGAGTATGCCTCCCGGTCCTCTCCCGCAAGCTTCGCGGCGTATTCTGAGATGGACTTGCCCGTAAGCCTATCGGCGTCAGGAAATGCCTCCTCACCCACAGGAACCCTGACCCCCGAGTCGACGACCCCCTTCAAGAGGGCGGCGACCCTCGAACCGCGGATGAACGGGACAAGGCCGTTATAGGCGACCGCCTCCTTCACGCCTGCCGCCAGAGCCTTCTTCCCGGCGAGCAGACCAAGGAGATAGCACGCGGGAGTGGACTTCGTAGATCCGCGCCACCCGAGTTTAACAAGTTCCTTTGAATGCGAGGCCGAAAGCACCACATCCCCCTTGACCGTTGGCTTCACGAACTGAGACGACACATTCTTGTTGGACATCCTGACGACCAGTAGAGGCTTCTGCGATGTTATGGCCCTCTTCCTAGATCTGTAGTCTGTAACCCCCTCCCGCCTGCGCCTGAGTAGTGGCACGTGCGACGACATCACTTCTTTGCCTCCTTCAGTAGATCCATGAGGTGCTTGACTCCCCTGACCTGTCCCCCTTTGACCTGCTTGTAGAGCCTCCTGTAGGCTTCGGGGCTGATCTGCTTCCTATCTTTGGCCACCTTAAGCCTCCACCTAAGGGCCCTCACTTTCGAGATCCACATGTCCTTCCTTGGATTCCTGGCGTGTGCCGTGCCTTCCGTGGAGCCTGCACCTCGCCCCCGTTTGAGCTTCCGAGATTTCGTCCTGAACCTCCCCCTCGCAATCCCCTTCTCTGGCTTCACGGTGATGGCGCCGAAGCCGACGAGACCCCTTATGGTGCTCCTCGTGATAGCGTCCTGTATGAGGTCGGTGTACTCGTCGTTGAACACTATCCTGTCAGTCCCCACTCCCAGGACCGAGGCCGCTAGCCTGCGCTTACTTTTCAGATTCAATTATCCTCAACCCTGTCGGATTCACTACTCTGACGCCGAGCTCGTTCGCCCTCTTCAGTATGCTTTCTCTCTTTTTGGCGCCCACGGTCCGGCCGATTCTGGCGACGTCACTCCCTGGTACCAGAGAGTCCAAGTCCCTCGGCCTGTACACAACAAGTTCACGATGCCCGCTCGGGTGGAGTCCGCGGGCAACAACGGGGCCTCGATACCCGATCCTGACGAGAGCGGGCCACCCCTTGTCCTGGCGCCGCATCTTGCTGTCCACGCCCTTTGGCTTGCGCCATTCGGGGTGTATCCTCACGTAGCGCCAGCTCTCCTGCCTGACGAAGGCCGGCCTGGTCTCCGATACTTCCTTCCGCTTGGCGACTAGGGCCTTCAGCCTATTCTCCTCCGACTCCTTTGCCTTTGGCATTTTTCTACGAACCCTCCTCCTTATGGTATATGTACAGCCCGTCGAGGAATATCCTCTGGTCCTTCCGCTTGATCTTCGTTGCCAGCTCTATGTTGGCGGCCGTCTGACCAACGTCTTCGAGGGAGACCCCATTCACGATCACATCGTCCCCCTCAACGGAGACCTTGCAGTCCCCCACAATATCCGCGACTCTCGGGGACCTCTCGCCGACGAAGTTCTCGACCAGAACCTGCCTCCCCTTGGTCTTAACCGTGATCGGGAAGTGAGCGTAGACCACCTTTAACTTGTAGGTGTATCCTTTGGTGACCCCTGTGACCATGTTTCTGACGATGCTCGATACCGTGTTGATTATCACGTTGTCCTTCTTCTTGGCCGAGAAGGGGGTAAAGACTACCCGGTTCCCTTCCACGAAGACGTTGACGTTGATCTTGTCAAAGTTCTTCTTGGCCTCCCCAAGTTTCCCCTTGACGGAGAGCATCCTCCCGGAGAGGGTAGCGCTGACCCCCTGTGGCATCTGGATGGCCGCCTGCTGGACGGGCTCAATAGACGTAGCCAACCAGCCTCCCTCCGATCTTCTTTTCTTGGGCTTCGACGTGGGACATCACTCCCTGAGAAGTGGAGACAATCAGGGTCCCCACGCCCACCGCTGGCAGGTACCTGTGCTCCCAATCTACGAGCTTCAGGGCGCGGACGGGGAACCTGGGGGATATGGCGCCGCACTTGTTTATTCTACCGAGCAGTTGGACCCTGAGCTTCCCTCCTACCCCGTCATCGACGAACTCGAACTCGCCGATGTACTTCCTCTTTTGGAGGACTCGCAGGACCTCGCTCGCCAGTGTCGACGCCGGTATGATGATGCATTCTTTCTTGTTCCTCATCTCCGCGTTCTGGAGGCTCGAGAACAGGTTTGCGAGTATGTTTGTAGCGGGCGTTTCCACTGCCTCCCTAGTCGTACTTCCTGAAGCCAAGCTTCTCGGCGACTTCCCTGAAACACTGCCTGCACAGGACAAGGTCGTAGGACCTTATCACTGCTCCATACTGGCCGCACCTCTTGCAGTAATGAGTTGACTTGCCATACTTCCTCTCCTTCGGATGCCTCTCCTTCATTGGGTCGTCACTCCGAACTTTTCCCTAAAGTACTGCATCGCCTCCTCCCTCGAAACCAGGTGGCCTTTTCCGACCCGGGACGTCCTGCGTCCCCTGCGTGCCACACTGAACCCGGGTCTTTCGAGGAGGATGGAGACGTTCATGCCGAGTATGCCGACGGCGGGGTCGTAGCGTATCCCGGGGATCTCTATGTGCTCCTTGATTCCGAATGAAACAGACCCGCGTGAATCGAAGCAAGATTCGCTCAACTTCTTCTCCCTGGCTGCCAGTAGCTTCTCAATCAGAGGAGACGTCGCGTCCCCCCTTACCGTCACCACCACTCCTATGGGCTCCCCCTTGTGGATGCCGAAATCTCTGACCGAGCGCTTCGCCCGTGTCTGCGTCGGGGTTTGGCCTGTCACCTGCTCAAGGACCTTCTTGCCTCTTTCTATGGCCTCCCCAGACTTTCCGAGGCCTATGTTGACCACCACCTTGCCCACGCGTATCTTCCTCATGGGGTTCTCCTGGACCGCGGTCTGACTCATGGCACAGTAACTCCCACCGTTATCATCGGGGCGTCCGTCCCCACCGGAAAGACGAGCCTGGATGGGATTTCGGCCTCGCCGCTCGGGAGCGAGATCCTGACCATCTTTTCGCGCGAAATCGTCCCCTTCTTCACGTCAGCAATCTTGCCCATCTGTCCCGCCCTGTCACCGGTGAGCACGAGGCCAATAGAACCCTTGGCGAGTTTCGCCTGTCCGAGAACCTTCTGAGATGGGACCTCTATGAGCACCGCGTCTCCCGGAGAGAGGTTGATCTTGTCATCCAGCATTGAACGCCCGTCGTGTAGGCCGTACTGAATGTGGCCTCCCCTGACTTTGGTCTTGGTGTTCACACTACAGAGCTTCTTGGTGGCCTCGTCTGCACCCACCTTTGCAAGCAATAGACCCTTTGGCGTCGGGACCATCCTGTAGTCGGCCCCTTCCAGTGGGACGCTGATGATATTGAAGAGTCCCACAGGGAACCGTGGGGTCCTCCTTTCCTTGCCGTCCACCTTCACCCTCCCTGCCTTCATCATGAGTTTGAGCTCTTTCGAGAGGCTAGCCATAGAAGCCATGTCCCTTACGACCACTCCGAGGGGATAGGCGGAGGGGATGGGGTGCGGTCCTGGCAGGGGCTTGAACACGAACCGGGTGGACTTCCTCGCTATGTCCCAGCTGCGAGGGGCGGCCAGACGCTTCATCTTGTTACGCCCGCCCTTCTTTCCCATCTATTCGGTCACCTCCAGCTTGCCCTTCCTGATCTTGTCCTCCAGCGTAAGGCCTGTGATAACGACTTTGGAGGAGCTAATCGGCACGGGAGACGTCCCTCCCTTTATCTTCTCTCGAGTGACCCCTTCGACCATGACTGCGCCTCTACGCGAGTCTACGCGAGTGATTTTTCCTTCGATGTCCTTGAACTCTCCCCTTACTATCCGTACTGTGTCCCCCACGCGGGGCCTGACACTCCGCCTTCGGTGCCTTTCCCTGAGCTCAGCAGAGAGCTGCGACCCGAATTTCACAGAATTCACCTAGATTATGATGGACGCCAGGTTGGCAATCCTAGGCCATTTTTCCGCGGCCTCGCTTGCGACCGGCCCCTTGATGTCCGTCCCCTTTAGGTCACCTTCTGGGGTGATTATGACCGCTGCGTTGTCCTCGAAGACAATCCGCTGACCGCTTACCCTCCTAACCGGGTACTTCTGCCTGACAATCACTGCGCCGAATACCGACTTCTTCAACTCTGGGGGCCCTTTCTTCACCACGCACACGATGGAATCTCCGACTGAAGCGGCTGGAATCCGACTGTGCCTCCCCTTCGCCTTCGTCACCTGCACGACCCTCAGGGTCTTTGCCCCTGTGTTATCCGCGCATGTTATGACCGCATAGAGAGGTATCGCCCGCGTTATGTAGTTCTTGAACTCCTCGACCCCCTTGGCCGAAACCGCTCTTGACTTCGTCGACATCAGGTCCCCCTCCTCGATTCCACGACGACAAATGAAATCGTTTTCGAAAGCGGCCTGCATTCTCCGAGGGTTACATCGTCTCCATCACGGACATCGATGCAGGGGGGGATGTGGGCGCTCACCCTGCTTCTGCGCCTCTCCCCTCTGTTGAACTTGGGAACCATGTGGAGATACTGCATCTCCACCACAATGAAGCTCTTGCCTGCGGTGGAGACGGCCTTTCCGGACAGGAGTCGGCCTCTGACCTTGACGTTGCCGTGGAATGGACACCTCTCATCCTGACATTTCTTCCTCGGGGCCGTCACCTCAAGGCCTGCGGCTGTCATGCGCCCCGCCTCCCGACCCTGTCCTGCAGCCTGCCAGCTATGTCAGAGCCGGTGACGACCTTCCCGGAACCGGCGATCAAGAACGCTGCCCCCGCCTTTTCTACGCGGAACGTGCTCCCTCCCTCGTCCAGAACGAGCATGTTGGCGGTGTCGAGGAGGACCCTTCCCGACCTCCCTGGCTTTGTCGGGTCACTCGAAGTGAGCACCCTTAGACTCTCGCCTATGACGTTCACTCTGAAACCCCCTTCTCGTGCATTACGGTGATTACCCTGGCGACGTCCTTACGGAGTCGTCTTATGTTGCCCACATCCTTCTTGACGACTCCCCTTTGTGCAGCCCCGGCAAGCTTGGAGAGCTCTGACCTAAGGTCAAAGAGCGTCTGCCTGAGCTCGTCAGCGTCCTGCTTCCTCAGTTCCTTCGGCTTGAGCTGTGCCAACTTCTTTCTTCTCCTCTGGTTTGACTTCTTCCTTTAGCTGGAAGTCCGGCGGGAGGGCGTCCTTCAGTGCTATCTTGACCTTGATGCCGTAGAGGCCAAGTTTCATCAGGACGTCGGTGGTGGCCTCACTCACCGACCTTTCGGCTGTGTCCCCGCTCTTCGGCACTATACCTGACCTGTACTTTTCCCCGTGAGATCTGTCGCTTCGGAGCTTACCTGCGACTGAGATTTCGACACCGGCAGCTCCTGCGTTCATTATGTTGTTCACGGACCATTGAGCGGCCCTTCTGAATGCAGTGCCGCGCGAAACGATCTGGGCGATCCGGGCGGCCATGATCCTCGCATTCAGCTCCGGATTCTCAACCTCGGTAACCGCAATCTGGGCATTCGGGAGGCCGAACTTGGCGGTGACTTTGTCGGTCAGGTCCTTAATGCCAGTGCCCCGTCTGCCTATTGCGAGCCCAGGCCTTGCGACGAAGACCTTCAGGGTCGTGCCTACAGGAGACTTTTGAACCTCGAGCCCTCCGTAGCCGGCGTCTTTGAGCTCCTTCTCGAAGAACTCGTCCAGCTCGGCGTAGGACCGGCTCGTCGTCAGAATCGACTTGACGGTGGTTCGCTGCTGGACGGACATGCCTATACTTCCTTGCCTACGACTTCGATGTGGACCAGTTGGTGGAAGTTGGGCGAACTCCTACCGAAGGCCCTCGGGGTGTAGTCCTTCGTAGTCCTTCCGGCATAGCCAGCCGCGTGTATGATTCGGATCCTGTCTGTGTCGAGCCCCTTGAACTCCGAGTTTCCTTCCAGGTTGTGAAGGACGGCCAGATACGCCTTGGCGGTCTTTACGGGGTAGGAGCCAGTGGGGAACCCCTGGAGTTCGCTCCTGTGGCCGACCTTTAGTTTGTGTCTCCTGAAGGCGACGGGCATCTTCTTGCTCTCCACGAGCTCAAGAAGCTCGATTGCCTTCGAAAGCATCATTCCTTTGATTGTAACTGCTATCTCTCGAGCAGCCTTGGGGGATACGTTGACCTCCCTCCCGCTAGCCCTGACGTGTATCGCTGGGTCGAAACCCTCGAAACTGTAGCCGTAGTGAGGCACTTTACCCCTCTCGTGAACCCGGCCGATTGTGAGTGCGGTTATAAACGTGTCTTTCATGAAAGGGGCGAAGGCAACTAGAAAACGGCCGTTTGCTTTTCGTCTCCCACAGTTTTCAACCCAGCGCATCAGCTTGGGTGGATGCCCTCGCCGTGCCTCTAGCCCACTACAACCAAAGTGACGGTCCCGACGGCGAGGAAGAAGGCCATCAATAAGAAGACAAACACGTTCAGTAACCACGCCCGCCGCGTGGGGTGCAACCACTCGATCGCTATCGTTCTGAGCCCGTTGAATCCGTGTATGACTGCTGCGAAGAGCAGGAAACCGAATATCACCTGGTAGTAGGTCAGGTTCCCGGTCGCGTAGCCGAACGATAGGGTGGCATCGAAGGCTTTGCCGGCCAAGGGACTGTGCAGCAGCAGGTGAAATGTGAGCACAAAGACGAGGATCGCGCCTGTTACGTATGTGACCACCATGTTCCAGGATTCCTTAACAAGGCTCCCCCCATTCACTTTGGCGGGCTCTGCCATTCTCATATCACTCCTACGCCTGCTAGTAGGTATACCGCTGCCCATACCCACAGGGCGAGAACAACTCCCGTTATCGTCCAGACAGCGATCTTCTGATTCTTCCCTAGCGAGGTGGGAGAGTATGGGTAAACAGGGAGGATCGGTTTCCCCATGAACCTCCCGAAAGCCTCGTTGAGGAGAAGACGAATCCCGTTGCCTCCGTGGTAGAAAGCGGAGCCGGCAACTATCCAAAGGCCAACCAGCTCCAGAGGGCCAAGAGAGTGAAGAGCTGCCATGGTGTTTGCCCAAGCGGCAGCGCCTCCTCCCAGTTGGAAGGTCTCGAAGATGTGCGCCATAAGATAGCCAACGAGGATAACTCCGGTTATGCGGTGAACCGTATAGCTCCACCTCTCGAGATTGAACCTGACGGGGTTGAGGCTGGGGATTAATCCCGACTTGAACCTCTTGTCCCGCTTCAACTCTTGGCGCCTCCGAAGTCAAACGGCGGGGGCTTCACGCCCTCCTTGGCCGTTACCGCTACATGCGGAGGGACGAGTCTGGAGCCCTCCTTTCCGCGTCTCCTCAGGATCCTTTTCTTCAGTACCTCCATCCTTGCAAGCTGCACTGCCTTGGCCGGGTCGACGTCCTTGGGACAGACGAAACTGCAGGCTCCGGCCATGTGGCATCTCCAGACCCCGTGGGAGGTGTCAAGAAGATCGACCCGTTTCTCCCACCCCTCGTCCCTCGGGTCCGCCATGTACCTGTACGCCTGGGCGACGGCCTGCGGCCCTGTGTAGAACGGATCGAGAGCCACGGTCGGGCAGGCGGCGTAGCACAGGGCGCACATGATACAGTAGTCGAACTGGAGGAACTTCCTCACCTCTTCGCTGAGCACCCGGTACTCCCTGTCAGAAGTGTCCCGTTCTTTGATGTCGTTCCTTATGAGGTAAGGCCTTACCGAACGGTGGAGGTCGAAGAAGGGGATGATGTCGACCACCAGGTCCCTGATCACGACCATGTTGTGCAGCGGCTCGATGTATATCGTTCCTTTGTTGAAGGAAGAGACCTGGGTCTGACATGCGAGCATTGGACGCCCCTCGATGGTCATGCCGCAGGATCCGCAAATACCCATTCTGCAGCTATGCCTGTAGCCGAGGGAGCTGTCCTGCCTCTCCCTTACCTCTGTCAGGGCGTCAAGGATGGTCATCCCCTTTCTGTACTTGACGTCGTAGCTGGCGCGCTTGCCGCCGGACCGGCTAATTTCGAGTCTAATGTTTTCCATGCTCACATCTCAGTACTTCCTCTCCACCGGCTTCCACAAGGTAATCGTCACAGGGGAGTAGCTGAACGTCGGCCCTTCGGCCGTCCTCATGGCGAGGGTGTGCTTCAGCCAGCCGGCGTCGTCCCTGTTGGGGTAGTCGGTGCGGGCGTGCCCTCCCCTTGACTCCCGCCTGTTGAGGGCACCCTGGGCCACCACTTCCGCCAGCTCCAGCATAACGCCGACTTCGAGCACATCCTGGAGGTTGTAGTTGAAAACATGACCCGAGTCGGTGACCTTCACACCCCTGAATTCTTCCCTC
This sequence comes from Nitrososphaerales archaeon, assembly GCA_035622475.1. Taxonomy (GTDB): domain Archaea; phylum Thermoproteota; class Nitrososphaeria; order Nitrososphaerales; family Gagatemarchaeaceae; genus UBA183. Next base: position 14,457 of record DASPVF010000041.1, read on the forward strand.
AGGGCTCTCACTTGCCTGACCGCGTCGCTCAGCCCCGCTTCGTCCCTGAACACGTAGACACATTTGTCCATGACGTCCCTGAGCTTCGCCTTCACAGAGTAAACGTCGGCCGTTGAAACCTCCCGCCTGAACAGGTCCCTGAAGATCCTGTCCTCCTCGGCCGAAATGGCTGTACCGCCCGCCGATAAGGGCGCCCCGGGTTCGGACTCCAGATAGGAGACGACGTCCTCTCCGACTATTCTCCCGTAGACCAGGCATTCGGCCGTGGAGTTGGCCCCCAGCCTGTTCGCGCCGTGTATGCTAACACAGGCAGACTCGCCTGCGGACCAGAGGCCCTTCACGAGGCGCCCGTCGCAGTCGAGCACCCTCCCGTTGCCGTCTACTCTGATTCCTCCCATGGTGTAGTGTGCCGTCGGCTTAATGCGGATTGGCTCTTCGGCAGGGTCGACCCCGATGAACTTCATCGAAAGCTCCTTGATGAAGGGAAGCTTGGCGTCAATCTTCTCCTTCCCTAGGTGCCTGAGGTCCAGTTGGAGATAGGAGAGCCCCGAGTCTCCATCGGTGAATCCCCTACCTTCATTGATTTCCTTCATCATCGAACGAGAGACGACGTCCCTCGGAGCGAGCTCCATCTTCGAGGGTGCATACTTCTGCATGAATCTCTCCCCCTTTGAGTTCACCAGGTAACCCCCTTCACCCCTCGCCCCCTCGGTGATCAGTATGCCAGTCGGAATAAGGCCCGTCGGGTGGAACTGCATGAACTCCATGTCCTCTATCGGGAGACCGGCCCGGTAGGCCAGGCCGATGCCGTCCCCTGTGGTGCTCACGGATGTGGCCGTGAATTTCCAGAGCTGGCCAGCACCACCCGTGGCGATTATGCCGGCTCTCGCTCTGAAATAGGCGAGGGTGCCCGTCCTGAGCCTGATTCCGATGAACCCCCCAAACACCCCGTCTTGAACGACCAGGGAAGTGACGAATGTCTCGTCGTATCTAGTCCAATTACTATGTTCCTGCAGCTTGTCGTAGAGTGACCTCATCTCGAAGAACCCGACCTTGTCCTGGGCGAAGGTGGCCCGATTGAAGCTGTGGCCCCCGAAGGGCCTCTGTGCTATTCTTCCGTCCTCCTTTCTGCTCCAGGGAGTCCCCCACCGTTCCATCTGCCTGATCTCGACAGGGCAGAGGGAAACGAACTTCCAGACAGAGTCTTGGTCCGCCAGGAAGTCGCTCCCCTTGATGGTGTCCCATGCGTGCAGCTCCAGGCTGTCGCCTTCCTCAGGGTAAAGGACCGCCGCGGTCCCGCCCTCGGCAGCGACAGAATGGCTGCGCATCAGGGCGAGCTTAGAGAGCACACCGAGCGTCTTTCCCGAATCCCCCCAGCGGGAAAGGACCTCGACTGCGGCCCGCATGCCCGCGAGACCACTCCCGACGATGACAACATCGTGGTCAATAGTCTCGACCATGACATTCGGCGCCCGAGCGGGGGTTATACGCCGAGAGCCTAATTTGTAAGGATTGGGTTGAGGGCCCATCTCGCTGATGCAGGAACGTGATTTTTCAGGAAGGCTTCCCGGAGGAAAACCTAAGAACCGTCGGGGTCGGCCCAGTTAAGGAGCATCGGCTTGGTTGAGACCCTCAGGCACGACCTTGTCATAGTTGGGTCAGGAATAGCAGGCCTCAGGGCCGCGATAGAAGCGGCGCGCGTCAGCGCGGGGAAGGCGGACATCGCTGTCCTTACAAAGGTCCAGGCGATGAGAGCCCATTCCGTGAGCGCAGAAGGGGGGACCGCGGCGGTGCTTTACCCCGAACTGGGCGACTCGCTGGAGTCGCACCTCTTCGATACGGTGAAGGGCTCTGACTACCTCGCCGACCAGGACGCGGTGGAAAGGTTCGTTAACATGATGCCTGCAGAGATTTACCAACTCGAGCACTGGGGGCTCCCCTGGTCGCGCAGGGAAGACGGCAGGATAGCCCAAAGATGGTTTGGGGGGTACAGCTACCCTCGGGCAACATACGCCGAAGACAAGGTGGGGTTCTTCGAGATGCAGACCCTCTACGACACAGCCATCAAATACGCCAACATAAGCTTCTACCAGGAGTGGTTCGCCACGTCAATCCTCTCGGAAGGAGGTGAATTCAAAGGAGTCACAGCCATCGAGATGAAGTCCGGGAACTTCGTCCAGATTCTCGGGAAAGCGGGAATCATGGCCACCGGAGGGGCGGGGCGTCTGTACAACTTCGCTACCTACGCCTACAGCTCAACTCCCGACGGCCTGGCTGCCGCCTACAAAGCGGGGGTACCCCTAAAGGACATGGAGTTCATCCAGTTCCACCCCTCCGGTCTCATTCCATCCGGCATACTAATCACAGAAGCGGCCAGGGGAGAGGGAGGAGTGCTGCTGAACAGAGATGGTCAGAGATTCATGAAAGATTACGCACCGAACAAGCTGGAACTTGCTTCGAGGGACGTGGTATCGAGGGCGATGATGACCGAAATCGAGCAGGGGAGGGGGTTCAAGGACGAGGCGTCGGGGCTCGACTACCTCCACCTGGACCTGTCCCCCGTGGGGGCCGAGAAGATAAAATCCAGACTCTCCCAAATCAGAGAAATAGCAATCAAGTTCAGAGGGATCGACCCGGTGGAGAAGCCCCTGCCAGTGCGGCCTGTGTGCCACTACGTCATGGGAGGGATTGACACCGACATCGACGGGGCAACAAGGATGAAGGGATTGTGGGCGGCGGGAGAAGCGGCCTGCGTCAGTATCAACGGCGCGAACAGGCTGGGGGCCAACTCCACGGCCGAATGCCTCGTGTGGGGGAAGATCACGGGTGCAGAGGCAGCGAAGTACGTCGAGGGGCGGCAGGCCCCCACGCCTCCGGCGGAGCTAGCCACCATTGAGGAGAAGAGGATATTCGACGGGATTTTCCACGGCAAGGGTGGGACTAACCCCTACGAGGTGAGGGACGACCTCCAGAAGCTCATGGCGAAGGATGTGTTCGTGTACAGGACGGGGGAAGGGCTATCGGAGGCGCTTACGGCCATAAGGGAGCTCAAGAGAAGGGACTTCCTTCACTGTGAAGACAAGAGCAGGGTGTACAACACGAATCTGAGCGACGTCCTGGAAGTGGAGAGCATGCTCGACGTAGCCGAGGTCGTGGTGGTCGGCGCCCTCGCAAGGACAGAGTCAAGGGGCGCCCACGCGAGGAGGGACTATCCCGACAGGGACGACAAGAATTGGTTGAAACACACGCTGGCCTACCGGGGACAGGATGGGCCGAGCTTAGAGTACTCCAACGTGATATTGACGAAGTATCAGCCTGCGGAGAGGCATTACTGACAAACCGCAAATAGGAGTGGCGGAGGCAATCATGGCGGTGGGGGAAGAGAAGGCGAGAAACAGACGGGGAATCCGCGGGTGGCTTAACCCCTACCACTATAACGCCGAAAGGTGGGCCTACTTCTTCCAGCGGGTCACAGGGGTCGCCATACTGCTGTATGTTCTGGGCCACCTTGGAGACACGAGCTTCTTCGTCGGGGGGCCGACGGGGACGGGCCCGAGTTCCTCCGCCTGGGCGTTCATAGGAAGCATCTTCGAGAACTCGTTCGGCCACATCATACTGATATTGGTCGTTTTGTTGCTCTTCTTTCACGGCGTCAACGGTGTCAGGCTCATCCTCGCCGAGCTGGGGCTGATACTCAGGAAGCCCTCTGCCATAGAGTACCCATACAAACCCAAGGGCCTAGGCTACGGCCAGAAGGTTCTGATCTACGCAGCCATCGCGATCGCTGCGGTGGCAGCAGTCTGGGCCTTCTTGGTCCTCTTCGAGGGGATGGGATGAAAGAGTCCAGGCTCGTGCTCGTCCAGTATGCGACCGCAGTGGCCGCAGTGGCGCTAGTGTCGGTCCACCTGATAATGCAGGGCGTGATCTATCCCTATACCACAGCCATTTCTTTCGACAACATTCTGTCGGTCTACAGGAACGGCTTCTACGCCATCTTCCTAGAGGCGCTGCTGGTGGTAGTGCTTGTCCACGGTTTCAACGGGGTCAGGATAATCTTGAACGAATTCAGGCAGACGAAACCCTGGGCAATGTGGGTGGACGCAGCGACCGTCTTTGCAATAATAGTCACCGTCGCCTACGGGACCAGGACCGTGATCCTGGCGGTGTTCGGAGGTGCGCCAGCGTGAATGAGGTGAGGCTGATCGTCCAGCGGTTCGACCCCTTCGAGGATGTCGAACCGAGGATGTTGGAGTACGCCGTCCCCAAGTGGGAAGGGATGACGGTCCTTGATGCTCTGCTGTACGCCCGGGATTATCTTGACCACTCCATCGCGCTGCGTTTTTCTTGCAGGCAGGCATCCTGCGGCTCCTGCGGGATGAAGATCAACGGGAGGCCCAGGCTCGCGTGTTACACTCAGGTGGCGGAGCTCGGCGGAAAGAAAGTGGTCGCACAACCCATGGACAATTTCGCCATTATCAAGGACCTTGTGACAGACATGGAGTCATTCTTCGAGAAGCACAGAGAGCTATTGCCCTATCTGAGCCGGGCCGACCCCCGGGAGCTGGATAAGCCGTCGGCCGAATACATAATGAAGCCTGAGGAATTGGAAAAGATACTCCAGTTCACCTACTGCATAAAGTGTGGCCTCTGCACTTCCTCGTGCCCGACCGTCGCCACAGACTCCAAGTTCCCAGGACCACAGGCGCTCGCTCAGGCCTACAGGTACATCGCGGACCCGAGGAACGAGGGTGGTGAGGAGACGCTAAGACTGCTCGACGACACACACGGTGTGTGGCGGTGCCACTTCGCCGGTTCCTGCTCTTTCGTATGTCCAAAGGGCGTAGACCCGGCTCTCGGAATCCAGCTGCTGAAGCGCCACGTGATGTCGGGGAGGGCACCGCGCAAGAAAGGAGAGGGAGCGAAGGTCTGGGCAACATCCTTGGATACGCCCTCTCAGAAATGAAAGGTCCATGGCCGGGCATAATTTACTTCCAGTTGGGTAGATGATCTGGAGGCTGCCCGACACGATTGCGAAGAATCTGAATCTCCGGCGGCCGCTCGACAGCCATGTCCCCTGAACCTAGGCTTTGATGGAGCCTGATCTCGTCGCGGCGGTGACGCAGATGCGCTCGGGTGCTTTCCTCGCCCCCGTGATCATCGTTCTGGCTGTTACCCGTTGGCTGCCTATGGGCTCGCCTGTTACCTATCGCCCGGCTAGGGCGTTTCCCCGGACCAGTCGGAATCCTCGAAGTGAGCACCGAGGTAACCGTAAACCCCAGTCTTCAGAACCTTCATGCCGAGAAGGGCACACTTCACCCTTGAGGGGCCGAGGTCCGGGTTGCCCAGCATCTTGAAAATGTCTTCTTTGGTGACCTCCCTGACCCAGTCGAGCTTTTTCCCCTTCGCCAACTCGGTGAGCATCGAGGCCGAGGCCTGGCTTATGGCGCACCCCTTGCCCACGAACTTGATGTCTTCGATCTTCCCCCCCTCCCCCACCTTTATCTGAATCTCTACCTCATCTCCGCAGAGAGGGTTCGTGTCTCTGGCGTCTATGTCAAACTCCTCCAGCTTCCCGAAGTTCCTCGGGTTCCTGTAGTAGTCGAGGATTAGCTCGCGGTAAATGTCAGCGCTGCTCATACTTTGAAGATGCCTCCCGCCTTCTCGATGCCCGCCTTCAGCGCGTCGACATCGTCGTATGAGTTGTAAACGTGGAAGCTCGCTCTGCTGGTCGCCGTCACATCGAGCCAGCGCATAAGAGGCTGGGCGCAGTGGTGCCCTGAGCGTATGGCGATGCCTTCCTCGTCGAGGACCGTAGCCAGGTCGTGAGGGTGCACATCTGCGAAATTGAAGGAGATCACTCCGGCCCTCTTCTTGGGGTCGAGGGGCCCGTACTGGTGGAACCCCCTTATCTCTGATAAGGCTTGCAGGGCGTAATCAAGGAGCCGGACCTCGTGCTCCCTGACCTTGTCCATCCCGAGGTCTGTAAGGTAGTCAACTGCGGCGCCCAGGCCGATGGCATCCGCTATGTTCACGGTGCCTGCTTCAAACTTGTAGGGGACGTCGTTCCAGGTCGAGTGGTCCAGAAAGACCTCCCTAATCATCTCGCCACCGCCGTGGAATGGCTCCATCTCCTCTAGAAGTTCCTTCTTGGCTACCAGCGCGCCAATCCCCGTTGGCCCAAGCATCTTGTGCCCTGAGAAGGCGTAGAAATCCGCTCCGATTGATTCAACGTTGACAGGCATGTGCGGGACCGCCTGCGCCCCGTCTACTAGCGTGGTGGCTCCTACCTTTCGCGCCATTTCGCAGATTTTCGCGACGTCGTTGATGGTGCCGAGGACGTTAGAACAGTGGGCGACAGCAACCAGTCTCGGAGATTCCCTCAGAAGGTTCTCGAGGCTCTCCATGTCGAGGGTGCCGTCAGGTCGCAGTCCGACGAACTTCAGCGTCGCGCCATTCCGCTTTGCCAGCAGCTGCCAAGGAACGATGTTACTGTGGTGCTCCATAAGGGTGGAGACGAGCAAGTCCCCCTTCTTCACATTCGTCTCGCCCCAAGCAAAGCGCACGAGGTTCGTCGCCTCCGTCGTCCCCCTCACGAAGACGAGTTCCTTTGGCACTACACCAACGAACCCCGCGACCTTCCGCCTTGCCCCCTCATAGGACTCGGTGGCCTCCTCGGCCAAGACATAGACCGCTCTGTGGACGTTCGAGTTGTGCGCAGAGTAGTAGTTGACCAGGGCGTCAATCACGGCTTTCGGCTTCTGGGTCGTATTGGAGTTGTCGAGGTATACGAGCCTCTTCCCGTGGACCATGCGCTTCAGAATCGGGAAGTCGGCCCTAACTTTCTCGATGTCGAGTACTTCGGACTTGAGCAATTCAGAAGACTCCCTCAGACTTCGACAAAAATCGTCTCACCCTCTATTTTAACATTGAAGCGCCTAAGTGGAATCTCAGCGGGTGGGTTCATGACCTGTCCAGTCTTTAGATCGAACTGCGATAGGTGCAGCGGGCAGACAACCCTGTCTTCGAGGACGAACCCTAGGGCGAGGTCAGTCTCTTCATGAGTGCAGATTCCACTGACGGCGTAGACCTCCCCCGCTATCTTCGAAAGGAGAATATGACTATCATCGATATCGGCAGCGGTCATAGAGCCCTCAGCGAGTTGCGACAGTTCCATGACCCTGACGAAACCCGTCATTCAATCTCCTCCGATTTTCTGTGCTGCCTGGCAATTTCGCAACCCCCTCCCCCCTTAGTGTTAAGCCTCGGCGGACGTCCTATTAGCAACGGAACCGGACTCATTTGCTGGCGACTTTGGAAGGAACACGCAATATCTGCTCGAGTCCATCCATTGAAGATTACTTGATCCAGGTGATGCCCCACGAACGCAGGATTGGCACTAGCCCCATGGAGGCAAGGGACAGGGGAAACTGGATAGACACGGAAGGTGCCATTTCCGCGTATTTCTTGAAGAGTGGTCCAAGCACGGGTTCGTTCAGATGCAGCATCCACGTAGTTCAAAACGAAAGGGCGCCACTTGATGAGTATGCCGCAGGTGCGATCCACGACGGTGTCCCGTGCCTTGTCTACTTCAACAGCGCCTCCCACGCAACTCATGCGTATATCCAAGGGATAAGGAACGTGGATAGAGAAATCAGGCTGACTTGTGCTTCCATCAGAACGGCAAACAAGTGGCGCCAGATTAGGCGGTTCTATGAGTTGGTCGGCGCGACCGAACACAGACGGGATATTTTGGCTGGACATCAAACTTCTAACGATACTTGTAGTGGCGCTCGAAGATGTCTTCGGAATCTTTGACCTCGGGAGTGAGCTCACCGGTGGCTGCGAGCAGAGCCTCCCGGTCTATTAGTCTGCGCTTCTCACCCTGCCACTTCCCCTCGATCATGAACCTGGCACCTTCCCTCGTCTGCTCGATCGGCACCCTCGAAAGGACTGGCTCGAAGAAACCGAGGACGACCATCTTCCTGGCTTCATCGTGAGAGAGTCCCCTGGCCATAAGGTAAAACAGCTGCTCCTCGTCTATCTGGGCGACCGACGCAGAGTGCGTGGCCCTTACCTCGTTGTTGTCGATTTCGAGGCTCGGCACACCGTCGGATTTCGCGGTTCTTTCCAAGATCATGGCGTGGTGGGCGAGGTATGACTTCGAATTCTTCGCGGCGTTAACAATCTTGATCATCCCCTTGTAGATGGACTGGGACTCCCCCTTGAGCACCCCCCTTGCCTGGGCCGAGCCCGTCGAGTCCGGAGAGTTGTGAATCAGGTTTGTCTCGTAGTCGTACCTCTGCTTGGCGTCTGTGAAGAATATCTCGAACCCCTCGGCAAAGGAACCCCTCCCGTTCAGGAGGAAGTTGGTCCTCGAACGGGATATGGAAGACCCCAGTGAGAGGGCACTCACCGTGGCGCGGGAGTCGTTGGTAACCTCGACCGCCCTGTTGGAGACGTGGGCTGTCTGGTCATCGAGGAGCTGAATGGATGAAAAGTCTGTGTGCGAATTGGGCCGGGCGAGAATCTCCGTTGTAGAGGCGACGAGTGCGGGAACAGAAGGCCCCTTCGAATACAGCTCTTCGAGGAAGACCATCCTTGCTTCCCGCTCCGCGATTATGAAGTTCTGTTCGACGATGGAAGTCTTAGGTGACTCGAGCAGTAGCATCCTGCGGAGGGGCCTGTCCAACACTACCCCTTCCGGAACCCTGACGAAAGTTCCGCCATTGAAAAATGCGTTGACGAATGCAGCAAACTTGTCACTCTCTGACTTGACTAGCCTCCCTTCGACGAGAGCCCTTACCTTTGCCTCCTCTGCAGCCAGCGCCTCGTGGAAAGACATGAAGCTGACCCCCTTTGAAGCAGTATCGCCGCTGAGCTCTGCGTGAACCTGGGTCTCGTTACCCTGGAGGAGTATGTCCGTCTCCTTCCCTGTAAGGTACTCGCCGAAGAAGCTCCTGAAGTCGATGGCTGTCTGCCCGGGCACCACCGTAAAACGCTCCAGGGGGAACTGGAAAGTGCTGACGTATTTTGTGTACAACGGGTTCTTCTCGGGAGGGAGCGAAGTGAACTGCCTGAACGCCTCTAGCCTCGATTTGGTGAGCCAGGAGGGTTCCTTCAGAGATGCAGAAATCGCCCTGACCAGGTCCTCGTCAAATGAAGACACCGCCGTCTGGGACAAGATGACCGGGTTCTCCGACGTGGGCCCCTAGCCGACCGCGTTGGTCATTTCGAGGGACATGAGGCGGTTGAACTCCACTGCATATGTCATAGGGAGCTCCTTCGCGAAGGGCTCCATGAATCCGTTAACCACCATGCTCAGTGCATCCCCTTCCGATATCCCCCTCGACATCAGGTAGAAGAGCTGCTCCTCTCCAACCTTCCCTACACTGGCCTCGTGGGTCACCGTAGCGTCGTCCTCCTGAATCTCCATGTACGGGTAAGTGGCGGTGGTGCTTATCGGATCGACGAGCAGGGCGTCACAATTGTGGGACACGACGTTAGATAGCAAATAGGTATGGTCTGAAGTCTCCAAATTAAGGACGGGTCCTTTGTACCTCAGATGTTCGACCTTGCGGATTGGAACGTACAGGAATTTCTCGTCGATTCTCGCCTGAACGTTTCCATCTGTGTTGCACCTCACATCATACTTGTCTTGAACCCTTACCTTCCTGCCCTGGATAATGTCAGGTTTGGAGGCGTTGGTTATTCTGAAGAACAAGCCATCACGAGCACCCAGCAGTTGTGTCTGCATAGCCAACAGCTTGGATGTTGTCACAATGTGGGTAACGTTTCTCGTGCCAACCGAATTCAACGTCCGTGTCCCGTCGCCTCTGATATATCCTTCTAAGAATGAATTGACGATGTCCTGGTCGACGTGCAACATAATGAAGTCAGGGATCTTCTTGTTTGGCGCACCCGACCCGCACCAGGATGCGAAAGCCCTCGAAAGAACCCCGGCAAACACCACGACCTCCATCCCATTCTCGCTCCTGCTCTTGTAGCGCTTCACGCTGTAACCGAGTTTACCGAAGCCCTCGGCTATGAAATCAGCCAATCCTGTCTCCTCCGAGCTAAGTGCGAACCTCAGTTTGTCCTGGGAGGAATACCCTTCGGCAACATAAACGCCAATTAACTCTGCGGTTTCTCTATTCAGAGGGAAAGCGACCGAATGCCCTTTGCTGAGCATGATATGTACCCCCTTCATGTTTTTGGCGAACGGTGTAATGTCTATCTGGCTAACGTCGACGTTGCCTTTCAACCTTGGCAGGAGCAGGTAGTCGCCGTCGGCTGAGGAACGCTTTGCCAAGAGTTGCGAGGCCGGCTTCCATGAAGGACTTCCAACAGCAATCCTTTGCGTATAGGCCCGATGCCCGTTTCTAACAACCCGAGGGTACACTGTCTGCGATCTTGAAACTAGCATTGGATGTTCTGGTGTGACCTCAAGAGGAATAAGGCCCGTTGCCTTCACTCTAATCATCTCCCCATCGAAATCGTTTCGGTAGGTCTTGACCACTCTAACCGCTCCCGAAAGCCCTATTGCTTGATTGCCTGC
>DASPVF010000042.1:0-54441 GCA_035622475.1 Nitrososphaerales archaeon
GGGCGTACGAGACCAGCATGGTTACCGCCGGGATTACCACGTATCCAACGTTCCTCCTCAGGCCGCTGATGTTGCACTCGTTCCGCTTTCTCAACTGGAAGTAGACTATCGTCCCGAGGAAGGCCACAGCTAGGGCGAGCTCGTAGGGCTCGTAGACATACATCATCGAATCTGCCAGAGTGATCATTGCCGACATGGATGAGAAACCAAGCAGAGCGAACGCGACCGGTCCGAGGCAGCAGGCAGAAGAAATGAGGCTGGCTATCACCCCTGCAAAGCCGAAGCCTGTCATCTCCTTAATCCTGTAATGGTTGGCAAGCCCAACAAGCGAAATGTAAAAGTCGCGTTTCCCGCTGAACTCGTCCTCCTTCTCCAGGTCGACGCCCAGGCGCGATGAAGTGCCTTCCAAGACGCTTTTCTGTACTGCGGCGAGTCCTTCGGGCGATGCACCGAACACCAGGTTAAAGGTGGATTCGATTCCCTGAGGATCGAGCTTGTCCTCCGGCATTTGGCCGAACCTCATGAGGGCTTCCGATGCAGAATCCCCAAGAGCAGATCTGAGGCTCTCCTTGAACCCCTGGGCCAACTTCATGTCAGTTTGCTTCTCGCTGGTCATTCTCAGATTAGACGACAACGGGGCTCCCTATCTTCGTTCTCGGTCTTCTCCAAGACTGAGCCCTAAGGCATTAGGGTTTTCTCCTTCCAAATCTGTTCCAAATTGCACGCTTCGCCAGGCAGATTGTGGGTGGGGCCAGGGCTACGGACCTACGGGACCGTCCAAGAGTCTGGTCTGTTAAAGCAATTAGTCCAGTTTTTGCATTCTATCAATCATCGATTACTTTGCTGCTGAGAAGAATCAAAGGAGTTTTAGGTCATCAGTCACGGTCAACGACCTGAGTTATTCGGGCCGCGTTCGGTGTCTATCACACTTGAGAATTTGCTCTATCGTTAATACCTCCTTGGGCGGCAGCGCCGCGGCTTGGCCGACCAGTCAAAGCCCCATGTCTTTGTTAGAGATGCCACAGGACTGGTTAAGAACGTCTCGATCCTTGATGCGATAGGTCTCAACGCTTCATGGATGGGACTCGGCGCCACAATAGCTCTGCTTCCTCTTTACACCGTCTACTTCTCGTCAATGTCTGGGGTGAACTTGGTTTATGGTTCCATAATCGGATTCGCCCTAGTCCTTCCACAGATGTACATCTACACGATAATCCAGAGACGAATCCCGCGCACGGGTGGGGACTACGTGTGGATGTCCAGGCAGATTGGTGGGGTTTGGGGAAGCGCGATTGGGTTGACGGGGGCATGCCTGAATTTCATCGCGTTCGTTGCCATAATCATTCTGTCCGCGGTTTTCGCCATCGGTTCTGTCGGTGTTGCCCTGGGAAATTCCAGCTTCCTCGGACTTGCATTGCCGGGAAATGTCCAAGGCGCTGACCCACTACTCCAATTCGTTCTCGGCGCGGTGATTTTCGCCCTGTTAATCGGGTTCAACATAGTCAGTCCAAAATATGCGTTCAAGACCGTGACAATCCTGGCAGTGCTGGGAATGATTGGGATCGTCGTAGGGGTGGTGGTCCTCCTGGGGGCGGGACAGGGGGGAGTGGCAAACTACGTGAATTCGCTGGGCATTAACGGCACCACCTACACTTCGGTTGCGGCGGCCTATAGCGGGCCGACGTTCGCACTGGGGAGCACCATCCTTCTGTTACCCTTCTTTTTCCTGTTTATGTTTCCCTGGTTCAACATGTCGACAATAGTCGGCTCCGAGTTGAAGGAGTCAGCGCGGAAGTGGAGCGTTCCCCTCTCTGGAATCACCGTGTTCCTTCTCTGGACTGCGGTGATGGGGGTCCTATACTATGTTGGGGGGCTTCCGTTCATCAATTCAGCTCTTTCTAATTCTACTCTCGTCTTCTCCTATGGTTTCAACTTCTGGACCCTCGCCATGGGTGTCGCGAATAACGCCGCCATAGCGTACGCCCTAGGGTTCACTTGGATTATCTGGAACATACTCTTCCTAATGGTCACGATTATGGCAGTCGCGAGGTATATCTTAGCCATGTCCTTCGATAGATTCCTACCGGCGAAATTCGCATACGTGAGCCCTCGCTTCAATTCACCTGTAATAGCACATCTGATTGACCTCGTCCTGGCCATAACGCTTGTAGGTGCGACGGCGTTCTATTACGGGCAGCTTTCTGCCCTTTCGGCCACGGCAATAGGGCCTATGATATTCTTCATGTTCGTAGGAATTGCCTCCGTTCTTTACGCGGCGAGGAGCAAGTCAGAGAGCAGCTCGATTCGGATTGGCCTCGGAGTTGCGGGTACGCTCAGTGCGATAGTATTCGCAATCGTAACCTACTTGTTTGTCGTGAACCCCGCCATATATGGAGGGAACTCTCTCAGCTACACATTTCTGTTTGCTTCATTCCTAGGAGGGCTGGTCATTTACTTCGTGCATAGATCGCAGCTCAAGAAAGCAGGGCTGGATATCTCCCTGGCATTCAAGGAGATTCCTCCCGAGTAACTAGCATTCACAGGTTTCAGGGGGACCTTTCGATACGGCATATCTGGCCCCCGATTTGTCCTGTGTATGATGCCATGCAGCTCGGATGGCGAGTCACACGTGATCTTTGCGACTACCCTCGTGAGTTGGTATCTCTGCGTTATTTTCGGGCGAGGCAGAATACGCTTGACCTATCAATCTCCTTGATTCTTGGGCTTGTACCAGCACGGGAGAAGAGCCTTTCGAACTCCTCCTTGGACACAGTCGAGGCTCGGAACCCGTCTCTGCAAACAATGGTCCCATGTCCTGTCTCTGCTTCGTCAATTTCACCTATCAGACCGGCCTCGGACTGCGACCTGAACCAGGCTAGTCGCTCCTTCCAGATTCTGTGAGAGTAGCTTGAGAAGAGTATATGTCCACCTTCTTTGGTGACGCGGATAGCCTCCGAGACCAGTTCTTGGCGATCCGCCCCGAACGCAGAAATCCCGTTCTGAACACAGAATACCGCGTCGAAGACTCCCGGCCGGAAGGGCAAGCACGAAGCATCTGCACTCACGAGACCGAAGTTACGGCGTGGGCGCAAATAGCTCCCAGCGAACCTCAGGCTGCTCCGGGAGGTGTCGCATCCCACTGCAAACCTCACATTTACAACGACCTTTTTCATCACTCGGCCGTATCCACACCCAAGTTCGAGGACACGTCTGCTTCCGCGTGTCCGTTGCATGACAAATCTTGTTTCGGCACCTAGGTACTGACGGATTCTAGGAGGAGCAATTTCGTAGCACTTGCGCAATCCTTCTGCCGAGAGCTTGTCATCGTAATACTCGCTCAGCGGGGCACCTGAAGAATCCAATTCCTTCGGGTTTGAGCGGGCCAACTCCCCTCCCTTCCCGAGTGGCCGCAGGTGCCGCCGTAATGAAGATTGAGCAGAAGTAACACTCGGACTAATGCAATGATGTCATTTCCTCACCATTTGTCTGGCGCTAGCTGAACAAGAAGAGGCCGATGGAATTCACTTCGTATGGGTCAGGAATGGCTAGGGGTGGTACCTTCTCCAGCCTCTCCTGAATCTCTGCTCCAATTCGCGATGAAGACTCCAATGAACATCATGACTCCCCCGATTACGGCCAGGGAGCTTGGCAAGGTGAACGTCCTGATGGAATCTATGAGAATGGTCACGGCGGGCACTGCGAAAGCCATGGTTGTGATCCGACCAACACGTCCGCGCCTCAGGAGTCCGTTCCATAGGGAAAACAGAACCACGCCGCTGAAGAGAACGATGTATGTGAGATCAACCAGCAGATTGATGCCAGGTGAAATCTGAGGATAGAAGAGGGAGCCGACTGCACCCGGTATTGAGCCGATCAGAAACTGCGTGGTGAGAATGGGAACCGGGTTCCTGCTTCTGAGCTTCCGATAATAGACGCTGTATGCCGCCCAGAAGACAGCACCAACTAACGTGAACATGGCCCCCACGGCTTGTGAGCCGTGGCTCAGGGTGAGTGAATAGACAATGACACCACTGAATCCTACCAATGCCCCCAGCAGTTCACGGACCAAGACCTTCTCCCTGATGACAACGAATGCAATGGGAATGGAGAAGAGTGGCATAGTGTAGCTCAGGATGGCAGAATCGCCTGCCGAAACATAGGTGAGACCCACCGCCCAGAGGAGAGTGCTCGCAGAGGAGAAGCCTGCGACGAGGAGCGCATCGCGATCGAGCGGAATCTTTCTCCCTCCGATAAAGTAGAAGATAACGCCGGTGAAGACATACCTGAATGTCATCAGGACGAAGGGGGAGGCATAGGAAAGCCCGTCCTTCGTGAATTGGTACTGCAACGAAGCGACGATTACATAGGGGACGAGCCACTTGGCCAGGGCTGTATTGGTTTGTCGAGCTTGACTTTGCAAGAGCGCGCCTGCCTCGTGTTTTCTACTTAATGCCATTCTTGAACTCTATCAGGGCGCGCCCTACGGCTTGGCCCTCTAGCGATGGCGTCGCCTTCTGCGGTTAAGGGCCACCACGTCGAACAGTATCTTCCGGAAGTTGACGGTTACGCTCCTCGCATAGAATCGATCCTCTATGACTATGCTTCTCAGATCATAGTCGTTCTTTTCGTAGAAGTCATACCTTTCAAACGACAGGCAGTCTGCCAGATATGCCTCAAGGCCACTGAGATTGGGGTCAACGACAACCTCCCTCGACAATGGTTCGTCCTTCGAGGCGAGGAGAAAGTCATTCAGCGAGTCTCTTGCGGCCTCATAGTTCTTCCAGGCCTCTTCCACGAAGCGGGGGAAGATTCCATTGGCTATCATTCTTGCTTTGAACGAGCCGCTCGCGTCTTCGGAATATCTCTTCAGGATATGCGCCTTTATGTTGAGCTCGTTGGAACTATCGAAGTTGTAGAGGAAGTCGCGTGCCATGGGCTCGAAGTCTATCCTATAGGCGTGGTTGAGGGAATCCCCAAACGAACCGCACGCCAGCAGGAACCTCGCCATCTGGTAGTCTCCGGAGATCAGTGCGCCTGAGATCATGTGGGCGAAGTCGGGCTCGTAGGGAATTTCGCTCATAAGGAGCCCCTTCCTTGTTATCCTGCGGGGACGGGGCTCGATGGCCCCGATGTCAGACAACCAGCCTTCGGCGAACGTTATCTCACTATGGTTCACTCTTGACATGAACTCCAATTTAGAAAGGTCGAGGCCATACTTCGACATCAGTAGCACAAGATCGAAGGGAGTCTCTGTCTCAAGGCATTTGCGGACAGGGGTTGGGTTGATTTTGTTCGGAATCGGTGAGTCGGTGAGGATGACCGCACGGCCAGGTTTGAATCGGCCGATCCTTCCTATCATCTGAAGGAGAGAGTTGTTGTCCAGCTTGCTGTATCTGAGGGTCTTCTGGCCAAGCCTATCCTTGCTGTTGATTACATCGTTGAATATCAGAACGTTGTCCACGTAGATGTTTACCGACGAAGCGATGACGTTGGTGGCAAAGATCTTCAGGTTCTTGTCCCGTTCCGCTCTTCGCTGGATCCGATTGACCTCGGAGCCCTCCAGCCCACCGTGTATGTACACACCGCCATAGGTCCCTGCGTACCTTTCGACGAGACGCCGCGTAGGAAGGAAGACCAACCATGACTCGTCTCTGGGCTGGGTGTAAAGGTACCTTGACAGCGTGTCGAACATCCCATCTAGGTCGCGAGCACGCTCAACCTCGACGTTCACAGGGTACCTCCTGCCGTTGACCAAGTGAAGCTTGGAGATCCCCAGGAAGGCAAGAAACTCCTCCGGGTCTATGGTGGCGCTCATCACCCTGAACAGGTTCTTCGCTGTTTCTTCGTCCTTTTTCGCTAGGGACATGCAGAGCTCTAGCTGGGAAGACATCTGGTGGCTCTCGTCGAAGTAAATCGAGGTCTCGGTGACCGAGCGGTCGGCCAGCATCCTAATCAGGACGCCGTCTGTCACTATCTTGATCTCCCCCTCGATGTTGATCTTGGTGTCTTTCGTGATGATGGCGAGGTGATCCTTGATTTCGGGATGCAGCGCTTCGAGTGAATAGTACAGGGCGTTGCAGGACGCTCTCGAAGGCTCGCGGATGACTATGTGCTGGCTCCTTCCGGATTTCTCGAACTCGTGAATCGGGACAACCGTGCTCTTCCCGGTACCCACCTCACCCAGGAGGACAAAGTGATCCGAGAAATCTATTGAATCGAGTATAGAGAAGATTGGCAGGTCAGGAGGTGTTATCGGAAGTGAGGGGTGTCGTAATCCTTCAGCTTCTTCAGGGACGAATGATTCGAACGAATCGTCTATGCCGGACTCGCTCAACCTGCTCTGCTGGCATCTCCGGCTCCAGTCTGATTTGAACCTAGGGTACTGCAAGGCCTGTCGGGGAGCGGAATGATGAAGATAGACCTGCACTACAGAGCCGTAATACGACTCGCGTAAATTCGCCCACTTCGGCTTCTATCTACGGCATTGAGTTTCAATACAGCAGGGAGGCAGAGAAGACTGACGTCTTGCGCCGCAGACAAATGCCGGAATCGAAGGAGGCCTAACTGAATGTGGTTGACGCTCTGATTGAGACCCACGCACTCACGAAGTCGTACGGCAACTTCGGCGCCCTCAACGGTCTAAATCTCAGGGTGATGCCCGGCGAGATCTACGGGCTCCTAGGGCCAAACGGGGCGGGCAAGACCACGACCCTCAGGATAACCGCCGGTTTGATTGAACCGACTACGGGCTCAGTTCTTGTTTCTGGTTTCGATGCCACGAAGGACCCGCTCCATTCGAAGGCGCAGACTGGCTACGTAGGGGAGGTCCCGATACTCTACGAATCACTGACGCCCAAGGAGCTCCTGGAGTTCGAGGGTTCGGTCAGGGGGCTCGCCAGGGAACCCATGAACCGAAGGGCCCGCCAGCTTGCCGAGGCATTCGAAGTGGTGTCAGCCTTCGACACTCCGATAGCCACACTGTCTATGGGGACGAAACAGAAAATTGCCATGATTACTGCCCTCCTCCATCAGCCCTCCGTTCTCCTCCTGGACGAACCGTTGAACAGCCTGGACGCCCGAAGCAGCAGAATCCTGAAAGAGTTGCTTTCGCTACATGTGCAAAGAGGCGGAGCTGTCCTTTTCTCTACTCACGTCATGGAGATAGCGCAAAGGCTCTGTTCTAGGATTGGGATTATCTTCGGAGGCAAAATAGTTGCCGAAGGAAATCTAGACCAGCTAAGAGCCCGGGCCGGGGAGAAAGATGCGACGCTGGAAGAGGTTTTCATGAAACTCACCAACGAAGCCTCCGAGGTCGAGAACATCGTCAGGATGTTAAGGGAGTCTTTCTTCGACGTTGAAAATCGCTGATGCGTGGCGCCTGAGCGCCCTCCCTTATTCGGAAATGGCGTTCAGGTCGATACTACAAAACAGCAGCAACATGTGGTGGGGATCCTTCGGAAGAGGCTCGCCGGAATCCTCGGGGCGGGAGGACCTCGTAAGAAGGGCTTTACGAATTGCAAGATTCGACAAGCTCATCATAACAGTCTTCGTAGTAGTTGCAGCCGGCGCCCCTTTTCTTCCTCAGGCTCTGGGCGCCTCGTACGGAATATCCGCATCCGTCACGTTGAGTCTGGCGGTTTCCTTCGCGCTTGTCGTCCTCTACGGAGTCCAGACCCTTTCTTCTTTCGTGACCAGCGGTCCGTCACCTGTCCTCTCGACCCTGCCCCTTGTGCGGAACGATGTTTCGCTGGTCAACCTCCTCTCTTTTGTGAGAACCAGCGACTATCTGGTGGTCGGATCCGTCGCCTGTCAGGTCTTCTTCGTTTCCCTCGTGACGGGGTCCGCTTTGTCTGGGCTCTTCATGCTTTTTGTCGGAGGTGTGAACTCGGTCATGGGAGTCGGCGTTGCGCTCTGGCTTTCCAGCGTTTTCTACAGGAACATTCTGGGTTCCAAGCAGGGCAAAAGGAGCGGTGTGTTGCGCCTCGCGTTGCTCCTGGCCTGGGGGGTTGTGGTGCTGGGTATCGGCGTCCTCTTCGCCGCAGCTGGATACCTGATCCCGCTGGTGCAAAGCGTTCTGGTCAGCCCTAACCCGTTAACCGGTTCAATCCTATCGTTGGTCTATCCGTTCTCTCTGGGTATCAGTGTCGGGTCGGTCGCGCACGGCTTTTTGCCCTCGTCTGTCGAGAGGATAGCTCTCGGGGCGACAGCAGGGTACCTCCTGATTGCTGTCGCGGTATCTAGGTGGAGCATGACTTCCGTCGCTAGCTTCCCTGAGGGTGTGTCAATCGCGACCGCACGTGGGCTTACCCATGACACTTCAGTGCCCTCGCATAAACCAGTGGCTGCCTACGCGATGAAGGATCTGAGGGTCGCATCGGCAAACCTGCCGTCGGCTTTCCTATTCGCTCTGCCTGTGTTCGAGACCCTCATCATCCTCCTGATTAGAGCATTCCTGCCCACCCTAGGAGCGTCAACCCTCCTGGTCGCGATGACACTCGGAGGAATGGTCTCTCTCGTCCTACCTTTGGTTCTCGTCAGTTCCGAAGGGACCGGATTCGACTTCGCCAAGACGATGCCTCTGAGAATGCGGACCATCGTCTTCTCAAAAGCGCTCATTGCCACGGTAGTGTTCCTTCCGGCAGTCGCCGTTGTGTATGTTGACGGTCTGCTGAGGCCACTGACTTCGCCCTTCTCGATCCTGATTCCCCTCGCTTCGATTCTCGCCGTGGCTGCGGCAAGCCTACTCGAAATCAGGCTCTTCCTTGGGTTCGCTCCTGGCGGGCGAGTAACTTTTGCGCTACAGGAATTTTCCAGGATGGCGGCTGGAGCTGGGGTGGTCCTTCTCCCGGCGGCTATCTACGTAGGAACATACCTCCTCACGTTCAACCACGCCCTCGCGGCCGGAGCAATGGTCGTCGTCGCCTCGGCCGAGCTGCTCGCGGTCGCCGAGTCTGTACGCCAGTCCTAGCCTTCACAGGAGTGTGCCGCTTGTCTAGTTGGAGAGAAGCTCAGACTGGACCCCTCACGTTCACAGTCTAATATACGGGCGGCATGTTTCGCCGTCTGGGTCGCTTGATGTCTGGCCATGAGGATTTCCAGCCAGTCAAACTGGAGAAGGTGGGATACGCCGACGAGAACGGCGTCGAAGGAATCGCCGTTCTGACTTCCATCTCTGACGGACGGAGGAAACTGTACATCAGGGCATTCTCCGGTGAAGTGGCGACCCACATCGACAGATTCTCGAGGGGAGACAGGTCGTCCCTCCCTACCATTTACAACGTAGTTGAGGATCTGGCAGAAAGGAACGGCCTCCACTTGGCAAGGGTCCAGATCTACAGTTCAAACGACGTCCTGCGCGGAGACATCCACCTTGACAGTCGCAACGGGCAGATCACTCTTCATGGGTACAGGGCCTCTGACTGCGTCGCACTTGCTGCCTTGTACGACGCACCGATCCTGGTGCAGACGTCTCTTCTGACCGCTGAGAACCCGAGCGGTTGAAGAATGAGCCAGCCGATTAGCCTTCAGAGCCAGGCGAGTCACGCATCATGTTAGGCGCTAACTACGTGGTAGTTCGGATTTCTGACATAAGCCTGGCACGAGCAGCCTTCGATGGTGCATTTTCCTCGCTTGATGGCATAGATCGTCTGGAACAGGACCTCGTGAGCCTCGGCCATGTGCCGGCAGTTGCACACTCCTGTCCCCGCCTTCTCTCGTATCCTACCCAACTTTTCCTACCTCTCCATTCTTGCCTGTTTGGCTACATGCTTGGTCGCGTTCAACCTGTAGAACGTTACTGGTACTGCTACGTCCATGATCCTCATGCAACGGGGTTGAACGGAGAGCGTCACTCTTTCTTCTGTCTGGACCCAATCTCGACAAGCTGGAACTGACACTGGTATCTCTTCCCGTTAATCTCGAGTTTCTGGGTTGCCCAGTAGCCGACGGAGCCCGTGCTGAACTTCTTCTCCGGGAGTCCGATGTCCGCTATCTTCTGAGTGCCTTCGTAGAGCTCTATTCGAGGCATTGCTCGTACCCGAATTCTCAGATAATTTAAGGGTAAACGGGATTTAGGCTGGTTGTTTCTCAAGCGGGAGGATGAGACTACGAAATCGTCGACTAGGCGCGGCTAGGTCTTGGTGACCTTCGAAAACCACGCTTCCCCTCCCCCTTCATGGGAGGCCGATGCGAATTTCGCGGGGCGGACATAATCTACATGCCATCCATCGGAGAAGCTTGTCAGAATCTCGCGTTTGAACACTCTTCTCGGTCCTCCCCAGCCGACGGGCTCTTTGTCCGAGAAGCAGAGCATGTAATATCGTCCTCGGGGCCGGAGGACAGTCCTGAGGCTCTCGACATAGTCTAACCTCTCTCTGTCGGAAAAGACATGGAACAGACCTGAATCGATTGCGACGTCAAACTGCCGGTGCAACTCGGCGAGGTGAAGGGCGTCCGCCACCATGAACTCCACCTTCAATCCTCTCTGCGACGACTTTGTCCTAGCCTTCTCTATCGCAAGTGGGGCCGAGTCGACCCCCAGCACCTTGTACCCGCTCGAGGCGAAAAGCATCGCTTGCTCACCTGTTCCACACCCGACGTCGATTATATCATCGCCCAAATCTTCGCTAGCGGCGAGCTTGGCAAACACGGGCTGGGGCCGGCCGATGTCCCAAGGAGGAACGCCCCGGTAGGCCTCGTTGAAGAAATTCATGGCGGCAACACGTCTTCGCCTTTCACGGCGGGCTTCTAGAAGAGACTTACCCTGTTCTTTCCGATTGATTCTACCTACGGTGAGCCCATCGGGTTTGGCAATCTATTTCACGTGGTGTGCCATGTCCTTTGGAAGTTCAATGACCAGCTGCACAACCCCACCCACCCGTCCTCCCCTGATCCACTGGCATTGGTAGACGAGCTTCTTCCTCCTCCTCTCCTCAGTAGTATAGACGTTTGGTCGACCCGAGGTTAACACCTCCCTGAGCTTGGCCTGAGCGTCCGGGGGATGGCATTCCATCAAGCCGGTTCCGACTAAGGCCCTGCCTCCATCTTCTGCATGGTCCTCCGCAGCCTTATCGTTCATGTAAAGGACCTTGTACTTCCTGTCGCACACCATTACCGAACAGGGAAGCTCTTCAAACCATTCAAGACTATTCGAACTCGCCATTGGTTGCTTTCCGTTTTGTGATGAACCTTGAATCGGCTTAAGCTTTTCTCAATATCTTTACCTGCGTGCATGATGCTAGGAACCTGTGCTATTGATCATGAACGCCTCGGTTATGTTCAGCGTCGTCAGCATCTCCAGCGGCATGACTATGTGGGCGCCGCAGTTCAGGTCGGCCCCTTCAATCCAGACGACGTAGGCGCCGGCAGGAATGTTTGTTGCGAAGCGGGATGAGTTCTCAAGACCGGTCGAATACATCCAGCTCGAGGGGTGACCTTGGAAGACGACCGAAGCTTGCTGGGCCGTGGCCACGTACAAAGTTACCCCGGGAGCTTCGGCACTGAACCCGCCGGTGAGCAGGGCTTCGTCCTGGGTATTGAAGGGGAGCGTATAGTGGCCAGCGACGCAGTCGTAGCTGGACGAGACCTGGACGACGGTGCCCTGCGGGAGTATGACCATCCCCCCTGGCTCCGTGGCTACGACCTCGAAATGCCCAAAGAGCAGTGCTCCCCACTCGTCCCCGGCGACAACTGTGTAGGCTCCAGGGGGAAGTGGCACCAGCGAACCCCCACTCCAGTTCCCTCCAACCACCGCGGTCGTGTTCATGTCCTCAGTAAAGCAAGGGTTGGATCCGCAGCTCCCATAGACGTCCGCCCTGTCGCTGAGAGGGTAGAACGAGTAGGAACTGATTCCGCTCAAGATCATAGGGCAGGAGTACGGTACGGGTCCATAGAGTTGGATCTTCTGGGCCGAATCCAATCCTGCCGAGCTATTGTAATACCCTGACAGGACCTCGAAACCAAACGGATAGTTCCCCGACCCGCACGGGCCAACGCCGAGGCCCTCGATGGGCCAGGTCTGGGACGCCCCTACATCGTTTTGGGCGTTCAGGTTATTCCACTCCCCGACAGATAGTGAGAGTGAGTACCCCTGGAAGACGACAGAGGCGTTCAGAGTGAGGCGGAGAGCTAGACTATCCTTTGAGCTATTGCTGGCTGTGGTGATCGTGCTACTTGTGGTGCTTGTACTGGTTGAGGTGGTTGATGAACCGGCCTGGGTAGTGGTCGGCACCAGAGGGACGAACGCCACAGCCGCCCCCACGACGAGAATAGCAAATATCGCAACTCCGGCGAAAAGCGCGACACCCCGGTCCATGGGCATGCCACAGAACCCTCGGAGGTTAAGACTACTTATGAGAACACCCCGTTCTGGCTCTTAAGAGTCCCCGACAAGTACCCGCTGTGAGCTTTGTCTTGTAAAGAGGCTGTGGGAAGGGCGGGATGACCCTAGACGAACGCCCCGCCCGGCCCCAGTCCGCCGCGGTGCCGCGCCAAAATGCGCAGAACCGTGCTGGATTGAAGAAGCAGAGAGGGGTAATAACGAAGATGGACTCGCGCTACAGAGCAGTGATACTATCGGTACGCAGTCGTTCCGCTTTCCGCGTCGGTTTCAGGCTGCTGGGTGGCCCGATTCGCTCGGTGACGTCCTGAGCAAGAGACCCACGAGCAGTGCCAGAGCCAGCGTAATGGCGGTCAGAAGGAGAAAGCCCTCTTCGCTCAAGTCTAAGAAAGCCCATGCGAGCATGATGACCCCCAAAGCAGCCCCCATGTCTGCCAGGAGGACCAAACTCGAGCCTTTGTCGTTTCTTGTCAACCTTGAATCGTCCATCCCCGGGCTATTTGAGCAGAAAAATTGGTCCATTCTAACAGGCGGTAGCCCTAGAAACATGCGCCGCCTGCCGTCAACGGTTCAGAACGGCTAGAGGATTGTCGCCTGGCCAACCCAAATTAACGGGTCCGTCTTCGGGTGAGGCGTGACCGGAAAGATACAGCTTATCAACGTGAAGCCCCAAATCCGTGGAGAACACGGGCTCCCCAAGAAGCAAGTAGGATCTGCGGTCGTAGCCCATGACGGCGTTGAAGGGGACTTCAACGTCTACAGGCATGAGGAACGCCAAGACGACCCTGACCAGGCGTTGCTGATTATGCCCATCGAGACCATCAGGGAACTGAACTCAGAGGGCTGGCCGATCAAGCCAGGGGACCTTGGAGAGAACTTCACCACCAGCGGAATCCCATACCAGGCGTTTGGTGTTGGGAAAGTCTTCTCAGCTGGTAGAGTGCGCTTCCAAATTACAAAGGCCTGCGATCCCTGCGATAATCTGTTTCTACTCCCCTACGTCGGGGTGTCCAAGGGGCCAGACTTCCTCAAGGTCATGCTGGGGAGGCGAGGCTGGTATGCCAGGGTCCTCGAAGAAGGACGAGTATATGCCGGGGATCTTTTAACGGAAGAGAACACGGAATCAGCGAGCGTCTAATCGTCGGAGTCCAAGCATGCAGTTCTCCGAGCAGGGGACGAACCTGATCTACGCGGTTATTGGAGGGCTTGTGATAGGCACTGTCCTAGCCTTCGTGCCTGTCGATGGAACCCCACTAACCTACTTCCTGCTCCAGTACAACGAGGCTGTCTCGGCGGGATGGTTCTGGCAACTCGTCACGTCGATCATTATAGCGCCTCCGACCTTTCAGGGAATTGAAGACGTGGTGTTTAACGCCATAGCCCTTGCCTATCTAGATGGCATACTCTCGTTCACATATAGCAAGAGGCAGTACTACGCAGTATTCCTGATCACAGGCATTGCGGGGAACATCTTCAGCCTGGCCAACGGCCCGAATGTCTTTAGTTTCGGCGCCTCGGGCGGAATCTTCGGGCTTCTTGCGGGGGTGATTTCATTCGACCTTGTGACGAATAGGAGGGTGAACCCGAGCCTGATGCTGTGGTTTGCGCTCATCTTCGTCGTCAGTAGCTTCGTTAGTTCATCGTTAATAGCTTCGCCCGTAGACTGGATAGCACACGCCGGGGGAGCACTGGTTGGGTTGGCGCTGGGCTACGTGATTGGTGTGCGGAGGGGCGTAGACCCTGCAACCATGTGAAAGGCAGGGCCGCCTCGAGTTAGCTGGACAGGTAGTCCTCAGGACCTCATCCCAGTAGCAGGTTCGGGATGTGTTTGCAGCGTTCGCAAAGCATGAACTCAGCATTGGCAGGCTCGACAAGCGTTCCGCAGTTTGGGCAGCGGACTTCGTTCCGGTCCTTCATCCATCCACCAAAAAAGGTCCTGGGCTAAGAAGGATACCACTGGTGTATCATGTGGTCTCATGTGAGTCATGATTTCGTTGGGCGACGGGGCGAGTTAGGAGTCCTTCACCACGGCAAGACACTCGCTTTCCGTGATATCTCTTCGGCATACTTGAGTTCGTCAGACGAAAGTCTGACGTCCATGGCCCCCAGGCTGTCTTCCAAGTACCTTGAGAAGGTGATACCCAATAACGGGATTATGGTGAGCCCCAATTCCTCCTGTTTGTGAAGCAGCCACGAAAGAGCGAGCTGTGGCAGGGTGATTCCCTTCTGCCTTGCAATCTCGTTTAGCTCGCGGACGGCATCGACTGTCTGTGGGTTGAGGTAAGCCCTCGAGATATCGGCTACGTAGGTCGCCCTTGTCCGCGTCTGCGTCTGGACTCCGGCTAGATACTTTCCTGAAAGGACCCCCTGGGCAAGCGGTGAATAGGCCAGAATTGTGAGATTATACTTCTTCGCCAGAGCCAGTCTATCCCCCTCGATGCCTCGTTCTATCAGGTTGTAGAGTTCCTGCAGGGTCACGAAACTCTCAAGCCTGTAATCCCTGGCGTAATGCATGAACTCTTCCACCTCGGTTGCGGAGTGGTTGCTGGCCCCTAGGTATCTGACTAGATTTTGGTCTATTAGACGATTGAGGGTCTGGAGTGTTTCGAGCTTCGGCGTATCCGGATCGGGCCAGTGAATCTGGTAGAGGTC
Source organism: Nitrososphaerales archaeon (assembly GCA_035622475.1). Classification (GTDB taxonomy): domain Archaea; phylum Thermoproteota; class Nitrososphaeria; order Nitrososphaerales; family Gagatemarchaeaceae; genus UBA183. The sequence continues at coordinate 14,990 of DASPVF010000042.1, forward strand.
GATGTAATCAACCTGAAGCCTTGACAGTGACTCTTTGACCTGCCACATGATGTGTTTACGTGAGAGGCCCTCACCGTTGGGCCAACTGGCCAGCGTGCCACGGACCTTCGTGGCCAGCACGAGTGACTCCCTGTCGTAGCCCTTGAGGATCTTACCAAGCAGTCGCTCCGAGTTGCCGGTGTGTTGCGGATCCGAATTCTGCATCCTTCCGTGGTAGACGTTGGATGTGTCGATGAAGTTTATTCCCGCATCGTAGGCTTTCTTCACTATCTTCGACATCTCCTCCTCATCAACTTTCTCGACCCCCCATTGGTCACGCTCTCCTGATCCTGGAAGGTGCCATGCTCCCAGGGCGAATTGCGAGACCTTTGTACCGGTGGGACCGAGATTCACGTACTTCAATTCGGGTCCTCTTTCCTCACTTGATAGTTAAACTCTGGGTCAGCGTGCAAGAGAGTCATGTCCTTATGATTCCCTCGGTGGTGCCGCGCATGACCTCCTTTCCGTCCTGATTGCGGCACACGAATGACAGAGAGACGTTCAACCGCCCTTCGACTGGCTCGACCTTCATGACCGTGCCTTCACATGTTATGGTGTCTCCCACGTAGACAGGACGGACAAAATCGTAGACTATGTGCCTGGCGATGTAGTTCATGTCCCCGCCAAGCTTTGTGGGTATGGTGGCCGTCAGCAGCCCCTGGACCATGATCCTACCCTGGATGTCAGCCACCACATGGTGAATTCCCTTATCTCCGGAGAGTTCGGCGAAGGCACTGACATCCTCTGCGGCGAACGTCCTCTGGTATGTCGCCTTCTGGCCTGGCTCGAGCTTGTCCGTGGCCTAGGCCTGGATTCCGAGTTAGATTGGGTTTATCCTCGCACGCTCGAGTGCCCGGTAATGCTTATTACGAATCACACGCTGTGATCGAACGATGATTTCGAAGGCCACCCAATTCGTGGTTCGATTGGCCAACAAACCGGGGACGCTGGCAAGACTCTGCTCTGTGCTAGGTGACGCCCAAGTCAACATCGTGGGGGTCTTTGCCCCAGAGGCCAGGGGGACAGCGCTGGCAAGGGTGATGGTTGTCAATGTGGCTGGAGCAAGGGCCGCCCTCAAGAAAGCAAAGATTCGTTTCTCTGAAGAAGAGGTGCTGAAAGTCGAACTGGACAACAGGCCCGGAGCATTCGGGGGACTCGCCGGGAAGCTCGCCCAGAAGAAGCTCAACATCAAGTACGCTTATGCCACGACTGCGCCATTTGCACGGGCCAACGTCGTGGTCGCCGTCTCAGATATCGACAAGGCGCTGGCAGCGCTGAAGCAGAAGAAAATCTGGGATCTTAGCCCACCTAGGTAAGATCTAATTCGATTCGCTGCTTCAATGAGTGCGTCCCGCCAGGCGAGCGCTAGCAATGCCCTAGGTCCAGAAAGGCCGAAACCCAAGATAGCCAACCTTATATTGGCATTATTACATATGTTATAATATGGCAGAAGCATACTCTCACCCCGAAGTCCTGGCCACGACACAGTGGGTATCGGAACACCTTGAAGATCCCTTGGTCCGAATAGTTGAGGTGGATTACGACCCCGCCTCGAATTACCTGCAGGGTCACATCCCTGGTGCAGTAATATTTGATTGGAGGAAGGACATGAACGACCCCGTAACCCGGGACATCCTCTCGAAAGAGCAGCTCGAAGCTCTGTTGAAGAAGAGCGGTATCTCCCCGGAAATATCAATAATTCTCTACGGGGACTTCAACAACTGGTTTGCTGCCTACGCTTTCTGGGACCTGAAGTATTACAAAGTCGAAAACGTGAGGCTGATGGATGGCGGTCGGAAGAAATGGCTCATCGAAGACAGACCGCTCAGCAAAGAAGTGCCCGCATACACTCCCAAGGAGTATCACATCGGGGGGCCGGACACGAAAGTCCGAGTCTATCGGGAGGGGGTGAAGGCTTCGTTAGGAAAGAAGAACAACATACTTGTCGACGTGAGGGGTCCAAAGGAGTTCTCAGGCGAAATCACCGCCCCTCCAGAGTATCCGAACGAACAGTCTCAGAGAGGAGGGCACATCCCGGGAGCAAAGAACATCCCATGGGGTCAGGCGGTGAACGACGCCGACGGGACGTTCAAGAGCCGGCCGGAGCTGGAGAATCTCTATCATTCGAAGGGGGTCGACAGGGACAAGACCGTGATTACGTACTGCAGAATCGGGGAGAGGTCATCCCACTCCTGGTTCGTCCTGAAGTATCTGCTGGGGTATCCTGACGTCAGGAACTACGACGGTTCCTGGACCGAGTGGGGAAACTCCATTATGTTCCCGATCGAGCGCTAGCCCGGCTCAGCCCTTCGAGGATTCCTTCCTGACGATGTAATGGAAGATCTTCCCTTCCCTTTGCAAATCGACGATAGAATTCCCCGTCTGGTCAGACCATCGCTGCATCTCGATCTCGGCACTGCTGTCGTCGGAGACGACGTGTACCACCGTCCCCGGTGTGCTCCTTTCAAGGAGCTCGTTCAGCTTGGCGAGCACCGCCTGGCATTCAACCCCCGTGTCGAAAATCTCAAAGTCGGGAAAGGCGGCGAAGCAGTGCACATGGCGCTCCTTCAGCAGCACTGCTATCCGGTGCTTCGCCACAGGGAGTCTTCCCAGTGCCCCAAGCTCACCCGTGCCCTTCACTCTTATTTCGGCGAACCATGCCTCCCCATAGGGGTCCTTGTTGAGAAGCCAAGGCTCGTCGATGAGGCGCTCGTTGGCAGCAGAGAGGGTTCCAGAAACGGGAGAGCGGAACACGTCGAAGTGCCTCGACCCTTCCATCGTACCCATGACCTGGCCCCGAACTAGGGCCATGCCTATGTTCCTGAATGTGATTCCAGAGAAGACACCAAATGACCAGGAAAGGAGGCTGGTGATTCCTACTCGAATGACGTCCCCCTTCAGATCCGCCCAGGTCCCCTGTTCAACATCGTAAAGGAGCCCGTCAGGAAACTCGCAGCCGCTTATTTTCAAGTACTATTCCCATACGAATTTTCCGTTCTCGTACACGGGGATGCCATCGAAGTATACCGCCCCTCCCTCTTTCATGCTCTTGATCATGTCGATATGAATCGCGCTCTTGTTAGTACCTCCAGTTTCTTCATACGCGTTCCCCACTGCCATGTGGATGGTGTCCCTCATTTTCTCATCGAATAGAATGTTGCGTGTGAATCTGTCGATGCCTCGGTTCATCCCTATCCCGAGTTCGCCAATCCTTTTCGCACCGTCATCAACGGTCAGCATCTCCCTCAGCAGGTCAGAGCCCACTTCGGCATCCGATTCGACTGCCTCGCCGTTTCTGAATGTCAAGCGTGCTCCTTTGATGTCCCGATCTGCGTAGACGACGGGGAGGTCGAAATAGACCGTACCGCTGACTGTCGAGTCCACCGGGGACACGAATACCTCTCCGCCTGGAAGGTTCACTTCGCCTCCATCGACTACCGGGGTTCTCCCCTCTATCGAAAACGCGATGTCGGTTTCCTTCCCTATGAGGCGAACCTGTTTGGCAGCGGCCATTTTGTCTCTAAGGACTGTCATTTCTGATACCAGCTTCGGCCAGTCCCTGAGGGTCGCGTTGTACACGAAGTTGCGGTATCCCTCGAATGACATCTTTGCATCCTGTGCGAGGGCTCTAGTCGGGTGCAATGTGACGTTCCAGCGTTTGCCGAGCATAATTCGGATGACCTGCCCCATAGCACCAGAGGCTAGCCGGACTTTTCCTGGAGGGACATCAGACTCCTCCTGCGAATTCGAGGAGGAAATAATCTGAACAATGACATCTGTGCTTCTTGCCAACTCGAGAATTTGAATCGGCATGGACGAGAGTGTTTGGTCGTCGGCTGAAAGCCGGTAGGCTCTCTCGATATAGGGATCTTGGTCAAGAAACACGTAATGTGCTCCTGCTCTTCCAATCTTCGCTGCCATCTCAGCAACAAGTTCTTGCGCTTCCGGAGTGCCAACGATCAAGACGAAGTCGTCTCGTTTCACTTTGCAACAGTAGTCAACAATCAGCCTGGCATGCTCTGAGATTCTTGCGTCTGCCACGAGGGTTGAGCGCGTAGCTGCTGCTACTAATGTGTTCGGTAAGCGTAGACGATACTAAGTCAGAGCTTCTTTGCCAACCAATCTACCAGGGGTGTGAATGCGTCCTTTGGCCACACAGCGTGCTTTGCTCCAGGAACGACGTGGAATTCTTTGTCGTCGCAGTCAATCCCGTCGCAGAACTCCCTGACTCCCTCAACGGAGAACAATTCGTCGTTCTCCCCGACCGCGACGAAGAGCGGGACCTTCAGCTTCCCGTCAAAGCTGAGGTTCGGAGAATCAATCGTGCCAGAACCGAGCATCCTCATGACCCTGAGGGCGCCCGCACCATAAAGTACGGTGTAGAACCTAGCCGAATACTTGAAATTGAATAGAGGGTCGTCAATCCCGATCTGCCCTTCCCTGCGGTATTCTATGAGGGGAGTTCCTCTTAGAATCGCCACGCCGAGGAGAGTTCTCAACGTCGCCCCTGCGCTAGGCCTGGGATAGACGCCCGTCCTAATTTTCTTCGCACCGCTCACGAGGACGACACCGCTTATCTCCTCTGGATGGTCCTTCGCCGCAATTATCGCCGGCAGAACGCCGAGACTGTGTCCCATCACGACGAGCCTCTCGGACTTTGACTTCACCAGGGCCAGTGTCTCGGCGATGTCCTTCCTCAGCCGCTCCTTGCTAGGGTAATCCCCTCTCCGCCCGTCAGAAAGGCCGTGCCCCCTGAGGTCCAGACCTAACACGTCGTAACCGGCCGCAGCCAACTGATCCGCTACCATCGGGCCATAGGGGCCGCTGTATCCCGTTATGCCATGGAAGATGAGGACAGAGATCTTTGCCTCCCCCCCCGCGTTCCACCGCCTGACAAAGAGCGTCTTGCCGTCGGATGTGCTGACAAGTTCGTGGGGGCCCTTGTACTCCGCTCGCATGCGTTCGATGTCTAATGTCATCCGTCAGAGTAGGGTAGGAGTCGATATTTACACTGAATTCGTGCAACCGAGAACGACAACCTCCATAAGACCGCGGAGAGACGGCGTGAGCAATGAAGGCCCTGGATCTCTTCGCACTGGAAGGGAGGAACGCCCTCGTGACGGGGGGCGGGAAGGGGCTCGGGAGGACAATGGCCCAGGGCCTCGCCGAAGCTGGGGCGAACGTGGCTGTTGCTTCGAGGGAGGAAGGGGCATGCACAATCGCGGCGAAGGAAATAGAGGAGGCGACCGGGCGCAGGGCGATCGCAGGCAGGCTAGACGTGTCTGACAAGGCATCAGTGGACGCCGTGGTCAAGAAGGTCTCTGACGTCTTCGGGTCCGTGGACATCCTCGTGAACAACAGCGGGGCCACCTGGGGCACTCCTTTCGAGGAGATGCCGCTCGACAAGTGGGAGAAGGTGGTCAAAGTTAACCTCACAGGGACGTTCCTCATGTGTCAGGCTGTGGTGCCGCTGATGAGAGCAAAGGGGTGGGGGCGGATAATCAACGTGGCTTCGGTGGCGGGACTGGTGGGTTCCCCCGAGTTCATGCAGGCGGCAGGGTACTCCGCAAGCAAGGGTGGAATAATCGCCCTTACGAAGGAACTCGCGGTTAAACTGGCGAGGCACGGGATAGTCGTGAATGCCATGGCACCTGGCTTCTTTTCCACGAAGATGAGCAGGGTGCTCATCGAGAGGTATGGAAATCAAATCAGAGCGAACGTCCCTCTGGGGAGGACGGGCGTCGAGGACGACCTGAAGGGGGTGACCGTCTTCCTGGCGTCTGAGGCATCAAGGTACGTAACAGGCCAGGTCATTCCCGTCGACGGCGGGGCCACTGCGGCATAGCATCGAAGGTCGTTGTGGAGGGGTCGACAGTCTAAAATAGACAGCCTGTCCTCTTGTTAGCGTTGGAGGGGCACCAGTCCCCGGACTATCAGCTGACAATCGATAAGCTGCTCACGCAGACTATCCACCGGAGAAGCCAGTCACAGATCGTTTACGGAAAGATGAGGTATAACTGGGTCGAGTTCTACTCGCGAATCAGGAAGCTCGCAGCTGGCCTCGAAGGCATGGGGGTCAGGAAGGGGTCGACTGTCGCGGTCATCGATGTGGACACCAACAGGTACCTGGAAGCGTACTTCGCGGTCCCGATGATGGGAGCGGTGCTACACACTGTGAACATCAGGCTCCCCCCTGAACACATAGGGTACACCATGGCGCATGCGGGGGACGATTTCGTGCTTCTCAGGGACGATTTCGTCCCGATGGCAGCAAAGCTTGCAGGTGCGGTGACATCTATCAAAGGGGTGGTGACCATGAGCGATACGGGATCCGCCCCATCGCTCCCGTTCCCAAACGTAAGGTTCTACGACGATGTGCTGGCCCAGGCAGACGGGAGCTACAGGTTCCCCGAGCTTGACGAGAACACGCAGGCGACGATTTTCTACACGTCGGGGACCACGGGCATGCCGAAGGGGGTGTGGTTCACACACAGGCAGATTGTGCTCCACACTCTCAGCTCTCTTGTCGGTCTGAACAGCTCGATGCCACTGAACAGGATGGACCCCAGCGACGTAGTCCTTCCGCTCGTCCCGTTCTTCCATGTCCACTGCTGGGGGATCCCCTATGGCGTGGCAATGAACGGCCAGAAACTCGTCCTCGCGGGGAGGTACGACTATGGGAACATCCTCGAATTGGTCGACCAGGAAAAGGTGACTTTCTCAGACATGGTCCCCACCATACTGAACATGATTGTGAACCATCCCTCAGCTGAGAAGCATAGGGAGGCGCTCTCGCACTGGAAGGTGGTCATTGGGGGGGCCGCCCTTCCCAGGGAACTGGCCGTCAGGGCGAGGAGGCTGGGAATCAAGGTAATGTCTGGGTACGGCCTCAGCGAAACTGCTCCCATACTCACGCTGGCGAACCCAAACGAAAGACTCCGGATGCTCAGTGATGAGGAGCTACTCGACAACCTCTACCTGAAGACAGGACTTCCGATACCTCTGGTGCAAATCAGGGTGGTCGACGGGGAGATGAAGGACGTCCCCAGGGACGAAAAGACCGCAGGGGAAATAGTGGTAAGGGGGCCCTGGCTAACCAAGGAGTACTACAAAGAAGAGGCGAAGACCAAGGACCTGTGGGCGGGTGGATGGCTGCATACGGGGGACATGGCAGTCATAAACGAAGAAGGCTACCTGACCATAGTGGATAGGATCAAGGACGCAGTCAAGAGCGGAGGGGAATGGATACCCACCCTCATTCTCGAAGATTTGATAATGCGCCACCCTGCGGTCCTGGAGGCCGCGGTCATCGGTGCGCGCGAAGCGCACTGGGGAGAGAGGCCCGTCGCAGTGGTGTCGCTGAGGGAGGGGCAGAAGGCGGAGGAGGAGGAGCTCTCAAGTCACCTCCAGAAGTTCGTGGACGAAGGGAAGATCGCGAAGTTCTGGATTCCAGAGCGGTTCATCATATTGCCTGAAGCGCTCCCCAAGACAAGCACTGGTAAGCTCGACAAGAAGCCCCTTAGGGAGAAGTACTCGGGCATCCTATCCGCCTAGGAATTTCGACCCACTACTCCTGCACTCGACGAATGAGCTTCAGCGATTCCTCGCTGCTTCCAAGAACGCTAGCATCTTTCCGTTTGCGGCATCGACGTTTTCCAGGAGGAAAAAGTGGCCCGTCTTCGGGACCACCTCCGCCTCGGCGCCGGGTATTGCCTCGGCAAGCAGCTGACTTACCTTGTAGTCCCACGGAGCACTGAGGCCTCCCCAGATGACCAGAGTCGGGACTTTGATTCCTCCCGCTTCAGATTTCGTAACCGGAGGGAAGGGAGTCGTTGTCTCGCGCAGGGTTCTCGCGTTGCGTGCGACCATCGCCTCGAATGTCGGAGGCTTGGGAGGCAGATCTGTCCTGTGGTTCGACAGGGCCGGCACGAAGATACGGAAAGCCGCCGTAGCGTCGCCGGCATCCACTGCCTTGACTGTTTCCCTGGTTGCATTGATTAGGTTGCGGGCGGAAATCGCAACGCTCGGCGATCTCAGCAGCAGAGAGAGTGAGGCCACCGCGCTCGGTCTTCCGATAAGCATCGTGGCGACCGCCGCATTGGCTAGAGTGAGAGAACTAACCCTGTCCAGATGATTGAGTGTGAAGAACGTCGTTACGAACCCGCCGTAGGAGTGCCCCACGAGGTGCACTTTCTCCAGCCCGAGCCCATCGATCAAAGCTGAGAGATCTTCTGCGTTGTTCTGGACAGTGCTGTCCATAACGTCACCCTGCCTGACGTTGGGATGGGCGTAGCGCCGGCTGTAGGCTATGGTTCTGTACTTCGAAGAGAATGCTTCCATCTGGGCCTTCCACACCGTGTGGTCGCAGAGGGTGCCGTGGACAAAGACTACCGGTTCGCCACCTCCCTCCTCTTCGTAGAACAGAGGAACCCCCTTGGCATCGAATACGGGCACAAGAGGTTCAAGTTCTGGGGTTATTTTAGAGGTCGCCCGGTGTCCATTCCTGCGGTCGCAGCCTCGGCCCAGCTTGGCGCCGCTCATCCCCTTGTAGAGGGTTCAAAAGTACCTCAAGGCCTCTGTTGCGGGCGATGGCCAGCGGCGAATATCTCTCTCAACTTGAACTGCAAATACTACGAGCGCTTCCGAGCGTCGGCAGCGTAGAGAAGCTGGACAAGGTCACGAAGGTTCCTCCCGCCACCCTCGGCAGGGAGATTGCGAAACTTCAGCTTGGCGGGTATATCGGGTACGACGGCAGACTAACCGAAAAGGGGCTGAACGCCGTCAAAAACCAGTGAGACGCTTTACTGTCTTCGGGTCCTTTACGCCGAGGATTTCGTTAACGTACTGCTGGACCTGGGCTTTCGCCTGCTGTTCCCCTTCGTTGTTGGCGAAACGGGAAGCGAGGTACTTACACCTCGTTGCCCCTTTCATGACTGGGAGGCTGTGCTTCTCGCAGAAAAGGCCCTCCGGGCGTTCGACCACCAGACAGTCCTCAGTCAGTAGGAGCAGGGTGTCCCGGATTGAGAAGAGTGCCTCAGGGTTGGCGCCGGGAACCAGGTCCTTCTGCGGCGTCCGGAAAGTGTAGGAGTACGGCTTCTTTGCTCCCTTGTCTACCGTCATCGCGTACCTGACCCTCCCAATTGGCAGAAATATCTTATTGGTTGCAGGTATGGAGGAGCGAGCCGTTCGAGACGGTGGCTAGGTCGAGAGCCCCGTCATCCTCTCACTTTCGTCCCAGAGCTTCCTCGCCGCAGCCTGGTCGTGGGATTCTGCCGAAGATTGCTTCTCGCGCATACGATCGTAGTACTTCCCCGTCACACCCTCGACTTCAGAGGATGACGTCAGGTACACAGGTGCCTCCGCCCCCTTCTCGGGGCTTATCAAGAACAGCCTAGAAATGTTCCCCAGGAACGAGAATGGTCCCAGCGAACCCTTCCATAAATTGGTCGCCACGGCACCGGGGTGAAGGGAGTTCACCGTGACCCCGGTCCCTTCAAGCCGCCTCGACAGTTCGTATGTAAACAGCACCTGTGCCAGTTTCGCCTGGGAGTATGCCTTCATGACGCCATAACCCTTCTTCAGCTGGAGGTCGTCGAAGTTCATATGGCCCCTGTAATGCGACGCCGACGAGACGTTGATTATGCGCGATGGCGCGCTCTTCTTCAGTACTTCTAGGAGGAGATTAGTCAGCAGGAAATGGGACAGGTAGTCGACCTGAAATGTGGTTTCGAAGCCGTCAGAGGTCACAGAGCGTGTTACCCTGACTCCGCCTGCATTGTTGACCAGGACGTGCAACGAATCATGCTTCTCTAGGAACTCCTTCACGAGGGCTCGAACGGAATCAAGCGAAGCGAAGTCAGCGAGCATTAACTCGACCTGGGCGTTATTGTTGGCGCCTTTGATTTCTGATATCGCCCTTACTCCCCGTTTTTGGTTCCTGGACGCCATGACCACCGTAGCCCCGAGTTCCGCAAGCTTCCTTGATGTCTCCTTACCGATGCCTGAACTCGCACCCGTCACCATGCAGATCCTTTGGGCCATTGGTCGCGACTCCAAACTGATCACAGATTAGCGAATTGGGGTACGCTTTGAACCTATGGCAGAGCGAAGGCGAAGTACCTCAGAGGCTCGCCCCGCAACTGACGCAAGCCTTCGCTGTCTCGTCGTTCAATGCCCCGCAGTATCTGCATTTGATCTTTACCACCTCTCTTTCGACCACCGTCGTTGGCTCAGCGGTGGGGGGAGGCTGAGCGGGAGGAATCTGCTGATATGCGGTGACGCCCATCATGCCCTGGGAGAAGGGGGCCTGGTACCTGCTCAGGTTCTCGCGAATTAGACCGTAGGCCTTTTCGGCGTCTGAGTTGGGCAGGTTCTCCAGCACAAGCGGCTCTCCTTCGAACCTGAGGTCTAGCTTGAGGGTGGAACGCGTGAACCCCTTATCCATCACGACGTTGGCTACGTCCTGATAATTGTAGTCTGTATAGTCTTTCTTCAGTCCCATGGCGTGCGGATGCCGCAGGATGATTCTCTGATTGGTGATGAGAACTGAGTCGATGCTTATCTTGGGGTGATAGATCTTCTGGGCAATGTAGAGTTGGGCCTCCTCATTCGGCCCCAGGATCTTCTGCAGATCGTCGGGGAAAGGGGCGCTCAAAGCCACACAAGCGGTGGCATGGGTGGGATTTATGGAATACGCGATTATGTGATAAATACCTCTCAAACAAGGGCTCCTTGATTGAGGATAAGCACGGCTGCGACCCTAAGGGCCATAGATAAGTGGAAGGAGAAGACGCGCTCTGAAGCTACTCGATTCTACATGTCGACGTGGACTTTGGTCGCTTCCTTCCTGCCTGTCCCCAGACGAAGGAGCGTGTTGCTCGCCATCGGTCTCGTCGTGGCGACGATCGCCAACTTCGCCTTCTCAGAATTTGCACTGCTTATCTTTCTTGGTTTCCTTACAGCAAAGCTCCAATGCTATCGGCTCGTGAACTCACTCTTGAGGTTCATGCCTTTTACTCGTTGAGGTAACACCGACTCCCAATGTTTAGGGCCAACCTCAATCCCAATAGGACGAAGGGTAATGAGGTCCCGGGTACGCAGGTGGTGGCAAACTTGACACCCACCTGTGCCACGAATTCGCCAGAAGTAAGAAGAAGTTTCTGGGAGGGGGAAGATCCCTCCATGCAGGCGCAAACGGCCAAACCTTGACAGTTTGGGAGCACCCACTTCAACGGTGCCGGCGACCGCAACCCAGTCGCCTCAACTCTTACCTGTTCGAGGAGTTCGAATCAGGAACACTCAGGATTCTTCTGGCCGTCTGAACGTCTTCCGTGAGTTGCTCGCCACATACGGGGCAGTAGAAGCCGGGCTCCTTCAAATATCCCCCAAAGTTAATCACGGCATCCCCATTCTTGCGCATGATTCCCGATATACTAAACTTCCCCGTTTGGGAATGGAATTCGACATGCTCGATGGGCATACTGCATCTGGGGCACACACCCATGCACACGATTTCGTTACTCGGTTGATTTATCCGTTCTGAGACTCCCTAGACGACGTCTTTCTCGGGTCCGGCCCCGATGGTTTGGATACCATATATTTTGCAGCTGACGAGCCCGCAGGCCGAGAGACGCCTTGGGCTTTGACGCCAATCCCGGTTGCAATTTGGACGAGATTTGGAAGAAAACTCATTTAGTAAATGACCTTCGTCTACATCCAAGACGTTGAATTTCAAGACAATTGCAACAGCCTTCATCATGCTGACGGTGGTGTTCGGAGCGTCCACAGGTTACCTGTTGGCAACTCGAGGCGGTGGCAGCACTACCACGACCGTTTCAACTAGCACGACGACAGTTTCGAGCGCTACCTTCGAAGCCCAATCGGCCGGCATCGCCTACAAGAGCGGCATAGGGTTTTACCTCGTGAACGGCTCGGGCATGACGCTCTACTACAGGACCACCGACATTCAGTCCAACGGAACCAGCACCTGCACTGGCAGTTGCGTGCAGGTTTGGCCGGTCTTCTATGTCGAGAACCTCACACTACCCCCGGGACTGAACGCGAGTTCCTTCAATGTCGTGACTAGGGCAGACGGCAAGCAGCAACTGACGTACGATGGGTGGCCGCTCTATTTCTTCTCCGGCGATCACAAACCCGGCGACGTCAACGGACAGGGTATAGGGGGGATATGGTTCGCCGTCAACCTCCCGGCCCCGAAGTCACCCACCACATCGACAAGCACAACCTCGACTTCGGGAAGCACGCCGTCAACGACTTCCTCAGCAACGTCCACGGAAACGTCAACAACGTCTGTGACGACCAGCACAAAAACCTCCACCTCGATCAACACTTACCCATACTGAAAGGACATACTACCGCGTGCCTGGCTGGAATACTCCGAGGTCACGGCGCCAGCAAAATGGGAAGGCCAGGGCCTAAAGGCCCTGAACCAATCTTACATCCCCGCGTTCTGCCAGAGGCCAACGACGTTTCCTTCGGTATCTTCAAAGTAGGCCGACCAGCCCATGTCTCCCACGGGCGTCTTCTTGCCTACAGGCTTTCCACCAAGGCTCTTCACCTTCTTCAGAGCCGCGTCTATGTCGGACACGCTGACGGTGACCGTCACCGCTTTCGGCGCCATCACGCCCTGCTTCCCCATGCCTCCGTTAATCGAACCCGGGGATTTGGGCATCCCGTTCTCATCCGAGTCGGTGGTGAGGACACTCCAGTATTCGAAGTTCGGAAACTGGTTTAGGTTCCATCCGAAGGCCTTGGAATAGAAGGCTGAAGCCCTCTTGACGTCCTTGGCGGGGATTTCGAAGTGGACCACTGGGTCCATGAAGACAGTGCACCTTTCCACTATTTAAGACAAGACACATGCGAACATTGTTTCTATAGTTCCTTGAGAAAGTATTCCGCCCTCGATTATGAGGTGCTACTTGGCCCATTCGAAAAAGGGGGAGAGGGCTGACACTACTTCTCGGGTTCGTAGCCTACCTTAACTTCGTTCATCAGCCGTAGCAGAACGCTCTTGACCGGAGTCGGCTCGACATACTTGTAAGACAGTTCCCATAACTTATCCCCTGTCTTCGAGTTCCTGATTTTATCCAGTGCTGCGTGGTTCGGCATCTCCATCAAATCATACGCCATGTAGTCTCCTTCTTCCAGCGAAGAAGGCAAGATAGTGCCGTAGGTCGCCAGATACTTGATTCCAGTCTCCTTCTCGAAGTCTGCGCTTAGTTTCTTGAACGTCTTTGACTTCAGGAATGTCTGATACTTCTTGACCATGCCCTCTCTAATGTTATATCCACTCATCCAGTAAATCTTGGGCATTTTCGTAATTACGCCGAGTCATGCTGTGTATTAGGGATTGTGCGACAAGTCGCCGACAGTTTCTGCGTAAGAAGCGTGGCACCACCAGATACAATTAATCTGCCGGCAAAATCGTCTACAACTTTCGACTTCAATGTAAAGCAATTCTATCATGTCTGGATTTACCGGCGCCTGGCATGTAAGAGTAGAATCAACTTGGGCAGGAAGGCGGCGCTCTTCGGCTTCTGGGTAGCAGGATTCGCTCTGGGCGGTTTCGCTTGGGTTATCAAGACGCCCGTGCTCAATTTCGTTCAGAGCATTGGCCTCAGCTCCGACACGAGCGAAGCCCTCATCGCAGGCCTCTTCGGATCTGTTGTGATGGTGCTGTCGGTGCTTGTCTGGAGCTTCCTCTCATCTTCGAGCTGAAGTTGGATGACGCTGAGAGACTATCTCATGCCGGGAGAAGAAGTGAAGTTCTCGAGCAGGCGGAATGTGCGCTATGGGACCAAAAGGTATCAGGTGATACTCAGCGATAGGCGAATTCTGCTGTACGCCGAGAGGGGCGCCCTGTTCAAGAACGACGACGTCATCGTCCAAAGGCTCGACGACCTGCAAGGGGTGAGGTACAGCGAGGAAGGCGTCATAGCAAAGAGGGGGACAATCAAGGTGCAAGGTTTCAAGTCGGAGATGGATCTGTCGGGACCCGCCGAGGAAATCAAAACGCTTTATCAGCAAATGATGCGATTCATGTAAGTCAATATGCTGTCCAGGGCTTCGAAAGAAGAGGTAATCAGGAAGCTGGAGGCGAAGGTCGGGCATCCAGTAAGCGAGGAAGGCCTATCCCCTGGCAACAGGCAGGCCGTCGCTAACCTCGCCGAGATACAGCGCAACCTCTTCGCCATCTCTGAAGTGCTCAATGGGGAGCAGAGCCGCATCCAGCGTAGCATGCTACTGTCTATGTCGTCCAAGTTGCACAAGGACAAAGAATTGGAGGTGCATGGGGCGGAGGTCAAATCACTCCAAAAGGAGGTAGACAACAAAATCTCGGAGATTTCGGCGCAGATACTTAGAGAGGACGAGGCCAAGATTTCTGGCCTCCCGCCTCCAGAGCGCCAGGGGGGCCTTGACGCCGTTGAATTGAAGTGTCCGAACTGTGGCGCAGTGCTGCCGATGCCCAACGGCCGATTCGTAAAATGCGAATATTGCTCAACGACCCTGTCCATTCAGGACGTCAGTTCTCAGATTAGGAGTATGATCCAGAGCATCTGAAGGAGGGGGGGAGTGGTCGTTCAGCTGAATGGACATGCAGAAGCCTCGCCTGAAGGCGAGCACAGCTTCGAAAAATGAAGGTCGCGGCCCCCAAGCAGGCGAGCCCTCCTGCACCCTTCGACGACGGCCATTGAGTCAGTTCTTTGGTTATTCAATCGTCATTTTGATCCAGTCGTAGATGAGGTAAGAGGAATTCTTGGAGAAAAAATATATCCAACGAATTCTTTTTTCCTCTGACAAGCCACGGCGTACAATTTCCAGGGGGATAACTCACCGGAAGAGGTCTCGTACGTGGACTCGCTCGCCAGGGAATTGGCGTCGGAGAAGTGCGTCCGCTGCGCCAAACTTCCCGACTGGAAGACTGCCGCTCTGATTTACATGGGTTCCAAATTGGATTATTTTTACTGCTACCAATGCAGGCGATGGTTTGTCAGGGATGCCAAGTACCGCTACGCGACCTCGAATCTTGACGAACCCGACGCCATCCGCAGGCTATTGGCAATCCTAAAGCTCCGGAGAGAAATGGTAGAGACCCAAATTGAAGGAGTCCATTGGATATGGGGGAGGCTTTCGGATGCGGGCCATTTCTTGTGGAAGTTCATAAAATGGGGCAGTGCACGCAGACCCTGACGCTCAACGAGGGCTCTTCTCATCTTGTTGTTCTTGGTTTTCTAACCCTCGGTTTCAAGACCAAGGGCTAGACCCTGCATGTGAGACGGCTGCCCATCGTTTCTAACCGCGAGAATCGACTCCCTCCCTTATCAGGAGCCTGAGCGGGTCAACTAGTCAATCCTTGAAAACAGCGATGGACATGAATCAGGCGCGTTTCTGGTCAGGCAACGAGGCGTGCGTCGAAGGGGCGCTAGTGGCAGGTTGTCGCTTCTTCGCCGGCTATCCTATCACACCCGCCAACGAAATCAGTGAGCACCTTTCCGAGCGCCTGCCAAAGGTGGGAGGCACGTTTATGCAGATGGAGGACGAGCTTGCCAGCATCGGTGCAGTGATGGGCGCAAGCTGGGCCGGCAGGAAGGCGATGACCGCAACGTCAGGCCCGGGTTTTTCGCTGATGCAGGAAACCATCGGCTGGGGTTTCATGACAGAGACACCATGCGTAGTGGTGGATGTGCAGAGGGCGGGACCAGGAACGGGCCAGGCGACAAAGTCTGCACAGGGTGATGTGATGCAGGCCCGATGGGGGACCCACGGCGACTACGCGGCGATAGTCCTCTCCCCCAACTCCGCCCAAGAGATGTTCGAACTCACCATACGCGCGTTCAACCTCTCTGAAAAATACCGTACTCCAGTTGTCCTATTGGCAGACGAAACAATAGCCCACGTCAGGGAACGCGTCAACCTCCCGCCAAGGGAGAACCAGGAGATCGCGAACCGCAGGCACCCCAATCCGGGGGACACCCGTTTCTTCGGCTACGAAGGGGTCGCCCCGATGCCCGCCGTGGGTGAGGGGTTCAACGTCGCCGTAACAGCATCGACCCACGACGAAACTGGGATGAGGTTCACTCAGGGCGCGCCGGTTCACAGGAGAATGATTGAGGCGCTGAATGCCAAAATATACAACCACACGCGAGACATTGTCGAGACCGAACAACGTAACATCGAGAACTGCGACGTCGGTATCGTATCCTTCGGGTGCACCTCCAGGTCGGTGTACGAGGCGGCTGAGCGGGCTGAGGCCGCCGGTATCAGCGTTGGCTACGTCCGCCTCAAGACGATCTGGCCTTTCCCAGAGGAGACTGTCTCAAGACTGGCGGAAGGTTCGAAGGCGATTATCGTCCCCGAGATGAACCTGGGCCAGATATCGGGTGAGGTGGAGCGGGTCGCAGGGCGCAGGATTACCAAACTGAACAAGATAGGTGGGGGCGAGCTCATCACCCCCGAGGACATCCTGGAGATGATTATGCGTGCAAACTGAAAGCGCCGCCGGGTTCTCGTCGAGGACGTACATGCGGAACCTGAAGCTCCCCTTCTGCCCGGGGTGCGGCCTGTACCTCCTGAGCGACACCTTCCTCAAGGCTGCATACGAACTCGGTCACAGAAACCTGGAAGGGTTCTGCTTCACGAGTGGCATCGGCTGTGCATCGTGGATTCCGTCTCCTTACTACATGGCTGATTCGGTCCACACTCTCCATGGCAGAAGCATCCCCGTGGCGACGAGCATCAAACTAGTGCGCCCCGACCTGCAGGTCGTGGTATTCGGGGGAGACGGGGACGTCGTCGGGATAGGTATGAGCCACTTCATCCACGCCGCCAGGAGGAACACGGACATTCTTGTCATAATGGGGAACAACATGGTGTACGGCATGACAGGGGGGCAGGTCGCTCCCACGACCCCATTCGGCACCGCTACCACTACCACCCCCTACGGGAGTTTCGAGCACCCAATAGATGCGGTGAAACTCGCCATGGCAGCAGGTGCGGCTTATTCCGCCCGGTGGACGACGGCTCATCCGAAGGAGCTTAAGGACTCGATAAAGAAGGCGCTCCAGCTGCGTGGGTTCAGGCTCATCGAAGCAGTGACCCAGTGCCCAGTAGGCTTCGGCAGAAGGTCCGGATACGGCGACGCAGGAGCGATTCTAAAGCAGTTCAGGGAGAAGGCAGCTTCGGTGGAGGAAAGCGAAAGGCTGACCCCGGACGAATTGGACTCGAGGATAGTAATCGGAGAGTTCATCGGCAGGCACCGTCCAACGCTAAACGAAGCTGCCGCAGAGGTCTCAAGGAAGGGGATGGAGGCTGGTAGGGAAGACTGAGATTCGGTTCGGCGGCAGCGGAGGTCAGGGGGTGATATTTGCGGCCCTGGTCTTGGGGAGGGCCGCTGTGCTGGACGGAAAGAACGTCCTGCAAACACAGGCCTATGGAGCCGAAGCTAGAGGGAGTCTGTCCAAGAGTGAGGTGATAATCTCCGACGACATAATTGGATTCCCTGCTGTGCGGAAGAGCGACATACTCGTAACCATGAGCCAGGACGCGACTAATGAGCTACTGAAGGACCTTAAGGAAACCGGCACCCTACTGGTCGACAGTACCTCAGTCAGGGATGTCCCTCCCACCACAGCCAAGATCCTCCGGTTCCCCGCGACAGAGGTGGCGAAGAGGATATTCGGAGACGGGCTCTACGCAAACATGATCATGCTTGGCGCCCTCCTTCAGGTATCAGGACTCGTCGCAGCAGGATCAATGGAGGAAGCAATCAGGGAAAGCACGGCCAAGAAGAACTTGGAAACAAACCTGGAGGCCTTCAGGGACGGTTTGAAGCTACAACCCACTCAGTAGGAACGGCGAACAAGGGAGCTGCTTTCCGGATCGTGTTCACCCAACACCGCCCTCTGATGTCCTAGGCGTTCTTGATTCTCCACGACCCGGCCCCACAATGGGGGCAACGGTCAGGCCACCCACCCATTGACGCCCATTCCCA
The DNA here is from genome assembly GCA_035622475.1 of Nitrososphaerales archaeon. GTDB lineage: Archaea > Thermoproteota > Nitrososphaeria > Nitrososphaerales > Gagatemarchaeaceae > UBA183. Next base: position 33,039 of record DASPVF010000042.1, read on the forward strand.
GTCGCAGTGGGAACAGACGAATTTCTGTAGGGTCCTCATCTTCCCATATGCGTAATACCAGAACGCTCTGGCTATCTGCTTCGAAATCAATTTCGAGAAACCAACAGCATCAAAATCCCTTCGCTTCGCGCGATACTGCGTTCAAGAGGTTGACATTTGTTTGGGGGTTCTTCGGCGCGGGAGGAAAAACGAGATTAGGGCGTTGGTTACAATCATCGCAGCGAGCCCAACGAAGAAGGCGAGCACAAGTCCCGCTCCGTTGATTGACTTCGCGTAGAACGACGAAAGAATGAAGGCTACATAGAGTGAAAACAAACCACCGACGACGCCACGCAGTGGCCTGACGACCCGACTTGTGAGTGCCAACCTCCCACCCGAGCTCAATACGCCCCAGACTCCGCTCGCGGTGAAGAGGAAAATTATCGCCTGCCCAAGGGCGTGGCCGGGCAGGACAGGGTGGCCATATGTCCCCCAACTCTCGAGATATTTCACAAGCAGGGTGAAAACGTCGGGATACCAGAAGATCATCAGCCCGATGATTATCAGGTAGCCGACACCGGAAATCGCGCCCCATGCCGCGTCAACGGGTTCCCAGTCGCGCCGTTCCCATCTCTCTCTGCGCCAGGTCCACCGCCAATCGGCAGGGGAGGACTCTCCGACCTTAGCGCCACAGCTCTGACAATAGGCAGCGCCGGCGGCCAGCTCCTTTCCGCACCTCTGGCAATACATCTACGTCAGAGAAGCGTAAGCTGTGTCTTAACTCGACTCCCTAAGACGGACACGACGTTGCATGTCTCCAATGCCTCCGCTAATCATCACCGCAGTACCAGGCATTCTCAGGATTACGATGAGCTAGTCTTCCACTTCAGGTTTGGCTTCCAAACCTTCTTCTGCCAGACTTTGTACCGTTTCCCAAGCCAGGCGGCATTCTCCCAAAGGGCTGGAGATGTCTCCTTCTGCCAGCCAGGAATGATCTTCTCTAGCTTCCCCCAGGTGAACGCTATGTCGCTTGCGTCGAATAGCAGGTTCTCATTGAGTAGCCCGTGAGACACTAGTGCTCCAGCGACTTCGTAGAAGGCAAGAATGCGGCTAACGTTGAGAAGCCCCTCACTGTTCACAGGATATTTTGTCTTGAATTCCTCGTAGTCCTTGGCTGTGAACTCGCGCATGAACCAGTTCCCAGCTTCGTGGTCACTGGGCGTGCTGAATGTCTGGATCAGTTCGAGATACAGTTCGGCGTCTTCCTTTGTTGGTTTCTTCATCTTTTTCCGTCAAAGAGCAGGATGTATTGCACGATTAGATAGGCGTTCCGCAGTGTTCAAAGAACGGGACCGTCATCTTTTCCTCTTAATGGGCCGGCTCCATTTTCCCCTCACCTCCGCCCACCAGTCTTTCGAGAGCGTGAGCTGTTCCTGACCTGAAATGACCCTCGTTCCATTTCGAGGATATCCTGAAAACACCTCTGAACTTCACGTCCCATGTAGCGGTGATGCGTGTGCCGTCCACGGCTATGATCTGCTTTCCTGTGAACGGCCCTGACCTGTAGTCGATGGTAAGGGTATGGTTCACTTCATCGGTGTAGAAGCCTGCCTCTCCGGAGCCCCCGAAGGCGAACTTGACCTTCGCCAATACCATGCCTCCATCCTCCCTCAGGACGTCAAGCGAACGCGTCCCGTGCCAGTACTTCGGAATGTCTCTGATTGCCGACGCCCTCTTCCAGACCTCCGCGGCGTTACCCCCTATCGCCATTGACTCCTGAAACCGCACTTCAGGTCCGAGAGGGCATGTGCCTACAAAAAGAGAGCGTCCGAAGCGATGGCCTGTTTCGACCTACGCTACTGCTCTAACTTTGTCTTCCATGCGCCTTTCCTTGTCACGCCTGTCGTCCACCCTCAAAATGAAGTCGACCCTCTTTGCTCCCATGCTGAATAGGGACTCGTGCGCTGTCTCCACGGCCGAAAGTATGTCGGAAAGCTCCTCCGCTTCAATTACGGTCGCCATCGGGGTCACCTGCAGCCTTAGACCCTCGGCCTTCTTCAGCTCTGTCAGTGCCCTTCTGATGTATCTGCTCACGCTCGTCCCTTCGCCTATGGGATGAATCGAGAACTCGGCGACGACTCGGTACCCCTTCCTGGCCATGCTTTCGGAAGGTTCGGGACTGGCTAAAATCAGTTGCTGGCAAGCAAGGATGCCAAACACTCATTAATCGGACTCTGGATTGAGAAAGCCATCGTTGAGGCTGGGCAAGGCACGGCCGAAGTTCGACCGCCGGACACTGCTCTTCGCACAGTACCTGAAAAAGGGCCTGGCCCTCCCTCCTGATTTCGTCGATTACGCGGAGGCTGTCAAAAGGTGGCCCATGATGGGGAACGACAAGTATGGTGATTGTACCTGCGCCGCAGCCGGTCATCTGATTCAAGACTGGACAGCCAACACTGGAAAGATGAGGGTCCTTGGGAACTCGGCCATACTCAGGGTCTACAGGCATTTCGTCGGCAAGCACCCAGGCCCCGACGCCGGTGTCAGCATGCTGGACGTCCTGAAGTATTGGAGGACGACCGGCTTCGCAGAAGACAAGATTCACGCCTTCGCCCAGCTCGAGCTCAAGGACTCCACCCAGGTCAGGGACGCAGTCTATCTCTTCGGTGGCTGTTACATCGGACTGGGCCTCCCGAACTTCACCGTCCCCAATGGAGTCGGTGACCCCAACGTCCCCTGGCTTGTCCCACCCTCGGGTCCCAACGGGAAAAAGGGCGCACCCAACCCTAACAACGGGCACTGTGTCCCTGCTGTCTCATACGACGCCAGGAACCTCTACGTCGTGACCTGGGGTACCTTGAAGCCTATGAGTTGGCAGTTCTACATGGCCTACGCCGACGAGGCCTTTGTCATACTCGATCCCGACTGGATAAACAAGAAGCTAAAGAGGGCACCTCCGGGACTGGACCTGAAGTCGCTCGAAAGTGACCTATCCAAAGTTACGAAAACCTAGGTCGGAAAACCTGCTCTTCTTTCGATCTCGGCCCACCTAGGGTCCGACCAATATCTGGCGAACACTGGAATGCTCCGGAAGTATAGCAGTGAGGGGTCCCGTCCCGCGCGGGCAGTTTCGAGTAGGTCGTACCCCTTCTGACTTTCCCCCAGACCCAGTTCGACCATCCCTGTACCGACCGGGGATTCCATTTCTGATTCGACCTCCCCTAGAATCTTTCTTGCCCTTTCTTTGTCCCCGGCAACAGCCAGAATCCATGCCAGATCTAGCATCGCGTCGCTAGATTCCTTGTCAAGGTCTACCTCCTTCTCGGATTCCCTGATTGCTTCGGCAAAATTTCCCTGCGCCAAATGTGTAAGGGACAGCCAGTAGTGCACAGCAACGGAATCAGGATTTTCCGTTGCTAGTCTGTTGAACTGATCCATTGCCTTTTTGGTCCTCCCGAGGCCTAGCAAAGCGACCGCCAGCCCCTGCCTGAGCACATAGGAGCTAGGGTCGAGCTCGATTGCCTTCTCCATCATCCGGAATGAATCCTCATACCTCCTCAGATAAAGGAGCGTGACGCCGTACCACTGATACGACGAGGCGTAGTTCGGCTTTAGCTCAATCGCCCGCTTGAATTCCCTCTCCCCGGTGGCGAAGTCCCAAGAGTGGTTGACCGAAATTAGTCCCAGGGAGGCGTGAGCCTCTGCCAGTGAGTCGTCAATCTCCAGCGCCTTAACCACGTTCATCTTCGCCAGCGCCGCTGCATGTTCATGCGGCATCCAACGGTAGTCAGAGAGCATGGCGTAAACATCCGCGAGACCGCAGTAGGCTTCGGCAAATAACGGATCAAGGCGTGCAGCCGCGTCGAAGTACGAGATGGCTTTGTTCGCACCTGCTCTTGACCTTTCATTCCAGTAGTAGCGCCCCTTCAGATAGAGTGTGTAAGCCTCGGGGCTGCTTGTCTGCTTCTTCTGCAGGCTCCACCTGTCGTTCTGGAGTAACTCCACCTTCAGGCCGCCGGCCACTCTTTCGGCGATGTCCCCCTGGACCCCGAATATATCCGTAAGGTCCCTATCGTAGTCCTGCGACCAGATGTACCTGTCGTCCTCAACATTGAGCAACTGTGCCGCGATTCTTACCTTGTTTCCTGATTTCCTTATGCTCCCTTCAAGGATGCTCCCCACCCTGAGCTCGCGGCCGACCTGTCTCATGGGGAGCGTTGTGCCCCTGTACCTCATGGCCGATGTCCTGGAGATGACGCTCAGCTCGCGAATCTTGGAGACGGTAGAGATCAGTTCCTCCGTCACCCCGTCGGCGAAGTACCTGTCATTGGGGTCCGGGCTCAGGTTCGCGAAGGGGAGGATGGCCACCCGGCGGGGGTCCAGCTCTTGTTCCTCCTCGACCTCTTGGCTGCCGCGCTGAGGAAGGACCCTGTAGATTTCGACAGATCCGGGGATATTCTTGAGCCCCGTGAGGCCTGCGCTGATCATCCTCCAATCCACCTTCCCCTTCACCTGGTCGAACACCTGCCTTGTCACACATATGCCACCTGGCTCTGCCAGGGACTGGACTCTCGACGCAACGTTGACAGCATCTCCGAGAACGTCCCCTTCCGTATGGACGAGGTCTCCGACGTGGATGCCTATCCTGATCATCACCCTGTCCTCCTCTTTTCGCCCCACGTTTGAGTGGCTGATTTCGTTCTGAGCCTCGACGGCGCAGTCGACGGCCTTCACCACGCTCGCGAACTCGACCAAGAAGCCGTCCCCCATGGTCTTCACCACTCTGCCGTCGAATCTCGGGAACACACCCTGCAGGAGGCTTCGGAGCTCGGTCACCTGCTCCAGGGCCTTCCTCTCGTTACGGGCGGAAATGAGAGAGTATCCAACTATGTCGGTGAACATTATGGCTGCGAGTCTTCGCTCGCCCGCGGACAACTAGGCCTCCCCCTCGCAAAGTACGATAGAACTTAAAACCGTTTTCTGCCAGTTCGGTATGCCTTGGTCCAGAAGAGGGACTCCGTCGCTGGACCCTCTTCGCATCAGGAGAAACACTTGGCTCCGCCTGGTGCTGTTCCAGGACGTGCCCCTTCTCGATTAGTTTGTTCTCGGCGACAGTTTAGGTACACCACTTTAATACAACAGGCTCCTCCAATACACGGGTCGGTTCCAAGGTGTCATCCGAGGTTCCGAAGCCGAGCAGTAGAGAAGGAGATTCCAGGGCAGAGGCCTTTGAGAATGAGTACAAGCTGTCGCACCCAGACGGTCCATACCCTCCGGTGGAGATCAAACCTAAGCCCGAAATGAAGTCTACCTGATCGCTGGGTTCCCACCAGCGGTAAGCTGCCTACTCTTCTGTTTCCTCTTCGTCGCCCCAGCCTTCGTCCTCGTCCTCGTTGTCGTCTTCCAGTTCTTCGTCTTCCTCGGACATGACCGCCGGCCCTTGCGTTGCCGGTATTAACGTCTCACCCCTAAGCCTGAAGGAATCCCTTAATGGGCGCACGGGCATTGAGTCTCAGGTATGCACTTTGAGGTTTCCCTCGTCGTCAAGGCTCCTCGCGACAGGGCATATTCCTCTTACACAGACTTCGAGTCCATGCCGAAGTGGTCGAAAGACAGGCGCGAAGTAAGAATTGCAAGGAGAGAGGGAGACACAGTGTATCTCGAACTAACTCTTGGAGCCGGAGGCAGCAGCGGGGCCAGGGAAATGAAGCTCTTCCCCCCAGACAGGGTCGAATCTGAAGGCGAAACTAGGTTCACCCGAACCAAGAGCGTCGTCAAGTTCGACGAAGTACCCGAAGGGACGAGAATAACGGCGTCTCTGGACGTGGAGCTGAAGGGGCACTGGTCCTGGGTATTCAAGACACAGGGGAAGGCAGAGGCAGAGTCCACTGCTATGGAGGAACTGGTTTCCTTTGCCAAGCACGTCGAAAGTCCCAGTTCTGGCCATTTAGTTTGAGCAGTCTGTGCCTGAGCGCTTCCACCAACGGGGTCACAGCTATGGCCATCCCATCGAAAGGTGATTCTCATTTCTGAGAAATTCGTTCTAGCTATAAATAACGAATTCTAGCGCGGTCGGGCCCACAAGGCCCTATACATGGCGTCGGCAAAACCGACGGTCTTCGTAAGAGAAGCGACGGGACTTGTGCGCGAAGTGGGCGCATGGTCCTCGTTTATGGCGGTGTTCTTTCTGGTTACTGGAGGCGTCGTTGTGCTGGAGCTGGGCACTATGTACACGGCGCCCGGCGCAAACTGGCCCCTGGCAATGTTCATCGCTTTCTTGCCTTCCCTCCTTGCCGGAGGAATGTTCACCATCATCGGTTCGTCCCTGCCAAGGGCGGGTGCTGACTACGTGTTCACTACTAGAGCGACAAGACCGATAATCGGCTTTGTCAACTACTTCGGGCTCAACATCGCGTTCATCCTGAACATAGGCATATTCGCCTACTACGGCTCGTCTTACCTCGGTTACTTCCTTTCAGGTTTCGGCGCTTTCTACAGCAACACCAATCTGGCGAATACAGGCACGAACCTCGTCGGTGCCACTCCGACCTTTGTTATAGCGCTACTGATCATTCTTGTTTTCGGCGCGATGTCGGTGATGCGTCCCAAGAATGTCTGGAGGATAATATTCTGGGTCGGGGTCGTTTCGATGGTAGGGACGCTGATAATGTTCGTGGCGATGGCAGGCATTACGTCCGGTTCCTTCCAGACGGCATACAACTCTTTCATGTCGAACTCGACAGCCTACACATCAGTGATCGCGCAGGGTGGAATCGCCATGCCGACCGCTACGCTTGCGGCGACGGCGGCAGCCCTTCCATTCGCATGGTTCTCCTACACATGGTACAATCTCTCTCTTGGATGGACTGGAGAACTCAAGAACGTGAAGAGGTCTCTTCCGATAACGATCATCGTCGCACTGATAGCAATCGCGACCTATTACATAGTCTTCAGCTTTCTCATGGTCAGGGCCTTCGGCCAGCCCTTCCTGAACAACTGGAGTTTCCTGTCTGCCAGCGGTACGTCCCCCATCTCCGGAGTTGGCAATTTCATCCCCTTCTTCATCCTTGTAGCCGACAAAGCTCCCTGGATATACGTCGCCGCGTTTCTTGCGCTATGGATACCGACAGTCTTTGAGTTCCCTGCAATAATAATATCTCAAACGAGGTATCTTTTCGCCTGGGCCTTCGACAGGATTCTCCCCGACAGGTTCGCCTCCGTAAGCGACAGATTCCACACCCCCATGTTCGCTACCGTGCTGGTGCTCATAGGTGGTACAATCGGAGCTGCCCTCATGGCCACGCTAGGCGCCAATAGTGCGAACTTCGCCGATCTCACGTTCGATATATTCTCGTTCGGCTTCATAATACCAGCGATAGCTGCCATAGTGTTCCCGTTCGTAAGACGGGATATGTATGAGTCGAACTTCAGCACCAAGAAGTTTGTCCTCCCGCTGATAAGCTGGCTCGGACTGGGGACGTCGGCTTACCAGCTCTATTCGACCTATCTCGCTTACACGTCCGGCGACTTTACGCCCTACAACTACGCGGCCCTGCTCTTCGGGACGATATACCTCCTCGGGCTCACGGTCTACGTTGTGAGCTACTTCTGGAACAAGAGAAGGGGGCTCCCCCTCAGCCTGGTCTTCAAGGAGATACCTCCAGAGTAGGCAGCAGCTTCGGGAAGGTCTATCCCGAGGTCAGCACGTATGACTTCACTCGGTCGCCGTCTAGCTCGCACAGCAGGCCTCTTAGAATCCCTGAGTTGTACTCGCTCCCGGGGTTAAAACAGATCGTCCTGCCAATCTTCACCACTCCTCTCGCTTCGTGGATGTGACCGTGAATCCCTGCCAGGGGTTGGTACTTCTCGATGCTGCTTCTTACGGCGGTACTGCCCGCTGAAGTCATGAGAATCTGCCCTCCCGATACGACGGGTTTGAAAGTCGGGTCGAGCATGGGGGCCTGGTCGATTATCGTGCCTATAGGGGGGACATGGAGGTTAAAGACAGCCCCCTTCATGTTCTTCACCTGCCCCGCCATTTTCTCTATTTTTTGTGTAAGGACGTCTTCATCCACCTCCCTCGGACTCTTCCACGGCGTGTGGTTCGTGTGCCCCATGGTTATCATCTCGTGCTCTTTGTCCAACTCCACGACCTTCTCCTCGGGATTGATTACGTAGTCGCCCGAATCGAGGGCCTCGTCTATTGCATACGAGTCATCGTTCCCTGGAGAGATGTAGCAGGTTATGCCTGTTCCCTTAAGCCTCTCGTCTGCCATTGCAATCCACGCCTGCACACTCTCCTTCATCAGGCGTTCGAAGAGCCTGTCGACCTTCGGCCTGTCGGCCTGAAGCTCTTCCATTTCCTTCGGATTCGTTAGGTGCGGATAATAGCCTGAGTCCCGCACTCTCTTCAGCATCTTGTCCGTTTCTTCCTGGGATTTCAGTGTGATTTCTTCTCCCCCATAGCTACAAAGTGTAGTTCCGTTACCCTGGACGACGAAGGGAACAATCATCTTTCCCGTGATGTCCCCGCCAAGCACAAGGACGTTCACACCGTAGAACTTCCCTGCGTTGACAAACTTGCGGAAGCATCTCTCCGAACCGTGTACGTCAGTGACGAAGTAAATTCTCGTGCTCGACATGGCGTAGACTACCGCCGTGTTGCCGATTAAAAGTTTCAGGGCTTCACAGGGGCGCCTTCGCCCGCCATGCGGGAGTCGACGACCTCTTTGTCTGCTTCGGGGAGTTCGTACCATTTTACCCTCTCACCCACCCTCGCCCTCATTTTCCACCTGAAATCCTTGGGCTTGTCTTCAATCATGGTTTTGAGTTTGTTCACCCGGCCCCTGACGGTTGCTTTGACGTCATCCTCCAGATTGAGATCGTCCAGTTTTGCAAGGAGCTTGTCGAGGTTCACTGTGAACGTCTTGTAGACGCCCCAGTCGCTGGCGCACAGATTCGCGATGTAGGCGCCGTTGATCATTTCCTTGTCGCTGGCCCCGACGTCGTAGTCAACGAACAGGCAGACGGCGTCCTTCAGGTCCTTTTCATTCACGGCAATTATCTGGATCTTTGTGATGAGCATATCTGCAAGCGGGATCGTCTTGCTATCGACCTCCAGCCTGTTCCTCAAGTTGAAACTGTGACACATCTCGAAGACGTCGAGGAACACATCCACACGCCTCTGGTTGGCCATGTCATTGAAGATTAGTCTCCTGTAGCCCTGCATGGCGTTGAACTTATCTCTCGGGACATAGTCGAGCGTGACGAAGAGCTGTTTGATTTCTTTTGACTGTTTCGAGTGTCCCATGAAGTCCACGTCCACATACTTTCTCTGGAGGGTGGGGAGCTTGGCTGAAGGACATCGGAACCAGAAGGAGACACCTCCGAAGAGCCGAAGCACTACGCGATTGGCGTCCGCCGCTTCTATGACCCGTGCTGCTTCCTCCACGGGGCTTTGAAGAGGAGGCATCGAAGCGTAGCCAAGATGCTCCCCTTTTATTCTTATGGACGCGGGCAACCACTATCTTCGACCAAGTAGAGCGATTCGGTAGTCTGAGTGAGTTTTCCAAGATCAAGGAGCGAGGGGCCGCCAATGTTTTACTAGCCGGCGTGTCGGCCAATGCTCGTTGGCGGAGCCACAGGGGGAAGGTGAACGCGACACCCTACTTATCTATGGGTTGTCATTTGATTTTCCCGCGTCCCAGAAACTAGAATTCGACCCGAAGTTCACTCGGCTGGTGGGAAGCGTGGCAGTCAAGTCTCCCACGAAATCCGTCGTCTTCGTCACGTGGGGAGAACTGCAAAAAGTCATCAAGAAGTTGCCCACGCCGAGGGAGCATTCAAGGTACAGCATGGAAAGAGCCGCGAAGAGTACCCGGGGGAAATTGAATCAGATCGAGCAGAGAGATGTACGGATCAACGGACACCCTGCTGCATACAGCCGAGCCGAGGTCGAGGTACCGCGGGGAATGTTTGGCCCGCGGAGACCCAGCCAGGAGATAGTGTCGGTCCATTTCCACTGTGATAAGACGTCCAGGTACTTTGTAATCTACACGAGCTCTATCTATGGAGGGCCCAACGCGCCGGGGCGGGACGACGTTTTTCGCGTTGTGACAGAGACTTTCAAGTGCCATTGACTAAGCAGGGCGCGTTCGAAGGCAGTCAGGTAAGACCTAGGTATCGCCCCATTCGGCCCCCAGACCACAGTGTCTGTCAGACAGATAAAGGTCGGAGACCAGCAGAACCGGTCCTTCCCTCGGCCCTCGAACAGGCGCTCCCAAGCAAGGAAGGCAGCATTCACCAGGCGTGTTCGCCAATGACGATTCAACTTTATCTATCCAAGACCGAGACAACTCAACCAGTGACCTCGTCTTGAAACCTGTTCGGATCCAAAGGAAGCGCATCAGAGGTTTCGATCTCCAATTAGAGGGAAGGAAGATCAATGGACTGGACACCGTCTATGTAGGTCGGCCCAGCGTTTGGGCGAATCCTTTCTTGTCTGATCGCACCAGACTGCACTCCCCAAAGGTACTCCAAGGCGTCATGGACGTCTATAGATTGCACATCCAGCATTTGCGTGAGCAGGATCCCGACTTCCTGGAGCCCCTGAGAGGCAAGAACCTGGCCTGCTGGTGCCCCCTGACCAATCCGAAATGGGAGAAGGTCTACTGCCACGCTGATGTCCTTCTCGAAATGGCAAACGAGTGAGGACCGACCCTCGTCCGCACTGACCTGGCCAACACCCTGTCTAGCACCAGCGTGTATGTTTCGAGCGTGCCGGCCGCCGGGACTCGGCCGGAACTTGATTCTCTCCTATGTGGCGCCGTTCGATTGCGAGTCAGAGGACGCTTGGTTCAGGACTTTCCCGTACGTGCAAGCGACAGACCCAAGCTCATCCGAAATAAGGGAGAGGGCGTTTATACAACATTACACGGCGCTCGTGGGCGGTGGTACTGTGGAGAAAATTGGTGAGATGGAGGTAGAGGCGCTGAAGAGGAGGACGAGGCGTTCCTCGAAGATTTTTGAGGAGGCGAGCAAATGGATGCCCTACGGGGTGAACAGCAACTACAGGTATCTGGATCCCTATCCGCTTTACTTCGCCAAGGGTCAGGGGTCGAAGCTCTGGGACGCTGACGGGAATGAGTACACTGACTTCAACATGGCGTTTGGTGCACTGGGAGTCGGACATGCGCATCCGACTCTCGTCAAGGCAATGCAAGACCAGGTGGGCAATGGGACAATATTCGGGTTCGAGGGTGAGGACGTCGCTCCTCTGGCAAAGACCATCTGTCAGCGATTCCTGGTGGACATGGTCAAACTGTCTTCGACCGGACTAGAATCGACGATGCACGCCGTAAGGTTGGCACGCGCCTACACGAAGAGGAAGAAGATCCTGAAATTCGAAGGGTGCTACCACGGTTCTCATGATACTCTAATGGTCAACGTTAAGCCAACCCTCCCCAAGACCGGAAACTCGACCGTCCCTAACATCGTCCCCTCATCACAGGGGATGCTTGAAGAGATACTCCAGAACACAATCGTGGCGCAGTTCAACAATCTCGAATCCGTGGAGAGGTCTGTGAGGAAAGACAAGGACAACCTTGCGGGCGTGATCCTGGAGCCCATCCCTATGAACATGGGTTTCGTTCCACCGAGGAAAGGGTTCTTGGAAGCCCTGCGCCATCTCTGCGATGAAACCGGAGCCCTCCTTATCTTCGACGAAGTGAAGACGTGCGGAAAGTTCTACCACGGCGTCGAAGGGGAGTTCGGCGTTACGCCAGATCTCAAAACCATGGGGAAGGCGATAGGAGGAGGCTATCCGCTCTCCGTTCTTGGTGGGAAGAAGAAGATTATGGACGCCATCGTGCCAGGGGTCGTGGCCCACGCGGGGACGTTCAATTCGAACCCAGTGGCGGTGAGGGCCGGGCTGGTGACGCTCACCGAAATCCTGACCAGGGAGAAGCTGGCACAGGCGGCCAAGCTCGGTGAAGAGCTGGCCCGCGGATACACCGACATCATCGAAGACGCGAAGCTCAAGGCGAAGGTCCAAGCCATCGGGGTCAGCGGCACGATGCACTTCACAGACCACGAGGTGACCGACTGGAGAAGCTTCCTCGACGTGAACGTGGGCACATGGTGGACCTACTACACCGCGATGCTGAACCGGGGGGTGATCCCTATGGCCACGGGACCAGACGAGCAGTGGACCGTGTCGGTGCAGCACACGAAAGCGGATATCGAAAACCACCTGGAAGTCTTCAAGACAGTCGTGAAGGAACTGCTGAGGTCAGAGGTCTCCATGGAGATGGTGGAGGCCATCTAGAATCGCAGAGATTCGCTGACTTTCAGTAGAACTTCCTTGTCTTGGTGAAGTGCTCCTCTACTCTGATCTTCCTCTTGCCCATCTCGACGAAGAAGGGCTCGGGGTCGACCGTCGCCTCTGGCGGGAACACCCCCGGCTCTCTGATCTTCCCTGTTCCCTGCCAGTATGAAACTACTGCCGGGGGCACGGAGGTGTCCCTGGACGAGGGTATGCCCCTCTCGGGATCGTTCCAGGTCATTATGTAGTAGGTGACCGTCGCGGGGGTACCCTTCAGGTCTCCGAAAACGTCAATACGGAAAGCGTCATACTCATACTCCTCCTTCGGCGGAGGGACACGCCTTGAATTGGATATGGCTCTCTGATACATCGCCGTAAGGTAGTCGAGAGGTGATATCTTCTGGTCTCCGAACTTTATCCCTTCAGCACTGGCGAATCCAAGGCCCCTCAACGTCTTGAAGGTGGCAAAGTCTGTGCTTGGAAAGCCGATGCGGAACGTCACATTGCGGCACCCTTTGCCAACGTATCTTCCGAGGGTCGCAGGCTCCGAGTGTTTCACATAATACGCGGTGATCTTGCCGATTGGATCCTGCATCGTCACGGTCATCTCCCCGGAAAGAACAGGCTGCCTGACGTGTTTCCCGTCGAGCCACATTACTGGGTCCTGCGTGAACTCGTCCATCACTGTCCGGACTGAGTAACCAGGCCAGCCAGGCTCCTGCACGGGCAGGGTGTTACCCCAGGAACAGAATAGGTTGATGGTGTCCACGTTATCGAGTTTCGCCGCACCTGCCGCCCCGGCGATGTTTGTCAGGCCAGGCGTACTGCCGAGACCAATGGTGGCATTTATCCCCGCTTTCTTCCATTCCTTGTCGAACTCCAGCTGTTTGAGGGTGGTATCAAAGAAACCACCAAGGTCCGCATAATGGACGCCCGCCCGGACGCAGGCCTTCATGACCGCTATGTTGGTCTGGTACCAGGTGCAGTTGACCACAGTGTCGACTTTCTCCGATTTCGCGACTTTCGCTACGGCATCTGTATCCCTGGCGTCCAGTTCCGTGGTCTGGACTTTATTCTCAAGGTGCAAATCGCTCATAGCCTCCTTGACTTCCCCAAGCCTCCAGCTCGAGGCCACCACTTCGGCCCTAGAGAATTCTACCAAGTCTTGAACGGTATAAGCCCCTATTTGGCCTGACGCCCCCAAGACGAGTGTCTTCATGCCGCTCGGGGCCTCCCTTCGTCAAAGTTATACAGGCTTCCCCAAAACCGGCGGGTCCCCTACCTCAACTTCGATAGCTTCCCACCCCAGCAGAGAAGGCAGGAGGAAAGGTGGTCCTGCGGATCATTTGTCGAGGGGCAGTAGTTGTAATAGGGGCACGGAACCTGCTAAGCTCTCCCGATAATCTTGGGGGGAAAATATGCGTCGCCGCATAACTCCGTCCGTCGCAGTCGAGCTCTCCTCGTTCGATTACCGTATTAACACCCCCATGGGGCCGCAGATTCCATGACAGTCGGTCTTGTGATAAACGGAAAGAATATTGAAAAGGCAGAGACGGTCCCACTCGTCAGCCCCGGTTCAGGGAAGGTGGTCGAAATGATCAGCAAGGGGACCAAGGACGACATCGGGGAAGCCGTCGAAGCCGCCAGACTGGCCCTCGAGGGCTGGTCGGGAACACCATTGAGCAAGCGGAGCGCAATTCTGCTCAAGGCCGCCGCACTCCTGAGGGAGCGTGGAGAGGACTTCGCCCTCACCCTCGCGACGGAGGCGGGGAAACCCATCAGGGACAGTAGGATCGAGGTCATCAGGGCCGCAGGCGTCTTCACCTCGGCGGCCCAGGAGGCAACGAGGATGCTCGAAGGGAGGGTCCACCGGGTTGACGCATACGAGTACCCCGCAGGGAACCAGGACCGCATGGTCTTCACGACACGCGAACCGGTAGGTGTTGTTGCGGCAATCCTGCCATTCAACTTCCCAGTGAACTCCTTCGCCCACAAGGTCGCCCCGGCCCTGGCCGTGGGGAACACTCTGGTCGTTAAGCCGAGTATCCAGACGCCTCTGTCCGCGGCGAAGATGACTGCCCTGCTGTCGGATGCCGGTCTCCCGCCAGGGTGCGTCAACCTCGTTACAGGTCGAAGCTCAGATATAGGCGACTCCCTGGTCGAGCACCCCTACGTCGATCTGGTCACCTTCACCGGTTCGACAGAGGTCGGCCTTCACGTAGCGTCGGTGGCAGCCATGCATGCGAAGCGATCGATAATGGAGCTCGGCGGATCCGATCCCGTGATCGTGTTTGATGACGCAGATCTGGAAAGAGCGACAAAGACAGCGGTCAAAGGAAGGTTCGACTACGCAGGCCAGAACTGTAACTCGAGCAAGCGGTTCTTCATCCAGAGCAGAGTTGCGGACAAATTCATCCACGGCTTCGTTGTTCTCACGTCCAAGCTCAAAGTGGACGACCCCCTGCTCGAAGCGACAGACGTGGGGCCGGTGATAAACCAGTCTGCAGTAGATGATATGGCAAAGTTTGTCGACGACGCTGTCGCAAAGGGAGGGAAGCTTCTCATCGGAGGAAAGAGGATCGATAGGCAAGGGAGCTACTTCGAACCCACTGTCGTTAGCAATGTTTCCACAAACGTCGCAGCCATGAAGGAGGAGGTCTTCGGACCAATCGCCCCAATCTCGACGTTCGATACCCCTGAAGAGGCGCTAGAGATGGCCAACTCATCGGAGTACGGGCTGCAGTCCGCCATACACACCAGGGATTACAAAATGGCCCTGAATCTCGCCAGGAGAATACACGCGGGCTCCGTGATAGTCAACGACTCGACCAGGCTAAGGTGGGACGCTCTCCCCTTCGGCGGCCGAAGAAAAACGGGCTTCGGAAGGGAGGGGGTCAGAGACACCATGCTCGAAATGACCGAGCAGAAACTCGTAAGTCTAAACCTCGGGAGCTGAACTTTAGAGAAGTCTAGACATTGGAGAGCGGGACTGAAGGGGCTCCCGCTCTACTCTAGAGATGGAAGTTACTGGCGCGATGCCTGCTTCATCGAAGTGATCAATTCCGAAGTTGCCTTCTCGGCCTCATCCTCTGGGATGATTAGTGGAGGCTGGAGCCTGACCACATTCTTGAATATGCCCCCGACCCCCACGATGTATCCCTTCTTCAGCATCTCTTTCTTGACTTCCTGGGCCAGTTCGGGAGCAGGTTTCTTGGTGCTACGATCCTTGACGAGTTCGATTCCTATCATGAGCCCCTTGCCCCTCACATCTCCTACATTGGGGATCTTCTCTTGGACCTCACCAAGCCTCTTCAGTACCTCGGTGCCAATATTCAAAGCCCTCTCGGCCAAATTCTCCCTCTGCAGAATGGATACTGCAGCCAGGGCTGCCGCACAACACACCGGATTCGCGAAGAATGTGTTGAAATGGTCGCCTGGTTGGATCGCCTTGGAGACTTTCTCGGAGACCATGATTGCTCCCAACGGCAGTCCTCCGCCGAGGGCCTTCGCCAAGGCCATCACGTCGGGGTCCACCGACCAGTGCTGACATGCGAAGACCTTCCCTGTCCTTCCGAATCCCGTCTGGACTTCGTCGACCACGAGGGGGACGCCTTCTTCTCTACAGATTGTCGCGACCCTAGGCAGAAAAGTGTCAGGCGGCACTATTATTCCGCCTTCCCCTAGTATCGGTTCGACGACGACAGCAGAGACATCGCCTGTCACATAGTTCTCAATCACATCTCTAATCTCGTCCGCGCAACGCTTGCCGAACTCGTCCTCCGAGACACCTTCCCCATACCTGTAGTAGTATGGAGACAGCGTGTGCACAACACCCGGATAGTTCGCGTAGTTCCCCAGGTTGGCCTTGAACTTCCTCTGACCTGTCAGGGAGAGCGTGAGAGAAAGCCTGCCATGGAACGAGCCATTCAAGGCGACGACGGTGGCACCGCTCCTCCCTAGCGAGCTGGCGTACAGCTTGCTGATTTTCACGGAGCCGTCGACGGCCTCGGTCCCGCTGTTACAGAAGAACGTCTTAGAGAGCTCTCCTGGGGCGATGGATGAAAGTCGCTGGGCGAGAGTTGCCTCCAGTTCGTGGTAGTAGTAAGCCGACACATGCATGAACTTCTTCGCTTGATTCGCTATTGCTTCGACAACTTCAGGGTGGCAATGACCGAGATTGTTGGTGCTTATCCCCGAGAAGAGGTCGGTGTATACTCTCCCATCGGTGTCCTCAATCCTAAGTCCTTGCGCCCGGGCGACGACTATCTTCTCGCGGGGCGGAAGACAGTCGAGGACGTAGCGGTGGTCGAGAGCATAGAAGGCTTCGCTCATGGCGGCAGCTTGGTAATTAGAGCGCTTATACCGCTTTGCGCGCATTCCCACTTTTTCAACGAACGACGACTGGCCCTTTTGGCCTGATGCCAGCTGGCAGCCATGACGAGCTTCAGCTTCCACGACCGAAACCTTACCTGTGAGCATCAACGCTCTTATCACGCGACCTTTGGCCGAGGTGGCGGACGTCCCAATGCCATCCAAGGTGCCTTCCACCAAACCCCCCCCGAGACTTCGGTTGCTGATACGTGGAAAATGGCGCGAGTCCGAATCTCAGGACCTGCGCCCGGTATTCAACCCCGCCGAGGGACGAACCATAGCCACAGTCCCCTTTTCGACCAGGGATGAGGTTTCTCAGGCTGTCAGTGCCGCTGATGACGTATTTGCTTCATGGAGCTCGATGCCGATAACCGACAGAATCCAATTCCTATTCAGAATGAAAGAGGTGCTCGAGAATCACGTCCAGGAGCTTGCGACCCTGAACACAGAAAATCACGGTAAGACATTGGAAGAGAGTCGAGGGGATGTCCGAAGAACGATCGAGAACGTTGAATCCGCGATTTCGATTGCGTACACGCTTGCCAAGGGAACAAGTCTGGACGAGATTTCGCCGGGAATAGACGAGCTCATGGTAAAGGAACCGCTGGGCGTCTTTGCCATAGTCTGCCCATTCAACTTCCCCATCATGATACCTTTCTGGTTCTTGCCCTACGCTCTTGTGCTCGGCGACACCATCGTCGTGAAGCCCAGCGAAATAACACCGGTGCCAATGCAGAGGGTCGCCGAGCTGCTCCAGGAGGAAGTGAAGTTGCCCCCAGGGGTATTCAACTTGGTCCATGGCGGGTCCGATGTCGTGGAAGCTCTGATTAGTCAGACTGCGACGAAGGGCGTGACATTCGTTGGGTCAACAGCCGTGGCGCGTCGCGTTTACAGACTCGCAGGAGAAAACGGGAAGCGGGCGATGGTTAGCGGAGGCGCCAAGAATAACATCGTAGTAATGCCCGATGCAGATATGGGCCGCTCAATCCCCTCAATTGTATCTTCGTTCTTTGGCAACACCGGTCAGAGGTGCCTCGCCGGTGCGAACCTCGTCTCGGTAGGCGACGGCAAGGAATTGCTCAACAAGTTCTCGAAGACATCGTCCTCACTTCGGATAGGGAATGGGATGTCCCCAACCACAGAGATGGGGCCAATGGTAACTTTGGCCGCGAAGGAACGAGTACGGTCGTATGTCCAGAAGGGGATAGATGAAGGTGGGAAACTCACGATTGACGGGCGACAGGCCTCCGTAGAGGAATTCCCTGGAGGGTTCTATCTGGGGAGCACGATATTCGACGACGTTTCCCCTTCTATGAGCATAGCGCGGGACGAGGTATTTGGCCCACTGGCTAGTGTTCTGCACGTGGAGACTCTCGAGGAAGCCCTTGACTTGGTCAACCGGGGCACGAACTATGGAAACATGGCTAGCATATTTACTTCATCCGGCAGAACAGCGCGCGAGTTCAAGCGACGTGCAAGCGTGGGCAACATAGGGATCAACATTGGGGTCGCGGCGCCATCGGCTTTCTACCCATTCGGAGGGATGAAGGATTCCTTCTTCGGCATCTTACACCCACAGGCAGACACGGTGGACTTTTTCACAGACAAGAAGATCATACTTTCGCGTTGGTAGAGAAAATCATTGATTACGCGGGAAATCTTTAAAAGCCGAACACAGAGCGGGATTTTTCAACAGATTGGCATTCCAAAGCGGTAGGAAGTACCGCTTGAAGCAGTTGGAGCCAGAGAGCCAAACTCCGCTTCAAAATTCAGAGCCCGATAGGGCATTCGCTGCTCCCTTCGGCCTGATTCCACTCGCTGTCCCATACGAAGATTCCCCTCCTGAGGCGAGAATACTGAACGCGGTCGCGGTAGGGCTCGTAAGGGAAGGGAGGAGCGATATCGCAATTGAGCTGGGAATCCCGAAAGCGGACTTCACTAGGGCACTGCGTTCGCTGAAGAATGAAGGCGCAATTTATGTTGGCGCCGGTGGAAAGTACCGGCTCAGCTTCCACACCTCTAACTTCCCTAACATCGTCGCAAAGTAAACGAGCACTACAGTCTCCGGTGAACATCGGTCACTCCTCTCGAATTATCCCTGCCTCAGACAGAGGAAGCCGTAGTCCGTCACAAGCTCTTGCAAGTCAAGGGCGATTTTAGGTTCCACTCGTAAACTCCGCCCTACTGTCCCCGAAACGGCTCAGCAAGAAAGGGTTAATATGACTACGAGAGGGAAAAGTTTCGAAGGTTCCGGGCTTGGCCGTCGACAATTTTGGCGAAACCGATGCTCGCCAGACTCTTGCCCCCTCGGTAAGTGCCCCGCCAAGTAGCGTTGCCCGCCCTCGGGAGAAGGGTGATGGTGACATAGTGTTAGAGATCAAAGATCTGACCATCGATTTCGTATCTGTCGACGGCAGAGTAAGAATCCTGAACGGGGTCTCTTTGATGGCGAAGAAGGGCGAGGTCGTCGGCATCGTAGGCGAGAGTGGCTCTGGCAAAACTACACTGGGTATGGCAATCCTAGGACTCTTGGATTCCCCGCCTGCCAACATAGTCAGCGGGTCTGCCGTCTTTGAAGGCAGGGACCTTCTAAAACTGAAGCCAGGAGAGATGGAGAAGATTCACGGCACTGGAATTAACATGGTTTTCCAAGAACCGCTCGACTCCCTTAATCCGGTGTATACCGTCGAGACTCAAATCGGTGAGGCGTTGAAGGTTCAAAGGAGAAGGCAAGACCCGCCGGTAACGCAGGAGACGGAAGGAGAATCGAGGGAGCTGATTACCGATCTGCTGAGAAACCTGTGTATCGATAAGCCGGAAGAGGTCTTGGAACGATATCCTCACGAGCTATCAGGCGGAATGAGGCAGAGGGTAGCCATATCGATTTCAATCGTCGAGAAACCAAGACTGATGATTTCTGATGAGCCTACCACGGGTCTCGACGCTTATGTCCAGAGCAGGATTCTCGGAATGTTCAGCGCGCAGAGAAAGGCCGGAGAGACCCTCTTGTACATTACACACGACCTGACCATTGCCTCTCAGATCTGCGACAGAATATACATCATGTACGCTGGAAGGGTGATGGAAGCCGGAGAGACGCGCGGGGTCCTTCAGGAACCCCTGCATCCCTACACAAGCACCCTGGTTGCGTCTGTGCCCCAGGGATTCGAGGATGCGCCGCCGCTGGCGGTTCAGCTGGGAGAGCCTCCTGACCTTAGGAATCTTCCAAGTGGGTGCAAGTTCAACCCCAGATGTCCATACGCGAAGGACGTTTGTAAGGAAAAGGAGCCGGAACTGGAGGCGATTTTCGCAGGGAGGTACGCGGCCTGTTGGAGGGTAGACAAAGAGCTTGGGAGATTTAGTTGAGATAGAGAATCTCACTGTTGCCTTCAGGTCCAAGAGGAGAGAAGGCCTCTTCCGGAGCGGTCCTTCATTGAAGGCACTAGACGACGTCTCACTTACCATCGGGGAGAACGAAACATTCGGGCTGACTGGCGAGACAGGCTCGGGAAAATCCACCCTGGCCAAGGTCCTCGTCGCTCTGTACAAGCCAACGTCCGGAACCGTCAGGTTTCAGGGACGAGAAATCAATTACAAGAGCAGGAAGGACATTGCCTTTTTGAGGCAGAACGTGGGAATAGTCTTCCAGGATCCTGTTAGATCTCTGAATCCCTCACTGACAGTGAAGGAAGTCATAACGGAGGCGCTCATCGCAGCGAAGTCAATACCCAAGAAGGATTACGATGAAAGGATCAGCTTCATAACCAAACTTGTCGGAGTTACCAAGGACCTGCTCCCTCGACGTCCGAGGGAGCTGAGCGGGGGTCAGAGGCAGAGGATTAGTCTGGCTAGGGCTCTCGTGGTGCCCAAGAAGCTCCTCGTGCTGGACGAACCGACTAGCGCACTCGATGTTTCAATACAGGCGCAAGTCTTGAACACTCTCAAGAGGCTCAAGTCAGAGCTCAACATGTCGTATCTTTTCATTACCCACGACATCAACGTGATCAAGTACGTCAGTCACAGGTTGGGGGTCCTGTTCTACGGAAGGTTGGTGGAGGTAGGAGACACTCGGACCATCAACACCGAACCGAAGCACCCCTACACCCAAAGCCTGATTTCGCACGTCCTCACACTAAAGAAGGCCGGGCTGCAGGAGGCTGTCGTCTCCGAGCACAGACCGGCGCCCTCGGGCTGCAGGTACCGAATAGTCTGTCCAGCTGCATTCGAAAGGTGCTCGGTGGTACCTCCCTGGGTGAATCTCGGGAGTGGCCATCTGGTCTCCTGCTTTCTTTACGACCACCTGTCACGCAAGGAGAACCAGGCACCCCTTTCAACGGCTGCGGCCTCGGGTGGCAATGTACGGGTGCCACTTCAGGATCCCTCCTGAGAGGACGTCCCTCAGTACTGACCGCATGGTGCGTGTTTTCTATTGATTCTTCGATTCGAATTCTTTCGCAGGCTTGTTCCTAACTAGGATGTGAGGTCTGAGCTTGACATCCAACGACTCCCTGACTCCTTCCCCGAGGAAGCTGAATCCTGCCACGATGACAGCCACAACCACGGCTGGTATGATAATCTGGTACGGGTACAAGAAGAGATTGTAGGTAACGTTGGAAACCATCTCTCCAAGCTCCGGCGCAGAGGGAGGTATTCCCACGTTCAGGAAGCCGAGAGTCGACAGGGTCAGGAGCGCAGATCCAACATCGAAGGTGGCATATACGAGAACGGTCG
>DASPVF010000043.1:0-19151 GCA_035622475.1 Nitrososphaerales archaeon
CTAATTCACTGATTGCCGGCCCAGTACGACATCATAGTGGTCGGGGCTGGAATAATGGGCGTTGCGTCTGCGTACTACCTCAAGAAGAACAATCCTAGTAAGCGGATTCTAGTAGTCGACAGGTACGGCGCTCCCGGACAAGGGAACACTGGAAGGAGTAACGCCACTTTTAGGAACACATTCTCTTCCCCAGACAACCAGATTCTGTCGAATAGCGCCATAGATTTCTTCGTCCACGTCCAACAAGACCTGAAGGTGGACATAGGCCTCGAGAAGATTGGATATCTGTGGCTGATGGACAAAGCCCAACTCTCCCGGAGCGAACCGTTCCTAAGGGGGATGGACAAAAAAGGAATCGACATCGTGAGGTACGGGAAGGAAGACCTCAAGAGACTGCTCCCAACAATGATATCGGATTTCGGGACGAGTGAAGATGCTGCTCTGATGGACCTCCCCCCCGTCGAGGGGGGCGTCTTCGGACCCAAGTGCGGGAGGCTCGACCCTGACAAACTCGTCAGATTCTATGCCAACGAGTTCGTCAAAGCAGGCGGCACGCTTGCCTTCAACACAGATGTGCAGGCATTCGCCCTCGGGCCGACAAAGAGGCTGGGCATCGAAGGTGAGCCCTTCGCCTGGCAGGACTTCAGGGTGGAAGGAGTGATGGTTCACGGTCCATCCGAAGAGATGCTCCATGCAGAGACAGTCGTCTTCGCAGGAGGAGCCTGGGAGAACGAACTGCTCGAGCCCATAGGGATGTTCGGCAATGTGAAGGCGAAGAAGAGGCAACTCTTCAGTGTCCAGGCAAATGGAACAAAACTCGACAGACTCCTTCGCTCGAGCGGCTTCAATCCTCTGGGTCTCGTACCCCTCACCATCCTTCCCAAGGCTGGGGTGCATTTCAAACCTGTCAGCGAAGAAAGCGTCTTCTGGGTCGCCTGTGAAGACGACATCAATCGACCGTTTATCAATCGACCCGAGCACGACCTCGAAACATACAGGGCCGAAAGAGACTTTTACGAAAGGAGCGTTTACCCGGTCCTTGTGTCCTACTTCCCGGATTTCAAAGATTCGCCCATCAAGGCCATGTGGGCAGGCCTTTACGGATACAACACGCTCGACTATCTTCCGTTCGCGTTCCGGGACCACAACCTGATTGTCGTAGGAGGTGATAGCGGTAGCGGAATGATGAAAGGGGATTCCCTTGGAAGAATAGTCGATTCTCTTTATCGGGAGGAAGAAGAAACATTGCTTTACGGCGAGGTTCCATATCGTACTTCCAAGCTAAGCTTTGAGAAGAGAGACGTGGAAAGGGAAGAGTGGGTCATCTAGCCAATTGCCGAGGAGAAATATCAGCTCTAGGCAAGAACCAGGCACTCAGCAGTAAGAACGTATTGGTCTAGCGTCTCGGCACAGACCTAAGAGCTTAGGTTTCTGTCTGCAGGCCGCGGCCAGTGGAATCTGTTTATACCGCAATCGACGGTTCGCGCTCAATGCCAGATAGACAGAAAATCGAACCGGCCGTAGTAAAGATGTTGAAGGTCAACATGGGAGTCAAGCCCGGCGAGCGAGTCCTTGTGCTCTCGGACTTCCCGGGGGCCAGCGAATGGATGAGCAAGTCGATTGAACGCCTTTCTGAATTCGTCGAAAGGTCGCTCCTGGCCAAGACAGTGTTCGAGATATTGTCCTCAAGGTTCCCTGACTGCAAAGTGGAATTTTGCGCCTATCCCTCTGTTGGAAGGAACGCAGGCGACCCCGGAGGGGAAGTTGCGGAAAGGATGAAGTCTGCGGATGTAGACATTGCTATAACGACATACTCGCTCACACACACTGAAGCCCGGGAGGGCGCATGCAAAGCAGGGGCAAGGGTGGCCAGTATGCCGCTCTTTCTCGCTGACATGTTCTATGAGGGAGGATCGATGGCCGCTGACTACACGAAGGTGAAGCTGGAGTCCGACGGCCTTGCCAAGATTATCACCGAAGCGAAGGAAATAATCGTCAAGACCAAAGGAGGAACCGATTTGAGGTTCAGTCTCGTGGACAGGAAGGGAATGTCAGAAGCCGGCCTATATACAGACAGTGGAGCATGGGGTAACCTTCCCGCCGGTGAAGCCTACTCTACGCCTCTAGAAGGAACGGGTAACGGGAAGTTGGTGGTGGAGAAAGGGTGGCACCCCAACTTGGAGGAGAACATGACAATCGTCTTCAAAGATGGGAGTGCAACAGAAGTATTGGGAGGGGGAAAGGCCGGGGACGAGCTGAGGAATCTGCTGAAGCCGGGCGTTAACGAAGAACCGTACACGTCGAGACGCAACATGGCGGAGTTTGGAATCGGGACCAACCCGAACGCAAAGAGACCGGACAACACGCTCGAGTCGGAAAAGATCAGAGGCACCATACATATCGCTGTAGGCGACAACGCTCACATGGGGGGTCGAGTCCACGCCGACCTCCACCAGGACTTCATCCAACCGAAACCTGATGTCTGGGTGGACGGAAAGCTCATGATGAAAGAGGGGAAACTCGTCTAGCCGACTCCCTCTAGTCGCTTTCTTGTGTAATAGATGAGCGCCCCAATCATCACAATCAAGAATCCGATGACGAAGTTAAGCTCCAAGAAAATGTAGAGACCAACTATCAATGTGATTAGGACCATGACGACCGTGTATACGCTGACCTTTCTTCCCTTGGAGCCCAACCCGTAACTGACGTGGCTACTCATTATGTAAACAATAATCAAGGGCCTCCGCATCGAGGGGCTCGCATGGCTTCCCTCCCACCCTGCACGGGCAATTAGACAGATGGAACTCCGTTACTCGACTTCAGGAGCTTGTTTACTGTTCGACGCCCCACTCTTTCATGATCTCGAGGAGATCAGGGTGGACGAACTTCCCGTCTTTCTGGACAGGGTTCCCGTCCAGATAGATGGAAGCCTTGGTTATTATTCCGTCGTCGTGCGACGCGGCTTTCCACCCGTAGTCACCCTTCAGGTCCGGTCTGATTAACGGGCCCTGCGAACCCCAACCAACCTGGAAGCAACCCCAGCTTCTCTCGACCTCTGCTATCCCTCCGGAAGGCATGGCCAGCGGGTGATATCCATAGCAGCAGTGGGCTATCCTGTACATGTTCGGGTCGTTAAAGCTGCCCAGGTACTTCCTCATGATTTCTGCTTCCACTCCACCAGATATCTCCTTGATTACCCCCTTCTCCACCTTGAACTTGATTGGGGTGGTGATTCTGTTCCTTATTTCGTCAGGTGGCCAGATATTCCCATCGAATGCCAGGGTGCCATTCATAGTTTCTTCGATGCACGACCCCCCGGTCTGTCCCCCCAGCATTATCACCTTCCGGGTTGCCGCAGTCCCCCCAAAGTCTTCCCACTTCCTGCCTCCAATCTTCCCGGTGAAGTCCGTCCCCGACGGGCTGGTGACTCTGAGTTCGTTGGCCTTGGTTGTTAGCTCTGCAAGCTTCTCTCCGAATTCCACCATTTTCGCATAGTCGACCCATCCTATCGTTCTGACGAACGCTCCTCTGTCCAGATCCGTGAGGCATACGTACACTCTTTCTTTCTTCTCCGCATTGACTTGGGCCCTTGTGTAAAGCAGGGCCTTGACGGTGAATTCTATCTCGACGTCGGCGTCCATCATTGCGGCCGCCAATGGCCTGGGCGGTTCCATGTTGTTCATCTTCCGCGTCTCGGTGAGGACGACGGTTGGCGTGGCTCCCGCTGCGTACGTAGCCGCGGCGGTAGCCGTAAGGACCTCTTCGTCGTTAGATGTGTCTCCGTAGATCAAGACCTCTTCTCCTTTCCTTACGCCACAAACGTACTCCACCAGCTTCCTTGCGGCCAGATTCAATTCATACTCCCACATAATCCCTCAAGCCTGAAACATCCTTTGGAAGTATTAAGCCTTGAGCCGAATCTGGAAATTTTTCCTCTCTTGTTATCCTAAGCAGTTAGTATTGCATCGAATACCGTAGGGAACAATTAGGCATCAGCCGTATATATCGACCGGGTTCTTTTATGAGCGTGATTACTCGTATCGCACGAAGGAGAAGTGCGGTAGGAAGGGGAGTAATAGCAGCCGTGGTTATCATCGTAATCCTGATAGCCGCGGTCGGAATATACTACGCATCGACAGTCACAACGTCGACGACATCGACGACAACAACGTCTTCGGTCTCAACGACAGTGACGTCTTCGAGTTCTATCAACAGTAACATAACGACGTCTTCACAAATACTGAGCCTGACATTCGCCAACGTACCCAACGCCGATCCCGCCAAGGGATCGGACGAAGCGAGCTGCGCAGCCTTAGTGAACCTGTACGACACCCTTGTCTTTCCAACAGCCAGCGGAGCGGTCCAGCCTGACCTCGCGACTTCTTGGAATGTGTCCGCAAACGGCCTGACGTACACGTTCAATCTCAGACAGGGAGTCACCTTCCACAACGGTGACCCGCTCAATGCCAGTGCCGTAGTCTTCTCGATGAACAGAATGATCACAATGGGCCAAGGATTCTCGTATCTCTTCTCGCCGTACATCGTGAGCACCAACGCGACTGGTCCTTACACCGTTGTGTTCCACCTGGGGAAGACCTTCGGCCCGTTCCTGTCTGCGCTAGTCCGACTCTACATCCTAGACCCGGCGCAGGTGATGGCCCACATCGTGTCGGGCCCCTATGGAGCGCTGGGTGATTATGGGTCGACCTGGCTTCTGACGCACGACGCAGGCTCGGGCCCCTACACGATGACATCCGCCAACCTCGAAGCCAACATGATATTCCAAGAGTACACCAACTACTGGAATGGCACGCAACCGAACCAGCCGAAGACAGTCCAGTACATTGGCATTGACGACCCCAACACGGTGAAAGCCCTGTTCACCACTGGCGCGATACAGATCACGGACATGTGGCAACCATACCAGAACATTCAGGCGTTGAGCTCGCTCAAGGGAGCACAGATGGTCGTTATCCCATCGACACAAGAGATGTATCTGATGATCAATACACAGAAAGCGCCTACAGACGACCTGTATGTCAGGGAGGCCATGTCGTATGCCCTCAACTACACCGCAGTGGTCGATCAAATCTTCCCAGGCACCACGCTGTCAGCCGGCCCGGTACCAGTGGCGTTGCCTGGCCATGACCCTGCAATCCCACCGTCCACCCAGAATCTGGCGCTGGCCAAGCAGTTGATACAGCAATCAAAGTACTACAAGGATGGCAACCTCAGCAGCTACCCAGTCACCTACTATTGGGTGACCGCAGTCCCGGCAGAGCAGAAGCTTGCACTCGAGTTCGCCTCGGACATGCAGCAGATAGGCATCACGGTGAACATTGTGGGAACGCCGTGGCTGACGGTAGTCGCTGACCTCGCCAACGAGACCAGTTCACCCAACATAGTCTCAATCGAAGATGCAGCAAGCTACTACGAAGCAGGTTCGCTCCTGCAGTCAAGGTACACGTCTGCGGCCGATGGAACTTGGGAGCAGAACGAGTGGCTGCTGAACTCCACTCTGGATAACATCATCTTGGGTGCAGTCAGCAACCTAAACCAGACGCAGCGCTTCCAGGGATACTACAACGCCCAGGAACAAATCTATCACATGTACCCAACCATCTATGCATTCGATGTCACCGAAGTGAGAGCCTACTATCCGAGTGTCGTCAACTGGTACCCCGCCAACGGGCACCCGATACCCCTGCTGGGGTACGACTTCTACTGGAGAAACGTCTCCTTCTACCCGCAAGCACTGGCCTCGCTAACCAGCTAGACAGCTGGAGGCGGGGTCCATGCCCCTTTTTTTACGGCCAAAGGGAATGACTACGCCCCTTATGCACAAGGACGTTATACCTGACGGGCGAGTCTAGTGAAGCTAGACTGGGGATCATGGGGTTTCATCCTCAAGAGGCTAGGCTACTCCGTCATTTCCCTCTTTGGTCTCTCCATCCTGATTTTCATAATAGCCAGGGTACTCCCGGGGGACCCTGCGAGGCTGGCCCTCGGACCACAGGCTCCCCAATCAGCAGTCAACGCGCTGAGGGCAGCGATGCATCTCAACGACCCGATCTGGGTCCAGTACGGTTACTGGTTGGAGGGAATCTTCACAGGCAACTGGGGTTTGTCCCTCTTTACCCAGAGAAACGTGCTTCTGGACGTCCAAGAGTTCCTCCCTGCCACCGTTGAACTCATCCTAACCGCTGCAATAATCGACATCCTCATCTCCGTCCCCCTCGGTGTCCTCGCTGGGAGACGAGCGAACACTGCAGTGGACAATGTTGTCCGACTAATCTCCTATGTTGGAATAGCCGTTCCCTCTTTCGTCGTCGCAATCATCTTGCAGCTCGTTTTCGGATACACCCTTTTCTGGTTCCCCATAACGGGTAGGCTGAGCCTCGGGGTCACGCCCCCTCCCACTATCACGGGTCTTTACACCATCGATTCGCTGCTTACGGGGAATTTCGGCACCATGCTCAATGCGATCTGGCACCTAATCCTACCTGCATTCGCTCTCGCCCTCGGACCGATTGCACAGGAAGCGAGGATAATGCGCTCGAGCGTGGTTGAGAACCTCGGCAAGGACTACACTCTCGCAGAAATCTCTCACGGCATGCCGGAGAGGCTGATAATGCTGAAGTATCTGATGAAGCCTTCTCTGATTCCGACGCTGACGATTTATGCTCTCGACATCTCGGCCCAAATAGCGAACGCGTTCCTAGTCGAACTGATTTTCAACTGGCCTGGGTTTTCGAGATACGGTCTGAATGCCATGTTGAGCAAGGACCTCAATGCGATTGTCGCGGTTGTCATGGTCGCTGGTGTGATGTTCGTCATAGCGAACATCTTGGTGGATATCGTTGTGGGATATCTGGACCCGAGAATTAGGCTGCAGGTGAAGAGTGAATAATGGACACAACAAAGAGACGAGGTCTGTCCCTTTCTCAGAAATACGGGAAATACTGGTACAAGTTCAGCAGGAACAGGCTCTCGATTGTTGGCCTCATTGCGATAGGCACGGTTGTCTTTGTGGCAATCTTCGCCCCGTGGATTTCCCCGTACCCCCAGAGCGCAGGTCTTTACGTCAATTTCAATCAAGCCAGCTTACCACCTTCCGCCACCCACCTGTTTGGGACCGACGAATACGGCCGCGACGTGCTGTCGCGCTTGATGTTTGGTTTCCGGTACTCTTTGGAACTTGTGGTCGTCGTGCTTTCGCTGGATGTAATCCCCGGGGTAGTCCTTGGCCTGATTGCCGGATATTTCATCACTAGGTGGTTCAGTACGCTGATCATGAGGGTCGCTGACGTTTTTATTGCGGTTCCCCCGCTAATCCTCGCGCTTTCCGTCGTAGCAATATTGAAACCCGGAGGCATCAATGCGTTCCTTGCTATCGCGCTGGCATGGTGGCCGTGGTACACTAGACTGGTCTACGGCCAAGCTTCGTCAATAAGGAACGAAGACTATGTGCACGCGGCCCAACTCGCGGGCGCCTCGTCGACGCACATCATGTTCAGAGAGATTTTGCCGAACATTCTTGGTTCGATTCTGACAAAGGTGTCCCTCGACGGCGGGTGGACCATCCTTATCGGTGCGGCACTCAGTTACGTGGGGTTAGGAGCGCAGGCTCCAATCCCGGACCTTGGGACGATGATTTCTGATGGCTCGGCGTATCTTCCGGCTCAGTGGTGGATTTCTATTTTCCCTGCGCTCGCGATTGTGGTCGTCATTCTCGGATTCAACCTCATAGGCGACGGCGTCAACGATATGTTCTCATCGGAGATTAGGTAGAGTTTGAACCATATGGGTTCGACAAGAAGGTGTTCTTGAACACGTCGTTGGTCCAGGTGGAGGATCTGAAGGTTGAGTACAAGGTATACGAGGGGTGGCTCAAGGTGCTCAATGGGGTGAACATTTCGGTGGGCAAGGGCGAAAAGGTTGGAATCATAGGGGAATCGGCTTGTGGCAAGACCACCACCGTAAAATCGATGCTCCGGCTTCTCGCCAGCAACGGAAGAATCACCCAGGGGAAGGTAACCTACGAGGGCAATAACGTGCTCGAAATGTCGCGTGGTGAACTGACGCACCTGAGGAGAAAGAAGGTGTCAATGATATTCCAGGACCCTTCTGCTGCGCTGAACCCTGTGTTCACCATTAAGGAGCAGATGTACGACATAATTCGCATATCTGCGGACGAGCGCCTCTCGACAAGCCAGGTTCACGAGAGAGCCGTGGGATTCCTGAAACAGGCGGCCCTGCCTGAACCAGACAGGATTCTTGACAGCTACCCATTTCAGCTCAGCGGAGGCATGAAGCAGCGCGTCAACATAGCATTCGCACTTATCTCGGCGAATGAGCTCCTTGTCGCCGATGAGCCTGGGACGTCGCTTGACGTCACGATCGAGGATCAGATAATGAGGCTGCTGAAGCAAATCGTCGACGAAAGAGGCTTGTCAATCATCCTGATCTCCCACGCCCTCGGTACGGTGAAGAACTTTGTCGACAGGGTCTACGTCATGTATGCGGGAACTATAGTGGAAGAAGGGCCGACTAACCAGGTATTCAACGACCCGCGTCATCCATACACGCGTATGCTCATCGACTCGATTCCAAAGTTGACGGGCGGCGGCGTCCCAGAGGGGATACTCGGTCAGGTCCCAAGTTACCTCACACCGCCAAATGGATGCAGGTTCGTGACAAGGTGCCCATACAAGATGCCCGTCTGCGACAGTGCAATGCCAGCGCTCTACAGCGTGGGCGACGGACAGGTGGCAGCCTGCTACCTATACGATGAAAAGCACGGTGCTAAGAAATGAGTGAGCCCATACTTTCCGCCCATGACCTGACCAGGTACTTCCAGACGAACAAAGGGGTGATCAAGGCAGTGGAAGCCGTAGGCTTCGAGATGCATGAGGGCGAGGTATTCGGAATCGTTGGCGAGTCAGGCTCAGGAAAGACGACCATAGGTAACATGATCATAGGCATTTATCCGCCCACATCAGGGACACTCACCTACAGAGGCAAGGATCTCTCCAAGAGCGCAAATCACAGGAGCAAGGAACTCAAGAGAGACATTCAGATGGTTTTCCAGAACCCTGCGTCCTCGCTTAATCCAAAGAGGACTGTACGGCAGGCCATCGAGGTCCCGCTCAAGGTCAACAAAACAGGTGCGTCGATCTCACAGCGCGTCGACGAACTCCTCAGCCTGGTTGAGTTGCCGCTCGAGTTCGCAGAGCGGTACCCAGGCGAATTGGGGGGAGGAGAAAAGCAGCTTGTCTCGATCGCGAGGGCGCTGGGGACGAACCCGTCGCTACTTGTTCTGGACGAGCCTACGTCTGCCCTGGATGTCTCGATTCAGGCGAAGATGATCAATGTTCTTCTCAGACTGAAAGAACGTCTCGGTCTGTCGTACATCTTCATCACGCACAATCTGAGTCTGATGCGGAACGTCGCAGATAGGGTGATGATCATGTATCTAGGCAAAGTCAGGGAAATCGCGTCCACGGAGGAGTTCTTCAGGAACCCTCTGCACCCCTACACCAAGATGCTGCTGTCTTCGATACCAGTAGTGACTGACGTCGAAGAGCGTGCGAAACCTCAGAAAATCATAAGCACGGGGGAGATAACGGGCGCCCTCAACATTCCTCCAGGGTGCAGCTTTCACCCGAGATGTCCATTTGTGATGGAAACCTGTAAGAGTGTAGACCCTCCCTTGCTCGAAATCGAAAGGGACCACTGGGTCGACTGTCACCTGTACCCCAACGAATACAAGAAGACAGAGGGCGCGTGAAGAGACAAACCGACGTCGATAACGTCAATCATTCTTATTACTTCTCCTGGGGTCCATGAATTGATTGGATTTACGGCGGGCCCCCCGACTAGTTGTCGCACTCCTGGTTGCGTTCGTCCTGGTCTATCTGACGAACTTAGCTCCGCAGTATCTTGGTCCCCTTGAACAGACAGCGATCAGGAACCAAGACCTCTTTGTCGGTGTCTCGCTAATCCTCATCTCAGTCGGCCTGCTCTGGATGGGAAGATACTGGCGCCATGTGCAGTCGGGGAAGAAGCTTGCCTGCTTCGAGCTTGTAGAAGCGGGAATCCTCGCCCTAGCCCTGACGGGGTACTTCGGGATTGTGCTGACCCCGTTCAACATGTGCATAGGCGGCGGAGGCGGGTTCGCTTGCTATCCCGACATCAGTGGGTTTCTCCGAGGCGTCCTTGATCTTGCGGTCATAGTGCTCTCAGAGGAGCTGTTCTTCAGAGCCTACCTGATGAACGAGTTGAACCAGATTCTCGGACGGGGGTTTGGCGTGGTTATCCTTTCTCCCCTAATCTATTCTGCCTTCCATCTCCCTGCACTCCAGGTAGAGGGGTTCGGGACAATCTCTCTGCTAGGATTCGCGGTGATTCTTATCGGCGCGTTCACCCTCAGCGCATGCTACTGGTACACAGGAAGGAACCTGGCCGCTGTGATCCTCCTGCACGCCTACTGGGACGGGGTCGGGGCGCTGGTGCTAATTCCGAACTACGGGCAGTACGATGAGGTCGTACTGATACTTGGACAGTTGACCTTGCCAGCAGCAGTTTTAGTCGGTACGCACAAGCTCTGGCCCGCCTTGGCCAGTCGTTTGCGTCAGGTCAGGCGCTGGGGCGCCTGACAGGGACTTGCATGTGCCTGCAGAGCTCCCTAGTGCCCTGCTACTGCTCCCTAAATTTCGCAGGGAGACCCGTCGCCCTAGCCCGCACTAGAAATCGTCTTTGAAATGCGGTCTGCCTTCAGTCTACTGTCCAGTGCGCCTTCAAATCCGAAAAGAGCGACAAAGAACGCCGCGGTGATTAAGACCACCGTCCAGTGAGTCCATGTCGTCAGCCAGCTGTGAGGAGAGATGCCCAATGGGAGGCCTAGTACGAATGAGACCGGAGAGATGAGGATGACCGCCGCGAAGGTGAGGACGGTCAACGCGTGGGATCTCAGAATCAGCATACGGACAGCGTCGTCCTCCCTTTTTCGCGTATCTTTTTGACCGCTCTCGGCGTTTGCCATCTTCCGACCGCAACCTATCCGAACGGCTTCAAATGAGTTTCGTCCCCGCCGTCGAAGGAGCCAAAGCAGTAGCGATGTTGTCGAGTGGGTCCGCCGTCTAGGACTCAGTGTTACCCCCGGGCTGAGGGTTGGGCCGGGGTCGAAGCAAGGGGCTCCTCTGAGATGATCGGGCGTGCTCCGACCTTGGTCAGTGCGATGATTATCAGGGCAACGACGAGCAGGGCCGCGGAGATTTCGAAGGCGAAGCTCTGCCCCGAGAGGTAGGAGTTTGCAAGGTTGGTCGGGAGCTTTCCAGAGAGGTTTCCTATGAACAACTGGTACACCACCCGGGAGGGGATGACCGAGGTGGCCGCCGTCAGGGACAGTGCGAAGCTCAGAATCCCCCCGGTGTTTCTGAAGGTGTTCATCGTACCAGAGCCCACACCATACTTCGCGGGAGGGGTGGAGGACATTATGGCAGAGGTGTTGGCCGGCCAGAACAGGGCCAGCCCTACACCGGAGATTGTCTCGATGACGCCAATCTCGAACAGTGTGGAGTTGACCGTCAGCTGACTGAACAGGAAGAGGGAGGCGGCTCCTATCATGAGCCCAAGGATTGAAATCCTCCGGAAGCCGAACCTGTCCGTAAGCACGCCCCCTATCGGCCCTACCGCAGCGGCGGCGAGCGCGAACGGGATTATCAGGTAGGCCGACTCGAGCGCCGACAGCCCTTCTATTCCCTCTAGGTAGAAGATGAGCAGGAAATTCACGCTGAATACGGCTAGGAACTGGAGGAGGGCTGCAGCGAGCGAAAAGGCGAAAACTCTGTTTCGGAAGAAGCTGAAATCGAGTATTGGGTTCTTGCTGAACCTAGCCTCCCAGACGATGAACACGGCGAAGATCAGGGGCGAAAGCGCGAGTGCCGTTAGCGCCGTGAGGTCGTGCCAGGAGTACAGAAGCCCCCACGTTATCCCTAGGAGCAGCGACAGCAGCCCTCCCGTGAAGGCGACCGCCGCGGGAAGGTCGAAGGTGCCCCGCTGCCCCTTCGGGGGGAGGACGGTCTTCAGGGTCCTGTACGCCCAGAGGGTCCCGACGATGCCGATGGGGACGTTGATCAGGAAGATCCAGCGCCAGATCGTGTACGTTATGATGACCCCTCCGATGATCACTCCCAGGACGTTGCCTAGGCCCCAGACGACCGCTTGTATGCCGAAGGCCCTCCCGGTTTCGTTTCGGGGGAATGCCTCCGAGAGAATCGCGAATGAGTTCGATGTAAGAAGGGCTGCTCCCGTCCCCTGGACCACTCTGAAGCCCACCAGTGAGAGTCCGTTCGGAGCGAAGCCGCAAAGCGCCGAGCCTATCGTGAAGACGACGAATCCAACGTTGTAGAGGAGCTTCCTCCCGTACATGTCGGCCAGCCTGCCAAGGCTAAGCACCAGAGCCGTGTTCACGACGAGATAGGCTATGATTACCCAGATCATCGTGACGAAATCGGAGTGCAGGTCGGCGGCCATGGGGAAAAGAGCGAGGAGAACTACGGTGCTGTCCACCGCTGCCATCAGGGCGCCTATCGCCGTCACCGAGAGCGCTTTCCATTTGTATTCCATGGTAATCACTGGACTGTAGAGCCGACGCCTCGATGTCAACCACGGAAAAACATGTCGTTTCCAGGGAAGCTTCATTATGACCCTCAGCGTCTCTAACGCTGTGAGCCTCGTCCGTCAGGCACACATGCCAGGGAACTACGAAACCTACGACCCTGTGACGAACAGTCTGGGACCAGTCGTGTGCAAGCTTTGTTGGGAGCGTTTCGAAAAGAGGAACCCGGCGTCGCTTTACACTGTGTGGGTATCCTATAAGGACAGGCGGATGGTCTGGTGGCTCTGCAGCGACTGCACCAAGAGTGTCATGGACGGAGGATATCAGGCCACGATGTTCTTGAAGGTCACCGAGGGCGTGATTCTGTCCCCGCGGCTGGGTGTGTGAGCAGCTCAGGCGGTCCCGAAGGCCTTGCGCTTGACAGGGGTCCCCTTGTGCCCCTTGAAGCGTTCCTCTTCCCACACGTCTGCCCTCTCATGGTAGCCGTAAGTCTCCCAGTAGCCATCCCTGTAGTCCGGGAGGAGCTCCATCCTGTTCACCCACTTGGCGCTCTTCCACGCGTAAAGTCCTGGGATGAAGGGCCTGGCTGGGAACCCTTGCTCTGCGCTCAGCGGCTTACCGTTGAGCTTGAAGGCGAGAATCGAGTCCTCCTTGAGGGCGTCTTCAAGCGGGACTGGAGCCGTATAGCCGTCGACACAGTGGAACATAAGCCAACTGGCATCGGGGCTGACTCCTGCCGGAGCCAGCAGATCCCTGATCAGCAGGCCCTCCCAAGCCACGTCTTTGATTGACCATCTGGTTACGCAATGGAACGACCTGACCAGGCTATTCTGAGGGCGAGAGACAAGCTGGTCGTAGGTGTGTTCCGCGGGATTGCTGACAAGGCCATCGACCCTGAGCTTCCACTGTTGGGGGTCTACTCGGGGTATTCCCAAGGCAGCGTAGATCACGAATTTCTTCCCCCAGACCTGATCTGGAGGTAGCCCTGCCTCTGTCAATCTATCCAGGCAGGCGCGTCATTCCTACCTAAGCCTTGCTGAGAAGGTCGGGTATCCGGAAATTCCCATCATCTAGTTTGTTGAGCTAGGACCGGGGCCGCTCGGCCCCCGTGCCGCCACCGTCACGTAAAGGGAGAGCATCAACGCCAGAAGAAGGCCACCGACAACGGTGATTGAGAAGAATGCGTCTGCCATGGCGCCAGTCGTCGTAACGGCGTCGATGGGCAGCGCCTGACCTATTGCCTTCGGGTAGACGAGGGGCTGCAATGAGAATATGATGACGCTGAGCACCGCAAGGAAGACGGCCTTGTTCGCGACTATTTTGGACGTCCTCTGCCATGCGTAGAGGGCCCCAACCGCCAGGGTCAGCAGGACGGGGACGGCCATCCAGGGTGTGAGCAGTCCGGGGGACATCAGCCAGTAGGAGAACACGGAGAGTACTATCCCAATCCCTGTCAACGGAAGGACCAGGTTGCGCAGGGCCGGCAGGTCGAAGAAAACTGGAGCGAGTCCCACCGCAAGCAGAAGCGTCCCGACGACGAAGACCACGCTCCCCGCTGTTACCCAGGAGACGATCGAGAAGGAGCCTGAAGTCAGGCTTA
This sequence comes from Nitrososphaerales archaeon, assembly GCA_035622475.1. Lineage (GTDB taxonomy): Archaea > Thermoproteota > Nitrososphaeria > Nitrososphaerales > Gagatemarchaeaceae > UBA183. Next base: position 14,223 of record DASPVF010000043.1, read on the forward strand.
CCCCTTGGCCTCCAACAAGGGACGAAAGTAGGACGAGGACCACAATACCCAACACCAAGGTCGCGGCCGCATACGATCTGAATAGCTTCTCCTCATCGAGCCATCCGCGCTTCGTTATGAACTCGGCGAAAGCGATTGAGGCACTCCTTGCCACCCACAGGATAAGAAAGACGATAAGCAGTGGAGTGAATATTTCGGACACGGGGACTAGTAGCCCTGGATAGGCGAAGTCCCCTGTCACCACCCAAAGTGCGCCGAAGGTCCCGGTGACTTCCCAGACGGGGACGATGTAGTCAAGGACCTTGCTCCTCGAAGGCCAAGCTATCAGGAGGCCCACTGCCCCCATGATCTCGGTGATGAGAAGGGCGGCGAACATCGAGAAGGCCGCGTAGTTCACCTCGAAGACTCCGTTCATGTTGGTGCCTCCTTCTTCGAACCTTGGAAAATTCTTGAGTAGAAGTAGAAGGTGACGGGGACGACGGCGAGGTAGAACAGGACGATGATGACCCCAGGAACAAGGAGGGCGTCGGAGGTGTTCGCTGCCTGAGCCACAGTCATAACATTGTAGACAATCCAGGGTTGCCTGCCCACTTCGTCCGTAGCCCACCCCAGCTGGTAGACGAGCATTGCCAGCACCGCCGCAGGGATCCAAAGGTGGAGCAGGCGCTTTGACTCGTATGGCCTCCTTTTCCTGACGAAGGAGACGAAGAAGACAAGCATGAACACGCCTAGCGCCAGCCCCCCGACGGTCATGACGTTGAAGGTGGTGGTAACGAGGAGTGGCGGCCAGGTATTGGCAGGGAACTGGCTCAGACCAGGCAACATGGTGGAATTCGTCTCAAACTTGGCCAGGAGTGCCTGCATGCCCGGTATTGAGATTCCTCCCACGTAGCTCCCGTTTACTATGCTCCCGAAGAAACGGTCAGGGAGGTTCGTGCCATTGACGACGTTGCCGTCGAGGGCTGCATACTTCAGAGGCTGGTTGACCAGGAGGTTTCCCATCTCCTCCGAACCGGAGATTCCAGCGAGTATGATCGTGATGATGGCGATGGCCCCCAGAATCCTTAACGCCCTGCTGTACATTGCCCTCTCGCCGGCATCCCTGGACCTGACGAACCAGTAGGCGAAGTAGGCCCCGATGACCATGGTTCCAGCGAAGAGGGTCGTCACGAGCACGTGGAAGACCTGGGAGACTGTCGAGACCGTAAGGAAGGCGGCGTAGGGTTGGATGCCCGTAATCGTCTTGAAGCCGCTGGTTACAAAAGTGGAGGTGCTGAAGCCGTCGGGCGTGTTCATCCAGGCGTTCAGCATGGTGATGAAAACGGCCGAGGCCAGCGTCCCGAGGACGACGAATATTGACACGGCCCAGTGCGAGTATCTCCCCCGGAACGAGTTCCAATAGTACACGTAAAGGACAAGCGCAAGGACCTCCAAGAAGAAGGCAGACATCTCGGCATAGAGCAGCACCATCGCCCCGGTGGACGCGACAAGGGTCATGAAAGACGGGAACAGCCCTACCAGCTCGACCGCCATCACAATCCCGCTCGCGGTCCCTACCCCAAATGAAATCACGAACACCTTGGAGAGCCTCCGGGCCAGGGCCTCGTACACAGGGTCGTGTCCACGGATTGCCAGGAATTCAGAAATCGAAATTAAGAGGATGAGCGCGATGCTCGAAGAAACCAGGAGGATGTGCGACCCGATGGTGAACGCGAAAAGGAAACGCACGAAAGTGAGCATGCTCCCTGGATCTACGGACATACGATCCCGTCGGGGTTACTCCCTAATCCTGCCGAATAAAAGACGGAAAGACGATTTCCTTGTGTGAGAATGGGCTCCGCTTGCAGCCCTGACATTACACTATGCAGTGGTTGGTTAGACCAGAAGTCAAGACAATATCTGCTGGAGACCAGAAGCCTTCGTGCCTGAACCCTAGCACGTTTCGTTATTGCTGGCTGTTATAGTTGCAGGAGAACGTATAGCCGGAGGAGAGCTGGTAGTCCCCCGACAAGTGAGACCCCAGTTGGGTCGTCACCTTAGAATCGATGTACGACCCGCAGTGGAACACATAGTATGAGGGAGAAACGATTGCCGTCTGCTGATACTGTACTCCCACGAAGTGCCCCGAGGCTTGGATTTGAGGTATAGACGGGACGAAAAGCGCCACTGCAAACAGGAGCAGAAGCATTACTGTCCACTTTTTCGCGCTCATGTGCCAACATTCTACTCCGTGGGAAATGTATGAATCTGCTAATTTGAACGAAGTTTTCGTCTAGTACGATATAAGAAGAGATTTGTCGGACGTCATCTACCTTTGTAGCAGAAGTAGGGATATCCTCCGTTGACCATTCCTACCGCCATGTCCACGATCCTTTCGGAAACCTCCTTCCAGCGGGCGTCCCAGTCGATTCCCTCGACTACGACCTCCTTCTCGTCGCTCCCGGTCCTCGAAGGGACCTCCTTCAGAATCGCCCTGCCATAGAAAGGCTTGACGATACGAACTTGCCACTTCTTGCAGGTCATCCTCCTCCCTTCCTGCTTGAAGTAGTGACAGGAGGTGCAGAAGTTGGAAAGCCAGATTATCTCCTTAGTACGCTTGACAGACTTGCCTATCTCTTCGAGGAGGCGCTCCGACTCCTTGCGGATCATGTCGGCCAGTTCCTTTTTCCCCTGCTCGGTGTTGGTGTAGTAATCAGGGTCTTCGGCCAGCGCCTGCCACCAACTCACGAACTCCGAGTCTTCCTCGCTCAAGTGCTGCCAAGAGATGCTCCGCCGTTAATAAGAACAGAAGTAGATGGACTACAGACCTACAATGAATAAATAGGGAAATCCTCCAAAACGCACGGACTGGCACGCAGCGTGCTACGACGGGCGATCAGGACTGGTCCGAAAGGCCAGGATGATGACCTTATTGCTGCGTGCTGGCCAACTGTTTGATAACTTCAGAAGATGTCGCTAGTTTTGTCCCCGCCCTACGCATGTCAGCGAGCGCTCTGTCGCCGTCGCCAGGCCTAGCGTCGACCGCCCTGGTGCAGTCATCCATGACAGTGACCGAGAACCCTGCCTTGCGGGCGTCTAAGGTGGTCTCCTTTACGCAGTAGTCGGTGGCGAGGCCTCCGAGGAAAATCTCGTCAACGTCGAGACTCTTCAGTCGTTGTTCGAGGTCGGTCCCCTGGAACCCGGAGTAAGCTTCTGCGTCCCTGGAGCTTCCCTTGCTGATGATGACCGCAGCCTTTGGAATTCTTAGGCCCGGCTGGAACTCGGCGCCCGGCGTCCCCTTGACGCAGTGGGGAGGCCAGGTACCGCCTCGGCTCTTGAACGAGGTGTGGTCGATTGGGTGCCAGTCCCTGGTGAAAAAGACTGGAAGCCTTTGACGCTCGAATGCTTCGATGACACTGTTGAGCACTGGGACCACCTTGTCCCCATTCTTGACCGCGAGCGCACCACCTGGACAGAAGTCCATTTGGACATCGACGACCACCAGTGCCGGGTGCGCCGACGGTCACCTCCACTGAAGAGATGGTGTCGCGGTTTTGAGCTCGTCCAAGTCCTTGCTGACCTTCAATCTCAGGTCGTCCATCGATTGAAAGCCTGCCACCATCTTCCCGTTATTCAAGAGCGGTCTAAGAAGGGCTCCTCCCCGGTTCAATCTACCGGTCTCAAGGGCCACTGTGTCTTTGAACCCTGAGGATCGGAAAACCGCTTTTCGCCCTCCCAGGCCACCGCGCTTCGCCCTGAATTCCATCTTCCTGCCCTCTTCTACCTCTACGATTTTTGCGCTAAGGTCTATGACGGGCGGGTAGGCCACCGCGGTGCCGACGCCGTATCCGTCGACAACTGGATCGAGTTTGGCGATCGTCTCCTCGTCGAGCCTCCCTGACACGATGATCTTCACCTTCTTCCCTCCTCGGATGTCGAGCTCCCACCTTACCTCTTCGGCTATCTTGGCGAAGTCGCCCCGCCTAGAGGCCGGAGTATCAAGCCTGACCCCCCAGAGCTTGGGTCCGAGTACTTCGAGGGCTTTGATTGATTCTGACTTCTCATCCCAGAACGTGTCCACGAGTGCGACGCGCGGGACGCTCCCGGGGATTGTCTTGTCGAAGAGGCGCCACGCCTTCTCCTGGCTCCCAAGGATCTGAACCAGCGCGTGGGGCATGGTTCCCGATGGTTCGAGTTTGAGGAGTTTGGCGCCGAGCACGTTGGAGACGCCGTCAAAACCTGCTATGTAGCACGCCCGTTCGACCATCGGGGCGAGGGCAGGGTGGACCCTCCTGGTTCCGAAGCTGAGGAGCAGTTTGGAGCCTGCCGCGATTCTGAACTTCGCCGCCCGGGTCGACACACTTGTTGACGACGAGAGGAGGCCCAGAATTGGGTTCTCGTACTCTGCGAAGTCGACGTACCTTCCCTCGATAGTCATCAGCGGCTCATACATGACTGAGTTCCCGTCCGCTACGAACACCGATCCCTCTTCGAACGACCATACATTGATTGGAAGCCCTTCCAGGAGCTTTGCCACCTCGTAGACACCAGTGAGGAGCCCCCAGTTGTCAGGGTACGGGACGTCACGAGCGAAGACCTCCATGACTACTCTGGAGTTGATGTTGTTCTTCTGGAGAACCTCCTTCGTGTGAAGGAAGTAGGCGTCTGTCGTCTTTGCGTTCCTGATTTCCTTCTCACTGGCCAGCCAGAAGAGCCTGTCCTCCAGGTCCGTTCGGGGCATTTCGGTTTCGCCGCCTTGAGAGTCCCGCAAAAGGGTTTCTGCCCATTTGGGACAGGATAGGCGCCGCGAACGCTTAAACAAGGAAGGGCTCGAGGACGAAATCCAGTGGGCCGGTAGTTCAGCGGTACGAACGCCCGCCTCGCACGCGGGAGAACCCGTTGGGGTCCCAAGGTCGGGGGTTCAATTCCCCCCCGGTCCACTTGAATTAG
>DASPVF010000044.1:0-9493 GCA_035622475.1 Nitrososphaerales archaeon
GGGCAACGACGGCTGGCGGCAATCATGTTTACCGACATGGTTGGCTACACAGCGCTGACACAATCGAACGAAGCCCAGGCGTTGGAAGTCCTCGACAGACACAACAAACTTCTGAGGCCTTTTTTCCCGAAGTTCAACGGAAGGGAGGTGAAGACGATAGGAGACTCATTCCTGGTGGAGTTCGACAGCGCCCTGGACGCACTAAGATGCGCCTTCGAGATTCAATCATTCCTTCGCGACTACAACCTCTCTTCCGAGGGCCATTGGAAAGTCATGCTAAGGATTGGAATCCACCTTGGCGACGTCATACACCAGGCAGGGGACGTATTCGGGGATGCGGTGAACATAGCTTCGCGGATTGAGCCAATCGCAGAGCCGGAAGGAGTTTGCATCTCTGGCCAGGTTTACGATCAGGTAAGGAACAAGTTCTCGCAAAACATGACTAGGCTCGCTCCGAGGGACCTCAAAAACATCCAAATCCCCATCGATGTCTACAAGGTGGTGATGCCATGGGAGGAGGAAAACGGGGAGTCAGCCCAGGAGCTGGACCCCAAGACAGTGGCCGTTCTTCCATTCGCAAGCATGAGCCCGGACCCAAACGACGAGTACTTCGCGGACGGGCTTACGGAGGAGCTGATCGACAGACTCTGCCAAATCAGCGAGCTTGGAATAATAGCCAGGACGTCCGTTATGAACTACAAGAAGAAAGACAAGAACGCATCCCAGATAGGGAGGGAGCTGAAGGCAGGAGCCCTCGTCGAGGGGAGCGTCAGGAAAGCTGGCAATAGGATCAGGGTGACTGCCCAGCTGATCAACGCCAATACGGAGAAGCACCTATGGTCCTCCCACTACGATAAGGACCTTGACGACATCTTTGCGGTACAGAGCGACATAGCTGAGAAGGTGGCCGGAGAGCTGAAGGTCAAACTTCTGGACTCGGAAAAACGAGAGATCGAGAAGAAAGCTACCGGAGACACGTTGGCGTACACATCGTTCTTGCAGGGGAAGCAGCTGCTCAACCAGCTAGAGGAGGGACCACTCCGAAACGCCCTGAGATTTTTCGAGCAGGCGCTGGCCAGAGATCCGCGGTTTGCGAGAGCGTATGCCGGTATTGCTTCGGGCTATGAAATCCTCGCCAGTGAAGGCCATATCGCATTTCAAGAGGCCATTGAAAAAGGTCGGGCAGCAGCCCTGAAAGCGTTAGAGATCGACCCCGATCTCGCAGAAGCCCACTACGCTTTGGCCGAAGTAATGTTCATGGCCGACGAACATCAAGACTGCGTCCTCGAGCTCAGGAGAGCCATAGAGCTGAACCCTAGCCTGGCTGACGCACATTTGGAGCTAGCCCACGAATCCGCTGCTACCGGCAACACGTCTGAGATGGTCAGGTCAGTGGAGAAGGCATACCAGCTTGACCCCCTGGACCCCGACGTTATCCGATACCTGGGGCAGTACTATCTCTTAGCTGGCAGAGAGAAGGACCTGCTCGAACACTCGAGGAAGACGATTCATCTCAATCCCTATGGCACCATGCGCTACATGTTCGACTACTATGCCAGCAAAGGGGACTACACGCAAGCTGAAAGGGCGGTGGAAGAGATGGAAAGAATGGGCCCGACCCTGGCCTTTACATATCTCAACCGGGGACTCCTCGGTGCATTAACAGGCGACAAGGAGACTGCCCAGAAGATGATCGCGAAGCTCGAAGGCAAGGGAACGGGCTGGGCTAACTCCTCACTCGCAGGTTTCATCTACCTGAACCTTGGAGAAACGGACAGGTTCTTCGAGTACATGTTCAGGGCAGCCGAGGACCACACGTTGTTTGCGTCAGCCCTTAGATACAATCCTCTCCTGAAGAAAGCGAGAGCAGATCCAAGAATCGCAGAGGTCTTCAAGAAAGTGGGTCGGCCTTTCTAGCCCAAGGACTTCGTACCGCCGACCTGCTGTTTACGTGGTTTCTTTGCTATGAAGGTCTCGTCGTGCTCCTCTTTTAGAGCTGATTCCCCTTGTAATCTCTCTCGAATTCCTGACAGGGACCAGCTCCAACCCCAGTTGCTTCGCGGCGCCAAGGTCGTCGCGATTTGCCCAGTGCTCCTTGACCTTCCCGGCTTCTAGACGAAACATGTGGATGTGCTGAAAGGAGAACATTCGTCCGTCGGGGTTCGCGAGCTGGTATATCCCGCTGTCAAACGGAATGGGAGGTTGGGTCCTGTGTCGGCCTTGGGCGGAGATGCGACATACGACCCAATCACCCTCGGCGACCATCTCGTGAATCGTAATCAGCTCATAGACCTGGACCAAACTCTCGTGAAGTTTCTCTACCTCTATGTGTTCTCGCTCCCTTCCATGATTGATTGACCTGGCCGACCAAAAGGCTGCCGCGCCTTTGGCATCCTTTGAGTTTACGGCGGCCCAATATCGCCGTATCGTGTCCTTATTCTGATCGATGGTCATCTAGGGGCTTCGAACTCGAAGGGATTACTTCTGCATTTCTCCCGGTACTCTTCCATATGCCGTAGCTGACGAGAATAATACCGGCAAGAAACAGTACACTAGCTAGCTCAGCAAAGTAGATCCGCGCCATTTCATTGATAACTAGCGCCAATACAATAAATATTCCACCAGTCGTTATGTTCTGGTTCAGTCCTATCACTTACCCCAGCTAGACAATCATTTGCGACTTGGCTCATAAGGCTGTCGACGAACAATTTCCCGACTTCACGCTCGTCCCGTTCTCTCGGTTGGGGCCATGAGCGCATTGCTCTACTTGTTGATCTGAGGGGGCACAATCCCGCAGGGACAAAGGGACGGACTACAGCAGGGCATCTCCACGAAAGCTCCTGGTGGTGTGAAGTTCGTAGGTGAAAATGCCCGCTCTGACACCTGGGTCCTCGTCCATTATTTTCCTCGTCTCTTCAATGTCCGTCGAAAAAACGATGAATCCTGCCAAGTCGCTTTCGTCCCTCACCGGTAGGACAATATTCATCTTCCTGGCTTGCCTGAACTGAAAGTTCCTTCTTCCGTGCTCCCAGACAACCCTGTCCATACCAGACTCGCCTATTTTGCTGGTCTTATGTAGGACCATGATCGTGTAGGGAAGTGTCTTTCCCAGCATGCCCCGCATGTACTCGTCGGTTATCGAGCTCATCGCGGCTTTACTCCGAGCGTCTCAAAATATGATGGTTGCGCAACTAGATGCCCCAATCACGCCTTAGCTAGCTGTGCGAACTCTCCCATTACGACTTGGCGTTCCCCCGTGATCTGGGCGAGCTCTCCCCAGAGTGGACCTGCCGTTTCGTCGTTCCCGATGGCGGCCACGATTCGTCCGAACTCCTGCCTGTTTTGATAGAAGTCTGTCTCCAGCCAGACCTCTTCCCCAGATGAGGCGCTGAGCGCATTTTCGAACCCCTGGAAGCCCTCGAAGACGTTGGTCGTCCCAAGCTGATAGGTCCTGGAACCGAGCATACCATGTTTCATGTATATCTTGGCCAGTTTCGCTTGGACAGCGAGGAGGTCGTCATGCTTCTTTTTCGGTATTCGGTAGACGAAAACGTGGACGTACTTCCCTTCTTCTGCCACGGTGTTCATGCGAGGTGGTATAGTAAGTATACTAGTTAAATAGGCAAGACACCGGAAGTATACTGGCTCGCATTGGATTCCCCCCTACTTCCTTCGGTGCGCTTCCAGAACTGTCCCATCAGGACAAGCCTTGGCGTGTTAGGGAAGAGATGGACCCTCCTAGTTCTCAGGGACATAGGGTTCCTGAAAGTAGACAGGTTCAATCAGATTCTGCGGACCCTGCCGGGGCTGACACCAAGGGTCCTGGCGATGCGCTTGCGAGAGCTCGAGCAGGAAGGATTCATCAAGCAGATTGAGGTTCAGAAGACCCCGAGAATCGTTAGGTGGGGCCTGACGGCTAAGGGAGAGGACACGCTCCCCATACTCATGGGGCTGATCGGGTTCGGTTCCAAATGGTATCCCGAGGTTGTGTTTGCAGACAGCCAACCACGGACCCCAGAGGAGCTCTTCCCGAAGAGGGTAAAGTATAACCCCGTAATCAGATGAAGGAAACAATGCGACCTCTTGCTAATCGGTTCAATCTGGCGGGAGTTGTGCATGAAGCTTGGTCAGGTCGATTCCGCGCCGTTTGTTGTACCAGTAGGACACTACGTAGATGGCAATTGGGATAAGGACCAAAGCGGCCGTGAAGGCCTCAGCAGAGCCCGCGAAGGGGCCTACCGCAGGGTTTGTCACGCTGTTGTAGCCGAGGTACGCGAATAGGGTCGCTGCCACGACGCCGAGGACAGAGAGTACCGGGAGCCTGCTTCGCTTCCCGTGGGAAAGGCTGTAGATGTCTTTTCTGGTGTAAGGGAGTATAATTGCGCTGAGAGCCGCTAGGAACCAGACCACGCTGTAGAAGAAGATAGCGTTCACCTGGGCCGTGATGAACGAGGTGAAGTAGGTGAGGTACATTGGCACGACAGCCAGCGCTGCCGCAAAGGCTATCGCCGTCGTCGGGGTATGGAACCTATCGCTGACGGAGGCGAACTTGGCCGGGATGATTCTATCGAACGACCAGGCGAAGAAGAGCCTGCTGATGAAGGTGAGCGCGAGCCACGACCAACCTATGTTCCCGATGAACAGACCGACCACTAGCAACCAGATGAGGATGTTGTTGGGGTACAGCACCGATGCGAAAGCGGTCGGGACCGTTGCGGTGTGGTTGTTCACCACCGTCCACGCCTCGATGAAAGAAATGCCGATGCGACTGTCAAGCAGGTAAGTGAGTCCGAACCACACTGCAATGGAGAAGACTTCGGCCACGACAAGGCCGTAGAGAAGAGACCTCCGCGGCCCCCTAATCTCTCCCCCCACCAACTGCATGACGGGGTAGGGACCGATGCTCACGAACAGGAGGGGGACCACAGAGCTCAGGTTGGACAGAGAACTCCCGGGCGTGTACCCGTTGGAAGCAGCCTTGTTCATGACTCCGCTGACGCCTCCGCTGAAGTAGTTGCCGTAGGATGCCGCGAATTGCGAGTTGCTGCTGGTGAGGAACACAACTAGGACCAGGACCATCGCCAGCGCCCCGTAGGCGAAGAGCCCATACAGCGCATATCTCATGAGCCTCCCCCCCACCGTCACAATAACCGCCCCCACCAGGAGGATGAGCAACCCCGCCCCCATAAGGGGCCAGAGCGAGCCGGTGACGCTAGGGGTCATCGCGTTTCCGAGATTCGTCATCCACTGGTTGTTCAGGACCTGGCCCGTGAAGGAGAGCTGCGTCCCGGCCTCGGTGAACGCCCAGTAGGATCCGGTCCCCGCCGAAATTAGCAGGGCCACGAAGAAAAGGAAGCTTGCGGCGAAGCCAACGGGACTCGAAATGACCCTAGAGATGAATACGTAATCGCCCCCAGTCTTTGGCATCGCGACCGTCAGCTGCCAGTATAGCAGGACGATCACGATGGCTATCACGGCCCAGACAGCCAAGCTGGCGTAGTAGTTCACGTTCAGGTAGGAATCGGGCGTGACCCAGAAAATCCCTGCCCAGCTCGTTAGCCATGGGAAGAAAACCACCGCCCAAGCGAAGATGTCGAATGCGGAGAGGTCCTTGACCACGCCCGTCGCGTCGCGAACAAAGGTACCTACGGACAAGCTCGCCCAACCAGACACGTCATATCATAGATTAAGTATCTCGCTGGCGTTGGCGAAAAAGACGCGCTCGAGCTGCTTTTTCGAGAGGCCCGAGGCACACACCCTGCCTATCTCCACCGAAGGGTCGTGAAAAGGAATGTCTGAACCGTACATGACGCGCTTCTCGCCCAGGAGCTCCACAGCCTCCCTTATCTTGCTGTGCATGGGCATCCCGCTCGTTTCAAGGTAGACGTTGGCCAGGCGCTTTCCAACGCCGATGGCAGATTGGATGTACACGCCGTGGCCGTGGCCCATGTGCAGCATCACCACCTTCACGTCCCTGTAGTTCTCGGCCAATTCCCCTATGCTCCAGGGTAAGGAGAAGGGAGGATGGCCCGAGTGTACGAGGACGGGTACCCCGGCAGACCTTGCTTCGTCCATGATTGGGTGAACTATATCGTCGTTGGGGAGGAACGCGTGCAGGAGCGGATGAAGCTTGATCCCCTTGAAGCCCCACTCTGTTAAGGCGGTCCTGACCAGTTTTCGGGCATCTCGCCTTCGGGGGTCGGGCCATACGCACCCGAACAGCTCCTTCGGATGCCTCGCCACCGCCTTCTTGACAAGGTCATTGTTCAGGGAGAAGACGACAGATTTCGAGACGTTGTAGAGCTTCATCGAGTGAAGCAGCTCCTTCTCGTTGCAGGCGACGTTGGCCCAACTTCCGAAGTCACCCAAATGTGAGTGCGCGTCCACCTTCTCGCCTACGTATAATTCGGGGACGAATTTCAGAGGCCTGCTTCTAGTCATGCCAAACGCCCACCGTCAATTCTCTCGTCCTATCAGCGTTTTCACGAGCCTATTGTCAGCGCCGGACGCGGTGCGTGAGGATGGATGCTGTTGGGTCTGTGGGAGCTTCTCCGTGGCTATGAGGTCGAACCCGTAGAGGCAAAAGGAGGGGCGACGACGCTAAACTTGATCTAATCCAGTCGAGGAGTGATTACAAACTCGCAGAATTCGGCTCCCTTCGACCTGCACTTCGTCTCTTTGCACTGCGTCTCATGCTGGAGCAGAGCCGCAAAGGAACCTGCTGCCAGACCGCGTCTGAAGGCACAGGACCGGCCTATCTCGCTCGGGGTGGTACACTCGAAACAGTCTTTGACAACCAATCGGATCGACCCGTCCGGGTTCAGTGTTATGTTGGCCGCCCCGTAGCCTAGAGCCTCGAAAATGTGAGCAGCCTCGTCCACCCTGGTGCGCGGCTCCGGACCGAGAAGGGGCTTGTACAGCTCGAAGCGATCGTACCCAAAGTTTCGGCCAAGCTCGTAGAGTATGGTCTCCCCGCCGCTCCCGAAGGTCTTCACAAGCTTCTCGAAGATATCTGCCATCCCGGCGCTTGGGAACATGATGTATGGCTCCCCATTACCCACCTGGACGCCCGTGTGGAACGAGTCGACCAGAAGTCCGTCCTTGCTCTCCGCGACCTTTGATTCTAGGACCCAGGGCGACGCGGCAAGCAGGCCTTCTATTTCATCCGAAGTCTCCGACTTCCGCAGGGCCTCGGCGAAGCAGCTGAACATCGCCGAGTTCTCTTCGATGCTGTAGCTGGTGGACCCGAGCAGATTAAGTTCAGTCGTGAGCAGAGTGAGGACACCTGCCAGGGCTCCCGGTACATCCCTTATTTTCACAACCACGTGGAACAGCTTTCTTTGCGGAGAATAGTAGAAAGGGAACACCACCCTTCTACGTCGGGTCATCGGTCTAACTGCGTCTGGCAAGGCGTGCCGTTGCCTCGTGAGCGGGTTATAAGCAGAGACGCAGATTCTCGTCTTTGGTAACGTGCCAATCTAGTCTCGAGCCAAGCGGCGCCAAGCCGGAACAGTCTTGGTTCTTCCATTTCCTGCCACTCGAAGCCACTCCAATGACCTTACTGCGAAGGTCTGAACGCTAAGACATAAAGCTCAACACTCGCGGTTAGGTCGCGATGGCGAGATCGCGGACCAGTTCGGTCCGCCAAAACCTGCTCCGATTCCTTTCAGTCAGGTCTGCATTCAACCCTACTTACTCCTCTGATGACAAGAAGCTGATCTACCTCTCCGACATGACAGGAGTCCCGCAGGTCTGGTCGGTGGATATCGAAGGGGGGGCCCCCCAGCAACTGACCTACTACGAGGACAGGGTGGGGGTCGTGTCGGGCGCGAAAAAGAAGGATGCCTTCGTATTCACCAAGGACCATGGCGGAGATGAAAACTTTCAACTCTTTCTTATGGAGAAAGGAGCAGGAGAGCTCCAGCAGCTCACAGATGACCCTGAAGTCATCCACGACTTCAGCTCGACCTGGACCGCCACACAGGCGGGCAGCTCTTGGTCTCCCACAGAGGATTCTATTCTCTTCTCATCCAACGCCAGGAACAGAGCCTTCTTCGACGTCTACACGATGGCCCTTTCTACGAAGAGGGTTAAACGGATCCACAGGAGCGACTACACGAACTATGGTATTGACTGGTCCACAGACGGGAAAAACATCCTCGTGTTTAGGGCGTACGCTCCCTTTAACCAAGACCTTTTCCTTGTCGGAACGCGAGACCACGACGTTCGTTGCCTTACTGAACACAAGGGGGAAGCCGCTTTCTTCGCAGCGGCATTCAGTCGGAATGGTCGTCAAATCTATGTTGTAACTGACGAGGGGAGGGAGTTCGCCTCTCCGGCAGTACTGGAATTGGACAGTCCAAAACCTCAGTTCCTGATGGACGCAAAGTGGGACGTCGAAGAACTGGCTCTTTCTGACGACAGGAAGAGACTAGCCTTCACAAGGAACGTAGACGGGTTGAGCAAACTTACGATATGGGAACCTCCTGGTCCTCAGGTTATAGTCCAGATGCCGCCTGGCTACATCACGGGACTGAGGTGGTCGCACAAAGGCGAAATGCTGGCGTTCGTGTTTTCCAGTCCCAACCACAACCCTGACATCTGGCTCCACAGCCTCCGCGATGGATCGACAAAGAGGGTAACGAGAAGCTCGGCCTCGGGACTCAATCTGGAGAGACTCCCTTCGCCGAAGCTGGTAAGGTACCCGTCTTTTGACGGCCTCTCGATCCCGTGCTTCATTTACCGTGCGAAGAACTCGAGCAGGCCTCCCCCGGCTGTCGTGTACATCCACGGGGGGCCGGAGTGGCAGTTCAGGCCCGAGTTCTATCAGGAAATCGGGTTCTACGTTTCAATGGGGCTGACGGTAATCGCGCCTAACGTCCGCGGAAGCACAGGCTACGGAAGGACCTACACCCATCTCGACGACGTCAGACTGAGGATGAACTCCGTCAGAGACATCGAAAGTCTCGTCGCACAGCTGAAGAGGGATGGGGAGATAGATGGGAATAGGGTCGGGGTGCTAGGGGGGAGCTACGGCGGGTTCATGGTGCTGGCGTGCATGTACAGGTACCCGAAACTCTGGGCAGCAGGGGTAGATGTAGTTGGGATTTCGAACTTCGTCACCTTCCTCGAGAACACAGGACCGTGGAGGAGGAAGCTGCGAGAGGCTGAATATGGGGACCCGGCGAAAGACAGAGATTTCCTTGAGAGTATATCCCCTCTCAACAATGCGTCCAAGATAACCGCCCCACTATTCATGATTCATGGGACCAATGACCCCAGGGTTCCCCTTAATGAAACGAATCAGATCGAAGGGGAGCTGAAGAGGCTCGGGAGAGAGGTCGAGGTAATGGTATTCGACGACGAAGGACATGGTCTGATCAAGCTGAAGAACAAGTTGAAGGGCTATACGGCAGCGTTCGAGTTCCTCCTAGATCACCTCTCGGCTGGCGATTGAGGAAATAGGGATTTCTTTGCCACAGTTTCCGAAGTT
>DASPVF010000045.1:0-80354 GCA_035622475.1 Nitrososphaerales archaeon
GATTCCGTCAATCTAACTCTGATCAACGAACAGGTGAACAACAAGCTCGGCACGGTAGCTAACAGCATTCTTCCGCCGGGCATCCCCCCATCCGGGACGAATGTGTCGTCGTCTCCGGTAGCATACTCCTACAATCCGGACGTAGTACAGAGCTTGCTCCTGAGCGCCATGGAGAATCCCATCACACACTTCACCTATGAAAACGGGACTGCGGCCCCCTCAGGTGTGTTCAGCAACGCGTTCGGCTGCACCACTCTCAACAGCGCAGGAACCTGCAACCATCCAATTCCGCAAACCATCCCGCTGGTCTATTCCACCGGTGATACCATTGACGAGGCGATACTGAACCAAATCGCAGGTACGATAAATAACGTTAGCACGACCTACAACATGGGCCTTTCAGTCCAAGTTACGCCTCTGCCTTGCGGTCAAATGACCAGTGAGGCGTTCTCTGGTGAAGTATACGCGTGGGCTGAGTCTTGTTTCGGCTGGTATGACGACTATCCGTGGGCACTCGACTTCTTTGAGCCTATAGTCGCGCCCGGCGGAATATATGCTGCACCAGAGGGATGGAACACCGCCCAGATGGGCGAATATTGGAATGCTGCACTGCAGGCCAGTTCACAAGGGGACATGACTACGCTGATAAGCTCGATCAACTCGATGAACGCCCTTGCGAATGAGCAGGTATCGAACTTATGGACGTTTTACCCGGACATCTACATGGTGATGACGTCCAACATCAAGGGGTTCGCTTTCAATCCGGGCTTCTATACTACGGGCGAACCATCACAGATGGCTCCTCTATACTAGTTGTATACGCTATGGGATCCCTCCTGTGAGAGCGGCTGTAAGAGCACCCTAGATCGAGCGGCTCACGGCAAGGCGTGACCTTCGCGTGAGACTCTACGAATACGTGCTAAGGCGGATTCTCTTCATGGTATTCGTCCTCTTCGCACTGAGCGTTCTGATATTCTACTTGACGAGGGGATTGCTACCTCCCACAACCGCACTGGCTCCCTACATTAATCCGAGGTTGACCGACGCAGGCAAGTTATCAATCGCGCGTGCCGTTGGCGTTGCCACTTCATCCTGTCCCTCCTTCACAGACTTCGCGGCGCTGCAGAACGGATGTGTAACGCCCCTCTGGACGCAATACCTCTATTGGCTGAAGAACGTACTGGTGGGCAACTGGGGGTACACCCTCCTGCCAGGAATCTCAGGTACCGAATCGACTTGGAGTGTTTTCTTCGGCAGATTCCCATACACGGCCGAACTCGATATCGTGGCGGCGGCACTCACTTTCTTAATTGCAGTCCCACTCGGAATAATATCGGCGACTCACAACAACAAGGCACCTGACCACCTTTCGAGGATAGTCTCGCTTGGAGGGTATTCGATTCCTCAGTTCTGGTTCGGGGCGATGCTGCTGTTAGTCTTCGTATTGTACGTGCGAATAGGGGGTCTTGGCCTTTTGCCCGCGTCTGGCGCCCTTGGGACCACCTGCGCACTTTGTTTCAGTAACCCAGGGACCATAACCACCTACACTGGTGCTCCGCTATTGGACGCTCTGCTTTCTCGAAACATACCGTACTTTTGGGATAGCGTTGTCGCCATAATACTCCCTGCCATGACGCTTGCCATCACTTCCCTTGGTCTTCTCACCAGAATAGTTCGCTCTAACATGATGGAGGTGCTAAGACAAGACTACATCACGATGGCCAGATCGAAGGGATTGAAGGAGCGCACAGTAATCTACAGTCATGCTCTTAGGAACGCGATTCTGCCAGCCATAACCGTCACTGGGCTTCTTGTTACTTACCTTATCGGCGGCTCCGTCATCGTCGAGATTGTCTTCTCGTGGCCAGGCGTCGGGAGCGCGGCCCTCGTGGCTGCCGATGTCCTAGACATCAACTTCTTGGAACTCTTTGTCCTTGTGGCTGGAGTGATAATAGTCGTGACGAACTTGGCCGTAGATATCCTCTACGCCGTACTCGATCCGAGGATCAGATATTGAGTCACGAAACGGAACAACTTGAGAAGAACCGTGCGAAAAGTCGAAGGCAGCACTCCGACCTCCGATTTGCCCTTCACCTACTCAGGCAAAATCCGATAGTGATGGCTGGATTGGTCATCTCAGTGACAACGATAGTGCTGGCTCTTCTCTCTAATCTTCTCGTGAATGGAGCATACTGGCATCAACAGAACCTGAACCTTAGGCTATGCTGGAACAATCCTGCCTTCGGCTGGCCCGTCACAAACTTGTTCAACTGCGGAGGCTCGGTCTATCCCCTCGGGACGGACGCGTATGGTAGAAGCCTCCTCCAGATGATCATACTAGCAGTTCCGATTGACCTGCAAATTGCTCTCGAAGTTGTCGCTTCGGCCGTCGTCATCGGGGTCGTATTCGGTAGCCTAGCTGCTTACATGGGGGGATTGATTGATGAGATTATACTAAGGATAACGGACATCTTCTTGGCCGTCCCTTGGATACTTCTAGCGATAGTTCTGATAGTTGTGCTGGGAAGATCGCTAACGACTCTCACGCTAGCCATTGTCATAACCTGGTGGCCGTGGTATGTTCGCCTGATGAGATCCCAAGTGATTGGCGAGAAGGAGAAACTGTATGTCGAGAGGCTCAAAATGATGGGCGCCGGGTGGCCGAGGATACTCTTCAGGCACGTGATACCCAATTCGATATATCCGATTCTCGTACAATCCACCCTTGACATTGGTTCCGTAATACTCACTGTTTCGGCGCTGACGTTCATTGGCCTGACCCCAAACCCGCTGCTTCCAGAGCTCGGGAACCTGTCCAATCAGGGGATTGAGTATTTCTTCACGGCTCCCTGGCTGATAATCTTCCCTGGTCTTACAATACTGGTAATCTCATTAGGCTTCAACCTCCTCGGCGATGGGGTAAGGGATATTTTCGATCCGCGGCTGAGAAGATGAGCCAGTCCCACACTCAGGAAGGAGGAGACGACGTCCTAAGCATACAGGAACTCAAATTGAAATTCCACACCTATGCTGGAGAAGTGAGTGCGCTCGACGGAATTAGACTGTCTATCAAGAAGGGTGAACTCTTCGGTCTCGTGGGCGAGAGCGGGTGTGGAAAGTCCGTCACCGCCCTAGCCATTGCCGGACTCCTACCGCCGAATGCAGAGATAACTAGTGGTGATGTCTTTCTCGATGGGAAGAACGTTCTGAAACTAAAGCCGGAGGAGATGAGGCTTGCAAGGCTGAAAGACATCGCTATGATATTTCAAGATCCTATGACCTATCTCAACCCCGTGCTCACCATCGGCAGCCAAATGGCCGAGATAACCCGAGCCCAGCCAGAACTCTTCGTGTCAACTCTGGTGAATCACAGGCTCCGACAGATTGACAGGCCGGTGGATGGCACAGTGCCCGATCCTGGACTACTGGCAGAGCGCGAGAGCCTCGCACATGCGCTCAAGTCCCAGGGCCTAGGGCGAAAAGAGCTGAACCAGTTGACAAAGTCCTATGCAATCTCCTTACTCAAATCTGTTAGGCTCCCCGAGCCCGAGAAAGTCTACGAGATGTATCCCTTTGAATTGTCTGGGGGTATGCGCCAGAGGGTGATGATTGCGATGGCCATGATGAGAAGGCCGAAATTGCTGCTGGCAGACGAAATAACAACGGCTCTCGACGTCACAGTTCAGGCGCAGATACTTCATCTCTTGAAGGACCTTAGGAGCGAGATAAACTCCTCGGTCCTGTTGATAACTCACGACCTCGCCATTGTGGCAGAAGTCTGCGACAGGGTAGCGGTGATGTACGCAGGCAACATTGTCGAGATAGCTGAGGTGGACGAGCTTTTCAGAAACCCGCTTCACCCCTACACGAAGGGACTGCTCGCCTCGGTGCCAAGAGCCGATCTGGCCAGGACGCCAGACTCGATAGAGGGCTCTGTGCCTGACCTTATCTCACCTCCCAGCGGCTGCCGGTTCCATCCCAGATGCCCCAAGGCCTTCGAGACATGCCCTTCGAGGAAACCCTCGATGATTGAGGTTGGTCCGAACCACTACGTATCATGCTTCCTCTATGGTGGGTAAAATGGACGGAACAACGATTCTCGAGACAACCGGGCTTGCCAAGTGGTACCCCGTCCGTGGGGGACACCTGTCTGGGAAAGCGTACCTGCGTGCAGTCGACGGAGTGACCCTCTCCATTCGACGAGGAGAAACTCTTGGGCTCGTCGGGGAGTCTGGGTGCGGCAAGACAACCTTTGGGAGGACGATCATGAGGTTGACCGAACCCTCCCGCGGCTCAATAATTTTCGACGGCGAGGAGATATCAAAACTCCATGGAAGGAGTCTCAAGCGCGTCAGGAGAAAAATGCAGATGGTCTTTCAGGATCCCTACGCGTCTCTCGACCCCAGACAGAGTGTCAGGTCCACGCTCCTGGAGCCGATGCAGATTCATAAAATCACGTCCTCGAAGCCCGAGGCCGAGAGGCTTGCGGAAGACCTGATAGAGAGGGTGGGTCTGAACCAGGACCACCTCTCCCGATTCCCTCACGAGTTCTCGGGGGGCCAGAGGCAGAGGATAACAATAGCCGCCGCCCTGGCGGTCAAGCCCACGTTCGTGGTTCTGGACGAGCCGACCTCCTCACTGGACGTGTCTGTGCAGGCTCAGATACTCAGGCTTCTGAAGAGGCTTCAGGATGAGTTTGGGCTCACTTACCTCTTCATTTCCCATAACATGGCCGTAATCAGGCAGGTGTGCGACAGGACCGCCGTAATGTACCTTGGTCGCATGGTGGAGCTCGCCGACACCAAGACTTTGTTTGAGAACCCCAAACACCCGTACACTAAGGCACTCCTCACCTCGGTTCCCACTCCGGACCCCACGAGACGGAAGGAACTCGCTGTCCTGGAGGGGGACGTACCGAGTGCCGTGGGAATTCCTCCGGACTGTCGGTTCAGGAGTCGTTGCGCCTTCGCCACCGAAAAGTGCGGGGTTTCCCCTCCCCTGGTCGAGGTGGAAAAGAACCACTGGATCGAGTGCCACTACGACATAGATTTCGATTCCCACGCTCGACGAGAACTCGGACAAGGAAGCTAGGATTCACAAAGCAATCTATTCCTAGGTTAGAGCATCCTGCGACACGCTCGTCCCGTACGTGCCACGTTTCGGGATTCTGGACGTCTTCTACTTCCCCTTGTGGGGGAACAGGTCTAGAGAAATCATTGTGCCGACAACCCAGTTCGGTTTGTCGACTATTTCGTGGATCCTCAGATCGGCCGCCACGCTGCACAGAATGTACGCGTCTTCCCTGGTGAGCCTGTACTCTTTGCAGAGATGCCTAATCATGTGCCTGACCGACTGCTTCGCTGCATCCCATAGATCGGACGAGATTCCAGTAGTACCATAGAATCCTCTTCTTGTCTTCTTGTCATCAGGGACGATATACTGCGGAGACGAGAGCCCAGCATTTTTGATGACATCGAATTTGACTGTCGCTTCGCCCGGGCATTCGATGGCAGTCACACAGACTTCGCCGTCCCCCTGAGCGGCATGGAGGTCCCCGAGGGAGAAAAGAGCTCCTTCCGTCCAGACCGGGAGTATCAACCTGCTCCCCCCGGTGATATGCCTGTTGTCCATGTTCCCGCCATGGGGGCCGGGAGGCATAGTCTCGAGGTAGCCTGGCTCCCTGGGGGCAACGCCGTAAACTCCACAAAAGGGGCTAATCGGGATGCTTATTCCATTCTTGAACGGGACTCTGGTTCGGTCGCTAAGGTCCCAAATGTGTAGGTAAGGCCTCTTGAACTCCTCAAGGAGCCCCGAGCCTGGAATTATGGCGGACCACCCCCACTTTGCGGGGGTGACCTTCAACACATCAACCACTAGGGCGTCCCCTGCCTTTGTCCCCAGGACTTCCACAGGGCCAGCCAAAGGGTAAAGCTTGTCCCAGTCTAGCTTCGATATCACATCGGCCCTGCTCTCCTCGGTAATCTGGGATGAAGTGACTTCATTGACCTTGAAGGTCACCGTTTCCCCCGGTCTCACCTGGAGGACTGGTTTGTGATGTCTGCTCCACTTGTAGTGGAACGAGTCCAGGCCTACAATATTCCTTCCGGGCACGTGCACTGGCGTACTGCCTAGAGTATTGAACATTTTGGGACCAGCTGGGACACCTCCCATATTCACTATGGTCTTCACGCAATGTGAGGTCAGGAATGGGTCGGCTCCAGGGAGAAATCATCGATTCTGCGCTTCATTGGAACGCGAGGCGTCCCGCAACGGTGAGCAACGCCCTGGGAACCATTTTAACCGTCATTCATAGCTGGACGGGCGGTTAATCCTTGGCTGCGCCTGAAATCTGGAAATCGAAGGGCTCTGGGTGGAAGCTACCAAAAGGGTGGACGCAAATCAGGACGATAGAATCCCATACAGGGGGAGAGCCGCTTCGACTGGTGATTGAGGGATGGCCCGAGATCCCTGGGAACACGATGCTTGCGAAACGGAGCTATGCGAAGAAGCATCACGACAACCTAAGGCGGTTGATAATGCGGGAACCAAGAGGACACTGGGACATGTACGGGGCGATTCTCACCGAGCCGGTAAACAAGGAAAGCGATTTCGGCGTTCTGTTCATGCACAACGAAGGATTTTCCACCATGTGTGGGCATGGGGTGATAGCGGTGGTCACATCGCTGCTGGACATGAAAATCGCCCGCCTGCCTGGAGGAAGGAGGACACTGCGTCTGGACACGCCTGCTGGCTTGGTCATTGCCGAGCCGCACATGGTGGGAAGAAGGGTGAAGAGCGTGGCCTTCGAGAACGTCCCGTCCTTTGTCCTGGCAAAAGATCAGTTTGTTGATGTCGAGGGACTGGGTCCAGTGAGGTACGATCTTGTCTTCGGCGGGGCTTTCTACGCATACTGCGATTCGAAAGATTTGCGGGTTGGTCTGGCACCAGGCGATTCGCGCCGCCTAGTCGATGTGGGGATGCGCGTCAAGCGAGCTGTGATCGCAACAGCGAAGATACGGCACCCGAGGGACCGTGAGTTGGGCTTCCTTTATGGGACCATCATAAGTAAGAGGATTGAAAATTCTACGTCAGACTTCAGAAACGTCTGCATCTTCGCGGACGGCCAAATAGACCGGTCACCGACTGGGACGGGCGTGAGCGGTCGGGTGGCACTGGAGCACATGCGGGGCAACCTCCCGATTGGTCGCACAATTACAGTAGAGAGCATTGTAGGATCCGTATTCAAGGGAACACCAGTGCGCGAGACCAAGGTGGGCGAGTATGACGCGGTCATCCCTAGGATCGAGGGCTCAGCGTGGACTTCAGGGCAGTGCGAGTTCTGGTTGGATCCCCACGATCAGTTCAACGAAGGCTTCCTCGTTGGATGAGGCGGGAATTTATCCGTCTCGCTAGCTATGGCCAACTGGAACAAACCTCCTTTTGCGGAAACAGGCTACGTTTACATAAGCTGTGGTCGGTCATTTAGTGGGACAAATGGTGCGAGTTACCCAAATCACCGTTTATCGGGTCGACCTCCCGCTCCATGAGGGGGCGTACAAATGGTCGGGAGGGAACGAAGTTCGTGTTTTCGATTCTACGGTTGTAGCAGTTTCGACTGACGCGGGGGTCACTGGATACGGCGAGGTCTGCCCGCTTGGGCCTGCCTACCTCCCCGCCTACGCCGAAGGGGCACGAGTCGGAATGGCAAAGGTGGGGCCGACTCTGATAGGTCTAGACCCAACACAGGTCGGCGTAGTTGACCGTGAAATGGACAGGGCATTGCGTGGTCATCCGTACGTAAAATCGGCGCTTGACATGGCCTGCTGGGATATCCTTGGAAAGACAGCGAACAAGCCGATTACTACGCTGTTGGGAGGCAGATACGGAGAGGATTTTCCCCTGTACCGCGCTATCTCGCAAGAACGCCCCTCTCTTATGGCTAAGATGGTGGCCAAGTATCGGGCGGAGGGATACACGAAATTTCAGCTGAAGGTGGGGGGGATGCCCGCCGATGACGTTTCTCGGATTCAGGCGTGCAGGGCGGCCCTCCAGCCTCGGGATGTCCTGGTAGCGGATGCGAACACCGGATGGTCCCAACACCAGGCGCTCTGGGTGGCCGACGCTGTTCGCTCAACCGACGTCTACCTCGAGCAACCGTGTCAGACGTACGAGGAATGTCTGGCCGTGAGAAGGCACACCGACAAGCCGATGGTTCTGGACGAGATCATGGACAGCCTTTCCAACGTTTCAAGGGGGGTTCATGACCAGGCGATGGACATTGTGAACCTGAAGATTTCGAAGGTCGGCGGCCTCACCAAGGCAAGGGAGATACGCGACTATTGCGTCAGATCGGGCATCGCCCTGACCATAGAAGACACGTGGGGAGGGGATATAGTCACCGCGGCGATTGCAGCCTTGGCCCACAGTACTCCTCCGGAATACCTGTTCTCGACAACTGATTTCAACAGCTATGTGACCACAAGCATAGCTGAGAACGCCCCTGAGCGACACCACGGGAGATTGAAGGCTCCGACAGGCCCGGGGCTTGGGATTACTCCGCGGATGGAATTGCTCGGCAAGCCGATTTTCGTCATCAAATGAGATTCCGGCGACGGGCCTATCTATCTTGGTGGGTTCATTGCGCCCCCGCTGGGACAACTACGCATCACAGTGTGCGTGATGATGGAAGCGACCTTGTTTGTCATAGTCGTCAGGGCACGCCCCACCCATCGATAGCGTGAAGATGTCTTAATGCCACGTCTTCACCCTCTGACCGATTTCACTTGCTGACCTGTACAGCCTTGAGTCGACGAGCGACTGCTCTATCATCAGGTTGACTTGTCCTCCAATGTCCCCCAAAGTCCGGAAATCGGTTCGCATGCCAAACACAGGCTTGTACTTGGAATATCCATAGCCGCAGTCCCAGCCGGTCTCGCTGTTGCAATCGGGACCTTCAAGGAGGGCGACCACGGCATCGCATTCATCCAAGCAACGAACCTTCTCCTTGAAGAGGGCCGGCGACACGCCCTGACGCCCCGACGCAAGACCCTCCCTGACGTCTTTCGCCCCCGGAGGAAACATGACCTCGAAGCCCAGCCCCGAGAGGTCCCTCTCGAGTTCTCTTGCGAATGCGTCTTCTGCAGCCGTGTAGTAGGGAGCGGAAAGAAACACCCTGTCTATGCTTCGAAGTCGAGCCGGAGGGTCGTAGGAAGTCGGAGCTGCTCTCGCCTGCATGAGCCTTTCTATCGCGCCGGCTGCGTGCTCTCTAAGAGCGCCAAGGTCGCCGCAGATTCGGCCCTCGAGCAGGCATTCCTTCATCATCAGGTTCAACTCGCCCCGAAGGTCCGTCCTCATGCAAACGATGGGTTTGTTTCTCGCGTAGGCGTAGCCTGTTTCCCAGGCGGTCCCTGAGCTCACCTCGCCCGCGGCGCCTTCGCCAAGCATGATTACGCCCTGCGAGATGTCGACCCCGTTCCTGTCCATGGTGAAAATCTCCTTCCGCAACTCCTCGGCTGGGACATGGGTCCGCAGCTGTTTTTCTTTCGATTCTCGCCAGGGGTTGTAGACTTCGGCACCAAGGTCGCTGATGAGCGATTCGACCTGGTCGTCCCACCATCTCCCCTGAACGGTGAATAAGCCGCCCCCGTTCAGGTAGAACTTGACCTTCGCAGGCACCGATGGTTCCGCCTCCTGAGATTATTTCAGCGTTGTCAACTGCCAGTCTGGGTACGTAAGTGAAGGCCCGACGATGTCTGGCACTACTAAGTGTGCAAGATCACGAAACCTCGTCCCTCTAACCCCGTGCCAGAGCCTTCCAACACGACCTCTATCCGCGCTACTGGGGGTGCTTTCGGCAACCGACGGAGATAGTTTGAGTCGGTGAGAAGAAGGCGTGAGGTCTCTGCGTCTTGAGCCGAGTAGGCTATCTAGCAGGCCGGAACCACTCTCCGGCGATGCTTGTCAGACAGATAGCCGTGGGGCCGATGCAGAACTTCGTTTACCTTCTCGCCGACAAACTTGGGGGTGAGGGGCTCGTGGTCGACTCCGGGTGGGAGATCGATCCCATCGTCAGCGCTGCGGAGAAGGCCAGCGTCAGCGTCAAATTCGTCGTCGCCACACACAATCATTTCGACCACACGTCTTCGCTGAGGGAGCTGGCCGACTCTCTAGGGGCGAAGGTCGTGGCTCATGAACGCTCCTCGATTGAGCATGACATCTCGGTGGATGGAGGCGATATTCTCACGCTTGGGAAGGCGGAGGTCAAGGTCATCTACACCCCGGGGCACACCGAGGACAGCATCTGCCTCTACGACGGCGAGGACCTCTTTACAGGGGACACACTGTTCATTGGGAACTGTGGGAGGACAGACCTACCAGGTGGGTCTTCGAGGGAGCTTTTCAGGAGCCTGCACGACGTAATCCTGAGGCTTCCCCCCTCCACTATCATCTACCCCGGCCATGATTACGGCGACGTCCCCCACAGGAGTCTTGGGGAGGAGGCACAGTCAAACCCAGTCCTCTCCGCGAGGTCCTACGCCGACTTTTTCGGCGTCCCGTGACAGTCTCTCAAAGCAGAGGGTCCAAGCCGGCTCAGTGAAGGCTTGGGGATGGACTCTGGGGGACTAGGAATTCCTTCTCCTCCCACATGTCGTAAGCGGTCGCCGACGAAGAGGCCTGGGTTATGATGGCTAGCGCGTTCCCCACGTGCAAGAAGCTCACAGCCTCAACGTAGGTCGACCCGAATGATAGGACGACACCTAACGCCAGGAAGATGCCCAATACTCCCTGGAAGATGGCAAGATACCAAGTAGTCTTCGTTATGCGCTTGATCCTGTCGGGGCAGGACGTACGGCTGACACCCCGGTATATGGTGAAAGTCAGGCCCAGAATCACAATGGCGATGACTATGTGGACGGGGAGATTCAACAGGTCGCTGAGCGGCGAGAATAGAATGAACATGATCTGAAGGAAGGCGATCCAGATCACTAGATACATGGACTTCCAATTTTCCATGGGTTGCAAACCGCGTTTTCAGAATTTAAGCATGCCACGCCTATTTTTGGTTGGCTGAGAGGGGGCGTCCTTCCTACTGCGCCCTAAGCTGAACTCCGAGCCGCTTTGACAGGTTGCTCAGGTCCTGAGCGACGTAGAAGAAGGCCAACCAGGCGAACTTTCCCCAACGATTCTCCCCCTCCTTCTTGACCGCCTCGATGGCCTCCCTGGCGTTGTCTGGTTCTCGGCCGAAGAATAGCCTGCCGAATATGTCCACGGACCAGGCATCAATTGGGAAACCCCCATGGGGATTGATGATGTCCGCGGCATAGTCTCCCACACCAGGCAGCTCCATTAGTTTCTCCTTAGCCTCGCTGGGGGGCATACTCATGATCTGGTGGATGTCCGGGAACCCTCTCGCGACCATGCGAGCAGCGCCTACCAGGTACTTGGCTCGGTAGCCGAGGTTGCACCTCCTCGCGAACTCGCTGGGTTTCAGCTTCGCGATCCTCTCCGCCGCGGGTTCAACCAGAATATCCCTGCCGTCGAATTCCACCCTGGTCCCGTAGATCCTGTTTATCGAAGCCATCATTTTCGCACTCCTGTCCCACTTTGCCATCTGGAGGCAGATGCTCAGCACGACCGAGTTGAAGAGGTAGGCAGCCTGGGTATCGTGCATGCCATAGAGATCCTCGACCGTGTGCATGAGGATGTCATCACTTCGGGCCATGTCGTAGAACTCCTTCAAGTCCTGGTCAGCGCCAATCAGCGTCCCAAGCGCCTTCTTGACGTCCGTCTTCTCGCGCCCACTGAGACGTGCCGTGGTGAAGACTGTCGTGTTTATGCTTGGTTCCTCTAACGTGCCCACCGAACGAAGCTTCAACCCGACGAGCCTCCCCTGGAGCCTTGTCGCTGTCCATAGGGTACCGTCCTCATAGACCTCGTGCGCGTTGAAGAGACTCCAGCCCGCGGGTTTCTTCACTGTGAGTTCAAAGTTGAATGGAGGAAGTGGCGTGATGACAATCCTGGACCTGTGCTCGAGTTCCATTTCTGTGTCTGCGGTTAGGAGCCCCTAGGGATGTTACCTAAGGCTTGTTCTGCACCACGGACGAACTGCAACCCAGCCCAGCCGGTAGAGAACTTTGTCAGCCTTCTTGGGAGTGCCTAATTTTCGTCTCGCTACTAGATGCCCAGCGCTGCTCTGGCGCCCGCGTAAGCTCCTTCGTTCAACCTCCTTGCGTGCTTAAGGAGCCGGGGATAGAGCGCGACCAATCCCGAATCCGCGGCGTATCGCTCGGGAGACCAGTAGTCTGAGCCAACAGGAGGATATCTTGTTTCCATTTCATGCCACATTGTAATGAACGCCAGGGGTGCAATTTCAGGGAAGGCTTTCCCATTAATGCTGATGATGTATCTGACCGTCTTTGGATCACTCATCAACGAGGAAAGTTTTGTTCCGAACAAGCGCTGGAACCTGTCGAGGGGCCCCCACTGTGCCTCTGCATCATCGAGCAGTTTCAGTATCGCCGCAGTGAGGGGCGTTTTTGGGTCGAGTTTCAGGGTGATTCTCCAGAGGTCGTCTGGCTTCAAGTTTCGCAGCTTCTCGACTTCGCTTTTCGCAGCCTGTTCGCTCACCAGCTTTGCCTCCATTACTTCCGAGTCGGGAATCGTCAATGGTATCCCCAGTTTCAGAAAGATTTCTTTCCCCTCCTTCCGAGGTTCCGATGCGGCAAGGATACCTAGGTTCCTTCTGAGCTGGGCAACACGTTCGCCGCGGCGAATTAATATGCTGAAGATGGTGGCGTGTCCTGCTTCCCGTGTTAGATCTTCTTTGTTGGGTCTGACAAGGCTCAGCAGCAAGCCTGTTGCCTTCACCGACTTTTCCACTGACTGTTGAAGATAGAATATCGACTGAGGGTAGAGCTTCTTGCCGTACAACAGCTTTGAGGCTTTGAGGTCTGCTCTGCCAATCCTTGCGAACGAGAGGGCAAGTTTCACGACGGGCTTGTCCGGAAGGCCAAGAGCCTCCCTGGTCGACTGGACTGGCGGCCTTGACATCAGGTCCTATTTGAATAGAGGATTGAAAAATACTCCGGGGTAGGTTGATTCTAGTAGCTTAAAGGCGGGAGCAGCTGGAATTGAGCGTGGACCCTGGACGCGAGGTCGCTTCAGGAAGGGTTCGATGGTACGCGTTGCTCTCGCTTCTGCTTCTTGCCGCCACCATGGCCGAGTTTCTGACGGGCTCAACCCCGATTCTGAGGGTCGCCGCTGACCCCGTTGGATTCCTTTTTCTCGTAGGAATGTATGGCGGCGGGGCGTTACTCATCAGAGAGGCCGCCATACGCTGGGGTAAGCGCTGGGGTACGGTCCTCCTTCTTGGCGGAGCCTACGCGGTCGGAGAGGAAGGGTTCGACGCTAAGACGATGATCGACCCGACCAGTCCCATAATAGGCAACCAGCTTTTTACGCACTACCTTGGAGTGAACTGGGTTCCGCTGGCCGCCCTGACCCTCTTTCACGCCGCGTTCAGCATCACGGTCCCGCTTGTCCTCTTGGAGCTGCTCTTCCCTGAGACGAAGGGCAGGTCGCTCGTCGGCAATCGGGGTCTCGTGCTGACGATGGTGACCTATGGCTTTGTCACGGCGTTCCTCGTGCCATTTGGAGACCCATACGTGCCTTCGATGTGGGTGTACCTCTTCCTCGCCGCGTACGCACTGGCGTTTGTCGCGGCAGCCTTCCTCGCTCCCAAGGAGTTCCTGAGGGCGAAACTGGAGGCACCCGACAGGTCGGGGCGGAGATTCGTCCTCCTGGGACTAGGTTTCTTGGCTAACTTCTTCCTCGTGGACACGGTGGGGAAACATCTGCTTCCCTGGCAGTTGACGGCCGCCCTGTTCGTGCCTTTGGCAGCCATGACGGCGCTGTATCTGGTGGAGCATGCTGGGAGGTCCGGAAACGAGATCGTGAAGGTCAGCTTCGTCCTAGGCATGCTGCTGGTCTTCGTCCCCATTGACGTGCTAGTGGAGTTGGGGGGCGATGTGGGTGTGCTTGCCTATACCGCCTTAATTCTAGTGCTGGTCTTGGGGATTCGACGGCGAATCGTGCGACGTGGCCAAGGTTCAGTCCTTGCTGAAGGACGAAGTGTCTCCGTAAACTGAATCTAACTGCATGTTCATGCCACGACACTTCCCAAGTCCGAACCGAACAGGCTCGGAAGACTCCCATGGCCGCTGTTACGCGAGGGCAGCAAGCCCATTAGTTGTAGTGCCTCTTGACATCCTTGTTGAACGGGAGATTCAGGATCTCATCGAGGACCCTGTTTGCCTGGACATCTGACTTCGTCCTCGGATCTCTGAAGAGAAGCTCAAGGAGAACCGACCTTCCGCCAACTAGGAACGCCTCCATTGCGAACTCCAGCCGGACCAGTCTGGGGACCAAAGCCAAGTTCAGGAGCTTGCTCGGTATCCGACCTATCCTTTCTCTGTGAACGCCCTTCCTATCGACCAAGACGGGCACTTCCACGGCTGCGTCGTCGGGCAGACCGTCGATTAGACCGTCGTTGCGGACATCAAGTACGAACCTCCTGCGTTCGTCATTGACCATGGAATCTATCAGCGGAGCAATGTCCTCCTTGCTCTTGACAGGTGGGATTTCGTTCAGCAACGCTGACGGGGGGGCGCCAGCAAGCGCGAGCACTATGCTTGTCCTGTCTCTCAGTCTTTTCAGGTAGCGGGAGAAGCCGACCTCACTGTCGGGCCCCCCGAACTTGCCGTACCAATGCTTTTTCGTCTTGAAATCGTAGTGGTACTTCCAGCTGCCTCCTCTGACGGTGTCTCCGATCGGAAAGAGGCCGTAGAGCTGGTACATGTCCACAGCCGCCCTGCTCATCTGGATGTCGAACTCGTCGGCAGGGGTGTAGGTGTTCCAGTGCTTCTCCGCCTTACTTTGAATCCACTCGTCCAAGAGAGGATATGCATCCCTGCCGAGGTGTTCAAAGCGCGTGAGCCAAATGTTGTGGTTGAAGCCTGCCACCTGGAAGTCGACCTGACTGACGTCAAGGCCCAGGACCTTGCAGATGTCTTTGTAGTGCTTGTAACCATGGCAGTAGCCGACGACCTTTACCTTGCTTTTCCTCGTCAGAAGTGTTCCCGCCTCACACTCCGGATTTGCGACGTCAATCAGCCATGCTTTTGGGCAGTAATCCTCCATGTCTCTGGCAAGAGAGCGGAAAAGCGACAGCTGGTGATACGCGCCGAAAGTGGTGTA
This sequence comes from Nitrososphaerales archaeon, assembly GCA_035622475.1. Taxonomy (GTDB): domain Archaea; phylum Thermoproteota; class Nitrososphaeria; order Nitrososphaerales; family Gagatemarchaeaceae; genus UBA183. The sequence continues at coordinate 15,256 of DASPVF010000045.1, forward strand.
GTAATCGGAGACCATGTTGAACTCGACCGCTTCGACTCCTCTGTAGTACCCGTGCTTTTCTCCCGCCTCTCTCACAGCCTCCTGCTCGTAATGCCCGCCTGCCAGAGCGGTATCTATCACAAAGTCAGCGTCCTTCAGCGCCTCGGCCAGTTTGGTCGTCTTCCGAAAGCGTATTTTGGCCCGGACCGCCTCAGCATAGGTGACTGCCATCGACCGGACGGAGCCGAGCCTCTCCTCATCGGTGTCCATCAGAATCACCTCGCTCCCAAAGAGGCCCGGGGTGAGGCACAGGTCCTTGACCACGTCCATGGAGAACCGTGCGCTGCCGGCGCCGACCAACGCGATTCTATTTTCGACCAAGGTTAGGAAAATCGAGGGGACGTGATGTATTAAGGATGAGGAGCGGCGGAGAGGTCTCTGAGATTTCCCTTCTCGTAGTGCCCATGCTCTTGTGCTTGAAGAGTCTGGTTATGAGAATCATACAGCAGGGAGAGGGTAGAAGTACTAATAGAGCGCACCGCAACAACGAATCAGCATGATACGTGATGTGGCGGCAGAGAGACCGTTATGCCGTTCCCCAGTCTCAATCCTAGTCGATGACCCCTCGCCAGGGATTAATCCTCTCTACTACTTCGCGAGCACCGTCCCTCCTAATTCGACTGCCTATCACTACGTCTCGAAAGGGGGAGAGTGGTACTTCGACTCCGATTCGACTTTCGGCCATCCCATCTCCAGGACGGTCGACCCCAGCTTCGTGCTCGAGTTCACGAAGTGGATTAGGGAGACTAAGGTCAAGGGGAAGACCTCAGTCGTCCCATATGCGGCCGGCCTGGGCCGAATCGATGGCAAGATCGAGGGCATCCCCAGAGACCAAGTCCTGGCGTTCATACGCGCCATCTCTTCCATCAGGGACAAGTTCGATGTTTCGTCGGAGCTCCTTACTCACACCAGGGCGGTCAATCTCGACTCGATGAAGCTGATGGAGGTCTCGGAACACGACTGGTCCCAGAGCCAGACCTTCGAGACGCTCGCGCCGTACCTTACGGTCTCGCTTGAAATCCTGCAGAGGGCCGGCCTGGATGCGGGCGGCGTCACATCTCCTGTCGACTTCGGCGCCAAGGTCGAAGGGGACTATGCGATGGCCGTGCTCGAGGCTGTGAAGCACGTGAAAAAGATAGGACTCGCATGGTACTTTCTCCGCGTTGATTACGAGTCGCTTGTCGTTAAGCCCAGACTGATGTACCTCAACCGGGAGGCTCGCGAGGCTGTGGTCAGCATTGTCGCGTCGGTAAGGGATCCCTTCTTGAGTTCGATGCTCACCGATGAACCCGAAGGTGAATGGCTGGAGCGGGCGCTCCAACCTGTACTCTCGGGCGATGGGAGGCGCGGGCGGATTGTCCAGCAGGTCGCTGCAGGATCCTGGGTCGCACTCGTGACCCACTGGCAGTCCCTCTACTCCAACGGTACCAGGTACGGTCTCCACGCAGCGAGGGAGCTTGTGAGAAGGATGAACAGCAGACTGGGAGACAGAATCGTCTGGATGAGTTGCTCAGAGATAGCAGCCTACGTAGCGTGTGTCGCCGCCGCGAACATCCGAGTTCTTGAAGATGGCGCTGCAATCGAGGTCTCGAGCCCGTTCCAGTGCAGGAACCTCACGCTTAGCTTCCGCACCGCGCGCCCAGTCAGGAAATTGAGGCACGGTGGCAAGGTGTTGAGAAGAGCAAAGGGATCGCTGTCCGAAGGCACTTGGTCGGCGAGGGGCGACAGAGTGCTGGTATCCATTCCTCACCTAGAGGCATCGGGGGAGAGTTACATGGCGCGGCTAGCAGTCTCAGAGTCTCCGTAGAGGTAGCACGCCACAGACCTGGTGGGGGATACCTTCGTCATCTTCGGCTCGCTGACCTTGCACTTCGCCATTGCATAGGGACACCTTGGATGGAAGACACAACCCGAGGGTGGATTGACAGGGCTCGGCGCCTCCTTCCCCTGTTCCATTATCCTCCTCCCCTCTTCGCTCTCGGTGAAACGGTTGTCTGGATCGGTCTTCGGGATGGAGGCAATCAGCATCTTCGTGTACGGGTGGAACGGCTCGGTGATTACCTCGTCCCGGGTGCCGATCTCGGCGATCTTCCCTAGGTACATCACAGCGATCCTGTCGCTCATGAAACTCACGACCTTCATGTTGTGCGTTATGAAGAGGCTCGTGAGCGAGAGATTTCTCTTCAGGTCCCTCAGGAGGTTCAGGACCTGCGCCTGAATCGATGCATCAAGGGCGCTCGTCGGCTCATCGAGCACCACGAACTCAGGGGAGGTGATCAGAGCTCTCGCGATACCGATCCTCTGTTTCTGCCCGCCGGAGAACTCGTGGGGGAACCTGTTCGCGTACTCCTGCGCGAGGCCCACCAGTTCCATCATCCGCTCCACAGCCTCGTCGACCTGCCTCCTGGGAGGGCCGCTGGTGGCCACCAACGGCTCAGCTATGATGTCGCGTGCGCGCATGGAAGGGTCGAGAGAGCCCGCTGGGTCTTGGAAGACAACCTGCATTTTGCGCCTGAGGAGCCGTCTCTGGCGCCCCTTCAAGTTAGCAACGTCCATCCCCTCGAATAGAATCCTACCCGAGGTAGGCGGGATGAGGCCAAGGATGCACCTAGCCACCGTGCTCTTCCCTGACCCCGACTCCCCGACAAGGCCAAGCGTCTCTTCCTTGGATATCGTCAGTGAGACTCCGTCAACGGCCCGCACGAACCTTTTCTCCTTCTCTCCGCCGAGGAACCTGTCGAGCCTCGAAACCCCGAGATCGAAGTACTTGCGGAGTTCTTTAACGCGGAGAACCTCGCTGCCGTCGCTCATTCCTTCTCTCCGTGATACAGATGGCATGCCACCTCCCCCGAAGTCCCGACGGGGAGCAGTGCGGGCACCTCTCTTTCACATCTCGGAAACACGTAGGGACAGCGTGGATGAAAAGCGCACCCTCCCGGGATCCTCAGGAGGCTCGGGACCGAGCCGGCCAGCGATTCGAGGCTCTTCCGCGTCTCTTCCAGCCTTGGCTCCGCGTTCAGAAGCCCCTTCGTGTAAGGGTGTTTCGGGTCCCTGAATATCGAGCGGACATCGTTTGTCTCTATTATTCTGCCGGCGTACATTACGGCGATTTCGTCGGCCACCTCCGACACGACGCTCAGGTCGTGGGAGATGAACAGAACCGAGACCTCGAACTCCAGGACAAGGTCCTTGACCAGCGAAAGTATCTGCGCCTGGGTTGTGACATCCAGAGAGGTCGTCGGCTCGTCCGCGATGAGCAGGGAAGGTTTTGCCGCGAGCGCCATGGCTATCATCACCCTCTGCTTCATCCCTCCAGAGAACTCGTGAGGATATCGGTCGAGGGCGTCTTCCGGATCGGATATGCGGACGTCTCGCAGGACCTCCAGGACCTCTTCCCTCACCCTGTCCTCATCAATACCTTTCACTCCCCTTACCGATTCGAGTAACGATACGGAACGTGTCTGCTTCAGCTCCTTCCTCAGGATTCTCAGCCTGACCGCCTCAGCTATCTGCTCCCCCACCTTGAAGACGGGGTTGAGAGAAGACATCGGCTCTTGGAAGATCATGGATATACCTGTCCCTCTGACCAGTTCGAGCTCTTTCTCGCCAATCCTGAGCAGGTCCTTGCCATCGAAGATGATGCTGCTCCTTTGTCCGTACCGGCCGGGCGGAGTGGGGACCAGGCCCAGAGTCGAGAGCGCAAGAACACTCTTCCCCGAGCCGGACTCACCCACCACGCCGAGTATTTTCCCCGTGGGGATGTCGAGATCCACTCCGTTCAGAGCCTTCACGGATCCTTCCTCAGTCTCGAAGGTGAGCGTGACATCCCTGAAGGCCAGGACCGTCCCTGTCAAGCACCCTCTTGCCCCGCCGAGCTCTGGGCAGCTATGACCCTGCTTGACCTCGGATCGAGAGCATCTCTCAACCCGTCACCGAGGAGATTGAACCCGAGGACGATCAGGAGTATCGCCATTGCAGGCACGAGGACGAGCCAGGGCTGCAGGAAGAGCTGGGACTGGAAGTCGAAGACCATCCTCCCCAGCTCGGGCGTCGGGTACTGAGCTCCGAGCCCAAGATAAGCGAGCACCGACGTGTTGAGAATCACGTTTCCTATGTCGAGGGTTGCATAGATTATGATGGGAGAGATTATGTTGGGCACGATGTGCCTCAGCATTATCCCGGAGGAGGAGCGGCCTGCAGCCCGCGCCGCCTCGACGTAGGGCCTGCTCTTCACCGTGAGCGCTTCGCCCCTCGCGAGTCTGGTGTACTTTGGCCACCAGACCACGATCAGCGCCTCCATAGAGTGAATCAGGCTGGGCCCGAGGGTCGCCGCTATCGCCAGGGCGAGTATTATCCCCGGAAAGGCAATGAAGACGTCGGTTATCCTCATGATGAGCTGGTCGAGCTTCCCGCCCTCGTAGCCAGCCATGGTCCCGAGCCATACCCCTATCAGGACGGCGGAGATGATGACGGTGAACGCAACCTCGGCGTCCAGCGGAAAGGCGGCGACGACCTGGCTGAACAGGTCCCTCCCCAGCGGGTCCGTGCCGAAGATGTGCGAAAGGTTGGGGGGCCACTGGAGTATGGAGGGGGGCAGGTCAGGGACGCCTCTGGAAGTGATGGGGTTGTAGGGGAGAATGGCGGCGCCGAAAACTCCCTCGACCGCCGAGATGACGACGAAAACCACAGCGACGACCGCGCCGAAGTAGGAAAGCCTCTGCCTCCGGACGAGCTTCATCGTGGCGTACCACTGTTTGACAAAGGGAGGGATCAGGTTCCTCTGGTCAAACATTGGCTGTCACTCCAGCTGGACCCTCGGGTCCAGCATAGCGTAGAGTATGTCCGCCACGGCGTTCGCGACGACCACGAATATGGCGAAGATCAGCGTCGTTGCCATGATGGCGGGGTAGTCCAGGTTCTCCAATGCCTGGACGGTGAACCTGCCGATTCCGGGCCAGTTGAAGATGTCCTCGATTACGACGATCCCTCCCAGGAGAGTCGCGAAGTTCAGGGCCAGAATCGTCGTCGCCGGTATGAGGGCGTTTCGCAAGGCATGTTTGAAGATCACAACGGAACGGCCTAGGCCCTTGGCCTTAGCCGTCCTGACGTAGTCCTCCCCGAGGACACGCAGCATGTCGGACCTGACGAGCCTGGTGGTCACGCCTATGCCGTAGAAGCTGATGGCAAGCGCGATGGCAGGGAGGATGATGTGGCTGATCGAACTTTCCAGGTCGACCAGGTTTCCGGAGAGGATGCTGTCGAGAATGTAGAGGCCCGTCACTATGTGCACATGGAGCCCGCCGAGGGAGAAGCTCAGGCCCGTGGGGGGCGTGAGTGTGGGGTCGAGACGGCTCCCGCTGGGGAACCAGTGCAGAAGGTAGAAGAAGACGAAGAGGACGGCGAGGGCGGACAGGAAGGGGGGCGCTGAGGCGCCCGTGAGCGCGGCCACCCTGGAAAGCTGGTCCGGCCACCTGTCCTTGTTGATTGCAGCGATGACGCCCAGGGCTATGCCCACGATGACGATGATCACCATGGCAACGAGCGTGAGCTCGATCGTCGCCGGGAGGTACGCAGTGATCAAACCCAGGACGGGCTGATGAGTGTCTGGGGTTATGCCCCAGTTTCCTGACAGGAGGGAGACCAGGTAATAGTAGAAGGCTTCGGGGAGGGGGTCGTTGATGTGGTACTGGGCCGCCAGCATGTTCACGTAGCTCTGGGACGCCTTGATCCCCGCCCAGGCCCTGGCCGGGTCAGGAGAAACGACCCTCGCCACCACGAAGGTTAGAAGCACTACCCCGAACAGGACAGGTATGCAGAGGAGAGCCCTCTTGATGGCGAATCTAACCAGTGTCCCCCTTTTCATCCTTCAGGAACTCTTTCGGAGGCTACCTAAAAGAGGCTGCGGACTCTAGTCTATGAAGATTGGCAGAAGGCGGCGTTCAGGGCTCAGGACGGGCTGAGCCAGACAGAGGCCCAGTCGAAGCCATATCCGTCGAGCAGCGGGCTGTAGATCAGACCGTGCACGTTTGAGGTGTAGACGGCGTAACCCACATACTGGTAGTTCCATATGATGGGGGCGTTCTGCAGGGTGAGTTCTGTTATCTGGCTGTAGAGTTCTGCCCTCAACGTCAAATTGAAGGTCGATAGTGCCTCAGTTCCGAGGGCCTCGATCTGCGGGTTCGAGTACCCGTCGTTCCAGTTGTAGGCCGCGCTAGGCGTGGCGTAGTCTGCTGGGTCCTGGAAATCCGGAGTCCAGAAGTAGGCGAGCATCTGCGGCCTCAGAGTGCTGTTGAAAGGCAGGCCGACATAATCCCCGTAGCTCACGTCGGTCGCCCCCACTATGTTCACCTGCAGTCCAATCACGGATAGGTCGCTCTGGATGGCGGAGGCCACGAGAGCTCCGGAGGGCCAGTCAAGCGGGTAGACGAAACTAATCGGCGGAAGGGCCGTGCCGTTTGCGAAGTTCCCGCCCGGATATCCTGCCTGGGCCAGCTCCTGCTCAGCCAGGGTGACGTTGTACTGGTACGGTGTGATGCTGTCGTTGTACCCGAATAGCCCCTTGGGCATTGGCCCTGCGTACGAAATCCCAAATCCGTTGAGTATGTTGTTGTCGATGAACGAGTAGTTGATCGCATGTGCCATCGCGAGCCTTACCAGAGTCGAGCTGGTCGGAAACAGCTGGACATCGAGCCCTATCGGGGCGATGTTATCCGAGAGGCCTATGATCTGCACCTTGACGTTGGGAGAGCCGGCTAGAGATGGGATGAGATTCGGATCGATGGAAGCGACCTGGACAGCCCCTCCCTTGATGTCGAGAAGCCTCGTGCTCGGGTCGTTCCGGTAGTCTATGATTATCTCGTTCAGGTAGGGCTTCGGCCCCCAGTAGTACGGGTTCCGCATCAGAGTGATGTGGTCTCCCTTGACCCACTGGGTCATCATGTAGGGTCCGGTTCCTATGAGGTTCGACTCCATGAAGGAGTTGACCGTGCCGTTTACGGTGCCTCCGTGGGCGAGGTCGACACTCTTGTCGATGATCGCGTTGTAGGGATCAGCCAGCGTGGAGATGAAAGCGGAGAACGGCGCGTTAAGCGAGACGGAAAAGTGGAACGGGTCGTAAATGTGGAACGTGCTCATGTTAAGCCCGGCGGTCGCGAAGACGTACCCGTTGGCCTGCCCGAGTACCCTGTTGAAGGTGTACTGAACGTCGGTCGCGTTGAACTCGTCAATGGTGCTGTTCGTCGCGGGGTTCACGAAATAGACGCCCTGTCTCAGCGTGAAGTTGTAGGTCAGTCCGTTGGGGCTCACGGTCCAGGAGGTGGCGAGCCTGGGGATGATTGTCTGGGTGGTCCAGTTGTAGCCTACGAGCCCGTCGGCGACGTTGTCGACGATTGCGAGTCCGGCGACAGTGTCAGAAGTTGCCGGGTCCACGGTCGCTGGCTCGAACTCCTCGTCGGCGATCAGGGTCCCTCCATAGACGGGCTGTGTTGGTGTCGTGGAGGACGTCGTGGTCGTGACGGTCGTGAGGGGTGTTGTGACGGTGGCGGTTGACGTGACCGTGGCAGTCGAAGTAGCGGTTGAGACAGCGGTTGAGGTGGCGGTTGTCGTTGTCACGGACGGGGGCAAAGTCACAACGTACGCGGCAGCGGCTGCGACGATTAAAATCAAAACAACTGCGACGACGATTACAAACCTCGAAACGGCCCGTCTACGGAAGACGTACAATCTCAGGACAGGCTTTCCACCGTCGGCCGTTACTTAAGTATTTTTTGTAAGCACAATTTATTGTAAGCGCTCGAGTATAAGAAAGGTCAGGTGGGAACTTCTACGTAGACGTCGCGCTTGGTGTAATACGACTCTGACCACATTGACTTGTACTTCGCCCTGAACTTATCGAGAACCTTCTCCACCTTGGTGGAATCTCGCACAAGTATCGCTTTGAATGGAATCGTGATGTCGTCTACTCCAAGTTCGATTTGAGGTTGTTTTGTCAGGTTTTTGTACCATTCATTATCGGAACCCTTCATCGGGACGAGGATGACTTGCTCACCGTCCAAGACGAACCATACAGGAGCCGAGAACCTTTTCTTTGTCTTTCGCCCGGCTACCGTTATGTTAACTTCGTTGGAATGCTTTAGCCTGCCGAGGAGGGTTCGCCGTGATTCCAAGGTCATGTCTTCCTGCTGCTTCACTAGAACCTTAATCTCTTTCCGTTCATCCGCGCCACGTTGAGGAGGAACCAGCAGGATGAAGTCGGGACTGGAGATCAAAGAGTCCCCCATTCATGGGCGGGGGGTCTTTGCGACGGCGAGGATCCCCAAGGGGACTGTGGTGGAGGAAATCAAGGGGAAACCTCAACACTACTCGAAGATTCCAGCTGCTCTTTTGCTGAGAAGAGGCATGGAGGTGACGAATGATGTCTACATCGTGCCACCAGAGGGCTCCGTGGGGTGGTTTCTCAACCATGCAACCAGGCCGAACTGCACCTATAGCATCTCGACCAGAGAGATAACGACGAAAAGGGAGATACGCAAGGGCGAAGAACTGACGCTCGATTATTCGGAGACCACCACCTGGCCCGACTACGCGGCGTTGTGGAAAAGGGGCAGACCCCCATAGACCGAACCGTAGTTCCCCGGGGACCAGCAAAAAGGTACTACCCATCTCCTTCGCCGATCTGCAGCTTCTTCGTTTACCTTACGCTATGCCGATTTGAAGAGAAGGGCTCCTATCGCTCATAGGTCCCTACGAGACGAGCCTGTTCGAGGATGTGGTCGGAGATCGCGTCGAGGAGACGCGCCCTGTCGAGACCTGGCTTGAGCTTCATTTCGTCCCCCAGTGCGTAGATCCAGAAGTAGTAGTTGTGGACCCCATGCCCCTTCGGCGGGTAAGGCCCCATGTATCCCTGCTTCCCCGCCCCGTTTACGCCCGCGGTGAAGGCGTCCGGCTTCTGACCCTCGGAGAGCTTCGTGACGCTCACAGGGATGCCGTATACCACCCAGTGGGTGAACCCGTGAAGGAGTGGTGCGTCAGGGTCGTGGGAGATTAGCGCGAACTCCTTCGTCCCCTTGGGTGCGCCGGTCCACTCCAGGGGCGGGGACTGGTTCCCGCCATCCCCTCCGTACTTCCTGTCCATTCGTCCTAAGGTGCTGAAAGCTGAACTGGTGACCTTCAGGTTCCCGAGCTTGAGACTCATCGCGGAATCCCGGGCCGGGCGTCATAAAAACTCTAGGCGTCAGAAAAAGGGGTTTAGAGACCCCAGTGTGAGTCTCTAAATCGCCAGAACCAATGGGCTGGATGAGTCTGTTGCCCGCCAAGGGAAAAGTTCGCGAGCCACTGGCTCGTCCCTGAAGATATGTCGAATGCCGCATGCCCAGTCACGCTTCCGTTGGAGTTGACGTCTAGCCCGCTCACACGGATGATGAAAGTGGTCCCCGAACTCATTGTCCCTTGGCCGGTGCCCGACATGCCAGCGCCGTTGAGGACGAGGTTCCCGCTGGAGATGGTGTAGGTGGTTGTGCCGATAGTCACACTTCCGGAAGTCATGCTGAGGGAGTAGCCCCACTGGTAGACACCAGTCACGGTGAATGTGAAGCTACCAGTAGCGTTGACCCTGTCAGGAGGATTGGTCAAGGAAGATGTCAGTGCAACTCCTTTCAGGTTGGAGAAGGTGATCGTGCACCCAACTGTAAGCTGAGTTCCTGACTGGAAGGGAAAGTGAGCGTTAGAAGGGAAGGTCCACGTGGAGGTAGTCTGGGTTGTCGTGCTTGTCTGAGGCGTCGTACAGGTCGTCGAGCTTGATGGAGTTGTAGTGGTCGTAGTTGTTGCTGCAAAGACCGCGCCCCCTCCTACGAGGAATGCTGCGACCAGGATAGCCGCCGGTAATTTGGTCTTCATTTTCGGCTTCGGGATAACCGGCAACCTGGTTATCAGACAGCGATTTTGAACGGGGAAAGATCGGGGTTGGAACGCCCTCGAGCTTCGAAGGGCGTTAGAGATGGCAATCAGGTGAGAGGCTTACGATGGCCCTATGTCGGCCATTATCGTTCATACGTCCAAGCCTTGTGGTTGGGAACGCCGTTCAATTCCATTGTTTGATAAATGATAGCCGAGATGCCGCGCTGAGCCACCAATCGAGTTGTGCGAGGCATGTGGCAAAGGACTGCACAGGAGCTGCAGTCGTCCGACCCCTCTTTTCACATCACCACTCCATGTATCCCACAACAGAAGCGCGACTGAGACTTTCACCTGTTGTGACAGGAAGGAAATCTGGACACTAATCGCTCCGCGGTGGCTTGACTCATCGACCTAGGAGAAGGGGGAATTGGCACCCCCACGGTGCGATGACGCTCAACAGCGGGTCAAAACGCCATCGCGGGACCGCTGGAGTGTAACTTTCCATCCCTCAGGAAGTAGTGCCACTCCTCCTGGCGCCTCGAGGATGGCTCGAGCTCCCATGAAGAACCCTCCCCCCGCTGACCTGTTCCAATGGTCGAAATCCGCACCCCCGCCCTCAGGAACTTGCTCTGGTTGTAGATGCGGCGGCCGTCTACCACGGCGGGAGATGCCATCAGGGACTTGAAATCATCGGGTCGCAACCTCTTGAAATCATCCCAGTCAGTAGCGATGAATGCGCACTCGGAACCGCGGAGGGCGTCCCTCGCACTCTTGGCATAAGTGACCTGTCTGCCAAATAGATTCTTCGAGTTCTCAATCGCCGCCGGGTCGAAAGCGGTGACTTCCGCGCCCCCCCTTATCAGGACCTTTGCAAGGGCGATTGCCGCCGACTCCCTGATATCGTCGGTACCCGCCTTGAAGGCCAGCCCGAGGAGGGCCACTTTCTTCCCCTCAAGAGAGCCACAGAGTTTCTCTGCCAGCCTGACTGCCTCGCTCACCTGTCCGCCGTTGACGGTGAGTGTCGCAGAAATGACGTCGTTGCCGATGCCAGCCGCCTTCAGATTGAACGCAAGAGTTCGGCAATCCCTCCCCAGACGCGACCCGCCGAACCCCAGGCCTGCGTTAAGGTATCCCTCGTCCATTCTCCCCACTTCAGCCAGCCCCTTCCTTACTTCGTCATAATCGCATCCAGGCACTCTGGTGCAATAGTTGGCAATCGTGTTGACGAAACTGACCTGGGTGGCCCTCCCCGCGCTGATTGCGTAGGCCATCATCTCCGCGTTCGGCGGCGTGGTGAGGATGGTCGGAGGACGTCTCTTGTAAAAAGCGTCGTACATCCTCAGGAGGGTGTTCGTCGACCTCCTGTCGTACCCCCCAATCACCATGGCGTCGGGGTGGAAGGCGTCGAAAAAAGAGGGCTCTTTGCGGGGGAGCTCTGCACTGAAAGCAAGCCCAAAATCTACGCCTGCCTCCTTTCGCGATTCACGTTCGAGCAAATGCTTGACAAGACCCTCTGTTGTTCCAGGTGTGACAGCGCAGTTCACCACAACGAGCTTGTACCCACGGGCCACAGCCAACTGGCGGCCCACCTCTCTCGAGGCAGATTCGACGTACTCTGGGTCAATCCGCCCATCATCGCGGCTGGGCGTCCCGACGGTGATGAAGATGATTTTGGAACGGGCGAGGCATTCGTAGCTCGATCGGAAGACAAGGGTCTTCTTCCTCAGTGAGCGGCGGAGAAGGGAATCAAACCCTTCTTCGTAGAAGTTGGAAGTACCCTTGCTAAGCGCTGTTACTTTGTTCTTGTCGATGTCCACTCCGGAGACATCGAATCCCCGACTGGCAAGGGATACGGCTGTATAGAGCCCCACATGCCCTAGGCCAACGATTGAGACCCTTTGCGTCGGCGAATGCTTCATCTTTGCTCAGGGAGGCTGGAGCCTCTTCTATCGCTGGCGCTCATGCTCTGGCAACCATTACCCTGTGGAGAGGGGACTCGCACTGGTCAGTGTTGACGAGATCGGAATCGTCGATGGCCTCGCGGCCCGTCCGTAGAAAGCAATCCCAGCACATCTTGATGGGCAACTTTTTCGACGTGTGTAAGACGCGCTTTTCTTTTTAGAGAATGTGGAGTCCGCCTTCAGATTCCAACTCTCACGAGGACCAAGCCAACAGCCTCTGTCCAAAGTTCTGTCATTTACGTGGCCGCGAGGAAAGAAGCAGATTCGCCCGCCTGGGTGCGGGTAGAGGCAGCGGCCGCGTCCCCGATACCAAGCTCGGAGGTTCCTGCAGCGCCCCGGATCCCAGGGATGTGCTCCTCCTGGCCTTGCTGAGGGTGCCCTTCGCGCTTCTTTACCTAGGGCTTCCCAGGAAGCCTGAACGCCCTCCAGAAGTCCCGCAGTCCCTCCCGGGTCGTGGAAGTCACCAGGGGGACTCTCGGATCGGCGCCGTGAACAAAGGCCAAGTGAAGTTCGTATTCGCGCTGCCATTCGTCAGCAGAGTGTGTACTCTGAAGCCCTGCCTGAAGTATGGCTAGACAGGTGTCGCATCTCATGTCGTTAACCAATCCCTGATGCTAGCCATTTTCCATTTACGTTACCTAACGATTTTCAATCGTATGTATCTCATCTCCCTAAAAGAAGACCAACAGGTTAGGGGTTGCGGGAAGACTTCTTTCGGGTAACGCCTGGCTGCCATGAACTTATTCCCAATCTTCAAGCGGCTTCATGGGGAGGCCCCGACGTTTCGGCCGTCGATGCAAACGGTACCCGGGCCCCTTCGGTCGTGGCTGGGGGCAATTCGCGATGCTCCTTCATCCTCACATTCAGCTTGCGGAAGAATACGTACACCTCCTCTCCCGCTTGTTTGTTTATTCCTTCGATGAAGGGAGAGAGCTTCTGCCATGCCCCCTCCGGGACGAACATGTCATCGATTGTTGCAAGGCTCACGAAGCCCCTGTCGACTAGCACGCCAAGCGACTCGAAGAGGGCTGCAATCTGGTAGAAGGCGACCTTGTCTTTCTCTGGCAGCCTCTGGAACTCCTCGAAGGATTTCACCCCCAGATCATTAACCTTCAGCCAAGACGTCTGGACTTCCACAGTGTTTGCGAACTCGTAGATCCTCATTATCATCTCCATATCGGCCAGGTCGTTGTTCTGCTTGAGCTGGTCGGTAGAGAGCTTCGCCTGGATGACGGCCGCCTTCGCCTGCTCCGTCGATGCCATGATCAGCTTGCGGTTGTCCCTGATCTGGAGGACGACGAAGACAGCACCGAGGGCGATCGCAACCGAGCTCACAAAGGCTGCATCGGAGCTTAGCTGAGAGAAATCGATCGAGAGCAATGTCCCCATGGTTCCGGTCACCACTTTAAGACTTGCTTGGGTGGCCCAAGAGAACGATAGCCGCCGGGAATCACCACCATTGCGAATTTCCTCCGCACATGATGATCACAAAGTGGCCTGGATCCACCTCACTGACTATGATCATACAACCGTGTCTCGGTCTGACGAAGATCCGTCAGTCCTACGAAGTGATTCACCAGGCCGACAGGGTCGGGGGGAGATCACTTTCACTCGTGGAGAACTTCGAAAACGTTGTTCCAGTTGTCCAACGCGATCCCGACCCTCACCCACAACGGAACCAAGGCCTCCAACCACCTTGCCCCTTCGATACCGCCCACATCAATGGCTCCTTTCCATCCGAACTCCTTCAGTATCTTTGTGACCTCCTCCTTCGCGGCCTTGTCATGTCCACAGATCATCATCTCGACGCCCTTGTAGGTGGGGTCGACCATCTGCCTGTTCCCGACGATGTTGAAGCACTTCACTACCCTCGCCTCAGGAAGCCTGCGCTGAATCTGTTCGCCCAGAGAATCTGTCGTGCCCACGAACAATCCTGGGGGCATCCCCTTCGAGAAATCGAGAGGAACTGTCGTGTCTATGAGGAGTTTCCCTTTGAAGTTCGAGGGACCAGCCAGGTCGATTACTTCTTCGGCGGCGGTCCCGAGGGTCGCCAGCACGAGCATGTTCCCATGGGATGCCGCATCCGCGAAGGAGCCGGTCGATGCTCCCTTGCCAGCCTTACTCGCCCACGCCCTCAACTTCTCGCTATCTGGGGTTCTGGAGCCAATCATAACATCGTGTCCCCGCGAGGCGAATCCCCTACCTAATGCCTGCCCTACATCTCCACTGCCCAAAATGCCTACCTTCATCATAACCAACGGAAATCATCAGACTTTCCGCTCCTTAAGCCCACCGGTCAACGGAGGGACAGGTAATCTACTTCCATATACCCAGAGCATCCAAGACTATCCCGACGACGGGTGGATGACCGACTCTCTTTGCGAACCAGTCAATTTATAGCCTAATCCAAGGAGAAAGAGCGAGGACAAGATTTGCTTTCAGAGGCCGAAACGAATTACCTGAAAACTCAGAGGCTTGCTCGGATTGCCACGGTCTCGCCAACGGGCATTCCAGAAGTCTCACCAGTCGGGTTCGAATTCGACGGAAAATACTTCTGGGTCGGGAGCCACAGCCAGGACATCTTCCCGACATCCAAGAGGTACAGGAACATCACAGGAGGAAACCATCACGTTTCAATCGTGATTGATGACCTAGCTTCTGCTGATCCGTGGAGGCCAAGGGGAATCAAGGTGAGCGGGACCGCCGAGATAATAGAACACGATGGGATATTTGGTAAAGGAAGGTACTTCCGCATAACCCCCGACCGTTCTGTGAGTTGGGGGATCGAACCGCCGGCGAAGGGACAATGGAGCTCATCGAAGCGGTGGAAGTGAACAGGTTAGTCTTCGCCTAGGCTCGGGCGAACAGAACAGAGTTTGTTGTAAGTCTATTGGAAGCAGGCCCCTTGAGATGCGCTTAGAAAAAGGGCCGAGTTGGAGTTGGCGGAACCCATCTGAAGCCGAGTCCGAACTCTTAACTCCCTAGTCACCGAACTCGGCATAGCTTGAAGGTCTTAGTCTTCGGGGCGGCCGGCAGGACGGGCAGGAACATCGTCGACCAAGCCCTGAATCGCGGATACCAGGTGACGGCCTTTATCCACAAGACACGCGGGATCGAAAAAGACGTCGAGAAGGGGCTGCAGGCCGTGCAGGGGGACGTGCTCAATTTTGGGGACGTGGAGCGTGCTGTTGCAGGTCACGACGCGGTCCTGAGCGCACTCGGCAGGGGTAGCTCCCGCCGACAGGTTACGTTTCCTGGGACGAAGAACATCGTCGAAGCTATGGAGAAGCTGGGTGTCCGCAGGTTGATCGTGGAATCGGCGTTCGGGGCGGGCGAGAGCGCAAAGGAGATGTCGTTCCTGGACAGGTTCCTGGTCCGGGGCGTGCTGCTGAGAAGCTCCTTCAGGGACAAGGACATGATGGAGGGGTACGTGGAGAAGAGCGGCCTCGAGTGGACGATCGTCCGCCCACCTAGACTCACGGATGGGCCGCGCCGAGGTCGCTATCGAGCGGGAGAGCGTATCCCTCTCAACATCCGGTCGGGGATGTCGAGGGAGGACGCCGCCGACTTCATGCTCGAACAGGTCGAAGGCAAAGAGTTCATCAACAAGAAGCCCTCGGTCGGGTACTGAAGGCTCGTAGAGCGGTCGCACGTCATAGGACTTGCTCCTGAGTCACGAGTCCTCAGTAATCACAAGAGGAAACAACTCAAGACGGAGAAACATTCCTGCCCGAAACCGGTGGAGCGTTCCAACAGTTTGAATGAGTCTCTGTCAGCAAGCAGAGTTCTTTCTGAGCAAGTCAAACAAGGGCCAGGTGGGATGCGTTTAGAGAATTGTGCGAATCTATAGTCAACAACCAGAAACCTCACCGATGAAGAAAGTACTTACGCTGCCTTAACGCGGGATACCGTCGATGAGAAAGGCTTTCGTTCTGATTAACACTAACCCTGGCACAGACATTGCATTACAATCGGAACTTAAGAAAGTCGAAGGGATCGTCGGGGTCTATCAGGTCTACGGTGTCTTCGATATGGTGGTAGTTGTCGAAGCTGAATCGGAAGAGCAACTCAAGGACATAGTCTTCTCACGGATTCGCTCGCTGAAATATCTGAGGTCCACCCTCACGCTCAACGTAGTGTCCTGATCGGGGGTTTGTCCATCAAGGCATGCGCGAGATCACGAACCTGCCTTTCCTAGTGACTAAGGTCGGTTCACCGCCCCCTTTGGCCTGCAAGCTTTTCCCCGTATTCACTTTTAACTTCGGCTGGGCCACCCACCGTCCATGCGCTCGGTAACGCGAGACTACGTGGGGAAGGGGTGCAACCTTGAGTTGCTCGCAGATTCCATAGATGAGGACTTCCAAGCCAGGAAGTATCAGACTCAGAACGCTCAGAAGGACAACGGATGGGTCGTACAGGCCAAGAGGGAGGGGCTTCTGCGTGAGCTGTTGGCCGCCGACAGGGCTTTCACCATAACCGTGGTCGGTGAACCGAACAACTTCAAGGTCTCGTTCGGGATCGGGAAGTGGGTTCAGAATCTCGGGATGGCGGTTCTGGAGGGGGTTCTGATCTGGCCCGTCATCTTCTTCGCCGAAGTCCCGATTGCACTGTGGAGCTACGAGATAGAGAAGGAGTTCTGGGCATTCGTTGAGAAGGAAGTCGAGATGAAGGTCTGACCGGCCGGCCTTCGAAACCGACCGGTCGGTCGCAATGCTTATAAACCGACTAGTCGGTCCTTTTTCCTATGTCCTCTGGCTTTGGTCCAGGCTTCCAAGATGCGAGGTCGGTGTTATACCGCACCGAGTACTTCGCGATCAGCTTCGTGATTTTCGGATATCTTTTGTGGAGGTCGCTCTACGTTGGGGGGGTCGACTGGCTCCAGGTAATCTTCTGGGTAGTGTTCCCGGATCTGGTTTCGTTCATTGCGATTGGGTTGTCTTCGAGGAGGAGGGAGTGGCCTTCATGGGGTCCGAGCGTGTACAACTCCTTCCATACGATTTTGGTCTGGGGAGCGGCCTTCGGAGTCTCATGGGCAGCGTTTGGGGTTGTCTACTGGCCCCTGTTCGGCTGGCTGGGCCACATTACTGTGGACAGGGCCTCTGGTTACGCCCTCAGGGCGAACATCGCGAAGTGATGTCGATGTCTCCCAAAGTCTCTCAGCAATACAAGCAAGAAGTCAGAGACAAGATCTTAGAGGCTGCGGAAACCCTGTTCTCAAAGAAGGGATACTACGATACATCGATGGACGAAATCGTCGCGGAGAGCGGATTGAGCAAGGGCGCCATATACGGCTACTTCGAGAGCAAAGAGGAACTATTCGTAGCGCTCCAGGAAAGACAACTTGAGGCTTCCCTGGAGCAACTGAAGTCGACCTTCTCACCAGGAGACTCGGCGAGAACCAAGCTGGAGAAAATCGTGGATGTCGCCTTCACCACCATTATTGGAACTTCGAAAAGAGCCTGCAGAATCAACCTCGAGTTCGACGTTGCAGCTCCCAGGATCAAGCCTGTCCAAAGCAGGCGAGACAAACGCTTCAGGGCGACACACGTCTTTCTAGCCGACATCATTAGAGAAGGCGTTAACAAAGGAGAGTTCAGGCGCGATGTCAATCCGGATTCGACAGCCATGGTCCTGCTGGCCACCGCGGACGGCCTCTCTCTCGACTGGGCCACCACGAGTCTGGACTTCGATTGGAAGCTACTGGCTGACCAGGTCAAGAAGCTGGTAACTGAGGGACTGCTTGCGAGTCCAAATTAGGCTATTTCCACTACGTTAGAAAGGTGCGCTTCCTTAACGCGTCGTTTCGAAATCTAATAGATGGCAGAGGCGCGAGCATCTTATTTGCCGTCGGTCGTAGGTGCCAACTGTGGCCAAGCACAAAGCCTACCCATATGTTACGCGGCTGAACATCCTGTACAAGCCTCTCGAGCTTGTAGACGAGAAGGCCCTCGCTGACGCGTGCAAATACAAGTGGTACAACCAGACGCTCTGCAGGGTCAACGACTCGGTCGTACGCCTCGGAGTGTTCGAGGGGGAGTACCACTGGCACCATCACGATAAAGACGATGAATTCTTCTATGTCGTAGAAGGCAGACTCTTCATTGACCTACGCGGCCGCACCGTTGAGCTGGCACCTCGCCAGGGGATGGTCGTCCCCAGAGGCACCGAGCACCGCACCAGGGCACCTAAGCGGACGGTGGCTCTTATGGTGGAGACTGCGGCGATAGTTCCTACAGGAGACTGAAGCGTCACCCGCTCTGTCGTTCAACACCTGCTCGTATCGTCAAACTTAGCTCAACGAGTCCAAAGACGTGAGTGGTCGGTCGGCAATGCACGTGGGAGTCAGAGGTCTTCTCTCTTGGCTATCCAACCCCCTGAAGTGTTCAGAAGCCGCCTGAGGATTTCCAGGGTGTATGCTCCCGCCGCGATGAAGAGGATCGATGCGAGAATGGGGGGCGGGACGGGAATGTACCCCGAAACCTCAGCCCCGGCTAGAACCAGACCCATTATCGGCGCAGTGAGGACAAGGTTGAACACCGTCTGGAAGAGGAAGCGCTTGACGTCGGTAAGCTGCTGAGACTGGGACGAGAGTATGTCGTCCGTGGTGCTCTGACCATATCGGGCGGCGAAGTACATCCCGCCCCCCATCATGACCGACGCAACCTCGAGGGCCGCGGGGAGGGCGAGTAGAACGCCGTAGGAGTTCGTCTGGCCGATCTGTCCGACCACCAATGGGATGCCCACAGCCACGGTCACGGGGGTGAGGAAGAACAGCAGCGGGGTGACTCGCGCCAGATAGACCTCTCTGACGTACCTCCTGACATCGATGGCAGACGTCCTGATGATCCAGAGCCGTTCCTTCTCCAGCCAGCCGCTTGCGCTACCAGAGCCGAAGGACCCTACGAGGAATAGTATGAAAAGAAACGAGGTGGGGGAAGACTGGAAGACCCCGGCCAGGGAGTAGATGACCATGAAGGTGGAGAGGAAAAGGGAACTGACAAGCAAGCCCCGGCGCTCCTTGCTTCTCCTCATCACCACCGACTCCTTCTCCCTGACGACTGCCCACACTGACCTCCCCGATGTCTGGAGCAGTTTCTTCGGCGGGCCTCCGGGCTGGGCCGATGAGTCAGCGTCGTAGACCGTCACGACCTCGTAGAAGTGGCCCCGAGAGAGTCTGATGCCAAGGAACAGGGAGGCGCTGAACCAGACGAACAGGCCTAGGGCGTCCGCGACCCGTCCGAGGCTCCAGGGGGCGCCGGTAACCAGGCCGACGCTCAGGTCGGCTGCAAGGCCGCTGGGGAGGAGCTGGCTGATTGGTGTGAGGTATCTGGGGACGCTCGGGACGAGGAGCACCACTGGGACGAAGGCTACCACCGCCACACCGATTATGAGCACGTTCCTGATGACCTTCAGCTTCGGGCCGAGGCCGGAGCTAAGCGACAAGGTGACATCGGCGCTAAGGACTAGGGCCGTGAGTATGAAGAGAAGGGTCGTGAGGCCGGCGGGGAGAGCCGTCCAGAGCGAAGCTCCGTAGTTCCTGGCCAGTATGATGTAGAGAAAGACGAGGGGCGGGAAGGAGAAGAGCAGGGTGGTGAGCGAGTTGAGGAGAATCTTCGCACCGAATATCTCCCTGGGTCTCACGGGGGACGTGAAGACGTAGTCTACGTCAGCGGAGACGATCGGAAGGCCACTCCCGCTGAATCCCCCCTGCAGGAGGCCCACAAGGACGAAGGCAAGAATCAGAGAGAGGGCGTAGGTGGAGAACTGTCCCACGGGGCCCCCTGCAGCAAACCTGTTGGCGAAGGCGAAGACTGTCTGGGTCCCGAAGGCGATGAGGACTATGGCGAAGGTCTCGCCGAAGAGGAGCCAGAGGGCGGCGGCCCTGGAGAGCCGGCCCTTGAGCCAGTATCTCGACAGCAGGAAGACGTTGCGCCAGCTTGCGAAGAACCCCGAGGAACCGTCTTTCAGCCTAGGTCTCCTCGGTCAGTTTTAGAAATACCTCGTCCAGCCTTGCGTCCATTCTGGTCTGGGCGAGCCTGCGAAGGTCTTCGAGGCCCCCGGTGGCGATGAGGCTCCCCCTGTCTATGATCACGATTCTTGTGGCGTAGTCTTGGACGATTTCGAGATTGTGTGTGGAGAGAAGCACCGTCTTACCCCCGGCGCCCTGGGACCTGATCCAGCCGTGCACGAAGGCCTGGGTCTTGGGGTCTAGGGCGGTGAGAGGCTCGTCCAGGATGAGGACGTCTGGGTCGTGGAGAGTAGCCGCAATGAGGGCCACCTTCTGCTTCATCCCCTTGGACAGGCTGCCGAGGAGGGCGTCTGCCTTGTCGGTCAACGAGAAGGTGCGGAGGGACTCGGAGACTCGTTCTTCGAGGACCCTGTCCTCAACTCGGCGTATCTTGCCTACGAACCGGAGGAACTCCCCCGCCGTAAGGGCGGTGTAGAGCGCAGGGTTCTCCGGGACGTATCCGATGAGCTCCTTGGCAGACTCGGGGTCCTGGACGATGTCGTGCCCGCTGACCCTGACAGTGCCGCTGGTGGGCCTGAGGATCCCCACGGCGATCTTCATGAGAGTGCTCTTGCCCGCCCCGTTGGGACCGATGAGCCCGACGATCTCCCCTGGATTCACAGTGAACGAGACGTTGTTCAGGGCGACCAGACCATCGAATTTCTTTGTCAGTGACTGGACCGAGATATCCCCCATGGATGCAGCTTCCTGGATGGGAGGAGACCTTTTTCGAGTTGCCTATGAACTCACCGAGAAGGATCACCAGTAACAAGATTTGTATCGCCAATGACACCTTCGCTCTCTTCACTTTTCCCTAATCGAATAAACCAGAGGAGCCCCTCGTCATGATGTACGTGGGCGAGGTCACGGACCTGCCGTTCCCTAGGCTCTTAGGCTTAAATAACTCGAAAAGGAATTTGGTCCACGTTGCGAGTGACGGGTACTGCTTCGAGATACGCCCCCGATGGGGGGTTTCAAGCAGGAATAGAGAATCCCCAGTGCCGCAGTTCAGCCTAGAGGTACGATTATGAAAACGCGCCCAGCAATAGCAACCATAGTGTTGGTCATTGTGGTGATCGTCGTCATAGCTGCCGCCGGGGTCGCCTACGCCTTCGTCTTCGCAAGCCCCAGCACCCCCGGAGCCAAAACGACCACCACCACCTCCACGTTGATTATCGGAACGTCGTCGTCCAACCTGCCGACCACCACCGTGACCGTCGGCAGCTCGACAACAGGCACCCAGAGCTACGAGGATTTCAGTGGGAACTACACATTTACCATTCCGCTGGGTCCCTCAGGGATTAACGACAGCACCGGGAAGCCGATCCAATGGAACTCCACCCAGACCGCGACGGGATCGTTCACGTTCTCGATCAATCCGTCCACCTACCTCGGCAGCGGGAGCGGCCAGGGGAGCATCACGGTGACGACGCGCGGTTACTGCACGGGGAGTAGCACTGTCCAGTACACTTTCGGAATTGAAGCTCAACACATCCCGGGAACGAACAACGTCTCCATCGGATTCAATCTCCCCACGCCCCCCACCGTCATGGTACAGCTGGCGTGCCAGGGGTCCACCGCGGGCTTTAACACGGCGAACAACCCGGTGTCATATCTCAGCGTCTATCCGAACGGCCTCGACCTGAACTCGTTCCCAGCGAACGTGTCCCAGGCGCCGTCCAGCGGGTACAGCTACACGGTTTCCATAAGCGAGACCTAGCAAGCCCTTGGCGACGCTGGCAAAAGAGAGAGAGCGATTAGGCTAGCGCATCCAAGAGATACGAGCCTGGAAACGACTCGCCCATAACTCGGTCAAGACCTAGTGAACCACGGCCTGTTGTTTTTCCACTTCGGCTCGGCTACTCGAAGCGAGGTATGGTTCGAGCCGCTTTTCCAATTCGTGGCGTGGTTTGTGATAGAGCTCTTCTGCGTCTAGCCGGGTGACAGGCGCACGCTGGTATCTCGCGATAAACTTCGTGAAGGCTTTGTTGACTCCGTCTAGGTACTCAAAAGTCATCGTTTCTTCGTAGCGACGGCGGCGGTTCCTCACTCTCTCCATGAGAAATTCAGTGCTGGCGCTCAAAAAGAAGACGCACGTCGGGGCGGGGACTCTCTCCTGAAGTGATTTGAAGAGCGGAAGGAAAATCTTTCTGTCATCCGGTGAAAGCGTGAAACTGGTGTAAGCTTCGATGCCATCGAAGAACAGATCGCTCACGACATTCCCGCTGAACCGTCCTCCTCTCATGACTTTTGCGATGTCATGATAGTGCATTATGGTGAATATGAGCTCAGTCTCTAGGGCATAGGCCTCCGGATCCCTGTAGAAGTCTGCTATCAGGGGATGTTTGGCGACCTTCTCTAAGATCATCTCAGCCTTCAGGCGTGCCGAAAGCAGGCGGGCGAGAGTCGTCTTGCCCGAAGCTAGCGGTCCACCGAAGACGATGTATTGCTGCACTATCGCCTTCGGTTCTGGCCCTGCCGGTGTCTTAACTGTGTCTGGCCTGAGCCTCCCCAGCTAACTCGACTTGATTCTTCGTTTACCCACTGTCCTGCGTCTCGACTCGGCGGCGAACTCGAGCAGCAGGTCGTCGAGCGCCTTCTTGAACTCCTCCCTGTCACTCATGACCTTCAGAACGTCAGTTGTGACCCGCGCGCCCATCTTCGAGAGGAAGTCGTCATGAAACCTGGGGTCCCCCTCTCCCATCGTTATGATCCTGTTCACTCCTTCGAGCATCCTGAGCGGGCCGTAGATCAGCGGCTCGTCCACGCAGTCTCTGGCGCTCGCCACGAGGTAGGTCGCCAGGTCGAAGACGTCGTAGTCGGGTTTACGCCTGGCCATCCCACTTCATCCCGAAGGCATCGTGGTGCACCGTAGGCTTCGAGCCCTTCATCGGGGGCGGCCTGTCCTTGCTCTTATATCCGATTCCCACGATGATGTCTATCCTATACCTCTCTGGGATCCCTAGCACCTTCTTCGCCGCCTCGGTGGTCGCCGACCTAACAAAAGACACTCCGAGCCCGAGCTCCTCGGCTTTCAGCGCCACGTTCTCCGCCGCGGCCCCTGTGTCCAGCAGCGAGAGGACGTCGCGTCCCTGGACTCCCATCACGTCTAGCGCCTTTGACAGGTCTGTGCAGATGACGAGTGCCGCTGGTGCGTTGGCGAGGAAGCTCGGCGTGACGCCTCTCAGGAGCTTCACGTACTTCGGATCGTCGACGATGATGTACTCCCTGACGGGCATGTTGCCGCCCTGTGGGGCTCTGGCCGCCGCGTTGACCAGCTCCTCCAGCTTGTCCCTCTCTACCGGTGCGGGATCGAAGTTGCGGCACATCGACCTCCTCCTCAGCGCTTCTGACAGCTCCATCAATGGTCCACCCTGACTAATGCTGCGCTGGCGTCAGCAAGTTCCGTCGTTGGTCACCCTCCTCCGCGCTTTGGGCTTCCCCAGACATTTGTTCCGTACTGCCTCCCCAGATCCCACGCCAGAATCTCCGTCAGGGGCGGAGACTTGTAGCTCCCGATCTTACTGTGCGACCACCCATAGCCATCCCTTAACGTCACGAGGTATTCCGCATACTTCAGGGGCGTGATGACGGGGTCGAGCACCGGCACGCCCAGCTTCTTCTGTAGCAGGTTCCAGAAACCGAACTCGACCGTACACCCCAGTATGAGGACCTCGGCCCCGTCGATCCCGACCGCCTTCCTTCCTTCTTCGATCTGAGCCCTGCTCGTCTTGGATGGGTCTCTTTGGAAGTCGAGGACACCCATGTTGATTACCCTGAACGACGCAAGCCTGTCCTTCAGGCCGTACTTCGCGACGGTGTCTGTCATCTGGGGAATCCACTTTCTTCGGCCCACGATGACTGAGAACTTGTAGCCGAGGCTGCAGGCCAGGAGCATGGCCGACTCGGCCGGGGCGGTGATGACCGTCCGCTCCGAGATTTCACGGGCTTCCTGGAGGCCCAGGTCGTAGAAGCAGCCAATCACTACCGCATCGTAGCCTTCGTCTTCAGCCTTCTTGACTTCGTGCAGCACGTCGGCGAGGACCAGCGACTCATAGTAGTGGTACTCGACATGCCAGGGTCCCCTCTGCAACGACACCAGATCCACATTCGTCCCCTTCGCCGCCGCTCCCCTCAGTTCGCGAAGCATGGGAGCGTCATTCACTTTGGTGCCGACTGGATTGATGTAGAGAATTCTCACAGGCGATTCGTGTGGAAGACTGGATTTAAGGCTGCCAGAGTAGATAGGACCCTGTGGAGTCAGTTCCTTTCTACGTTCATCTATGTTGGACTATGTCCCAATTCGACCTAGTTATGATCGAGTTGAGAGCCTCGACCTTCGAGTTGACAATATCGAGGTTAGAATTGAGTTCTTGCAGACTCTTGTTAGCCCTCTCGAATCGTTTCTTCACATGGTAAAGGTATCCTCTGCCTGAGCATGTCTTGCAGACAGTTTTCTCGGTTTCGATGACTTTGTCGGGGACGAATACCATCTTCTCTCCTTCGTCCTCTTCCGTTCCTGCCTCCCACCGGGCGGCCTCGTATCGTGTCTTTGCCCATTCTCCGACTCCTTTGCACTCCGGGCACGTGAATTTCGTGTCGTTTGAAGGGACTTCCAGGAGTTCGAAACTAGTCGCGGGGGGGACCAATTGATATTGTGTAGGGCTCCTGCGAGTCGCCAGCCTCCAAGAAGCGATGCTGACGGCCACAAACACAAAGAGAAGAGCGAACGCGGCCAGGGCTGCTTGGGGAGCGCCGAGAGAATCGATCAGCCAGCCTGAGATCGGGTTTGGGATAGAGACAACGTAGGCGTCGGCCAGCGACAGGAAGATGGAGACGTAGCAGATGTACCTCCAAGCGATATCGGGGAAAAGTGGAGGGCGGTGTTGCTGTATCATCTTACGGAACACCCGTTCTGGGGTTTCCTTCAACAGGAGTTCGTAAAGCCTGACGTCAAACGGCCGCGTTCCAACCGCGTATTCCAACTCGGTCTCTGTCAATGACCTGGTCGGACCCAGGGCTGCCTTCACGATCGAGAAGCTCTGAATCGGGTGATATTGACCTTGCGAGCGGATAGCATGGAATTGCAATCTATACACAGTACATAGGTTGCACTTGAGAACGTGAGACAGGAGAAGGGACGAAATTACGAACCTGCACTTCCTGGTGATGCAGGCTAGGTCAGATGAAGAGAAAGTGCCTTACAAGTCAGAACAGGTTCTTCATTCGAGTGTTAAAGAGCGTCATTTCATCAGCTCTCGACGTGCGTACCACTCAGACGCCCCTGATTCATCTAGACAAGATTAGCCGAAGGTTGAACAATTCAGTCTTCGCCAAGTTGGAAAGCTACAACCCCACTGGTTCCCACAAAGACAGAGAGAGCCAGGAGATGATCAAGGACATTTTGGCTCGAAAGTCGAGCAGGGCGGTGATTGCGAGCACTGGGAACGCTGCCATCTCGCTTTCCGCGCTGGCCCCCTGCGAGGGGATAGAGGTCGACGTATTCCTTTCTAAGAAAATAGAGAAGGAGAGGCTTCGGCTCATCTCAGCATTTTCTCCGAGAATCCATCTGGTGCCTGGAGGATACGACAAAGCATACCGGGAAAGCGAGGGATTTGCAGAGAAAGAAGGAATCTACAATGCGAATCCCGGTCGGAACAGATTCAAGATTATCGGCGATTCTGGAATCGGAAGGGAGATTGTAGAGCAATTGGGGACAAGATTTCCAGATTACATCCTCGTCCCGAGCAACAACGGGACACTAATCGCAGGTGTTTGGCTGGGGAGCAAACATGCCAAACCGAGGATGATTGCGGCCGTGGCACCGAATAGCAGGCTGATGTCGAGTATAGCTGGATATCACAGGCTTGACGGACAGGAATTGGAAAGAACAGTGTCCGAGAGCGGAGGGCAGGTCGTTCCTGTGACGGACTCGCAGGCTGCCTCGGCGCTTGAGGATCTGAGGTTTGAGGGCGTCTTCTGTGAGCCGGCCTCGGCTGCTTCCCTCGCTGCGTTGAAGAAGGTTGGAATCAGAGGGAAGACCGTTGTGTTGGTTATAACCGGAACTGCGTTCAAGTTCGTAGAGTCCTATGCAGGCGCCACTCAGAAAGCCGCATTGAAGAAGACCTAGCCGGACCTACGTCCCGGCTTCCGCTTCGAACTTTTCGGCCATTTTTTCCACGTAGATGTAGTAGTCTGATCGGCTCAGCATACTCGCCGCCTCTTCGTCCAGTATCACGAATACGTTGGGGTGCAACTGAAGCACACTGGCCGTGACTTGGGCGGAAACAGGTCCCTCAATGGCATCCCTCACCGCTCTGGCTTTGCCGCCGCCACTCGCCAGCATCAGCAACTTCTTCGCGCCGAGAATTGTGCCCACTCCCATGGTGACAGCGAAATGAGGGACGTCGCTTTCCTTGCCGAAGAACCGTGCGTTGTCCCTGATGGTTTCTTCCGTCAGTGTTTTCAGGCGCGTCCGTGATCCGAGAGACGAGCCAGGTTCATTGAAGCCTATATGGCCGTCTCTCCCAATACCAAGCAACTGGATGTCGATGCCGCCCGCTTCCTTGATGCGTTCTTCGTAACTCTCGCAGAATGACCCGATGTCTGTCGCCATCCCGTCTGGAATCGATACGTTCTCTGGTTTTACGTTGATTTTTTCGAAGAGGTTCTTGAACATGAAACTGTGGTAGCTCTCGGGATGGTCAGGCCGAAGTCTGTAGTATTCGTCCAAGTTGAAAGTGCGAACGGCTGAAAAGTCGAGATTTCCCGTTTCGTGCATCCTGATCAGCTCCTGGTATACCCCCAGGGGCGTCGAACCCGTCGCCAGGCCAAGAACCGCTTGTGGTTTCGACCTTATCTCCTTGGCGATTATCTCAGCAGCCTTGCGGCTCATCGCCGAATAGTCTTTCTCGATGATCACACGCAACTTGAAAAACAAATCCCATGTCTCGTTAATAAGGAATAGATGACGTTGAAGTAGCTGGCAGGCTCCGCAGGGGAGAACCAGAGTGGAGATACCCCTCGCCGGCGCAGAACGGTTTTTTAGTCGATGAGCAACTCGAATCGCTGTTGAGGACGAGGCTGAAGAGTTTCCTCGAGACAACGGAGATCGTAGAAGCTATCCCAGTGAAATCAATCGTGCCTTCACGGTTCCCTCTGCGGTTCGACCTTGGGGACATTTCATCCCTTGCTTCCTCGATAAGCAAGACCGGGTTGCTCGAACCAATAATCGTCCGCCCACTCGACACGAAGTTCGAGATTGTCGCGGGCCATCGGCGTTTCGAGGCCTGCAGGAAGAACCGGTTTCATGAGATACCCGCGATTGTGAAGGAGTTGACGGACAAGGAAGCCTACGCAGTGTCGCTTGAGGAGAACATGCAAAGACAGACCCTGGACCCGTTGGAGGAGGCAGCCTCTTTCAGGTTCTACACCGAGAAGTATGGTTACGGAAGCACGAGTGAATTGGCACAGCGCATCGGCAAGAGCGAGGAGTTCGTGTCCCACAGGATAATGCTGCTTTCCCTTCCCGCGGATGTCAGAGAGCAAATCAGGAGACGTCTCCTAGGTCCCAGCGACGCCTGGGAAATCTCCAGAGTGAAGGTTCCTCAGCTACAGAAAGAGATAGCAAGAACGGCGATATCCAGCGGAACAACCGTCAGGGACATCAGAAGGGTGGCCAACCTCGTGAAGGCAGGGACGTCAGTGAACGACGCCTTTGAAATGACTGACTTCGAAAGGAGCCCGAGCGCCAGTTGGGGTCAGAAGCACCGGGACGCCGCGCGCCTGAAGTCCACCGCCGTCACCACCATGAGGGTGGCGCTCATCAGGTTGGACAATCTGATTGGTAGGTCTTCCCACGATTCTCCCGAGGCCATGAAGGAGCTGGTCGGTCTCCGCCTCGGCGTTCATGACCTCATCGGGCGCTTCCAGATGGAACGGGCCGGGGACTTATCGCCATCGGATGACGTCGAAGCTCTCGTTAAGGGCAGATTCCTGGCGTACTTTAACTCGGGCAGAATCAAAGAAATAGCGAGAATGCGGTCGAGGGACAAATTCACCATATTCGACGACTACCCTCTCCCCCTGATGAACCTGAAACAGTCGCTGAAGCACGATTCTGGCGTCTTGAAATCATCTCTGTCGAGGAATTGCCTGGTCGAGGACCTCAAAGTCCACATGTTTGGGAACGGAACGGGCGCCATCGCCACCTTCCTCTTTCTGCAGAAACATACGAAGAGAGGCAGGGTATACAGTTGGCGGTCGAGAGTATCCTTCGTCTTTGAGAGGAGCAACGGAGAGTGGCGGATCGTTCACGAGCACTGGTCCGAAGCAAACCGTGCAAAAACCACCATACGGGGGATAAAGAAGGTAAACGAGGCAGGGCGCAGAATACGCCCAAGCGCATCATAGCAGGGAACTTCAGGCTCAAACGCTAATATTCATCGGGGAGGTCTGTTTGATTGAAATGGCTCGGGCTAGCGCGGCTGAGAAGTTGGTGGGCGACTACGTCGAATACGCGGAGGGGCTGGATACCAGGAAGTCTTGCAGCCTCTTCAACAGAGCGGTCAAGGTGATGCCAGGGGGGGCCAGTTCGCATGGGCAGTGCTACCCGATCTTCAACCCCTATCCTCTCGGGTTTGAAAGAGGGAAGGGGAGCAGAATCTGGGACCTGGATGGGAACGAGTATCTCGACTTCGTCCTGGCCATGGGTCCTCTCATTCACGGCCACGCCCATCCGAAACTAATCGCGGCTGTCCGAGAGCAGCTCGAGAAGGGCACCATGTTCGCAGTCCTGCACGACAAAGAGGTCGACCTCGCCGAGAAGGTCTGCAGGATGACGGGAATGGACATGGTCAGGTTCTCCAACAGTGGGGCCGAAGCGACCCAGACGGCGATCAGATTAGCGAGGGGGCACACTGGCAAGAACAAAATCATAAAGTTTGAGGGGTCATACCATGGAGGCCACGACTATGTCCTTCTCGGCGGCGGGACGGTGCCCAACGCCGGACCTCCGACTGCTATGTTCAGGAATCCGGCATCTTGGGGGATCCCGGAGGACAGTCTGAAGAACACCCTCCTGGTGAAGTGGAATGACGCCGAATCTCTCCGCAAGGTCGTGAAACGGCACAGCGACGACCTGGCTGGGATCATCTCCGAACCTGTGCTGATGAACATCGGGACCGTACCGCCCGAAGAGGGGTTCCTCGAACTCATAAGAGAGCTGTGCGACAAGAACGACGCTCTCTTCATTCTGGACGAGGTGATAACAGGCTTCAGACTGGCGAAGGGAGGGGCTCAAGAATATTTCGGCATAAAGGCGGACATCACCACCTATGCCAAAGCCCTGGGCGCCGGTTTCCCAATTTCGGCCATCGCGGGGAGAAGGAACATAATGGAAGATCTAGTGCCCGGGAAGGTCTTCCACGCGGGCACCTACAACGCGAACCCTCTGGCGGTGGTTGCAGCCCTCGCGTCATTGACAGAACTCGAAAGGCCGGGGACCTATGATAATCTGAAGAAGGTCGGACTCAGGCTTCAAGCGGGCCTCGAGAAGGCGGTCGAAAAGACAAAGACGACCGCCCTAGTCCAGGGAATCGGGCCCGGAGGGAGTCAGCTGTACTTCACTAACCTGAAGAAGATAAGCAACTACGACGACTTCCTGAAGACCGACGGGGCCAAGTACATGAGGATGCACAAGATCCTGATGGGGAAGGGTCTGTATTTCCACCCCCAGCAGAACGAGCACCTGTTCGTCAGCACCCGCCACACAACCGAGGACGCAGATGAGGCTGTCACCAAAGTTGAAGAGGCCCTAAGAGAACTCTAGGCGTCCCAGGACTGCCGAGGATCTGCAGTCTGATGGTGCTGAGAACGTAAGGTCAGAAATAATCAGGCTTGATGAACAGCCAGTCTACCGAAGGTGAGAGAACCCAGTCCGAGTACTCGAATTTCTGCAGGTCATGACCCACCCATCCTCTGAACAGAGACCTCTGTTCAGCGTTGACACTTTGCTGTGGCTGTATCTTGTACCGGACGACCGGTCTGCGCCCCAGTCTTACCCTCACCTCCTCCAGGCGGCCGGCACGGCCTACTGTGAATGTCAAAGTGCGACCCGGCTTGGAGTTCTCAACGTAGAAGCGCAGATTCTCCTTGAACTTGATCTTGTCGAATCTGATTCCGTCGACGCCTATGAGCTCATCACCTGGAAAGATTCCGGCTTCCGCAGCAGGGGTGTCGGACAGGACCGAGTCCACGAAAGGCTCCTGTTTGGTGTCAACGAATTTGAGACCTGCATACGCGCCCTTTCCTTCAGCGCCTGACCAGGGGACCAGAGTCAGCCCCGCATATCCCAGGTAGTGGTCGAACTTGATGTCAGTTGCGCCGCGCACATGGGTCTCGAACAGCCCGTCCAAGTTCTCGCCAGCCACGGAATCGCATGCTTCCTTGAACTCCTGGTCAGTGTAACCCGACCCCTTCCCTCCGGTATCGCTGAAGATTTTTTTCATGACGTCGTCGAGGCTCTTTTCACCCCTCGTCGCCCTCCTGATACTGAGGTCGATCGTCATCCCAAGCAGCGCACCCAGGGTGTAGTACGATATCTCGGCGTTCACGCTGTTCTCGTATGGTCTGTAGAATTTGATCCATGAATCGTAGCTTGATTCCTCTGCGCTCTGAAGTCGCCTTCCCGGGGTCGCGAGGTACCTGTTTATCAGGTCCGCGATGTTGTCGAGAAATTCAGGCACCGAATAGATCTTCGCCCTTCTCAGGAGGAGGTGCTCGTAGTAGGTTGTTATGCCCTCGGCGATCCAGAGCGAGTTCGTGTACTGCTCCCTTTCGTAGTCGAGATGGGCGAGGGGAGCAGGAGTGACCCTCTTGACGTTCCACAGATGGAAGAACTCGTGACAGAAGAGGCCGTCCATCCGTTTGATACCATGCTCTGTGGTGAACGCCAGCCGTGGAACTAGGCAGTAGGTGGAGCACCGGTGCTCCATTCCGTCGTCACCCACGTCTCCGTCGACTTCTATGAGGAAGACATACCTATCGTAGGGGAGCCCGCCAAAGACACCGGAGGCCGCTGCTACTATCCTTCTGATGTCATGGACGACGCGTTCCTGGTCGATCTCTTCTCCGCCGCAGATGGCGACTTCGTGGACCTTGCCTTCTTCGACGAAGCTGTGCCGCCGGAAGTTGCCGATCATGATCGGCGAATCGACGAGTTGGTCGTAATCTTGTGCGACAAATGTTGGGAGGGCACCTTTCATCCTAGTAAGGCTGGTTGAGATGTTCTTGCAGTAGCCGGCTGGAGAGAGGCGGACTATAGTTCTCCTGGCTTCGTACCCTTTTGGACAGAGGAGCAGGGTCACCGGACTGAGCAGTGCGTGGTCGGAGTCCAGATAGCTGACTGACGTGGTTCGCTCAAAGGAATACACGCAGTATCTGACCCTCAGAGGCTCTCCCCTTGCCTCGACCCGCCAGGCGTTCTTCCTGAGCTTACTTAGGCCAAGGCGGCCCCTTGCGTCTTCTGCTTCAATCGTGGTGATGTTTCGCTCGAATTCGGCTATGCGGTACGTCCCCGGGGCCCAAACCGGCATGACGAAATCCACGGGTCCGTCGGCTACATCTTCCAGCACGAGTGTCACGTCGAATGTGTGGGTCTTCGCTCGTGCCATCGAGATCCGATATTCGACCGCGTTCAATGCTGTCCGTCTCTCACCGGAGGTTCCACACCGCCGAACTCGTTGCTTTCACCCTGACCGGTCGAGCCTCGAGGGAACAGGTTACACGCCACGAAGTGCCGCGTGCCCAGGCCGGTAAACTCGGGGACCAGGGGCACCGTCAGGCGCACCCTTATGGTCGCACCGGTCGTGTCGGATTGGCTCGTTATATCTTCCACAGCTCTCAGGGCGAAGTTGGACTGGTTATCTTTCTTTGCGGCGACGGCCCTCTTGATGGATTCGACCTGGGATGCGTCCAACGACTCTGACGTGTGTACTTCGAAAGTCTGGTCGTCGATGATCCTGCAGTCGCGACTCTTGAGCGCCTCGCTCAAACCGGGGAACCCGCTGGACGCCAAGACATCCGAAAGCGACCCGATCGCTTCATCAGGCGACCAACCGCAGTTTCCCAGGGCGGAGGGGCAGCGCGGGTGGAAACGGCACCCGCCGGGAGGCCTCACAAGGTCGGGGATCTCCCCCTTCAGCAGTATCTTCTCTCGTTTCGTGGTCGGATCGGGGACGGGAATCGCCGACAGCAGCGCGATTGTGTACGGATGGGCCGGGGAGTTGAACACTGCCTCGGTCTCCCCTTTTTCGACTATCTGCCCGGCGTACATGACGTAGACCTCGTCTGACATCTGCCTTACCACCGCCAGGTGGTGGGAGATGAAGAGGAAGCTCAGGCCCCGTTCTGACTTGAACCTCTTCAGGAGGTTCAGAATCTGGGCTTGCACGGAGACGTCCAGGGCAGAAGTTGGCTCGTCCAGGACTATCAGCCGCGGGGACATGGCCAAAGCCCTGGCGATCGCGACCCGCTGGCGCTGCCCCCCGGACAGCTCGTGGGGGAGCTTCTCCAAGAACTGCTCTCCCAGGCCACACTCCTCGAGGAGTTTTGAAACCTTGGAGTCTATCTCATCCTTGGGGCGGTAGTGATGGGCTTTCATCGGCTCAGCCACTATCGCCCTGATCGTCATGTGGGGGTCGAGCGAGGAGAACGGGTCTTGGAAGACGATTTGTGTGTCCTTGCGGAACTCCTTCATCTTGCGCCTGTCGAACCGGTAGATGGAGTATTCCCTTTCGATGGTCCTGGCTTCCTTCGAGCCTGCCGTGAGGGTCCTGTATCTGTCGATCGAACTCCTAGGGATAAGGAAGAAGGCCGTTCCCTTGCTGGGCTCCATTAGCCTCAGGACGAGCCTCCCCAGCGTTGTCTTGCCGCATCCGCTTTCGCCGACGAGGCCGACAACCTCGTTCTCACCTATGGTGAGCTGGGCTTCGTCGACTGCGTGGACGTACCTCGTGCCCCCGATTACCTTCTCCCCCTTCACAGGAAAGAGCTTGCTCAGATTTTCTGTCTGCAGGAGGACTCGTTGCTCCTGGGCGGGAGGATCGTCTTCACTTTTCGTAGAGCCAGCACCTCACGTAGTGTCCTTCCTTCACAGGGATTGGGGGAGGCATCTGAGAGCACTTGTCGAAGACGAACGGGCATCGGGTGTTGAAGCGGCATCCCGCGGGAGGGTTCATGAGGTTCGGGACGCTTCCGCGGATCAGGCCCAGAGTCTCGACCTTCCTGTCAGAAGGAGGGATGGCGCTCAGAAGCCCCTTGGTGTAGGGATGCCTGGGGTCGGAGAACAGGTCTACGATGTCAGCGATTTCCACCAAGTTGCCGGCGTACATTATCCCTACTCTGTCGCAGATCTCAGCTATGACCCCCATGTCGTGGGAGATGAACAGGATTGAGGTGTTGAGGTTCGCCTTCAGTTCGCGGAACAGCTGAAGGATCTGGGCCTGGATGGTGACGTCGAGGGCCGACGTCGGCTCGTCGGCGATGATCAGTTCGGGGCTGGCGGCGATTGCCATGGCTATCATCACACGCTGTCTCATACCTCCGCTCAATTCGTGGGGATACCCTTTGAGGACACTGCTGATGTTCGGCATCCCTACCATTGAAAGCAGCTCGGAGGAAACGGCCAGGGCCTCCTTCTCCAGGAGCCCAAGGAATCGCGCCCTGAGTATTGGAATCCTGGCTGGGAACCGATAGGCAGCCGGGATTTTCCCCTGCGCACTTACCCCTCGCAGGAAGGGGAGCGAGGCAGAGTTGACCTCTTGTTTTAGACCTTTGATTCGCTGGATCTTGCTCCCTTCGCTGATGTCCCTTCTGTAGATGACAGATGTGATCTGTTCCTCAAGTCCGGGGATGTCGTACTTCCCTACCAGTTCCCTGATATTCTCCCTCGAGACTCTCTGATGTGCCAGCGCATCCGCAACTTCGCGCAGCGCCTCCGGGGGGACCGCGTGTCGTGCCAGTATCCTGTTAGAGAGTCTCGGGAGATCGTGGGTGAGAAGAACCTCAGACACCTGACGCCCAATCGACCTGACAGGATTGAGGGAGGTCATCGGCTCCTGGAAAACCATTGAGATGTGATTCCCCCTGATGTCGGCGAGTTCCCTCTCGAGGTTGTTGAGCTTCGCCTTGTTCCTCTTCAGCACCTTGCGATTCTTCTTGCTTACAATCCTGAATTCCTTGTCAATGTTCTTGGCAAGGTTTGTCCCCCTGAACCATATCTCTCCTTTTTCTATGATACCTGCCTCGGGGGTCAGTCTCATTATCGAAATTGCCGTCTGTGTCTTTCCACATCCTGTTTCTCCGACGAGGCCGAGCGTCTCTCCAGGCTTCACCTCGAACGAGACGTCGTCTATCGCCTGGATGACTCCGGAGCGGGTGACAAAGCTGATCCTCAGCCCGCTGACCCTGAGCAGCTCTTCGCTGCCTGGGGTGTGCTCAGGTTCTGTTTCTTGGATCAAGCGCATCCCTCAGCCCATCGCCAAGTAGGTTCATCGCAACCGCGAATATGAGAATCGTCACCCCGGGAAAGATTACCACCCAGGGCGCGGAGATCGCATAGGGGAAACCGTCCGATATCAACTTCCCCAACTCAGGGAGAAGGGGGTTGGCGGAAGCGAAGCCTATGAAAGTAAGAGCCGCGAACGTCTGGACCACCGTCCCCAAGTCCAATGATATCTGCACGAAGACGGGGGTAAGAACGTTAGGCACTATGTGCTTGGTTATGATACCCCAGGAGCCTACGCCGCTCGCCCTCGCAGCTTCGACGTAGGCGTTTTCCTTAATGGAAAGAGCCTGGCCTCTGGCGTACCTGGCGTACAACGGCCACCAGACGATGACAAGGGCGAGGCTCAATTCGTCCAGGCCGCGCCCCAAGACAAACCCCACAGCTATTGCAAAGGGGAGGTAGGGGATGCTTAGGAAGATGTCCGTTATCCTCATCAGGATCTCATCGAAGAACCCCGAATAATAAGCCGCGACCACGCCCACCAAAATGCCCACCAGGGCTCCCGCCAGCACGATCACGAACGAATACCAGAGGTCCACCCTTATCGCTGCGACCACCGCCTGGTACAGGTCTATCCCTGGGTAAGTCGTTCCGAAGAGGTGCTGCAATGATGGAGGCTGGGGGACAGGGTTGGTGTAGTCGGGGACCTCTGCGTAGGCGTTGACGACGCCGATCAGCTGTGGATAGACGGCATCTATGATCGCTATCAGGACGTATCCAAGTACTATCAGCAACCCCGCCGCCGAAGTGACGTTCTCGAACAGGATCCGCAGGGTCAGTTTGGTCTGGTCGAAGCGCGCCATGGTTTCTCGCTAGTACCTTATCCTCGGGTCGAAGAACCCGTAGAGAATGTCGACGATCAGGTTCGAGAAGATGAACGCCAACCCAAAGATCACTGTCCCTCCCATTATCCCGCCGATGTCGCCGCTGATCAGAGCCTCGGTGGTCCAGTACCCGATTCCAGGAAGGTTGAAGACCGCCTCGATGAGCACGACCCCGCCGAGAAGTCCGGCTATGGTGTACCCGGTGAGGGTTATGACGGGGATCAGGGCGTTTCTCCGGGCGTGCTCGTTTATGATGGCGCCCTGTCGCAGACCCTTGGCCCTGGCCGTCCTGATGTAGTCCTGGTTGAGTGTGTCTTCCATGCTCGACCGCATGACCCTGATAATCGATGCGAGGATGCTGAAGGTGAGGGTGACCACGGGGAGGACCTGGTGTAGCGCGGCGTCTACGAATATGTCTAGGCGTCCATGAATCAGGGAATCGATGAGGAGGATGTGAGTCGGGTACGAGATCCCGGACGTGAACCAGCTCAGGTTGTTGGTCAGGGCTATGTTTACCGAGCCGCTGATTGGGAAGATGTTCAGGCAGGGGCAGACGGCCGGGCTGGCGAAGGCGATAATCAGGATCAGCCCAAGCCAGTAGACGGGCATTGAGTATCCTATGAATGAAAAAATCCTTGTCGAGTGGTCGACCAGGCTATCCTTCTTTACCGCGGACCATACCCCAACAGGGATTCCTATTATTATCGTGAGAATCGAAGAGAAGGCCGCTAAGATGATGGTGTTCGGCAGGAAGAGCCCTATCGCTCCGAGGACCGTGCCGGAGTAGATCGGGGTCTGTGTGTACCCCCAGTTGCCCTGAAGGAAGGCGGAAAGCCAGTAGAAGTACTGCACGAAAATCGGATCGTTCAGGTGGAACTGTTGCGTGAGGCGCTGCTCTTGCACAGCCACCGGAATCGCGCTGTGGATGTTGACGTATTCCCCCAGGAACCTCTGGTACCCACCTACGTGGGTCAGTATGAACACGATCAGGGTCAGACCAATCAGGGTAGGGAAAACCAGGATAAGACGCCGGATTATGTAGACCCTGAGCGTCAAGCGCCATGCCCCCTCGCCTTCATGGCCTTCGCAGCTTCGACCGGGCTCGTCTCCCCGCCGAAGTCCCGCTCCGCTATGTCGATGGCGTGGGGGACCATCGACCCATCCCGTCCATGCCGAGGCGAACGCGCTCTGAGAGGATAAGAAGTGTCTACGTTTCTCGCATGCGAGAATGCACACCCCAGCCGGCCGTCAGAAGCTCCCTTTGATCGTCTGGAATGTAACTCACGCCGCTGGGCAGCTCTCCAAGTGTCTCGTTGTCCTTGGAGTCCATCACGGCACACCGCCGGAATCAAGGGTAATGAATCGAGGACTACTTGTTAACGTACACGTACAATAGGTTTCCAGCAGCGTTCAACATAGGACTTTCTTCGTTGGAGTAGCCCGTGAGCCAAGACCTCCAGAACCAGAACGCCTGCTGGACGTACACGTAAACGTACAGACCCAGGGCTATCGCGAGCCTGTCGCAGATGAGGTAGGCACGCTGTCTTACGGCCGGATTCGTGCTGGTGTCTCCCAGGGTGATGTTCCCCTGCAGCCACTGGTAGACCTTCGCCTGTGTGTAGGAAGACCCATTGATGGTCACCATCTCGTTGGGGCCGGCGGGGGTAAGGGCGGTGAAGTTCGCCCAGTTGTTGGCTGGACCGTAGTCGCCGTTGGTCGCGTACATCCCGAAGACGTAGTCGGTCGGGTCAGGAAAGTCGGGGGCCCAGTTGTCCCAATAGACTCCCTGCGGGTTGGCAGGGGTGAGGTCGGCTATCTGCTCCTCTATTGGTATCTGAATAGGCGTGGCGGTTATGTTCCCGCCGCTAGCCTGCGACAGGGCGGCAGCCCACTCCTCAGCTGCGGCCAGGTCGGTCGGGTCTGAGGTGTAGACGATTATCGGGACTGCGATCTTCATGTCGTGCCAGGCGGAAAGTGAAAAGTTACCTTCGGCGTCCTTCAGGTTCTGCGTGGGGAGGCCCCCGAGAAGGCTGGGGGAGGGCTGGTAAATCATGCCGGGAGGAATGATCCCCTGGTAGGGCGCCCCAAAGCTCGCCCCGTACTTCTGGTTACCTAGCAGATCGTTGAGGTAGTTCGAGTAGGGGAAGGTGTCAACCCAGAGGAGGCGTGTCGGTAGGTCGGCGAAGTAGTTGCTCGGCTCGTTGAAGCCTGGGCCGAACTGGGATGCTTCGGTCGACTTCGTAATGTTGATGTTGAAAGTGTAGTACCATTCTTCAAAGCTGGGAAAGTTGTAGATCTTGGCAAGGCCCTGAGATTGCATGCTCTGCAGGACTGGAAAGTCGGAGTTTGGCAGGAAACTGATGGAATCGGCCTGGCCATCCTGGAACATCAGAAGAGCCGTGTCCGCATTCTTGACCCATTCGATCACCACCGACTTGTTGGACGGAGGCATTTCGGGGACCCCCGTGTAATCGGGGTTCGGGACCAACTCTGCGGACTGGCCGGGTAAGTAGGTCTCGATCTTGAAGGGACCAGAGCCGATGGGGCTGAACTGCATGTTGATATTGTAGCTCCCTTCGTTCCCAGTTCCCATGTAGGAGGTCCAGTTGCCTTCGCCAAACCCGTCTCCCACGGACGAAGCGTAACTGGCGTCGACGATTCCACACCCTTCGGGGTCGCTAAGGATCTGGAAAGCGAGGGTGGAGGTCATCGGCCTGTTGAAGTTGATCGTCACCGTGTTAGACTGACTGCTGTACGAAAACGCCTGGGTGACAGCGCTCCAGGTATTGTTGGTGTAGACAGTCGCGGTCCCGTTCTGGACACCGGGGATTACATACTGGGCTAGGAGCCACCCGGGGGTCCCGGGGGTCCCCGCGGTGAAGGCCATGTCTCGCACAAGGCTGAACCAGACGTCGTAGGCTGTAACTGGATCACCGTTAGAAAAGTACTGGTTGGGCCTGATGCTGAAGGTGTAGACCGAGCCGTTGTCTGTTATCCCTCCGTTCGGAACAGTTGGAAGCGCCGAAGCTACTTCTGGAAAGAAGGAGTCGGTCGACGACGCCTGATAGGACACCAGAGTCTGGTAGATGTTCATTATGATCTCGAAGCCTATGTTGGCCTCGTCGTCAACCTGGGGGTCGAATGAATAGGGGCCCCCGGGAACGACTTCGACGGAGGTTATCACATTTGGATTGGTCAACCCGCCGGTGGCTGACAGCACTTCCAGGGGCAGGGCCGTCGTGGTAATTCCTACAGTCTGATACGTCGTAACGCTCAGCGTCGCGTTGCCAGGTCCCACCGTCTCCAGGGTGAGCGTCACAGGGTACACGCCCGGGTTAGTGTACGTGGCCGAGACGCCTACATCAGGGAGGCCGGAAGTCTGGTTCGCATCGACAGTGCTTTGGTTACCATTTGCAAAGTTCCACGTGTAGCTGGAGATGGTCCAGTTGCTGTTGGTCGGGGACTCGAGGTATCCTCCAACGAAACCGACGCTGGTCCCGGCGCTGAATAACGGCGAGGCGCCGGCCTGCGAAGTGAAGCTGATCGTCGGGATGGCGATGTTAGAAGCCTCAGAGGCAGACACGTTAGACTGAATCTGCAGTGGGAAGAGATTCAGGCTGTTGGTGACCGTCTGCGTTGATGATACAAAGATATTCGACTGATACTTGACGGTCGCGCTGACGTAAACAAGGTAGTGTCCTCCCTGTGCGAAGGTGTGCGTCGTGTTGCCTCCGCTCGTCGTTGTATTGGTCCCGTCACCGAAGTTCCAAACGACAGAGATGATTGAGGCTCCCGAAACGCTGGGTAGCACCGCGAACTTGATGGGGGTGTCGGCGATTCCCACGCTGGTGGAGGTGGCGAGCCCAATCTTGATGGTCGGGGCCGTAGCCGTCGCGAAGATGAGCACGACTGCAGCTACAACAAGGATGACCGCGAGGATGAGGGCTATCCACTTGCGGGAAATCGCGCGCCTCTTCAAGAGGGGACCTGTCAGTACCAACCTCTTTCGACGGCGTTTTTCGATTTTCAATATATATGGATTTGGAGATGACACAAACCGCTTTCATTGTGTTTCATCGGCTTCCGGTGAAAGCTAGGAGACGTCTCCTAACGGGAGGTGTCTTGAGGACCAGAACTGGGGGGTATAGAAATTGAAGGCTGTCAAGCCCGCAGTCTGATGATAGAATTCGTCTGGGGTAGTACCAACTTGCCGTTTCTTGGTGACGCTAACAAAGGTCGGAGAAGACGATAACCTGTCACAGGCTTTAGCTCAACTCCATTTCGACCCTCTTCACCCCTGCTGGTGATGCTAATCTCTCTGAGACGAATGCGCGTGTGCCAGTGCTTTATCCACAGTCCAGTCTTCGTGTATTATGCCGGCTATGGCTCGAGTGATGTCCTCCGGATCCTTGTTTTGCCAGATGTTTCTGCCGAAAGCCACCCCCGCTGCACCGGCTTCCATCGAGTCCTTGACGACCTGAAGTGCCTGCCTATCCGTCTTCATCTTCAGTCCCCCGAGGACAATGACCGGCACGGGGCAGGACTCCACCACATGTCTGAAGGAATCGACACTCCCCGTGTAGAAAGTCTTGATGAAATCCGCTCCAGCCTCGGCACCAATCCGACTGTACTTGGCGATAACGTCCTTGTCCGTGGGATACGGTATGTGTTCGCTCTTCGTGGGATAAATCTCGGCGAGAAGTGGGAGCCCATGCTTCTTGCACGCTAGCGAAGCGCTCCAAAGACTGGCCATGATTGCCGAGTCGTCACCGCCATTGATGTTCACAAACAATCTAATCGCATCAGCGCCGAATTTCAGGGCGAGGTCGACGGTGGGGGCCATGTCTTCTACGGCGGGCGAGGAGAAGATGAAGCTCGACTTCCCAGCGATGAGGTCCCCGTACCGCTCCGCGATGCCAAGTGTCGTCATAACGGCGTCTGCGCCCCCTTTGATGACCGCTCTGATAGTTGGACCTGGGTCAACTATTCCTGGAAGCGGACCCATCACAAGCCCATGATCCATAGCTACCACCAAACACTTACCATCGTTTCTGAATATCCTCTTCATGCGAAATAGCCTCCCAATGCCCGTCGACATCTTACTTCGACCTTCCGTTGGGCGTGACGACAAGCTTGATTCCCTCCCCCTTCTCCATGGAGGACAATGCGTCTGCAGTGCGTTCAAGGTCATAGATATGCGTAATCAGCGTCTTGACATCTACCCTCCCTTCGTCTAACAGTCTGGTTGCCTCTTGAAGGTCGGCTCGCGTCTTGTCGTAGCTCCCGATGACTGAAACTTCCACGCTGTGGACGAGATTGGGATCGACTGCCACGTCTGCAGGAGGGCTTGTGGATGCGAAAAGGTTGACCGTTCCCATCGGCCCGACCATATGTAATCCTTTTTCGATTACTTGTTTGTTTCCGATTGCGACAATCACGGCATCGGCACCATCTCCAGCTGTCAGTTCCCTGACTCTGGCGACGGGATCAGCAACCGATGAATCAACGATGTGTTCCGCCCCAAGCTTTTCGGCGACGACGAGCCGATCGCTCCTTACATCAATTACGATTGTCTTCGCCCCTAAAATTCGGGCGACCTGGAGGAGCATCAGTCCTATCTGCCCTGCCCCGATGATCGCCACCCTGTCTCCAGCCTTCACACCAGAGTTCCTGATCCCGTTGAGGACGCAAGAAAGCGGCTCTGCCAATGAAGCCTCTTCAAAACTCGCATGGTAGAACTTGTTCATCCAGATCTCGTTCCCCGCAGAGAACTGAGCCAGTGATCCGTCGACCACATTCTTCCTCCTTTTGCAGAGATTCTCTCGGCCGGCCAAGCAGGGTCTGCAATAGCCGCACCTGGTGGTTGTGTCTCCCGCTACCATGTCTCCCGGTTTGAAACGCTCAACCTCGGCTCCTACCTTCACCACCTCTCCCGCAGGCTCGTGTCCAAGCACTGTAGGGGGTTTCTTCCAGGTGGCCAGACCGGTATACAGTCTGTAATCGTTAGGACATAGCCCGCATGCCATTACTCTGAACTCGATTTCGTGCGGACCGATTTGAGGCTCAGGTATGTCCTTAATTTCGATTTTCTTGTATTCGGTCAGAACCGCGGCTTTCAATGGGAATTTTGTCTCATGTTGTTATTTAAGGCTGGAATGCCTTTATCAATTCTGGAAAGAGCGTCCTCTGCCCTGCTTCGAGTGTGAAGGTCGTTGCCTAAAGCAAGAATCCTGGCAATTGATTTGGGTACGACAAGATGCAAAGTTGGAATCGTGGGCTCGGAGGGGGAAATCGTCTCGATGGCTTCCAGAGAGCTCCGGTTGGAGAGACTGAGTGATGGAAAAATCGAGAGCACCGAACAAGATTGGCATTCGGCCATATTTGCGTGCATTCGGGAAGTGGTGAAGAAGGAAAGCTCGAAGCGAATTTCGATGGTCAGTGTGACGGCCCAAACCGCTTGTCCTATTTGCTTCGACAAGACGAACCTTCCAGTGGGGCCGATCATCTCGCATCTCGACACGAGGGCCGCCGCTCAACTCCAGAAAGCCACCAGCACCTTCCCTGATTCGTATGTAGCAGCGAAACTCCTGGGAAACCTAGGCTGGATACGAGACGAGGACCCCGATGCCTTCGATAGAATCGTGGAGGTCTGTGACGTGGGAGAGTATGTCGGGAGACTTCTGACCGGAAGGTTGACTCGTGACTCAACTTGGCTACCGAAGGAACGCGTACGAACTATGGCCAAATTACTTGGAATGGAGGAAAACGTCTTCGGGACCGAGCACGACAACTCCAAGCCCATCGGCGAAGTCACAAGGGTGGCATCCGAATCCTGTGGGTTGCAACCTGGCACGCCCGTCTTGATCTCGCCCTTTGATGGGATGTCGTGCGTCGTGGGTTCCGGGTTAGTTCGTCCGAACATTCTAGCGGAAGTAGCTGGAACCACAGAAGTCGTAGCTGCCGTTACCCGGCGGGAGTTGTCGACAACGAGCCATGTGATTCCAGGGCTTCGACTCTTCTATACGTCTCCTCCGCTGGGATTTCCATACGACTGGTTCAGGAAGATACTCTATGCAGGAGGGAAGAGCGATAAACAACACGCCTCCATCGAGCAGGAAGTGGCTTCGATACCGGGTGGGCCGGGCAGCCTCCTGTTCGTGCCAAGCTTCTCGAGTGTGAATTTCAGCTGGAAGGTCAGCGGTAAACTGCTCAACATCGAATTCGGCAATGGGCGAAGCTATGTCCTGAAGGCTGTAATGGAAGGCATCACAATGAGCGTACGAACAATCATCGACACTCTTCGGGACCGGGGGGTGACGGTTCAGTCGGTCCGGATGAGCGGCGGGGGGTCAAGAAACGACGCTTGGAACAGAATCAGGGCGGATGTATACGGAGTACCAATCGAAATCCTTCAAACCTCAGAAACAGGCTGCCTCGGTGCGGCGGTGTTCGCAGCCGTGTCACTCGGTCTGTACCCAAGTCTGAGGGAAGCCTCAGAGATGATGGTTCATGTATCTCGCACCTTCAGACCAAACCATTCGCGCGTCGAGGCGTACGGGAAAATGTATCAACGTTTCAAGGCCGCGAATACCTCAGAGAGTTGAACGCAGGGGATGGTCAAAGAAAGTTACGCGACAGTCCTAGGACAGAAGCTGTTCTACAAGGTCTTAGGCGAACCCCAGAAAGGGACCATCAGGTGCCTGCAGGGCGGGCCTGGCGCAACTCATGACTATCTTCTGCCCCTCGTCGACTTCGTCGAATCGACGAGGAAAGCTAAAAGCTGAGAAAGCAACGAACCAAGGCTCGGACCATGACAGTCTATGTCTATCTCTGGTTCGACATAGAAGACTATGTCACAAGAGAATCGGATGGCTTGGTTCTCACGGCATTGGAGATCTTACGGAAGTACAGGATTCCCGTCACATGCAAGGTGGTTGCCGAGAAGGCGAGAGCTCTTCTAGCGAACGGGAGGAACGACGTGATAGAGGCGATTTCTGAGTGCGACGTCGGCTACCACCTCAACACGCACAGCAGACACCCTACGCCATACGAATACATGATCAATGAGAACGTTATAGAGGGAGCTGCCGACTTCTACACCAGAGAAAAGGGCGGGTTGGAACTTGTCAAGCGCACGTTCAAAACGAACCCGTCCTGTTTCGGTCACCCAGGCAAAGAGTGGGCGCCGCATTACTATCCGGCACTCAAGAGGATGGGAATACCGGTGTATCTGGACGAGACTGCAATCTTCAACGTAGGCAACACCCCCTACTGGTACTGTGGAGTCC
Organism: Nitrososphaerales archaeon; assembly: GCA_035622475.1. Classification (GTDB taxonomy): domain Archaea; phylum Thermoproteota; class Nitrososphaeria; order Nitrososphaerales; family Gagatemarchaeaceae; genus UBA183. The sequence goes on from DASPVF010000045.1 coordinate 58,836, forward strand.
TGAACCTGAACAGTGGGACCGAGAACTTCATCCTCTTCGACCGCACCTTTGAGGACCCGGAAGGCATAATCAAGGTCGAGGCCCGGTTCAAGAGAATGCATGACGACATGAAGGGGAGCGGAGGGCTGGTGAGCATACTCTTCCACCTGCACACTACCATCAACAAGAAATTCTGGGACGACGTAAACTTCGGCAAAGGGAAGAATCGGAGCCCCAAGGAGTATGTCCGTCCTCCGCCACAGCCAGCGTATGTTACAGAGCGGGCCTGGAAGGACTTCGATGAGTTCATGAGATACTTGTCGTCCTTCGAAGATGTCCGTTTCATCACCGCGCGGGATGCAGAGACGATGTACAAACGCGCTGACGCTGTCGAAGTGCACCCTGGGGAGCTGAGGGCGCTGGCCGAGGGCTCTAGTAGGAAGATAGACTGCGTTCTATACGAGGGGAATTCTTTCTCCCCTGCACAGGCGTTCTACGCCGTTGCCAAAGCTCTGAAAGAATACCGGGAGTCTGGGAACATTCCGCCCCGGTTAAGAATCAAAGAACCCCTTGGTCCAATGGAATGGTCGGAATCGAAGATTGACGCGGGGACTAGGATTCCAAAGGAGCAGCTTCTTGCGGCCTGCGCTAGGGCCGTGGATTTCATCGATGCCAGGGGTTACATGCCTGCGTCGCTGAGATTGTCAAGGGGCGTATGGGTAGCCCCCGCAGACTTCCTTTCAACCGCTGGCTCGTGCCTTTCCAAACTGTTACGAACGGGAGTGATGCCTGCTAGAGTTCCCTTCGTCAAAGGCAAATTCCTGGCGACAAGACATGTCGACGAGGAAGGCTTCAGGATGGCGTGCAAATGGAACGTTCTCCCTCCTAGGTTCAGCGCTCCAAGAATCTTGGAACAGATCAAGCTACAAACCTGGACGCTTGTTCCCGCGGGGCCACCAATGGCCCCGAGGGCTCATCACGCCTAGAATGCCCTGGCTGTCGGAACGACTCCGTCGCATGTCATTTTGCTATCATGAGAACTCTAGCCGGCTGTGGGAGACCAGAGCCTTCTTGCTGCTTCCAACCCTTTCCTGCGTGCTGCCGCCGCGTCAGCGCGAACCACCTTTCCTCCCTTTACCACGACTTCGCCATCGACCACTACGTCGCGCACGAACCTGCCGGACCCATACACGACTAGTTGTGTCAGAGCGTTATCTTTCGTGATCGGTGTTGGGAACATGTTGTCCAAGACGACCAGATCGGCCTTGAGGCCGGGCCTGATTGCTCCCGCGCCCGTTCCGAGTATACCGGCACCTGCCTCTGTCGCCATCCGGAATACCTGAGATGCAGTCATCACGCTTGGGTCAGTGGACGCCGCCTTGTGGAGCAGCCAGGTTCCCCTCATCACTTCGAACATGTCAACCATGAATCCGTCGGTACCCAGACCAACCTGCAAACCCTGGTCCATCATCCGTGGGATGGGCGCTATGCCGCCACCGACTTCGCCGTTGCTTAGAGGCTGGTGCGAGACCTTCACTTTGTGCTTCACAAGAGTTTCGATTTCTTCTGATGTAGTCTGGACGCACTGGGATGCGATCACATCGGGACCCCAAAAGCCAAGGCTGTCGTAGACTTCGACTGGAAGCTTGTGATACGTCTCCTTCGTGTATTCAGCCTCGTAGGGACTCTCTTCAAGGTGGATGTGGATCCCCGCGCCGGTTCCATTGGCCTGCTTTCTGCACTCCTGAATGAAGGACGGGGAGCACGTGAAGGTCGTATGTATGCAGTGCATCCCTCTTACCAGGCCGGCTCTTCTGTTCCTTTCAGCGATGAATGCAGTGTTCTCTTCCAAGCCTCGGCGACCGTTTTCTCTGCTCACTCGCTCGCTTGCTTCGAAGGATAGGACGGCCCTCATTCCCAATCGTTCGAGAACCCCGGCTTCGGCCTCAAGGGCCCCCGGGATCGTGTTGGGAGCCTCCAGGATGTCTGCGACACACGTCGTGCCAGTCGTGAGCCTCTCAAGCGCACTCACTTCGACGGCCGCTTGTAACGCATCGAGGTCGAGTCTGTCCTCCACTCTTGGCCACCAGAAGTCTTCTAGGAAACCCCGGAACCCCCTGATTTCCAGGTTGACAGGGATGCCGTGGGCCAGGACGCCGTACATGTGGTCATGTGTGGAGACCAGACCAGGAATGATTATGCCGTCTCTAGTCACTATCTTTTCTCGTGCTTCGATGCCTGTGGGTGCGCCCTCCCCAATGGCTGCTATCTTTGAACCATTGATTGCGACGAACCCGGGGGAGAGAGGCTTGCCCGTTGAGTCAGGGATGACCAGCTTTGCCACGAGAAGGAGGTCGAACTCAACCAAGCGACTCGAGCGCTGTAATTTTCTATTTATTCGTTTGGCGTTGGAGAATGGCTGATAGTCGAACGCTCGACCTCGATTTCGCTAAGAGACTTGCACTTTTCAGTTCAAAATGCTTATACAGCTTAGCGGTCTCGAATTTATAATGGGACGAGAGAAGATTCCTAACCTCCTAGAATCTCGAGATCGACCCTCGGCGTCGGGCAAAGTTTCGAGGGAGTGAACTCGGAGTGGAACGTGTTGGACTATACTTCACAGCCAGTACGCCCCTAGCGGACGAGCTGCTATACGCCAGATTGGCAGAGCGCTTCGGATTCAGCAGCATATGGCAGGGTGAGACGAGGACAGAACGCGACTCCACCGTTTGCATCGCAGCAATGGCAACAGTAACCGACAGGGTGGGGCTTGGGACGGGCGTGCTGCACACCTGGACGCGCAACGTCGTCACTCTGGCAACAACATTCTCGACCTTAGACGAATTAAGCGGAGGGAGGGCCAGACTGGGGATTGGTGCGCTGTGGGAGCCCATGGCTTCTAAGATTGGTATAGAGAGGAAGAACCCGCTAAACGCTGTTCGAGAGTATGTCGAAGTCCTTAGATCGCTCTTCAGGGGAGATGAAGTGAATTTCAGCGGGCAGTTTGTAAAGGTGAACGGCATCCGACTAGAGAGAATCCCTCAGAGGGTTCCAGTCTACGTTGGGGCCACGGGGCCTAAGATGGCCGAGCTTGCGGGAGAGGTCGCGGACGGCATCCTGCTGAACTACCTTGTTTCACCTGAATACAACCGCGAAACCCTCAAACATATTGAGACTGGCGCAAAGAAGGCGGGAAGGGCTCTGTCGGATGTAGACAGGCCACAGCTGCTAGCGGTATCATATTCGAGAGACCTGGAAAAGGCCCACCAGGGGGCAAGGGCGATGGTGACCGAATACCTAGCGATGGAACCTCACATAGCAATTGCTTCGGGCGTGTCACAGAAGGTCGTAGACGAGGTCCGGGAGATCACCGGCGGCTGGCCGACTACCAAACAGAAGCTGGAACGAGCTAGCGCATTGATTGACGACCAGACAGCCAAGAAGTTGATGGCCGTAGGAGATGAAGAGGATTGTAGGAGGCAAATCCTAGAATACGTAAGGGCTGGCTGTACCGAGCCTCTGTTGTTTGCTGTGACAGGAGAGGTACTCCCTCTCGTACACTCGTTCGGCGCCGAAAAATAGGCTTGAGCACAGAAGGCAGGAGTCTGGCGAGATGAGTTCGCCAACCATTTGCGAGAATCTCCAAAATTGTTCGCCAGAGGCAAACCCAGACCTCTGGAACCACTCGGTTAGCGACAAGACACAAATATGCGAAGTCGACTCGCCGCAAGGAGTACGCTTGCACGAGCTCCCGGAATTTGATGTGTACGTCCCATCAAGTCTGGGAGAAGCGCTGACCTATCTCTCCGGAGAGGGCAGAGGCTCAAGACTTCTAGCGGGGGGGACATCACTGGTTCCCGAGATGCGAAAGACGGGCATCAGGGTCCGGAAGGTGGTTGACCTTTCAGGTCTGAGCGACCTCCATTACATCCGGCGGACACAGAACACGATCAGGATTGGAGGTTTGACCACAATCAGGGAACTCACTGAGGAGAAAATCTTCGATGACAGGTACTGTTGTTTCAAGGAACTGGAACGTAGCTTTGGATTCGTGACAACCCGCAACATGGCAACCGTCGGAGGTAACCTTGCTGCAAGCGCGGAGGGCGACCTTGCTGAGATTCTCTTAGTTCTCGAGGGACGGGCAGTAATACGAAGTGCAAAGGGGGAGCGGGCGGTCGGACCAACGAATCTCGGACTGGCAGATGGCGAGTTGATTGTCGAGGTTCAATTTGCCGATTTGAAGGGGCTCGTTTCGACATGGTTCAACAAGTTCGAGAAGAGGAACGAGGATGGCAAAGGGGGCATCGCGACGACGACCCTTTTGAAATTGAAGAATGATCGAAGTGTGGAAGACGTCCGGATTGCGGTTAGCAGGGCCAGGTGGAAGGAGACGGGGAGGGTGCGCCGGGCGGAATCGGAGCTGAGGGGTAAGATTGCAAACGCGGAGAACGTCGGTCGGGCTCTTGACAAGCTCGAATCCGAGATAGATCCCGCAGGAGACTACCGAGGGTCGTCCCGCTTTCGGAAGGAAGTCACCAAGGCGATGGTCAGGGAAGGGTTGGCGAAGTGCCTAGAGAAGCTCGATCGTGAGCGAGGGGAAAGCCAATGCTAGTGAGACTCAGGGTGAACGGGCGCGACTTCAGAGTTGACGCGAAAGGGAATGAAAGGCTGTTGGACTCGTTGAGAAGGCTAGGAATGAAGAGCGTAAAGGAAGGGTGCAGCGTCGGGGATTGCGGTTCGTGCAATGTCATAGTCGACGGTAGGCTCGTGAATTCCTGCATGATGCTTGCAATCCAAGCCCGCGGGTCGGAGGTGACCACCTGCGAGGGCCTTGGAAGTCTGGAGAGCCTGCAACCGCTACAGAAAGCATTCGTCGATGCCGGAGTCCCCCAGTGCGGCTATTGCATTCCCGGAGTTCTGATGACAGCCAAGTACTATCTGGACAATCATTCCAGACCAAGGGTAGAAGAGATCAGGGACATCTTAGAAGGGAACATATGCAGGTGCGGTGCATACACGAAGATTACGCAGGCCATATTGGCGGCGTCGAACCAGCCAAAACGAAGGCTATGATTGCCAATGGTTGAGTGACTGCAGGATCTTCTCAGCTGTGATTGGCGAGGAGCACACCCTTACCCCAACCGCGTTGTCCACTGCATTTGCTATGGCTGGGGCAACGCCCACTATCGGGGGCTCGCCTATCGACCGCGTTCCAAGCGGGGTCGCGGTGCTCGGGTTCTCCACAACCACGACCTCGATAGGAGGCACCTCGACAGAGGTCGGCACGAGGAGGTCTGCGAGGGTCGACGTCAAGACCCGGTTCTCCCGGGCTATCAGTTCCTCGTTCAGGCCAAATCCTATCCCCTGGGTGACACCGCCTTCTATCTGCGAAATCACGGAGTTACGATTTATCGCGGTTCCCACGTCAAAAGCTGCCACGACCCGGTCCAGGTGGACGCCCCCTGTCTCTACGTTGACATCTAGCTCGACCCCCACTGCCCCGTAGGTGTACTGGAGGTAGGGGGTCCCGTACCCCTTCTCGGGATCAAAGTCAAGGGAGGGCAAGACGAATTCGGCAGTTTCAGAGATCTCCGCGTCCATCTCGTTCGTGACAAACTCAACCAGCTCGGCTTCCGACCTTGCCGGGAGACCACGGTCCGCGGCCATGCTTTGGATGCGCTGCCTAAGCTTCGTGGCGGCAAGCTTGACTGCGTTGCCTCCCATGAGCGTTGCTCGGGACGCAAAAGTGCCACCGGAATCGGGGACGCGGTCAGTTTCGATTCTTTCCGTCGTCACTCGTTCAGGAGACACACCCAGAAACTTGGCTGCGATTCTTGCCAGGCCGGCGGAGGACCATGTTCCGTATTCGGTCAAGCCGACCCTAACGGCGAAAGTCCCATCCGTTTGGGCAACAACTACCGCCCTCGATTTGTCTTCACCCTCGGGTCCCAAGCTGTTTCCATGGTACACCAGTGCAAAGCCGCGGCCCCTCTTCACCCGTCCTTGGGGTGTACGTTGCTTTGGGTTTAGCTTGAATCTGTCGGCAACTTTCAGTAGGCATTCTTCAAGGCTCACCGGTCCATCCAGCACCTGGCCCGTGGCTGTGGTTGACCCCGATCTGAGAACGTTCTTCAGTCGCAGGTCGATCGGATCTACCCCGAGCTTTTCTGCGAGCAGGTCGATATGGGACTCGGCAGCGAAGTGCACCTGGGGATTCCCGAACCCCCGAAACGAGCCTGCGGTCAGGTTGTTTGTGTAAACGAGATAGCCGTCGACCTTGACGTTGGGAAACTGGTAGGGTCCAGTAGCATGGACCAGGGCCCTCGAAAGGACGAGCGGACCGGACGAAGCGTAGGCGCCCGCGTCTAGATAGAAGGTGACCTCGGCTGCCTTCAGAAGACCCTCCTTGGTCGCGCCGAGTTTCCACTTCACAAGAGATGCGTGCCTCCTAGAATGTGCCAGGATGGACTCATCCCGTCTGTAGACGCATGCCGCAGTTTTGCTCGTCTTCAAGGCTGCGAGGGCAGCCATGGAGCAGACGTCGCAAGGTGCCTCGTCGGATTTCCCGCCGAAGGTGCCCCCAATGGCGGGCACAACCAAGTCAATCCGGTCAGATGACAGGCCAAGGATCCTGCTGACTCCGTCTCTCACGTAGAATGGGTTCTGGATGCTTCCCGTAATCACGATGCGCCCATCGGGATGGGGAACTGCGAACGCGCACTCGGTCTCCATGGGTGCGGGATCTTGGGTGGGCGTCGTGTACGACTGTTCGATGACGACGTCAGATTCCCTGAACCCCTTCTGGACGTCGCCTTTCCTTACCTTGTAGTGGCGCAGCACGTTCCCCTTTTCGGACAGCTTGGGCGCGCCCGGCTTGATGGCCTCGAGAATGCTCGTGACGGCGGGAAGAGGCTCATAATCGACTTCGACCGCTTCGGCCCCCCTCTCCGCTGCGGCCTCGTCAACCCCCACGACAAGCGCCAGTGGGTCTTGCAAGCAGCGGACTTCGCCCAAGGCAAGGAAGGGCCTGTCTGGTATTATCGTGGAGGATATGTTCTGACCCGGAATGTCTTTGGCAGTCAGAATGGTCACTACGCCTGTCTGCCGCAGGGCCTTTGCTATCCCTATCCGGGTCACCTGAGCACGCGGGTACCGCGACCGAACGGCACGCACCCAGAGAGAGTCGTCAGGGATCTGGTCTGCAGTGTAAATCGGCCTGCCCAGGACGATGTCGAGTACGTTGTGGACGGGGACGCCCTTCGCTTCTCTCTTTTCGGTTAGCGCCCTCTGCTCCTGCATGAATCTTGTGACCGGTTGCCGAATTCCCTATGCTGTGATTATAAGCTTCCTGCGGTTTCGTATGAGTTTGTTCGATTGTCCAGTACCGCTCAGGCTGCCAGGCGACCAGATAACTCGGTGGCCGTTCGAAGTTCCTGCTGCGTCATTCGTATTATGGCGATTAGGGTGAGGCCGAGCCGTCGGCTGTAACCATTAGGGGAGAGACCAATAAGCGAACGAGAGAAAAAACGAGCTAGTCGGGATATGATTGAACACCGCGAGCTTCGTCGCACGTAGGCTGTTCCTGGCAATCTTCGTGCTCCTAGGAGTAGCTACAATCACATTCATACTCTCTCACTCGCTCGGCGGAAACCCGATCTACGCATGGCTCGGAAGAGCGGCGAGCGAGCATCCACAGCTCGCACTACAATATGAAGAGAAGTACCACCTTAGTGATCCGATCTGGGTTCAGTACTACTACTACCTGGTAGGCCTTTTGCAGGGGAACCTGGGTTTCTCCCCATCCAGAGGGTTTATCCCCGTGACCACCGTCATCGCACAGACTCTTCCTTACACCATCCAGATAGCGTTCTTCGCTTTTGTCATCAGCATACTTCTGGGCGTCACCCTGGGGGTAATCTCAGCGCGTTACCATCACCAAGTTGCGGACAAGAGCATACGGGCATTCTATCTGGCTGGGATATGTTCCCCCTCGTTCTTCGCCGCACTGGTATTGCTCATCATATTCAACCTCGAGCTTGGCCTGCTCCCGAGCGGGGGGGCAGTCGGCTTTGGGATTCCAGCCCCAACGCCGATTACGTACATACCGATTCTCGACTCTTTGATTGAGGGCAATTTCACTTATTTTTCGAGCGCGTTGCAGCACGTCATCCTTCCAAGCGTGGCCCTGGCGTTCGTGAACTTCGGCGTCGTTGTGAGGGTATTGAGAAGCTCCATGCTGGACGTTATGCACTCGAACTACATTCGTACCGCCAGGGCGAAGGGGCTCGATGAAAACACGGTCTTCTTCAAGCATGGTCTCAGAAACGCGATGATTTCGGTCGTGACCTTGTCGTCGATACTGGTCACCTGGCTGATTACGGGGACAATTTTCGTCGAAAACATATTCGCCTACCCGGGGATAGGACAGTATGTCTTCCAGGCGCTCACCACGCAGGACTATCCTGGGGTGATGGCGACCACCCTGGTGTTTGCTGTGATAATCGTTGCGACCAATCTTGTGGCAGACATACTCTACGTCGCGGTGGATCCGCAGATCAGGTTGAGTTGAGAAAATGAGCTCTGAAGACGCCACCGAAGAAGATTGGGGCGAGGCCTCGAACCCTCCGCCAAAGCACGAACGCCTGGGAGCCGTCCTTCACGCCCTGCGGTCGAACAAGGGAGCCCTCATCGGCGCCTCGATAGTGACGGTCTTCCTTGCTACGTCGCTCGCAGTCTTCATCGCAGGGCTCCTGCACACAAGAATCACACCGTACAATCCTATCCAGCAGGATGTGGGGCCAGCCCTCGCTCCGCCGTCGTGGGCGCATCTAATGGGCACCGACGAGCTCGGCCGGGACGTATTCAGCAGGGTCGTGGCCGCCACGCCAAACGATGTTGCCGTGAGCTTGTCGGTGATCGGGTTCTCCCTGATAGTAGGCGTTCTCGTAGGAACGTACGCGGCATTTCACGGTGGCCTAGTGGACGAGGCCCTGATGAGACTAACTGACATCTTCTTCGCAATACCCGCACTCGTGCTCGCCATGGCCATCGGAATAGCGCTTGGCCCAGGCATCACGAACATGGCAATAGCCCTGATGGTCATCTGGTGGCCACCGTACGCTAGGCTCGCTCGAGGCGAGGCTCTAAAGATCGCTCACCAGAACTACATCGAGGCAGCTCGGCTTTCTGGCGCCGGCAGACTCAGGACGATCCTGGAGCACGCGCTGCCAAACGTCTCCGTAACTCTGATGGTTTACGCCTCCCTGGACGTCGGAACTGTGATCCTGATCTACGCGGGACTCAGTTACTTGGGACTTGCCGTGAGACCCCCCTATCCAGACTGGGGGCAGATGGTGAGCGCCTATCAGGATTACTTGGTTTCAGTCCCGTGGTTGCCCCTCTTCCCGGGGCTCGTACTGGCACTCGGAGTCGTCGGATTCAGCCTTCTTGGAGACGGATTGAAGGATGCGCTGGGGGGGTTGTAGGAGTTGTCTCTGAACCGAAAGCTGCTTGCCATCTCCGACCTCTCGATCGACTACCAGTCTGGACAGGGAAAGGCTCTGGCTGTCCAGAATGCGAGCCTCGACATAGGTGAAAACCAGTTCGTCGCTGTGGTCGGAGAGTCAGGCTGCGGCAAGTCCACCCTTGCTCTGGCAATCATCGGCCTGCTCAGCGTTCCTCCGGCAAAGATCGAATCCGGTAAAATCGTATACAAATCGGTCGACCTGCTTTCCCTGAAGGAAAGCGACCGAAGGAAGTTCAGAGGCACCGAGATTGCGATGATATTCCAGGAGCCGCTAACCAGCCTGAACCCGGTCTACAAGGTAGGGGACCAGATCGCAGAAGCCATAATGATCAGGGAGCAGAGGAACGAGCACCTGGAGAGCGTCGGCGAAATAGGAGTAATGCAGAAGACGTACAGCTCGAATGACCTCGCGACCCCTCCCAAACTTCACCTGCCTAGATTTTCGTCCAGAGACCGGACGCCGGCGATCTTGGCTGCGTTGAAGCTTGTGCGCATCGCAGACCCAGAGCAGGTGATCGAAAGGTACCCGTTTGAGCTTTCGGGCGGGATGAGGCAGAGGGTGATGATCGCGATGGCGCTCTCCCAGAAACCAGCGCTGCTGCTCGCCGACGAACCTACCACCGCCCTCGACGTCACGACCCAAGCTCAGGTTCTCAAGCTGATGAAGACTCTCATGTCAGAGGTCAATACGAGCATCCTGCTAATCACACACGATCTGGCAGTCGCAAGCCAAGTTGCAGACCGAATCATAGTCATGTACGCCGGCGATCTAGTCGAAGATTCAGACGTGTACGACCTCTTCTCAGAGCCTCTTCATCCGTACACCAAGGGGCTCCTTTCTTGCATACCCTCCGGCTCAAAGAAAGACAAAGCGCTGAAGCCGATTCCTGGCTCGGTGTTCGACCTGACCAAACTCTCCGCGGGGTGCAAGTTCGCGCCAAGATGCTCCCGTTGCATGGACATTTGTCGCGTGAAGAAGCCTGTCCTAGTTGAGACCAAGCCAGGCCACAGGGTCGCCTGTTTCCTATATGGTGAGTGAAGTGGGAGAAAAGACACAAGGCGAGATAATATTGGAGACGAAAGGTCTCAGCAAACTCTACCCTATCCGCAGGGGGTTCAACCCGTTCGCCAGGAATCAACCCAGATACGTTCAAGCGCTCAACGATGTCTCGATGAAGATCCCGAGGGGGAAGACCGTCGCCGTAGTGGGCGAATCCGGGTGCGGGAAGACTACCCTTGCGAGAGCCATAACCTTGCTCTCCCCGCCGACCTCCGGGGAGATAATCTTCGATGGCCAGAGCCTTACAACCGGCAAGGTGAACACGAAGTTCCTTTACAGAAGGATGCAGATGGTGTTTCAGGACCCTGACTCTTCGCTCGACCCCCGTTTCAAGGTCAGGGATCTTGTCTCGGAGCCGTGCCGCAGATTGCTGGAAGGCGGCAAGGAGGAGATTCACGATACTGTCATGAAGAGCTTGAAGATAGTTGGGCTGTCGGGGTACGCCGACAGGCTCCCCGGCCATCTGAGCGGAGGTCAGAAGCAGCGCGTCGCAATCGCAAGGGCAATAGCCATTCGCCCCGAGATAATACTGCTGGACGAACCCACGAGCGCTCTGGACGCGTCGGTCCAAGCCCAGATTCTCAACCTGCTGATTGAGCTTCAAGAAGACTACAACCTGACGTATTTGATAATCACACACAACATCTCGGTCGCAGAGTACCTCTCTGACCTGTTGATTGTGATGTACGCGGGAAACGTCGTTGAGTACGGGCCTACTGATTCCATAATCTCGAAACCCAGACACCCCTACACCATAGCACTAATTTCCTCTGCGCCCATACCCAACCCGTGGAAGAGGAATCTCCTCAACATCGAGATCAAGGGAGAAGTTCCCAGCGCGATCCATCCACCCAGCGGCTGCAAGTTCCATCCAAGATGCCCGTACGCCGAGAAGAAATGCGGGGAGCAGAGCCCGGCCATGGTCGAGATTGCCCCTGGCCAATTCGTTTCGTGCCATTTTGCTGAAAAGACACTGTAGTGTTTCTCTGAGACATTAAGGGGAGGGAGAGACTCCCGCCCCTTTGGCCTGGAGCTCTCCGTGCTATGAGGCGTTACTAGCCGAATGTCACTGTGTTGAACATCGGGATTGTTGTTTCCCCAGAGAAGACCGGGTCCAGGGCGAAGCTGTTTACCACGCCCTTCTGCCAAACCAGGGACCCGTCTATGTCCCATAGTCGGAGGACACCGAGCCAGGCGTATGGTGCGTCGTTGTCTATCTGGGTCTGTGCTTGCGTGCACAGTGCCTGGATTTGTGCAACGTTAGTTGTGCTCGTGAATGCATTGACGCAGTCCTGCACAATTGGGTTGTAGTAGTTGGCAAAGTTGCCAAAGAACGATTCGTTGCTGACAAATGACACCCAATTGTCCGCAGGCGTCAGGGCGTCCGGGGCCCAAGCTCCGGTGCTTCCAATCAGGGCCAGGTTGCCTAGTTGTGCAGTATCCTGGAGGTCGGTCTGGTAGCTTCCATAGGGATTCGCGAAGGTGCCAGACGGGACTATGAGGATGTTGACGTTTATTCCAATCTGGCCAAGGTCGGCCTGAACGATTTGCCCGATTATGGAGCAATACTCACAACCAGACAGGGTTCGGAAGGTGATGGTAGTACCGCTGGGAACGTTGGACTCCGCCAGATACTGCGAGGCGAGCGTCGTGTTGTAGCTGTACCCAGGTGATTTGCTCAAATCGTAGAACTGTGTGTACGCCGGGTACTCTGGTCCGACGAATGGAGTGGCTTCACCCAAGAACGCCTTGCTTATGATGTCCGTGTAATTGATTGCGTGAACTACCGCCAACCTGAAGTCTGTGTTGTTGGTTGGATAGAGATCGGTGTTCAGAGCCATGAACGAGACGAACATGGCCCAAGGAGGCATGACGGTGTAGGAGAATTTGGTCGGATTGGAGGTTATGAGATTCCAGTCTGCAGCCTCGATGGCCGCTATCTGGGCTGTTCCTGTGGACACATCCGTGTACCTGGCCAGGTCGTCGGACTTGTAGTTGACCACAACATTGGCTACGTGCCCGGGGTCGAGCAGGACGTCTGCTTGGATCTGAGCGCTCGTCATGTTCCGGCCCCAGTAGGTGGGATTCTGGGTGAATTCCACGTATGCTTGTGGCGATATTCCAGTTACCATGTAGGGACCGGTCCCAGGAAGAGCGTTGAGCTCGAAGTACGTGTTGGGGGCCGCTGCCGTTCCGAACCCACCGTGATTGAGAGCATATTGCATGTCTGCTATGCCGAAGTTGATTAACAGGGCGGGGAAGTAGTTGAACGGGGCTGCCAGTTGGAATACTATCTGGTACGGGCCTGTCACATAGATCGGCCAATTGGTGTTCTCCATCGCTGCAAGACCTTGGCCGGTGGGGTTGAGGACACCGCCAGTCTGGTTGATCAGTGAGATGGTTGCAGCTCCGAAGTTCACGTTGCTATAGTTGAACACCGTGTAAGAGAGGAGCCATCCTGAGCTGTTCCCTAGAAGGTAGTAGTTGGCGTACGCCATCAACCAGATTTGATACGCGTTGAACGGGTCGCCATTCGAGAAGGTGATCCCATGTCTCAGGTTGAACGTGTATGTCATTCCATTTGAGGACACGTTCCAGCTCTGAGCGAGCCCAGGCAGGTACTGGACTGCACCTGTCGAGTACTCGAGTGTGTCATTTATTGATACTAGGGGTTGGTACTCCGTGAACTGGAACCAATTAGGGAAAGTTCCGGTCCCCAGAGGATTGAGGTCGCCGAAGGGCCAAGAGGCGTCATCAATTACCAATGTCTTTGGCGCCGAGTACGAACTGGTCGTTGATGTGGTGGACGTTGTGGTCTGGAGGATGCTCGATGACGTGGTTGTAGAAACGGTCGTGACTGAGCTGGTCGTCAATGAGCTGGTGGTCGTCGGGACCGACGATACGGAGGATGTAGTGGTGCTCGTTGTGCTTGATGGCCCTGTGGTGGAAACGTAATAGCCGCCGATGGCAATGACGATAATTACGACAACAACGATTCCGATTGTAGCTGTTCTGCTGATAGCTTTCTTAATTTTCGATTCGGGTGCTATCATGGCGAAAGTCTTGCCGTGAGATATTTAACGCGGGGAGACGATTCTCATACATGGAAAAGGGGCTGGACTTTCATCCTGCCACACCCTCCGACTTCTGCAGCATGTACGCGCTCTGGGGGATCGCCACGTCGGACTCGTTCAAGAAATCCTCAAGTCGCCAATAAGGAGGAGGAGACCCTGTGGCGCTTACTCCTAGACTCGCCGGCTATCTCATTTCATCATTTCTAGCTGATGCCCTGATTCCTATCTTCTCCATTTTCCTCCCGTTGTTCGCGGCGAGGCTGGGAGCAGACGCACTCGAGATCGGGCTTGTCGGAGGGGCATCATTCGCAGTTTATTCCTTTATGCCATTCGTGATGGGTCATTTTTCCGACCGCAGCGGCTCGCGAAAGTTCTTCATCATCGTGTCATTCGCTGTGCTGAGCGTCGTTTCGATACTCTACTCCATCTCAAATGACCCCATCACCCTCATCACGGTCAGAATCTTCGAGGGGATTGGCTGGTCCATGCTGTGGCCCGCTATGGATGCGGCCGTTACGGAGGACACGCCGCGGGACTCCAGGAGCTCACTGGCCATTTACAATTACCTCTGGTCTGCTGGGGCAGCCACAGGTCCCCTGGTTGGGACCTTCCTCGTGACGACTTATTCCTACAGATTCGCATTCTTTGCGACCGGGGTCCTCTTTGCGTTCCTCATCCTATTGAACGGAGCGACCTTCTGGATGGAGAGAAAATCAGCGCCTGACAAGAACTTCGCAAAGTCGGGAGAAAAATCACGCCCAGCCACTTCCTCGGACGTGCGGTCAATCTTCCGTTCGGGCGGGCGTAACAGGCCTATTGAGGTGTGGACCGCTCTCACTATGATGGGTCTCGTAACGTTAACGACCTTGACGTTCTTCACATTCTTCGGTCCATACGCCACCTCGATTGGCATGGGTGTCGTAATGATCGGGGCTATCACCACCACCTTTGGTGCAGTGAGGTTCTTCATGTTTGTCGCCCTGGCAAAAAAATCCCTAAGGGAGAGAACCTTCGACATCAGAAATCGCACCAGAAATCTGATTGTTTTTGCCTGCATAACGTCATTGTCGAGTCTGCTTCTTATCGACAAAGATCCGACAGGGATGGTCTATTTCCTTTCCTTTGCAATATTCGGAGTCGGTTATTCCGTGGTGTACGCGGTGTCTCAGACGACGCTGATTGCAGAGACAGCCCCCGAACAGAGGGGCGCAGCGGCGGGTCTCTTCGAATCCTCGCTCGGCATCGGAGGGGTGATCGGTCCCATCGTAGCTGGCGCTGTCTCTTCGAGTTCTCTTACGACTGCCTTCATCGTACCTTCCGCAAGCCTGGTGTTTGTCCTCATCTTTCTTTGCGTACTGTTTTTCCTGTATAGGACGTCGTAAGGAACTTCAAGGCTGCAAGGCCTTTCGCAATGATTTCAACGCCCAACGCGCCGATTTTACGGCGTTCTCCTCCTTGGGAGGCGAGTTATTCTGATTACTCCACTATTGGGTGTCGGTATTATCTGGGAGGAGTCGGCTTTAGCCCTCGTCGATATAGGATACTGATACTACAAACGGGTTCGAATCCCACCCTGTCCGCTTCGGTGATCCAACACTCTGGACATCAGGAGGGAATGCTTACATTGATACACAATGGCGGCAAGGGGGCATGAGCGAACCAGCTCTAGCTGAAGACCAGGACGCTTTCAGCGCAGACCACGAAGACGAGGAAGCCATGACAGATGAAGAGTTGGAAGAAGCGGACGAAGAACTTTGATCATTGTTGGCTCTGTTGGCCTCGGAATATGGTAACTGCTTTTGCTGTGCTGCGCCCGCATAGGGCCCCTTTAGACCTCGCATTCTGGTGATGTTGCGTGATGTACGATACTCATCACCATGACTCGGCCTTCCTGCTTGCATTCCAGCGCCATTGAATCACCTGTTCGTAAGAGGCGAGGAAGGAACAGGGTAGGCTAGATGTTTCCAATGAAATTAATGCCACGGCTAAGATAGGTTTCGAGTGCTTCTTAGTATGGTTTCGACATTCATGGTGATAAATATCTGGTTCGGAACTCCTAATTACTACTACGAATATAGATCAGGTTGAACCTTGACCCTTACGGTGGCAGTCTTGGTCATGCTCGCAGGAATCTGTGCAGATATCGCTTCGAGCCACAGGGCCGGCCGTCTCTCCTATCTTGAGGAATCGAGTTTCGTCCCAAGAATGATGACGGCCAGATTCGGGTACGCGAGGGGAACGGCACTGTCCATCGCCGCTGAACTAGCGACGGTGGCGTTCGTCGCTGCGTGGATCTCGGCCTATTCCGGGGCTCTTGTCTTTCTCTTCGTCGCCATTGGGGTTGTCCACACAGCAGCGTCGTTGAACAACGTCTACTTCGTGGCGGGGCCTTCACGCATCCCTCATTTGAAACGGAATGTGTGACGAATACAAGAGCGAGCCCAGCTTATGCGGGATTCGTAACAAAGAGCTGCTTTTTCAGCAGACAAACCGAAGTGTTCTCAACAGTAGCAAACTAAATCATGTGTGGGCGCTTGGGGGTGCTGCCTAGCAAAAAAGCCTAAACAATCCCTCGCTGCAAAGGATGTTTCTGGAACATTGCAGCCTCAACACATCAAGGCCAAGAAAGGCGACATCGCAGCTAGGGTAGTGATATCCGGTGACCCCGCCCGAGTGGCCCAGCTCTCGAATGCCTTGGCGCAGCCCAGGTTAGTCAACGAGAACAGGGGGTTCCTGACCTATACAGGCGAATATGAGGGCCAAGATGTAACCGTCGCCTGCCACGGCATCGGCGGGCCCTCTGCTGCCATAGTCGTCGAGGAACTGACGATGCTCGGGGCGAAGGCCATGGTGAGGCTGGGCAGCTGCGGAGGACTTCTGAAAACCATGAAGATCGGAGACATGGTGATCGCTACTGGCGCGGGGTACAAAGGAGGCACGCTCGACTACTACTTTGGAAAGAAAGTCGTGCCTAAACCAGATTCGGAGCTCACGAGACTCATCATCGCTTCAGCCAAGGACCAGGGAGCCCGGTACTATGCGGGCCTGGTCTTTTCCTCTGACGCTTTCTTCGCCGAGGACCCGAATTTCGTGCGAAGGTCTACGAAGCAGGGTTACATCGCGGTAGAAATGGAGTGCGCAACGCTGTTCGGCCTCGGGAAGCTCAGAAGAGTGAAGACGGCCTCTATGCTCCTGGTGAGTGACAATATCATCGAAGGCGAGCCCATAGTGGATGCCAAAGCTCTGGGCGAACACGTGACGAGAGCAGGCAACATTGTCTTCACGAGCTTGAACCGACTGAAGATCTAGAAAGACCTCGTTCGTCGCGCAGATACCGCGCTCGGAGTAGGTATTCTGATTCGAGTTAGGAATGTATGGGCGAATCTGGCGCCCTGGCCCGGCACAACCACCTGTGACCTCGGCAGATGACGTACGAATTATCGAGTCTTCGGCGAACCTATGTAGGGAATCAGCACAGGTTGCCCCGATGACGCTGTACTTCGGACTATGGAGGCTCAACAGGAACATACAGCCAGCACCAACGCCAGAAGCCCAGGTGATGCAGCAGGAAGCCTTCGTTGCCATGATCAAGGCCCAGCTTCAGATGGGGAGAATCAAGGAGGCCCAGACCTATGTCGAAGGAGGCGGAGGTTACTTCGTATACGATGGGACCGAAGAGCAGATCCACGAGGACGTCTCTCTATGGGACCCATACGTCATCTTCGAAATCCACAGAACAATCCCCCTGCAGAGGGCAGCAGAACTGGAACTGGCGGCTTTCAAGAAGCGAGCAGGCAAGGCCTAGGCCTGCCGCTTCCCCGTTTTCCGGTAGGTGACCCTGCCTGCCCACTGTCGTACTCTGGGCTGTCTAACGCTTTCAGTCCCTGATGAGCACAAGTCACCTGATGCATTGAGACGGTACCCGTGCCCCTCGGTTTCGGCGGGGCAAGGAGGGAGTGGCCTCTGGCCAAATGGCCTCAGGGTTTGATTCCGACCTTCTTGCAGAACTCGATGAAGCCCGGACTCTTTCGCAGCCCAGCATAAAGGGGGTCGACCCTTATGTCGAACGGCCAGGAGTGATTCTCGGCCTGTTGCATGAGGATCCTCAGCGCTTCGTTGATGTTGCCGAGGGCGCTATTGATCCAGAGGGCGCTGATCAGTCTGCGAGACTCATTCGCATCCATCAGAACCTCCTTTAGAATCTCCTCGGCCTCCTTACGCTTCCCGGTGAGTGCGAAGAGCATCCCCTGTGTAGGAAGGACCGTCGGTTCGGTTGGCCCCAAACCTCGGGCCACGTCCACCATCTTTTGGGCCTCTTCGAAGTCTTTCTTCTCTATGCAGTAGTCGGCGATGCCAAGATAGACCCTGGGCTCGTTAGGGTTGAGCTCCCGTATCCTGTTCAATACCTCCAGCGCCTCGGTGTTCTTACCGACCCAGGTGGCGGTCGTTATCAGCAAGTCGCACGCCCCCGGCGAGAGCGGGTCCAGCTCGTAGGCCCTCCGGAACATGGGAAGGGCGTCCTCAGGAGTGCGCGTGATCATATCTAGAACCCCGAGCGAGATGTAAGCGTCAGAGAGGTTCGGGTTGAGGCGGACCGCGGCCTCGGCCTCGGCGAGCGCCTGGTCAAACCTGTCGAGCATGGAGTGGACCCCTGCCATCGCCGAGTGGGCCTCCGCTAGGCCGGGGTCGAGCTCCAGGGCCTTTGTGGCCGCTGCCTCCGACCTTTTGGCCATCTCCGAGAAGTCTTCGTATCCTGTTATTCCCAACGCGTGCCAGGCATCTGCCAGTCCGGCGTAGGCTCGGGCGAACTTCGGGTCCCTGGCTATCGCGCGCTGTAGCAGCGAGACTGTCTCCCTCATGCTGTCCTCGGTGGTCTCGTACGAGATCTGCATCGCCTTCAGGTATAGGGTATAGGCCTCCATGTCCTTGGTGTCCTTGTGTGCGGCCGCTTTGGAAAACCTGGCCGAGAGCGCGGCCGCGACCTTGGAGGCCACATCGCTCTGAATCTCGAAGATGTCCCCGAGCTGGCTCTCGTAGTTGGAGGACCAGAGGTGCTCCTCGGTGTGGGCGTCGACCAGCTGGACGGTGATCCTTATCCTGTTGCCCGACTTGCGAACGCTCCCCTCGATCAGAGAGCCGACACCAAGCTCCCTCGCAATCTCGGCGGCCTTCTTGTCCTTGTGTTTGTAGCTCATCACGGAGGTCCTCGCGATTATCTTGAGATCTCTAATCTCGGAGAGTTTCGTTATCAGCTCCTCGGTCAGGCCGTCGGCGAAGTATTCGTCGTTGGGATCGGGGCTTATGTTGACGAATGGGAGCACGCCTATCCTCTCCCTGGGTCCCTCGCGCTCTTCGCTGAACCCCCTCTCGCCGTTCCAGTTTACTCTGTAGACCGAGACGGGAAGTTGCACGTTCTTCAGCTCCACGTCCCCAATCTTCTCTATGCTGAGCGCCGTCTTGTTCCTTACCTGGTCGTAGACTTGCTGTGAGATGCAGATTCCGCCAGGTTCTGCGACGGGCTCGATCCGTGAAGCGACGTTGACCGCGTCCCCATAGAGGTCTCCCCCCTCGTGCACTACGTCACCAACGTGTATTCCAATCCTCAGCTCAATCTTGCGTGACGGGCCCATCCTCTCATTGCGCTCGAGCATCTTCTTCTGCAGGTCGACGGCGCAGAGGACGGCGTCCAGGGCGCTCTTGAACTCGACAAGGAAGGCGTCGCCGATTGTCTTAACCTCCTCTCCCCCTCCAGCCATGAAGGCGGAACGGAGGATGACCCTGTGCTCGTCCAGGAGCTCGAGCGCCAGGGACTCGTTCGTCTGTGACAGGCGAGTGTATCCGACGATGTCGGTGAACATTATCGCCGCAAGCCTTCTCTCGCCTAGCGCCATGGCAGTTCAGTCGCTTGCGACGACCGGGGGCAGATAAATCTCTTGGAGCTGGTGGGTCAGCAGTTTCTCCGTGTTAGATTTTCTTCAAGTACTTTCCAGGGAAAGCAGAGGCGACACGTTAGACCAGGGTGATGAATCTACTTTCCTTCGAGTATTCCCTTGCTGTCGAGGGCGAAGGCCTGCACCCGTACTGGCATGTGGTCATACTCCTCCCTTATCGCTTGCACTACGGCGGCCTTGCTTGTCTTGTCGGCAGTCAGTTCTGGTGATACGTTTCACAGATATGAGAATCGCCCCCAATCCGTTGAGAGACTTCTCAACTAAACTTTGCACGTGGGGCGGAGCGGCTCAGACCCAGACGCCTTCGAGCCTTCAGCTTCGTCGAAAATCGAGGGGAGCCCGCCCTGCCTAGGGACGGGCGCTTTGTAACCTGCTTCTCCGCCTGATCAGCATGATCATCGTCCCGACACCAACGATGGCTGCAGCCCCAAGCGCTATGATCAGGTCCTCAATGGCAGAGAAGCCTGATGCGGCAGGGGTGCTTTGTTGGGCGGGGGATGAGATTTGCTCACTGCTTGGGCTGAACGGCGCTATCCTGTTCGACTGTGGGGTTGATCCTTGCTGTGGGGCTGCTGTGGTGGTTGCGATGGTCGTCGTAACGGTTGTGACACCACCCGAACTGGCCGTCCCTTCCCCTGCGTATGGGACCGGGTACGGGTAAGACTGCTGGACCTGCAGGGTGATCTCTGCTCCCTTCTCGGGTGGAAGGATCAGAGCCTGTCCGGAAAGTGTGACCGAATTTGGCTGCCAGTAGACAGTCACGTTGACCTTCTGCCCCGCTATCACGACTGTGACCGTGGAGACGTTCCTGGGGAGGTTGATGGGGTAGGATAGGGAGGCGCTCACCTGGATTGGGGCGTTCGGCATTACAAGGGTGAAGTTACCGTCACTCCCCGTCTGCCCATTGCTGACCCAACCCTGTGTATCCACATAGTTGCCGCCGACCACGTAGGCCGAGACGTAGGCGCCTGACGCCGCCGTCCCGTTTAGGAGTTGGACATGGATGGGTATGCTGACCAGCGAGGACTGGGTGCTGTTGCTGGTGGTTATGGTGATCTGCTCAGGACCTGTCAACTGCACTACAGCATAGCCGTATTCCGAGTAGGGTGGCATGTATGGGATGGCGATTGCACTGGCGTTGCCGTTTACAGCCCCCGTCTCGAGAGGACAGAGGTTGTTGCAGACGTAGTTCTGCTGGTAGTACGCCGATGCCGTGATCAGGTATGTCCCGCTCGGAAGCCCGAAGGCAGCCTCAGGATAGCTGCCATAGAAGTTGGCGACCTGGAACCCGCTGGTGTTGTAGGCCGTCAGTGAGTACTGGTAGGGAAGTGCCCTAGTCGTTTGGATTGTCACGTCGACGCTGTTGAGGCTCTGGGAAGCCCTAGCCGAAGTCACAAGCGCGACGGCTGGGATGGATAGGCAAAGTAGTAGCATCAGGAGGATGGATGGTGTACCTAGTTTCGTCTTCTTGAGCTGAAACCGGCTGTTCATGAAGTCTGTCATCGTTTCTCGGCATAGGGGTGCTATTGAGGTGAGATAATCCCAGGGCTAAGAACGGGTGTTCTGGTCCCCCGAACACTCCCCGCACAGGAGATCCTGGATTGCCTAATGCGCTAATAGGGGATTTATCTGACGTTCTACTTAGGCAGCTTCACCCTAGTGATTACCTAACAACGGCGGTCATTCGTTATTTCGTGTTTTAAGCCATAATAGTGATCTTTCCTCAGTCATCGCAGTTCAGGCACCTTCTCGACAGGAGCCAATGAGTGACCCCAATGCTCTCGTGAATAGGTTACCAATCCTGTAATGGCTTCTCGTCTTTCTTTCGCTCCTCTTCCTTGCTCATGAAACCTTCGCTCTCTCTTGCTCTGGATATTAGGCAGCCGTGAGAATTCACTTTCGTGGGAGGGGAGAGGGAGCAGTGAA
>DASPVF010000046.1:0-10225 GCA_035622475.1 Nitrososphaerales archaeon
GAAGCGTATGTGTTCAAAGGGGACTACGCGACAGTCCAATAGGTCGAAATCGTAGTCCGGGAACCCTTCGGGAGCAACGAACCCGATTTCCGCCCCTGAAAGGTTATAGTATGCCCGATGAAAGGGAAGATGTGCTCGAAATCACCGTCCTGATAGAAGACGTTGATGCCGCGAGATTATCGGAAAAAGCCACGGAGAATGCTACCTCGAACTATAGTCTGAATGTCTCTCTGGCGGAGAGGGACAGGAGCCAAGATCATCTCGTACTGAGCTTCAGCCTGGAACTGACATCACAACCCGCAATGGCTCGTTTTAAGGTGTCAGGAAGTGCCACCCTAAAGGGGACCAAGGACGAGATCAAAGAAGGGATAGCTGCGCCAAACGACAGCAGGCCCCCACTTGTCCTTCTCGAGATTTACGAGAGGATTTACAGCACAGTCTACCTCCTGGCAAGTGCCCTCAAGGTCCCGCGCCCGATGCCGAACCTCCTGAAGAAGAGTAGCTGACCCCATTTACGGACTTTGTATGACGATTCTTCCCTCCCAGGGGTAGGTATTTGGAATATGCACGTAAAACCTTATATTAGCTCCATGCAAAATCGTGCCCCATGAGCGAAGAAACAAGGAACGGGTTCACCATCCCGGGTGACTCAATTAGCCAGGTAAGACGCTCTCCCATGGAGATGATCTGCGACATTCTCAAAGTGGTCTCGGCGGGTCCCACAAAGCCGACGCACATTCTCTACAAGGCGAACATGAGCTGGAAAGTACTGTCTTCGTATCTAGACTTCCTGACATCCAGTGGGATGCTGGACAAGGAAGACCAAGAAGGAGGGAAACGCAGCACATACATGCTCACGACGAAGGGGAGGAAGGTTCTGAGCCTATACGACGGGCTGAAGGAGAGTCTGAACGGAACGATCAGCCTCGAGACAGCCGAGAGCCTTGGAAAGATGCTGGAGAACGCGAAGCCTATCGGGCCACGAGTTGCCGTTTCGTCCCCGTGGTAGGAAAGAACTCGGCCAGAGCTGCTTCCTGTTTGCCCAGGAGGTTGACTGTTTCCCGGTAGTGGTCGAACGCCTTTACGAAGGCCCTTCCCCTCTCGGTGGTAAAGTACCTCTTCTCGGGGGCCCTGAATTCCAGAGCACCATGGGTCATCAGATCCCCGAGATAGAGATTCAGCTGCTTTAGATTAAGCCCCGACTCGTACATGATGTGCGTCTTCCTCCCGCCGGGGAGAGCCGCCATGAGTACCTCGTACTTAATCTGGTTGGAATCTCTCCTTCTCCTCTCGCTCAATGTACCATTGAAGGCCGTCGGAACGAGGATAAGCGTTCTGGACTTTCCCCAAGAATGTTATCGATTCGTATGACTCAAACGGAGAACGTGGTCTCAGCGACTCGGATAAGGCTCAATCAGTATTCTGCGTCCAAGTCGTCAGAGCCCACACCCCTAGAGCTTTGGGCCTAGCCCATCCTCTCGATTAGTATTTCGCACACCGCGTCCCCTTTCGCGATGCACTTCTCCTCTGCCACCCTGTGGGATACGTTCAGTATCTCGTCTGCCATTCCGCCCACGAGGCCCGTCAGAACATGACAGACGGGTTCGGGAGACTCCCTGGAGTGCAGGCAGAAGAAGCAGTCCTTTACAGTTATTCTGGCTTCGCCTGCGTTTAGGTCTCCGCTGTTCAGGCTGAACCCACCCCAGCCTGACTCCCTGGCAAGGTTCTGCATCGCCTCAAACGCCATTCCTGGATCGAGCTCCTGCCTCTTCGCGGCCCTGCCCACTGATCTCCCGTAGCTGTAACCTACCCTTTGGAGTATGACGGCTGCACCCGTGATGAAAGTCGTCTCGAGCTCTTTCTCTATCGTCGCCCAGCCATGGGAACCAAGGGCCATTACCCTGGACCCGTCCAGGTTCCTGATGACGACTCCGTGGTCCATGTCAACCCTCAGAATCTCTTCCCCAGGCTGGTCCTGTCGCTTCTTGCTCCTGAACACCCTACGCCACTCCCTCTCGCACTCGCTTCAGCAAAGACGTTCTTAAGATAGTTTGTGTTTTCTCCAACTCAACAGTCACTCAGAGTAGGGTTTCCTCGCAATCACGACGTGGAAGGGTGGAAAGCTGGAGAACCTCAGTCTGTGCATCTGTATGTCTCGCATGCCCGTCCGCTGCAACAGCGCCGAGTATTCGTTTCCATTCCCGGCGTCGAGAATGCCCACCCTCCCCCCGTCCTTCAATACTCTCACCATCTCCGAGAAGAGGACATCCCTGTGCCTTCTGGGGGCAAGGCTGTGCACGGCCACCCCAGAGATAATCACGTCGAAGGAGCCGTCTGAGAAGGGGAGTTGTACTGGTGATCCCTTGACAGCGACAACCCTCGGACCCACATTCTCCCGGGCTGCGTTGGCGAGCACCGAACGCGGATCGTTCCCAGACACGCGGGACTTGTGGTACATGTCGACCCCTACGGCGTATCCGGTCTGCAACTTCTTTGCAGCCATGACTGTGGCAAGGCCTCTGCCGCAGCCCAAGTCCAGCACCACCTCTTCGCCTCCCCAGGGGATGCTCAACACCAGCTTCGCCATCTCCCGTGGCTTCCCGAGCCTGCTGCTCCAGTACAGCGCAGCGACGACCACAAAGATAAGGAAGCCGACTCCAGTACCCCCGATTAGGGCCGCGTCCGCAGTCTTTGGGCTCGAAGACGCAGTGTAGGCGGAGATAATGATTCCAACGGCGACCGCGAGTATTCCTGCGATCAGTAATTCGGCGACAGTTCGAGGATCGTCAATCCCGTAGCCTGTCTTGCCGGTTGGGCGCCTCAGCGGATTGAATCTCCCTTGAGAGGCGTCTCCGAGTGACTCTTCCTTTGACACGCTTGGCCGGCACCAGAATTTCTCCTATAACTGTTTTCTTAGTTGCGGCCTAGATGGGTATGTTGATGAACTGACGGGCGACAGCGATGGCAATCAAGCTGGCGATGACCAAGAAAATCGAATGCTTGAATCCGTCTGAGACACCGCTCTCCCCCATCTTTCCTGCGACTATTCCGATGATGAAGGAGTCGAAGACTGCGGTAGTGAGCAGCAGGTCGATGGTGTTGGGGTCAACCTGAGGAACGCTCGAGGCCCCGATCCCCGATATCGCAGGTGCGTTCAGCAGGTACACGAGGATGAAGGTGGTGATTATGACCATCACGCCAGCGACGTAAGTGATGTATACGAACGGCCGCAGGGCAGCTCTCCTCTCCCCCTCCATCTCGTTGATGTCGCGCGTGAACTCGGCCATGTCGGAGAAGCTCCTGATGGTCCCCCCTCCGACGTCGACGACTTCGATGAGCAGCACGCCGATAGCCTTCGTAATCCAACTTCCCACCGCAGCCGTGAAAGTGGACACCACTGTTGACAGGGAGACACCCCAGGACAGTTGTGCCCCCATCTTCTTGACATGGGGGGAGAGGATGCCGTAATGCCTCCCGCCGAGCCTCTCTATTGCGACCTCGGGTGAGAGACCTGTCTTGCGTCCCTCAGCGACATCGCGGATGAACTCGGGAAGCTCCTTCTCGAGGGAACTCCTTTCTCTGGAGTATCTTGACGTCTGAATCGCAGGTAGTGACATGGCCATGATCAGAGTGATCGACGTCTTCAGGTAAAGGTGAAGTCCCAGTGGAAGGAAGAAGAAAATGGCTGCGGCTGGTATCGTGAACATGAAATACCTGTAGGGCCTGTAGTCGACATACGGCCACTTTGGCTGCACGGCGTCGATGAGCCAGATGAACGCGGCGGAGATGAGGGGAACTATGATGAAGGCGAAGAAGTACAGGTTTGTAAGTCCTGATAGGTCATGACTTATCAGGGTCTGGACCATGTAAAGGGTGTAGAGGACCATCCCAAGGATGACCGTCACTGTCAGGTACGCCTCCGCCATGGTCCCCGTAGTGTCTGCGGACCTCTTCACCGCGGCCGCCTTCGACTGCATAATGTCTCTCAGCTTCGACTGGACGTATGCCATGAAGTTCCCTCCGCTCTTCAGGATTGCAGTGTACCCGAACAGGAACTCGCTGAAGGGCCTGCTCGGGTTCCACCTTGCTATGGACTCGATGGCGGAGATCGGGTCCTGGCCGAACACGTCTACCTCTACAAGGACTCTCCTCGCCTCTCTCGCTGAAGCAGGGAAGAGCTTCATCGAAGCAATCCGTCTGAGCGTGGCAAGAGGTGAGACTCCGCCCCCTGCCAGGACAGAGATGTAGCCGACGACAAAGGGAAGCTCAATGTTGATTGCCGAGGCCCTCGAGGAAGCGCTTACCTTTGGCAAGTTGATCACGATCACGAATACCAGAGGCACAACTGCAAGGAGAGAAAGGAAGTAGGGGACATGAAATACACCGAATCCTATGTAGATCCCGACCGCTGCAAGCCCACCGGAAATCGTAGTGAAGAAAAGGGCCAGGGAGACGAGGCCCTCAGGGGTTATTCTCAGGTTGGACTTCAATATGGCATCCCTCAGAAGAGGGATGGACCGGGAGATATAGGTGGCAGGGCGAGAGAATATTCTGAACGAGAGTCTCGTCAGGGAATCGGAGAGTGTCAGGTTTGTCTTCTGTTTGTCGGCTCCCTTCGTAAGCCGGATCCTGAAACTCACTCGGTAGGACCGCCGCCGCTGTGTTCTCCCAGAATCTCGGCCACGGCTATGCCCTTGGCTTCAAGCTCGTTCGATGCGGTCTTGAAGACCTCGTCCGGCCTCGAGACGTACAGCTCGAGGATAGGTGACAACTCCTTGAAGTTGCGGATGCCCTTCTGCTGTATCCACCTTAGAATCAATGCACGCCTATCAATCTCCTTCATGATGACCTCCATAGTGATGCCGTTGTCCCGCGCGATGCGCTCAAGCTTCGGGCTCTTGTCGTAACTTGGCTTGAATGTGTCTGACCTTGGGTCCCATCTGAACGACCTCGACACCTCCTCGGCTCCGACCACCTCGTCCAGTGCGACGACACGTCTTATCGCTCTGAAGCCTCCCCCTGGGGTGGGTACTGCGATCCTGCGGACGACGAAGACCAGGTCAAGGAACGGTAGGAATGCCTTCGGCACGTTCATCGGCTCAGAAACTAGCCTCTGGAGGGCGGAGGCGGAGTCATCAGCGTGGAGGGTGCAGAGGCCGCCGTGACCGGTGCTGATTGCCTGGAACAGGACGTACGCCTCTTCTCCTCTCACCTCTCCGACACAGAGGATGTCTGGCCTCATTCTCATGGCCGCCTTCACAAGTTCGAACAGTCCGACTTCGCCAGCCTTCTCTTCTGTCGCCGCGTAGCTCTCCCTTGATACGAGGGACGTCCAGTTGAGGTGGGGGATGTTGATCTCCTGAACCTCTTCTATGGTGACAAGCTTCGTGTTGAGCCTTGTCAGCGTAACTAATGCGTTCAGTAGTGTGGTCTTACCTGCACCAGTCGCCCCGACCACGATAGCCGTTGCTCGGTTCTGCATCAGATACCAGGTGTAGGCTGCGATCCTGTAGTCCATGAGATTGAGGTTGAGCATGTCGATAATGGTAAGTGGGTCTTCTCTGAACTTTCTGATGGTCGCGGTGCTCCCCTGGGGCGAGACTTCGCGCCTGAACGTCGCCACGAGCCTGTGCCTGCCAGGGAGCGTTCCCTGGACGATTGGGAAGGCGGTGGACACGTGCTTGCCCGCCATGTGGGAGAGCCTCGTGATCAGGTTGTCCATCTGTTCCTCGTCAGATATTGTGAGGTTTGTCTCAAGGCTCTCGTACCCTTTGTGATAAACGAAAAGTGGCTTCGCGAGCGCGTCGATTGAGAGGTCTTCGATGTTCGGGTCGCGCATCATTCCGTCAAGGACGCCGAATCCCACCAGGTCTCTCTCTGCAAAGTATATGATCTTAGACCAAGAAGCGGCAGGGACACGGATGGAATACTTCAGAAGGATCTTTCTGGCCTGGTCCGCAAAATACTGTCTCGGGTTTACCTGCTCCCTCGGAACCGTCAGTTCAGCTTCCAGAGCGTCTAGCAGGTAGGAGTAGATGGCTGCTTCTGTCTTTGTGAGTGGGACCTCGTCAAGGTAGTACCTCCTCGAGAGCAGAGGGGACTGCGCTATGACGGCATAGGCGAAAGGGCTGTTAACGGGATACCTGTCAATAACCTTCCATGAAGGAGGAATGGGGGTCCCGGTGAAAGGGAACCTCACCTTCACATTCTTTAGGAATTGGAAACGCCTGGCCAGCGCCTCGTCGGAGTCCTCCTCAGGTACTTCAGGCGAAGGAGCGGGGGGGCGAGGCTTGGATTCGGGGGGTGCTTTTCTAAGTTTAGGGAGCTCCAGTTTCTGTGCTTCGGCCTTCGGAGCAGGCTTCGGCTGGAGCTTTGGCTCCGCCTTCATCTGTTTCTCTGGAGGTGGAGGGGGAGCGCTCTTTGCCTGAGGAGGGGAATAAATGTTCGACGCGGGTGCCGTAGTTTGAGCGGGTGGCGCTGGACGTGTCGCAGGGGCAGGCGAAAGGGGCTTGACTTCCGGTTTCGGTGAAGCAGTACTGCCAGCAATGGGTGTCGCGGGAGCTGAACTCTGGGCCCCAGGAGATGCCTGCGCGGGTTCTTTTTCCTCTCCCTCCTGCTTCTTCTTCCTCCTAAGAAATGACAATTAGTTGATGCAACCCCTCAATTCTGCCAAATGATACTTAAGCAGGTTTGCCGTTTTTCCTAACTTGGTCGTGAAGGAATCTGGGTAATGCCTCATGACACAAATTGTCGCCGTGAACCCATTCTATAAGCGGTAAGGAGGCGGAATACATATGCGGAGTCGAGTTATGACGATATCACCTCCGACTGCAAGGTATCCTCCGGTCGGTACTGCGCAGCGACTCCGGAATACATGGACCTTTGCAGTAGAATCGGCAATGTCAGCTCCTAAACGGCGAAGCAGTAAGTATACTCAAAACAGAGAGACGAAATCACGGCCCTATTGTTTCTCGTCCTTGCGACCCTCTCGACTTACGAATCCTTAGGATGACGACTGAGGCCACTATGAGCAGGACGACGGCGACTATGATCCCGATTATTGAGTAACTAAAGGCCACGTTTACCACGGCAATCTCGTCAGTAGCTGGATTTGCTGAGACCCTGGTTGTACCCGCGAGGCCTGCTGCGGTGGCCTCGTAGTTGCCCGCCGGGAGGAGGCCCAGTGAGACCGTTCCGTCACCCCCAGAGGTGAAGGTCGCCGACGATTTGTTCCCGAATGTCACGGTAACCTGTGCCCCCGAGACCGGGAACCCCAGCATATCGACCACCTTCAGCGACGCCTGATACACATCGGTCTGGACAGTCAGGGTCTGAGGCGAGGTTACCTTTAGGCCTGGACCGCCCACAGTCGAGGCCTCCACGCCCTCCCAGCTGACTCGAGTTACCGAGAATTGGAAGCCCGAATCAAACCAGATTTTCGAGCCGGTGAGGTTCTCAGCTCCCTCAGGCAGGGAAACAGTGAAGCTAACTGGTGCTATAGTCACCGAGCCGCTATAGTCTGTGAAGCGCAGGGTAACGAGGTATTGAGTCACTGTCGCGAAGGACACCTGCTGGGCCGAGTTCATGACGAGGGCAGGGGTCGAGGTAGTGCCTTCGGCCTTGCTAACGTTCACAACCAGACCGCCGATTGTGAAAGATGTCACCCTCTGCCTACTCGTGCCGTTGACGACGTCAAAGGTCTCTGGCGTCGTCACCTGAAGCTTCGTGCCTGAGTCGAAGTAGGCATCCCCGGTGGGGGATGAGGGGCGTGGTTGTGCGGCTGGGTCGCCCGAAACGCCGAGATAGTATTGGGAAACATAATCGATACTGACGTTCAGGGGTCCCGACACTGGAATGGGTACCACGAACGTCCCTGACCCCGAGCGTGTCAGCTGCGTTTCTTCCCCCCCGTTCATCGTGTACCCTACTGCATTCAGCCTCGACTGGTTGGGGACGACGTCCCAACAGTTGTTGAAAGTGCCGTTAACCACTGAACCTTCGTCGTACCATCCTGTGTCCCCCGCCACAGGTGGCTGACTGATGCTTGCTAACGATCCTGAAGAGACGGTGATGTAATACTGGGTGACGACGACGGAAGTTAGTTCCTGGGGCGAAGAGATAGAGCTTACGTACAGCGCTTCCACGGTACCGGTTGTGGCAACCAGCGCCGGGGCGTTGCCATCGAGAATATAGGACGCGAGTCGGCTCCCCGTTCCGTTACCCCTGCCCCAGACACCGTTTAGGAGAACCGTGACATTTGTCCCGCTGTCATACCAGTAGTTGTCCCCTCCTATGGTCGGGGGCGTGACGTAGGAAACGGCGGACAGGGTGGCTGCGTCCAAATTCACCTGATACTGCGTCACAGACGAAATGGAGAGTTGGTGAGTGCTTGACATCAATACTGATACAGAGATGTTTTGGGCCGTCGGCGCCACCAGCACAGGCGCCTGGCCGTCCAGGGTGTAGGTCGTGACCCTCTGGCCAACCCCATCAGCCCTTCCGAACACACCAGCAATGGTGATGTTGGCGTTTGTATTGACGTCGAACCACTGAGAGTTGAGTCCGCCGCCCGTAATCGTGACGACGAGTTGGCGGTTGTAGGTGAGGGCCAGCTCGATCGAGCGGTTCGCTACCCCGGATGTGTCGGGGGCGTACCACCTAGTGGTGGAGTTGGAGCCAGGAAGCGTCGACGGCGCGGAGTAAGCCGATTCACCGTCAGCCCAGAGGCCCTGAGCATTGGAAGTAAGTATCGCCGATTCGGGTGTGCCAAGGCTGGTGTAAGACAGCGACGGAGCGCCGGGTGTCCCTCCTCCCACGATGTCATAACTGGCATTGATGAGGTACTGCTGGTAGTACAGCAACGAGACGGATTCTGCTTGGTCCAGGACACCGCTGGTAGCAGAGGTCGTGATCCACCTTTCCGATGAGTTAGATAACGGGAGCGGGTTGGACAGGGTGTATGCAGAACCTGCGTCCATCCAGACAACGGACGAGTTCAGCGGTACCGAGGTCGTGGAGTGGACCCCGAAGTAGGTCGCTGTGACGGCAGGAGGCGAGATGGGCAGGGCGCCGACGACCGTGTAGTTTACTGAAAGTGGGTACTGAAGCCAGTAGGTCTGGCTTATCGTACCAGGTCCCTTGTAGAGCAACGACTCCGTCTGATCTGCCCATCGTAGGCTGTCGGAGGAACCGGGAAGGGTTGGAGAAAAGTCGCACGATGATTGCGCGTCGCCCCTCGGGGCGTCTACCCACGCAGAATCTCCGACCGTCACGGACTCGGTCTCGCCGAAACTGGGGCAGGCAACTGTGGGAGAAGAGTAACCAGACCCGCCGCCAGTGACCGAGTACTGAAACGAGACGTAATACTGGTGGTAGTAAGCTATGGGCTCGGACAGCTGAAGTGGCGCCGTCAAGTTCCAGTTAGATGTTCCCGTGGCCCACCTTGTGGTTGAGTTGGCGAGGGCGGGATTTACCACCGAGGCTTCCGTTCCGGAAAGAGTCCACACGCTACTCGGGACGGCGGTCAAGGCGACGGAAATCTGCGCTGATTGACCAGTCATCGACAAGTTGTCGGGTGCCGTGACGTAAGTGAGACTGGGAGTAGGAGGATTTCCACCGCCTATCACAGTGTAATAGGCGGGCTGTTCCAAGAGGTTGTAGTAGTAGAGGGAAATGCTGGTTCCCGAAGCAAAAGACGCAGGGGCGAGGCTCGAATCGAGGACCCACTCTTCGCCAGGGATTTGACCGAGGTACCTCGTAATGCCGGAAATTGTGACATTTGTACCCGGATCGGCGTATAAAGTAAGAGAAGTGTTGCCAGCGTAGGCAACATTCAAGGTGCCATTTGCGTAGTATGAGACTGGAAATAGGTTCGTGCCATTTGAGACGGACGAAATCGGGGATGAGTCTCCTGCGGGCAGAAGGTTAATCGTCGTTGTTAAACCTGAACTGGTAACCGGGACTGCATTCCCCGGACCGTCGTACCTCGCAGAAACGAAGGCAGACGAGTGAACGGTCCCCGCAGTGTGGGTTGTGAATATTAGAACTCCGGTAAGCAGTCCAAGCGAGACGACAAGAACCACAATGATGAACTTGAGTTTCAAGTGGCTACCACACCTCGGCGCGGCGTGGAAGAAGTCGAATCTACGGTCAACAGTTCGCGTCGCACACCAAGTCTCCGGCGAACGGGATCTGCTGGGCGTAGACCTGCCCGTTGTAGAGGTAG
>DASPVF010000047.1:0-10392 GCA_035622475.1 Nitrososphaerales archaeon
AAAGATGATAGACCAGACATCGCTCTCGGAGTTCGTCGGACCGGCGAGTTGAAAACACGAGCAATCGAGAGGAACTGAAGGAGAATTTTCCGGAGCTCAAGAGACACGGCTCAAAGCTGGATAGGGCGATAGAGGCCGTGCTTGTGGGCGGAGTCAAAGAGAGCGTATTCCTTCCCAGCGGTAGGAAGGTCATCACCGTGGTAGGCAGTCTTGGAGACGAGTTTGTGGACCCCGACCGGCCCTACTGCTCATGCAGCAACTTCTTCTTTCGGGTCATGGGAGGAAGGGAAGAGACCTGCTACCATCTGCTGAGCTACACCATCGCCGTACGCACTGGCAGACTGGATGTGATCAAGTTCAGTGACGATGAGTATGGAGCCTACTTCGCTTCGGCAGTCCGCGACGTTTTCGAGGTCCTCCGCAAGAGCGGCCTCTAGTTTGGGACCCGACAGAAGATGAATCCTTAATCGAGACGAGCCAGCGGCGAGATTCGATCTCGCGACCCCCTGCTTTCATTCGCGAGGTACAAGGCAGGTGCTGAAGTCGGGTTTTCCTCTAACCAGGCTGAGCTACGCTGGCCCATCTCTGCACGCTTGGAACTCGGTTTATCACCTTTCCCCGCGCCCAATCCCCCGGAGCCTGAGCCGCACAGGCAGCGGTGGATCGGTTTCAGTTACACAGGTCTTGGAAGATCCCTCTAGTCCGTAGGAAGAGGGCATAGGCACTCCTTGCAACAGAGGTACGCCACCTGCGTCGTGTCAGTTTGATCGAGAGTCTGATTGCACCATATGCAACGGATGGGTGCCTTGAGCCTCTGCATTGTCACGAAGGGGCGCCGTTTCCTATTTAAGATACAGCAAACGCCGGACGAGACATAGACAAAAAGCGAATTACTTCGTTATATGATGCATCCGTACCAGATCTTTCTCGAACTGCTTGAGGCTTGGTGGGATCCGCGTGTTGATCGAGTCCTTCAGAGCGAGGCCCTTGTCTCTTTTTGTCTTCCAGACCTGAGCATTGAACTCCATGATGCTTTGGCTCACCTTCTCGCTCACCTCGAACCTTTGTGCTCTCGGGAACGACTCCAAGTGGATGCTCTGGGTCCCATAGAGCCTCCTCCAGGCGTAGTCGGTCATGTATGGGATAATAGGCGCGAGGAGTAACAGCATACTCTTCACCACGGTGTGCAGCGTATACCACGCAGCCTCCTGTTCCCCCTTGGTCACCCCATCCCCGTATGCCCTCCCCTTAGCCATCTCCAGGTAGTTCGAAGCAAAAACGTTCCACAGGAACTCCCTTACTTTGGTGGATACCGTGAACACATCGAACCTCTCGTACGCCTCCGTGCACTCCTGTGTCAGCTTCCCCAGCTCGTTGAGCATCCACTTGTCGGTCCAGGTCAGCTCCACTTTCTCAGGCACTGGGAAGGAGCTGATGAACCGGCATGTGTTCCAGAGCTTTGTGAGAAACTTCCCCGCACCTGCTATCCTCTCCTCGCTGAACCGAAAGTCGTACCCGAGACCTGCTTCGGACGCTCCCCAGAATCTGAAGGCGTCAGCTCCGAACTTGACCAGGATGGGCTCGGGGTCGACGAAGTTTCCGAGGCTCTTCCTCATCGCCCTCCCCTGTGAATCCTGCCCCAGGCCTCCTATCCAGGCGTGCTTGAAGGGCTCTCTGCCGGTGAGCTGGTAACTTTTCAAGAGAGTGTAGTAGAGCCAGGTCCTGACTATGTCCTTGCCCTGCATCCTGATGGTAGCAGGGTAGGTGAGGCTCTGGAATTTCGCACTCTTCGTGTACTTCGAAATGAACAAGGGCGAGAGGCTCGAATCCATCCACGTGTCGAAGGTCCTAGTCTCGCCGACGAACTTCACGTTCCCACACTTCTTGCACTTCTTGAAAGGCGCCTCATCCCTCCACGGCCTGTAGTAGACCCCGGGCTTGGGGAGGTGGGGTGTGTTGCACTTGCTGCAGTACCAGACCGGTATCTCCGTGGAGTAATACCTGCGCCTAGAAATCGGGTAGTCGGTTGTGAGCACATCTATCCAGTCTAGGAGTATCTGGCGATGCATAGACGGATGGAACTCGATTTTCTTGGCGATTTTCTTGAGGGCGGGCTTGAATTCTAGCTGCTTGAGATAATACTCCTCCATTGGGATTATCTCGATAGGTGAATGGCTTCGTTCGCAGAGTGGCGTCCTATGCTGAATCTGCTCTACCTTCGTGGCGATCCCTGACTCTTGTAGGTCCTGGATTACTTGGGACCTGGCGTCTTTGATCGGGACGCCAGCGTACTTCCCGACGACCGCCGTCATCTTGCCATCCATGTCCACGGCAACTATCTCTTTCAGCTTGAACTCTCTGAACAGCATCACATCGTTGTAATCCCCGTATGAGCACACCATCACTACGCCGCTCCCAAACTTCGGGTCGACGCTCTTGTGAGCCTGAATGGGCACCTCCCTGTTGTAAATGGGGACGATGGCCGTTCTTCCGATGTACTTCTTGTATCTCACATCCGCAGGGTTGACCACGAGCATCTGGCAGGCTGCCAGAAGCTCCGGCCTGGTGGTGGCAACCTGGAGTTCGGCCCTGCTGTCCTTCACCTTGAAGGTGTTCGTGACCAGGAAGGTGGGGAGTTCTTCATACTCGATTTCTGCATCGGCGATGGTCGTATTGCAGTCTACGCAGTAGTTGTTCGGTCTGTTGGCCAGATACACAAGGCCCCTCTTCCAGAGCTCGATGAACGACCACTGTGTCAGGGTCCTGTATTCTTCCGAGTCTGTCCTGTACTTGTTGTAGTAGTCCCCTGAGATTCCCAGAGTCTTCAGGAGACCGATCATGTACGCTTCTAGGTCGTCCAAAGCGTGCTTACAGAGGTTGATGAATTCCTCGCGGGGGGTCTTCCTCATCTGCACTCGATACTTCCTTTCGGCGAAGATCTCTACGGGGAGGCCGTTCCTGTCTATGCCTATCGGATAGAGGACGTTCAGACCCCTCATGCGGGCGGCCCGGGCTGTCATGTCAATCTGAGTGTACTGAGTTAGGGCACCGGGGTGCCATGGCTTCCCCGAAGGGTAGGGGGGAGGGGTGTCTATCACGAAATTGCGATTCTTACTGTTCGAAGGCTTGAAATCAAAAAATCTTCTCTCTCCAGCCCAAATCTCTCTCATCTCAGCCTCAAGTTTTGGGTCCCAGGAGGTGGCCTCAAGCTTAGCCGAGAACTGTGGTTGCAAACGAATGCAGGCTGTCCCATGAGACAGTATATTAGGTTAAGAGAGGTTTTGGGTCCCGACAACGGGGTTTCTGGCGGTTGCCCTGTGGACGGCTCTGAGAAGGGGGTATCCAATGATACCAATTGGAACGATCTCGCTTCCCAGGAACTCGAGCCATCCCACCCAAGCTGGGACACCTGGCGCCCCTGCCAGAGCCACGACGTAGGTTCCTACTATTGCGGCGATCACAACCACTTCAACGCTCACCGCCAGAGTCCAAGATCCCTTGAATTTCCTACGAGTTATTGCCCATGCTAGCGTCGCCGCGACGAGGTTGGCCATAGGCCCTCCGACGATGTCTATGACTCCGAGATTGGGACCCAGTGCATTCCCTATGAAACAACCGATGGTCACTCCCGCGATTGCCGCAGGGCCGAACAAGATCGACAGGGGGAGCAGGGCGTCAACGAGCCTGAACTGGAGCGGTCCGAAGCTGACGAACCCGAACAGGAGCACATAGGACGCATATAGCGCGGCCAGCAGAGCGGCAAGTGCAACGTTACGCGTCGTCCAAACTCTTCTCTTGTTGTTCATTTCCTCCCACACCGGGATTTCTATGGCGGATCGGGTGGAGGTCACTCACCCGCCTTGCGAGCAATGCACATCCTCGCAGATTTAAGCTATTTGGGATACGTCCGGTGCAGTCGGCTTCTCTGAGACTATGCGTCCCGTCTTGACGGACCCTCTCTGCCTCAACGGCGTGGCGGCGGACATCCCCACTGGAGAAGGCGAAGCTAGCGAGATCTACGAGGCCTTCCCCTTGGCCACTTCGGCGTCGACTACCTCTTTGGGGAGGAGCCAATAGATGTCAGGGTGCTCCGCTTTCAGTGTGGAGAAGGTCGGCGGGAGAAGCCCGTTCCTCCGAGCCCTTCGCACGTTATACTCGACAAACCTCCGCATGGCGCTTGTTTCTCCAGCCGCGGCCACGAAAGTTCTGATTCTCTCAATGGCCGTTTCGTCATCGACCTTCTTCACATTAACAAGGTAGGGAGCCAGCACCAACCACACCAGCCTGTGCCTCCCGTCCGACACAGGGTGGGCGAGGAGATCTTCGACGTAGAGATACCCCTTGTTTGTCCTCGGTCTCGGGGAAGGGACATACTTAATCACGTCCTCCTTCAGCCCCGTGAGCTGCTTCGGGAACGGCCCTTTCCTGAGGTTCTTCACCCCCTCCGATATGGCAGCAGAAGCGCAGTCCTCAAACATGTCATTGAGGTGGTTGTCGGTCAGGTGCACCACCCCTGCATCGAGCTCCTGCCTCGTGAGCTTCCACTTCTGGTTCCTGGAAAGCTCATACTTCGAGACCAGGGCGAGGTATCCCTCGAAGGGCAGCGAATAGTTCGCCCTATCGTCTACAGGGCCGTCAACGATGACTGACGTACCGAAGCATTCGGCCAGAATTCCTACTTTGGCGCTGGATTCCTCCCTCACGAAGAATCCTTTTGCTCTCTCGGCTTCCTTCTTGGAGAACTTCGAGGTCAGCACCGGGTCCTGGCTTGCCACGAGGGCTGCGGCAAAGAAGCTGGAGAACTCGACGAGTTCCGATATGTGCGGCTCGTACTTCGACCTACCGAGACTGTTTAGGAGCCTGTACTGAGTTTGTTCGACGACCTCTCTGCTCGCGAGCCCGTCCTCCACGGGGATTGATTCGAAGAATCTTCTCGACCTCGGGGCGAAAGGGTACCTCAGTTCGAGGTCAGACAGCAACGGCTCGCCGTAGGGCAATTAACCCCACCTAAGTTCCCGGCCCGTCAAGGACCTTCTTAGCCTTCCTTGGCCGTCGAGACGATTGATAGCACGTCCCTGTCTCTTAGCACGTAGTTGGTTGGGAGGTGCAAGCCTGTCCTCACATCAATCGCGTACAGCAGGCCCTTCACGAGGTCCGTGTGGATATCCCTCGCCAGGTCCTCCACAGTCGACCCACTGGGGAGAAGATAGACGTCGGGGAGTATCCTGCCGTTCTTGTCGGACAGCTTCTGTGGGTCGTAGACCGGGTACACCGCGTTCTCGCGCAGCAACTTGAATATCACTGAATTGAGCGCGAACTGCACCCCCGTCCTGAGATACTCTCCGAACACCTTCCGTCTTATGTATGCCAACGCGCTCTTCTGAGCGTCATTCAGGTCCTGGGGCTTCAGGATTTCAAACCTCTCCTCCCCCGGAACGTACCTGATCAGCCCCTTGCCTTCTGCCCTGCGAAGGGTCAGTTCCGCCTCACCGCTCGTCGGGACTACGATCAAGCCCTTGAACTTCTCGCGCAGTTTCTGGAAGTTCTCCGCGGCGTACGGGAGGTCCATCTTGTTAGCGATTAGCAGGGTGGGTTTCGAGTATTCCCGCAGAGACCAGCAGAACGTCTGGATTTCTTTCTCGTTCCAGGAGTCGAAGGCCTTGTCTTCGAGCATGGCGTCCTTCATGGCGAAAATGACGTGCTCCTTCCTCACTCCTAGTCCGTGCATGACATCTTCTACCGCACTTGGAATCCCGTACCCCGGGGTTTTCGAAAGCTTGGAGATCTTGGGCAGGTTCTGGTTGAACAGCTTCGTATACCAGAGCACCAGTTCAAGCTCGACATCGGCGAAGTCGGCCGTGGGATCTCCGGTCCCAGGCTCAGATATCTTGCCGTCCTTGTCCACGCTTCCCGAGGCATCAACGACGTGCAGAAGCGCATCTGACTGGGCCGCCACGCTGAGGAACTGGTTTCCCAAACCTTTCCCCATCCACGCTCCTTTAATCAGCCCGGGAAGGTCGGTAACCTCCACCGGGATGAACCTCCAGCCGTCTTCACACTTAGAATTGGTAGGGTTGTCGGAAACTCCAAACTCCTTGTGAACGCACAGCGTCACAACGCTAGCGACCCCTGTCTCAGGGGTCTTCGTTGTGAAAGGGTAGTTGGAGACTTCCCCTGAGAGCAGGGTCATCGAGTTGAACAGCGTTGTTTTTCCAGCGTTCGTTTTACCAATCAGACCGATTCTGATGGGCGTCTAGAATCACCATCTACTGCGGTGCCCCTACAGGATAAAAACAGTTGTGCGGACGTGCCGTTAGGGCGAAGGAGCGGAGAGCCACGCCCGTATTGCCTCGTACCAGAACACCGCAGCGGCGACCGCAAGCGCAGCGGAAAACCACTCCACGGCGGGGACGAGCCCGAAGTCTGGGTACCCCACATAGGTGAGGTACACGGCGAACACGGTAAAGACGACCGCGTAGAAGACGAACCTGGGGACGATGAGGGTCCTCACCCTAAGGAAATCCCTCATGACATCCACCTTCACCTCTCCCACCACTTCATACTCCCCGTTGTTCTCGGAAACGAGTCCGAGGTCCTTTAGTTTGTTGAGATGGTACTGAGCCAGAGATGGATTCGACATTAGGAGAGCACGCTGAACCTCCCTTACCCCCACCCTGCGCTTCTTCAGGGCGTAGACGTAGACGCGGAGGGTGTTCCCCTTGAGCTCCGCGTCGACCATGCCCTGGGTGCGCTTCCCGGCCGTGTTGGAGGGTTGCTGAGGCTGTTTGGTCGGCTCGCTCATGAGAAGTCCATGCTCCGTTCGCTTTCCGCTTTGACGTTCAAAAACATTGGTCGGTCCTTCCTGGCATGACCTTTTGGAGACTACGGGGTCGGGCCGTGCCGAACTTGCACGCCGAACGCAAATCAGCTTCTGTACCTTAGTAGAGCGCCGACCCCTCCAAAGGTCTTGAACATGCTCCCCTCTTCTGTCCCCGATGAGATGACTTCGACCTTCGACCCCACCTGGAAGGCCATTTCCTCCAACACGTCCACCAGGTCTTTCTCTACAACTTCGTAGTCGGTCCCCCCACACTTGGCGCATGGCGTGGATGTCATTTCTTGGCGCTGCTGAATCTTCCTCGAAGTTGGAACAGTTTCCGTCTTCACCGTCCCACACTTCTTGCACTCGGCGTCGATCCTGACCGTGTCGAGGTCATCTGAAACCAGCACCACATCAGCGCTAGCCTTCTGGAGGGCTTCGATCACCCTTGGAAGACCATAGACTGCTAGTCCTCCTTGTCTGTTGACCTCGCCTAGGAACTTCTGCACCAGCCTCTTCTCTTCTATCAGGCGGACATCCTTCAGTATGTCTCCGGCCTTCTCGACCAGCTCCCTTACCCCCTCCCTTCCTGAATAACCCAGGTCCAATACGGCGACGATTTTCTTATGCAGCTCGTAGTGAAGGTATCCTCCCTTGAGGAACTCATCTTTGGTCGGCCCGGGTCCGCCGACCAGCATACCGGTCACCTTGTTGCTGTCATTGAAGACCCGCGTCGCGTGCTCCCCCACTCTGTTGAAATAGTACGTCAGCTCCATCTCCCTTCCGCGTTCATACCTCCTCGCCGATTGGCCGCCTTTTCTTGTCTTCCCAGAGATGCCCGACGTCAGCAAGTCTGCTATCTCAAGCCTGTCCCCGCTGAGTATTCCCATCCCAACTTCACTCGAATCTATGGCGAGAATTCCATACACTTTCTCTTCCCTGAGCATGTCCCTCAGCCACTCAACGTGAAAGTGGTCGTCGCACTGATACAGATACTGAGTCACGGGTTTAGGCGGGACGATTTCCCACACGTTGACGACCTCGCTCCCAGGCCCGTTTGTTGGGAGCGCCCCGGAGAAGACTACGAGTCCGTTGTCAGGCGCGACCCTGTACAACTTGAGCCTCTGCATGGCCTTGGTCAGCGCGTCCTGGACGTGATTTCTCGTCGTGTCAGACTTGATATTCCCCGCCGTCCCCCATTCATCGCGGAGGTTGGCGATAGCCTCGTGAATCGGCTTCCTTGGAGGGATGTAGAGCGAAACCAGCTCGGTTCCCCTGCCTTCCTTGTTGCTGAGCTCTGAGATGAGCTTTCTTACCTTGTATAGCCTAACTGAGTCTGTCTTTGACAATGCGGAGCTACCTCTTCGTCAGGCCGGAGAAGCGGACATGAAAGGAGAGGCGGCGCTCATTGGAATGGTGAAAATCTTCCTCACCCATTTATAAAACCTATCACACCAATAACCTGCCCAGGCGAGGAATTACCATATGAAGACTGTGCTCCGCATCGGAGGTTCGGTACTCGGGTCCCCCCCATCATCGAAGGTGGTGAATGCCTACGCCGGGGTGATAGCCGACCTCAACTACGAGGGGCATTCCGTTGCGGTGGTTGTGGGAGGAGGCAAAGTGTCCCGTGACTACATCAAATCAGCCGCCGAAATGGGCCTGTCGCCCTATCAGCAGGACACGGTGGCGATACACGCGTCAAGGCTCAATGCCAGGCTGGTAGCGATGAAGCTCGGAGGCGTCAGCAGCGTTCCAACATCCATAGACGGGATGCTGCTGAGGCTTGCGAGGAACAGGGTGGCCGTGATGGGGGGCTTGAAGCCTGGGATCACAACTGACACCGTCGCTGCCTTCGTAGCTCAGAAATGGAGGGCGGACGTAATGGTCAAGGCTTCGGACCAGAACGGCATCTACACCGAGGACCCTCGGGTCAACAGGAGGGCCAAGAAGCTGGACAAGATCACCTATGAAAGGATGAAACAAATCTTGGGCGGGTCCCACAGGCCAGGCATCCACAGCATCATCGACCCCGTGGCCGTCGACCAGCTCATCGAATCACGAGTGAAATTGGTCGTCTTGAACGGCCTGGACCCCAAGGGCGTCATAAGGGCGGTCCACGGCGAAAGGATAGGAACGGTTGTGAGTTGAGAGGGGCAGCGGGAGCGAAGAGAAACCAGAATTGGTCTCTCCGATAGTCTACATCTGTCTAATCGCCGCCGTCTTCGTAGCCTTCTGGTCCTCCCTGGTCGAGGCGACCTACCTCACGCTGCGCCCGTTTTCACTGAGCTCGTCAATCGGGAGCGGGTCGGCTAGGGCCGCGGCGGCATTGGAGATCGTGAGCGAGAAGACAAGACTCGTGAGCGTCACCACATTCATAGACACGATTTCCAATGTGGTGCTGGCGACGACCATCGGGCTAATCCTGTCGGAGTACTTCGGCCCCATAGGCTGGGTGTACAGCGCGGTTGGCGGGTCGTTTGTGATCATGACGCTCCTTTACCTTCTTCCCAAGGCCATCGGAATAGAAAACGCTCTTCGCATGTCCATGACCCTTGCCCCTTCCACCAGAGTCATAATGGGAGGGCTCGCGCCTGTCGCTGTACCTCTCGCCAACTTCGCGAGGAGCCTGTCCGAAAGGCTGGTGGGGAAGCCCGGTTACAAGGAGGTCGACCTCGCTGCCGAGTTCGAGGACGTCGTCAGCATGCTCGAGAGGGCAGGCCACATAGAGCCTGACGCGGGGAGGTTGCTCAGGACTCAGCTGGCGTCGTCAAGGAACACGGCTGCCAGCGTGCTCACCCCCATCGGTGAGATAGTTTCCATCGACAGCAATGCCACCGTCTTGGAAGCTCTCCGGAGCATGGGCCAGTCTAACCATCCCCGGATGCCGGTCTACGACGCAAAGAGGGAGATGTACATCGGAGCCGTTACATCGCAGACGATCTCAAAGGCGGTGTCGAGGGATCACATCGATTTCGCCATACACGACTACATGATTCAGCCCGCAAAGGTCATGGAGGACGACGGTCTCCCCACCGTGATCGACAAGATGCAGGACGCAGGGACGACCATAGCATTCGTGTTCAACGGGGACAAGATGGTAGGGATGATCACGTTGTCCGACATTCTCGAACGGCTTCTCGGCGTGAAGGTCTAGGGCTTTCTGGGAAGGGCGAGGGAGTTGAGCTCATCGAAGTTTATCGCACCATCGACCAAGGTATCGTACGTTCCCTTTTCTCGGATTTCTTTCGATGCCCGACGCAGAAGCCCCATGGCAGCGTAGGATGCACTCGGCCCGAAGCTCACCCGCGCGACACCCAAACGTTTCAACTCCGTCACTGGTGGGAGCCCCTCCCTGACCATGACGTTGGTCGGGAAATCGAGAGCCCGAACGAACCGGGAGATTGAAGACGCATCTGTCAATCCCATCGGATAGACACAGTCTGCGCCGATGTCTCTGAACGCCGCCGCTCTTCTGATGGCCTCCTCGAGTCTCGCGTCGTCGTCCCCCGGGGCATACCGCAGAGCGTCCGTCCTTGCGTTGACTACAAACCGGATCCCCATCGACTTCT
>DASPVF010000048.1:0-3962 GCA_035622475.1 Nitrososphaerales archaeon
TTTGCTTACTTCGTTCCCGTCCTCAGCATTCCGCCTCCACGTAACTGCGTTTTCGAGCTTGCTTGCCCACTCGAACCTCAATATGGCTCCCTGACCTACGTCCTTCTTGGTCATGGGGCGACGTGGGCCGCTGGCACATACTCCATTAGGCTCTAGTCAGCAACTCAGAGGCAGTCCAACTGCACTAATCCCGCTAGGCCGTTCTCGTGAGTAGGACTATACACCCGTGAGGCTACCCTCTGAGGCATGAGACGCAGGACGAAGGCCGCCATTGGTATAGTGATTGCGGTTGTGGTGGTCTTCTTTTTCTTCGTCCCCGTTGTATCGACGCTTGTTGACCCTTGTATTGTGGGCGGTTTTGGGTATGCGTCCTTGTCATTCTACCTTCTTAGTTTCGGGGCAACTTACATGGGTGGACAGTATGTGTTTCTGACTTCCAGCATGACTGCTGTTTGCTTCTGATGGTTGACTGTTCTTACAGGTAGAACTTTGAACCCTGCGAGGCTACCCTCTGAGGCATGAGACGTAGGAACATTGCCGTCGGCGTTGTCGTTGTGGCGGCTATGGCAGTCGTTTTCTTTCTCCCACTGATTCCCGTTCGGGTTGAAGCAAATCCTTGCGTTCCATGTTCTACACCTTTCATCGAGGAACAGGGATATTCTTCTATGGGGCTATATTTCTTCGGAAACGGCGGAATCTACCTGAGCGGCCTGTCCAACTATTATGCCCCCTATGTAGGGTATTGCGTGGTGTATAGAACTTCGACTAGTTGTGGAATAGGAGTCGGCCTGCTGAAGTCTGCTTGACTTTCCAACCCCGCCAAAATCGCTGGGCCGTTCTTGCGAGTGCTTTTAGGGGGTCTGCCGCCAGTCAACACGAATGCCTGTCTGCCCAAAGTGCAAGAAACTAATCAGTGCTAAGAAATATGCTCGGCATATCAAGCGCTGCGGGACGACCCATAAGCATACGCCAAGGCCCTTGGCGGAACACGGCCCAGCCGACAGCGCAGCCCTCTACTTGGGGCAACATTAGTCGAAGGGCTGACAACAAATCCTCCTGCTATCCACCTCCAAGAATGATGGTTTGAACCCAATTATTTGGTCGCAAACCATCGATAGAACACACCCCCTCAGCACCTTCGGAGACTGATAGAATGAGGCCCCAATGGAAGGAGTCTCCCCCTTCC
This sequence comes from Nitrososphaerales archaeon, assembly GCA_035622475.1. GTDB lineage: Archaea > Thermoproteota > Nitrososphaeria > Nitrososphaerales > Gagatemarchaeaceae > UBA183. The sequence continues at coordinate 1,187 of DASPVF010000048.1, forward strand.
ATCGGGGTTATGTTCGACTCGTCCCGGCCGTAGTCCTCCTTCTGTTTTGGACGGGATTCAGCTCAGCGGCCTACCCTGGCCTCCTGCAGGCATTTCATCGGCCACGTTTGGCCTTGCTCCGCACGGGTCAGCCGTTTCATCCCGGTCCCCATCGACCTCAAGGTCACCCCATCATCGCCCGTGATGGGTCGGGTCTCGTTTCTGTTCTGGAGCCGACCATCTCTGGTCGCGCCTCCTGGCGCCGTGCGTCCTGCTGCGAGGGAGGAACTTCCCCAGGAGATCCCTGTGGCCCGTCCACCGGCTCGAGTCAAAATGTCCTTGCCGGCCTATGCAATTAACAGTTTCCCTAGCACGCCGAAAGCAGTTGAGCTGACTGGATCGCCACTGCTGCCCTCCCTGGTAAATAAATGATTAAATAGATAATTAACTACCATAGCGTAATGGGCGACACTTGGAAAGCCGTTGCCGACGAGAGCCGTAGGCAGATTCTTCTGCTCTTGAAGGATGGAGAGAAAACGCCGGGGGAGTTAGCAGGAAAGTTCGCGTTCACACTCCCGGCGCTTTCTACGCACCTCAGAGTGTTGAGGGAAGCAGACCTCGTGGGGGAGCGCAAGGTCGGCCAGAAGAGGTACTACTCGATCAACAGGGAGAAGATGACGGAAATGATGAGTTTCTTCGACGAATTCTGGGACGACAGCCTGAGCCGCCTTAAGCGACACGTGGAGTCGAGAAGATGAGCGGCTGGTCGAGCACGGCGGAGATCAGGAAGTCGATAGAGATAGACGCCCCTCCCGAAGTTGTCTTCAGGGCCCTGACGGACGAAAAGGAACTCGTGAAGTGGATGCCCACCAGAGCCGCCATTGACCCTCGAGTAGGCGGGACCCTCCTCTTCAGGTTCCATTGGGATGCGAGGAACATCGACACCGAGGTCAAAGGCACGATAAAGGAGTTGGTCCCCGGTAGAAAACTCTCCTACACGTGGGTAGCCGCCATGCGCAGCGACAGGAATCCTTCTAGGATGGAGGACGCCCCTGAGGCCCTGGTCACCTGGAGCCTTGAGGAACTTCCTGGGAGGAAGACGAGGGTCACCCTAGTCCAGAAGGGCTTCGACGAGAGGTTCAGGCAGGACGGGGAGAGCGGGTGGGAGCACTTCCTCAGCCAGCTCAAGGACCACAGCTCAGCCAGGCCGTGACTCCTACCCCTCCTCGAAGAAGTGCGGGAAGAATTCCTTCTGGGCCAGGATCACCTTTCCCTCGGTCCGCGCTCTCCTATAGGACTCTAGGGGCTCCCTGTTCAACGTGAGGAAATTGGGTCCCCACTTGTAGATGTTGAGGTAGCGATTCGATTCCTCCACCTCTCCTAGGATATACATGGTGGCTGCCACCGCTTCCAGGGAGCTGAGCACGCCTGCTCTCGAGTAGTTGGTGGGGTTCGCTGCCAGCAACACAGGGAGCCTTCGGTGCTTCCCACCCAGCCTCCTGAAGAACACCTCTTGTGCCTGGTTCCAGGAGCAGTCGACCACGAGGACCGCCTTTGCCCCCCTGTCAGGGGGGGAAAGGACTCTGTGTGCCCAGGGGTTCAAGACTATCACCTTGTCCGATGCGTGGAATTTCCTGCTGACCCCCTTGGCCAGGTCCATGTTGATCATCTTCCTGGCCGTGCACTTCGTGGGGTCGTCCTGGCCCATCTCGAGTGCGAAAACGCCTAGGACCATTCTTCCGCTCTATAATGCGCCCTAAAGGCGTCCCTTATGGTAGTGTCGGTGGTGTCGACTCGGCCGACACCCTTGACTAGAATGCAGCGCCGTCCCTATCCTAGAATTCTTCTGATGGACTCTCGCGAGTACTCCGGATACTCTCTAACCAAATCACAAACCCGCTTGCCCTCGTCGAAGTGTTTCCTCGAATGTTCGTGAAATCTTCAGGAGTCAAACTAGCCCGATACCTCCCCATTGCGTCCCTAACCCTTTGTTTCCTCAAGCGCCTCATCAATTCCCCCCCTTCGAAGCGGGTGTATGGGATGTTGAGTGCAACCTGGCGGGCATGTCGCTCGCGTCAACCTTAGTTCGGAAGACAGCCAGCAGCTGGTTACCTGTGATTCTGTCCATGCAATAGTCGATGGCGGCTCTGGCTTCGATCTCCTTCTTGCAAAGATATGGAATCATCCTTCTAGGCGCCCGTTTTACGGAGTAGAATTCGCTGATTGCGAGTTCGTGGGCATTGCCATCTGACCTCGCCAGGATCCTGCTGGTCCGCACGCCGTGATTGTTCAGGAAGTCGCTCAAGTTGGCAATTTGGTCAGTCGACTGATCTACGAAAACCAGTGACAAGCCCAATTTGTAGGGTCGGTTGGAAATGTCCGATGTGGCAATTGTTCCGTCCCCGTCGAAAGTACCCTGCAACCTGACGCCAAGAGTGATACTTGGGCACGTTAAACGAGTGGCAGGAAGAAGATAAGGAGCAAGGGTTATTACTGCTCGATAAGGTAGAAGCGGAGAGGTAGAGCAACCATTCCTCAAGCCTTTGTGTTAATCAACGCTGACCTAGGTGCAGAAGAGGACCTCCTGAAGAAGCTCAGGGAGATCCCGAACGTAAAGGAGGTCTATGTTGTCTACGGGGTGTACGATATCGTTGCCAGGGTGGAGGCGGACACGATGGAGAAAGTGAAGGAAACCATCACATGGCACATTCGCCGTCTCGACAAGGTGAGGAGCACCCTCACCATGATCGTGGTCGAGGCGTAAGAGCAACAAATTTCCCACGTTAAAATAAGCCGA
>DASPVF010000049.1:0-24779 GCA_035622475.1 Nitrososphaerales archaeon
CGAACTCGTGGGGGCGACGGATGAATCGGTTGCACTTGTATCCCCACCCGTCCCTGGGATCATTGCCACTGTCCCCGCGCTGTCGCTGAGAGTGAACTCGCTCAGGTCGAAGGTGAAGGTGGCGGTTCCTGTCGCGACGGCCGTGCAGCCTAGAGTCATGCAGGAAGGCGAAGAACCGTCGTCGAAGAACTCGTTCCCGAATTCGATCCCCTGCATGTAGTAGTTGGTGAGGGTGCCTGAAGGGTTCTGGCTGTCTTCGAACATCCCGGCGCTCTCCATGCCGCTGACGAATGTGCTCAGGTTGATGGAGACGGTGCCGCTGTATATCTGCGAGGTCAGGGGCAGGTTGAACTGGAGCTCCGGAGGACTGCTTCCAGGGTTGCCGTTTGAGTTGGTGTAGTCGCACCACTCGAACGTCTCCGGAGTTGCCACCCCGTTCACCGTTATCGTTTCGGAAAGGGCCCCATTGTAGGGGGTGCAGATGAAAGTGGGGCTCATCTGGAGTGACAGGTAGATCTCATATCCTGCGGCTGTCGGCTGGTTGCCATTGTCCGTCCCTGTCTCCACCCAGAGGTCGAATCCCGTATCGTGCGACGGGTATGTGGGCGAAGTAGTGTAGGACATGGTGACGACGAAGTTGGAGGCGAGGAGGGTGCTAATCGTCATTGGGAATGGTATGGTCGAGGACTGTGTTCCCCACGAATTGTCCGATTCGTCGACGCCGTACCCGACTTCGGGATACCCGGCGACAGGGGTGTCAGATGGAGATAGGCTCACCCCGGTTAGAGCGGTCGACTCACTAAGAACTTCTCCGTTGTAGCACTGCTGCATGCTCCCCGAAGAAGAGCCTATGCCCCACAGGTTTGGGGTAGCCGATCCGTAGTTGAGCGCGAGCATAGGGTTGTCGTTCTCGTTGGTGCTTGACGCGCAGTCCTCCGTCCCGGTCGATGAAGTAGACGTAGTTGAAGAGGTGGTTGAAGTCTTTGAGGTTGAGGTGGTTGAAGAAGTGGAAGTGGTTGAAGAGGTCGATGAGGTAGATGTGGTTGATGAGATGGTTGAAGTCGATGTGGTTGAATGAGTCGAACTTGTTGACGTGGTTGACGACGTCGAATCAGTTGATGAGGTTGATGTGGTGGTTGAAGTCGATGTGGTTGACCTGGTTGATGAAGTCGAGTCAGTTGACGAATCGGTAGAAGATGGTGTTGAAGAAGTTGACCAGGTTGTGGTGGTTGAGGATGGAGGGGGGTGATGGTGGTGGTGGTTGTTGTTGGGAGTGGAGCTCGAGGAGGCTGCCGCCTGGTTAAAAGCGGCCGAGGCTGCGCCAATCAAGAACAGCGCCACCAGAACTAATGCAACTTTCCTCATGTGCTATTCCACCAAAGATTCCTCTGTAGCCGTCGCATGGTCGATGCAAAGATTAATCGTCATTTAAGGATTTAATCGTTATTTAAAATCTATATTGCTCCAAGCTGACCCCGCTCTTAATCCCGTGAACTTGGGCTGGATAGAGGCCGTCCTTCAGCTTCGCCACATGAGCAAGCCTTGCTTGTCCGTGTACCAGAGTCAGCGTGGAAGAGGGAGATGAGGCAGTCCGATCAGAAGATTAGGAAACCTACTTGTGGACTTCCGCTATACCCCCCCAAGCAGAGAAAGTATACGCAGTACTGTCGTTCGTGCACAACAGCAGAACCAAATCGCTAGTCGCCACGGTGGTGCCTAGACGGAACGCGAGGCCCAGGGTGGGATTTGAACCCACGATCTAGAGGTCGCTATCCCGAGTTTCAGGTCCACAGCCTCCTATGCTTACCAAACTGCACCACCTGGGCCATCAGTTGCGGCAGCTTGCCCGACCGTCTTTATGTCTTAAGGAGTTCTGAGGCGCCCTGCCCGTATCAGCTCGAGCTAAAGCGCCTTCTTGATAGCTTCGAAATCAGGTAGCTTCCCAGGGGCTTCCGCCACCCACTTGAACTGTACCTTTCCCGAGTCGTCCAGCACGAATATCGCCCTGTTGGCTGCATCGTAACCTTCCACTCCGCTGAGGTTTTTCCACACTATTCCATACTTCTTGATGACCTCCCGGTTGAAGTCGCACAGGAGCGGGAACTTCAGGTTGTACTTCTCGGCGAACGCCTTCTGAGCGAAGGGCGCATCGACCGACACACCCACTACCATGCCATTGAGCTTCTCAAGCTCTCCGTACATGTCCCTGAAGGTACAGAACTCCTGAGTGCAGACGCTGGTAAACGCACCTGGGAAGAACGCGAGTATAGTCCTCTTCCCCTTTGTCAGGAACTCAGAAAGGCTCCGAACCTTCTTGTCGGCGTCGTACAGCGAGAACTCTGGCGCCTTGTCCCCAATGTCTGGCAATACGAGTCGTCGATTTCCAAGGTCCGTATTAATCCTGCGGAAATTCTCGAGACGCCTACGTTGACAACACATATCTGACAAACGAAGGAGGCTACTCAGTTGCTTCCTCCAGGCGCAGTCAAGCCCGACTACTCTGGGTACTGCTTGTCCAACATCCCTTCCACAATCCTGTCGATCCTCGGCGTCGGACATCAGAGGCCTGTTCTCCCCAAAGACGCCCTGGGGAATGTGGACGCCAGCGGGGTGGACAACGTAGTCCTTCTCCTGTGCGACGGGCTAGGGTACAACGAATGGACGAAGCAAGGGACGAAGGGGTTCATCGGTTCCATCTCGACGAAGGGGAGCGTCAGGCCGATAACAACCGTCTTTCCTTCGACCACTGCGGCAGCCCTGACGACCGTATGCACGGGTCTGACCCCGCAGGAGCATGGTCTCCCGGAGTGGTATGTCTACATGGATGAGATCGGGGACATCATAGCCACGCTTCCCTTCGCCCGGGTGGGTGACAGGGGGAGGGACACCCTCGAAGGAGAGTTCGATCCCAAGGCGCTATTCTCAGGGGAGACCATCTTCCAGAAGCTAAGGGCCCAAGGGATTGGATGCACGTCCCTGATCAACAGGTCCCTTGCCTACACGGCCTATTCTACGGCTTCAAGGGCGGGGAGCGACGTCCTGCCGTACACCACGGCATCGGATCTCACTGTCTCGCTCAGACGCATGGTGGAACGGTCGCGTGGGAAGAACTTCTTCTACGCCTATTGGAGCTTAGTGGACACCATCGAGCACATCTACGGGCCAAACACGGACGAGGCAGGGGTCGAGGCATCCCTGATCTCTCACGCGTTTTACGAAGGCTTCCTTTCCAAGATTGACAGGGACGCCGCGAAAAGAACTCTGATACTCGTGACCGCCGACCACGGGCAGCTGCAGGTGGAGCCGGGAAAGACAGTCTACATGAACCGGTGGAGGAAGCTCGCCAAGGCCCTTGCAAGGTCGCCCGCAGGGGGTGCCATCCCTCCGTGGGGGAGTGCTCGAGACTCTTACCTCAGGATCCAGGAGGGTCAACTGGCGCCCACGAAGAGGTACCTTGAGAAGAAGCTCGAAGGGTTTGCTACGGTGATGACGACGGGGGAGGGGATCGAGATGGGGCTGTTTGGGGTAAACGAGCCGTCGAGGAAGTTCAGAAGGAGGATCGGTGACATCATGATCCTCCCCCACGGAGCCAACACCGTATGGTACAGGTACAAGAAAGGAGACTCTCTGAGCATGAGAGGGCATCACGGCGGACTCTCAGAGGACGAGATGACCATCCCTCTGGCCGCGGCAAGAGTTTCAGATATCCAGTAGGCACTCAGCGAAGGCTTCTGAGATACCCGTCAATCCTGTCCTGCAGTTCGGCGTTGACCTCGGGGATCCCCCTTCCGCCGTCTATCGTCACAATACCGTACTTCGACTCCATCACCCTGAACTCCTTCGCTATCCCCCGCTGGTAGAGGATGAACGACTCGTAGAGGTCGTCCGAGAGCCCCATGTCCGCCCCCGACTCATAGTAGTCGAGGGAGCCGTACTTCTGGAACACCCTATGGAAGAGTTCCTCGGGAGGAACGTCGAGATAGAACACCAGATCAGGCTTGACGGCGAAGCCGAAGAGGTCGTGCGACCAGGACCGCGGTATCCCTCTGACGCTGCTCCTCGCCATCAGGGTGTAGATGTAACGGTCGGCGAGCACGACGTATCCGGCGTGCAGCGCCGGGATGATCTTGTGTTCCAGCTGGTCCGCGAAGTCAGCCGCGTAGAAGAGCGCCAGGGTCTTCTTTCCGAGGGGGAGCTTGTGTTTCGCTTCAAGGATCCCGGCTCCGATGAGCTCCGATCTCTTGAGCCCCGTCGTGATGACGGCGTGGCCGGCCGCTTCAAGGTGGCTGGTTATCATATCTATCTGGCTGCTCCTACCTGAGCCGTCGGGCCCCTCGACCACAATGAGGTTCCCCTTCGACTCTAGACGGGTGAGATAGGAGATGCCGTCCCCGTAGAACTGCAATGGACGCGCTGCGACCTGCTGAGTCACCTGAGCCCAGCCTCCTGCCTCTGGCTCATCGGGATGGGGGCCTTTGCCTTCGACGGAGGGAGGAGCCTGGACACCTGGCGCCTCATCAGGTTCTGCTGTTCTTCAATGTCGAGAGTACCGTCTATGACTGCAAACCTGTCCTTCTTGACCATCGACTCGTACTGCTCTACTATCCTTGTTTGGAATATCCTGTAGCTCTCGTATTCGTCGTTGCTGAGGTTCAGGTCCATGCCCGCTTCGTAGTACTTCAACTTGGGCCTCCCTTCCAGGATCCTGTCCATGGCAATGTCGGGGGGGACGCGGAAGTAGAAGGCACTGTCGGGCACTGCCGCGAAGGAGTAGACCTTGCGCACCCAAGAGGAGGTGCACCCCCTGACGACGTCCCTTGCCAGGGCCGTGTAGATGTACCTGTCAGCCAGCACGAAATATCCTGCCTCCAGGAGGGGAGAGATGTTCCTCTCGTATCGGTCAGCGAAGTCTGTGGCGTGCAGGAGGCTGAAGGTGGTGGGGGTGAGCAGCGCCTTCTTCTTCCCTTTGGACGTGATCTCTTTCACTACGTCTGAAGAGTTCCACTCGGTGAAGAAGACATTCAGCCCAAGGCTCCTGAGCCACTTGTCGAGGAGGTGCAGCTGGGTCGACTTCCCAGATCCGTCGATCCCCTCCACCACTATGAGCTTCCCTTTGTACGCCTTCCCCCTTGATGCTTCCTTTGCTATTTCAGCTCCCCACCTTGACGAGGCTGGCCTGGCGCTCCCTCTCCTTAGAGGTGACGGATATGATGACGGGCCTCTTGACGACAGAAGAAAGCGTCAGAGCAACCACCCTGGAGAGTTCAAGTGGGAAGGGGCCTTCGCTCTGCACTACGCTGATTCGGAGTCCCCCCGAGTAGGTTACCCTGTACTGCGCCTTCGAGCGGTCAAGCATTTCCACCAGTCTCAGGCACGCCCCGAGCTTCTTCACCCGTCTCTCGTCGTGGGCTAGAAAAGCGCCGTACTTCCTCGTCAGCCAGTTGGCGGCCCGGGGCCTCCTCGCCCTGACCACGGACAGGGCGACGAGCAACTGGTCTTCGTGCCTCATGGGAAGGTCTTCGTTCATCAGGAGTCCGAACGCTGCGTAGGGGTCAGCATCAGTGCATTCCGGAGACCTCCCTCTCCACGCGGCCACGAGGAGTATCTTCTTCTCCCGCTCGTCTATCAGACCGTTCCTTTCCATGCATTCGATCAGGTCCGAAAAGTTGGATGAGCCAGGGGACTGCGCCTGTCTGGTCAGCAGGCGCTCGATGTCCTCCTTCTGCGCGACGACGCTTGGGTTTCGTGCTCCCCCCTGAAGGAACTCCATCAGAATGCCGTCCCTGAGGCCGTGGGTGCTCACCGTCAGCTGCTTGAAATCGAGTTTCTCCATCAGCGTCCGTACAACCAGAGCCCCTGCCGCCATTGTCACTGATCTCCCCTGGCCGATGGCCTCCAACCTGTCCAGCTCCGCAAGCCTCAGCTTGAAGAACTCCCTGCTCATCTGCTGGACAGAATCAAACCCGATGGCAAAGTTGTGCACCTTGTCGAAGGGGTAGCCCACGCGGTCCTGTTCGTACCTAGCCATCGCCCTGATGGTCCCTCCAGTACCAACGAGCACGGCGCCGCTGTCCAGCCTGAGCTCACCCGTCGAAGGTAGCACCTGGGCAATCTGCTTCGCCATTCTGCTGCGGTTCTTCTTCGAAAATGTTCCGTCCTTGCCTGCGAATGAAGAGGTCAGTTTCAGGGCCCCCAGAGGCAGGGAGAGGATCCTCCGGATTCGCATCTTCTCCACGTAGGTGAGTTCGAGGCTCCCGCCCCCCAGATCGAAGAAGAGGACGCTCGGGGCGTCTATCGACGTCAGGGCTCCCAGGACGCCGTACAGTGCCTCCTCGTTCCCGGTGAGCATCCTCATTCTCATTCCTGTTTCCTCCTCCACCCGCCTCAGGAACTCCTCCCAATTTGCCGCTTCCCGCACTGGGCTTGTTCCTACAAGCAGTACATGCTTTATCGAATCCAGCAGAGCCGTCTCCCGGCAGAGCTTCAACGCTTCTATGGTTCGCGAGATCTGTTCGTGGCCGAGGTACCCTGACCCGTCAAGGCCCTCCCCGAGCTTGGCAAGCATTCCCAGTTGGCCATAGGACTTCAGAAAACCATCGGGCTCAACCTTGTACCTGAGCATCTTTATCGAGTTGAAGCCGACGTCGATGACGGCGACCTTCATTTTCACTCGAGCCGGGGCTTCAGCGGCATAAGCGCTAAACTGACGGTTTCCAGCTAGGACATCCTCCTGATCTGCTTCGGGGTGAGGAGCCAGCGCAGCTCCCCCGATATCTTGGGGTTAAACCCGGTCACCAGGAGCTTCGCCATTCCCCCTTTCTTCAGTGAGATTCTGAAACCCGCGGAACCGTCGCCCCCCCTCCCCGCGATTTCGCCCATCGCTATCGTAAGGTAGGGTTCGTGACCCACGCAGAGGACTTTCGACCCCGGCCTGACACTTGTCAGCCTGCGGTACAGAGCGCCCCTGTTTCCTTCAGGGCTCAGCTCGGACCACTCTTCCACCCGATTCTTCTGTTTCAGGGCTTCGCTGACGATGGTCGCTGTCTCCTTCGCCCGCTTAAGGGGGCTTGTTGCGACCACATCGAACTCGTAGCCGAGTTTCGCCATGGCCTGCCCCACGTCTTCAACCTCCTGCCTCCCGGCTGCGGTCAGGGCCCTGGCAGTATCCCTGGCGGCGACCGGAATCCGCTTGCCTGCCTCCCCATGCCTCATGAGATAGAGCTCCACTCAATTCACCTTCTCAAAAGGCCGGCCGCGGGGGCACATGAAGGTTCCCCGCCTGTAGACGGTATTTCAGGAGATACCCTGAACGATATTGTGGTCTCATTACCCTCTATAGCGAAGCAAACGAAGTATAGTGATAAGAAGATTTTGGGGGTAGAAACAATCAGCTTTTCAGTCCGCCCGGGGAATCTCCCAGCATGGCTGCGCTGAGAGTCGGCCGCAAATCCCTCTCGAAAGGGTACGCAGACAGGACGGGGGCTCTGATGAAAATGGTCGCGGACCTTCCCGACCGACCCTCGCCTGACGAGATTCATGATCTCAGGGTGGCCACCCGCCGTATCCAGGTCATGCGCGGGCTGATGCCTCGGAAAGTCAGGAACTCCAAGGATTCGAAGGCGTTCAACTTCGCGCTCAAATCGGTCATGAAGGCTACGTCGCAGCTCCGTGACCTGGACACACTGATGGTCACGCTGAAATCATTCAAAGGCAACCTCCCGCCCGGGATACTAGTCAATCTGGAGAACCAGAGGAGCGACTCCGCCGCCCGCGCAAAAGTGACGATCGGCGCTTTGGCCGGCGTCCAAGTTCCCGCGCTGGACACCTCGAAGCTCAGAGGGAAGAAACTATCCAGGAGATTCAGGAAGGGAGCCCGAAAGCATTCCAGGGAGGCCTCGTCGCTACTCACCCAGGTGTTGAACGACGAGTCGAAGGTAGTGGAGCTTCACTCGCTCCGCAAGGAGGCCAAGAAGATGCGATATATGCTCGAGCTCGCGGATAAGACCCCAAAGCGATTTTCGCCACTGGCCAAGTGGCAGGAGTCACTCGGCGCAATCCACGACCTCGACGTTGCCATCGCCTACCTGAAAGGGGTCGGTTCCGCACCTGCGCGAGGGACGATTCCTGAGCTTCAGCGGGCGCGCCACTCCAACTATCTGGCTTTCGTCCAGGCTTACAGGAGCGACCGTATGCAGGCCCTAGGAGAGGGGGGTGCGCAACCCGTGGCCGAACTGGCGCCGGCTAATCTCGGTCCGCCCTGATCACGACCCTTGTGTCGACCGCGAGAATCCTATTTCGTGTCGCCATCAGGGGGTTCACTTCCATTTGCCCGATTGATGGGTTGTCTACCATGATGCTCGAGAAAGTGGAGACGACCCCACAGAGTCGGCTGACGCTGACCTTGGGCCCCCCTCTGTAGCCGCCAAGGGCCTTGGTAAGCGTCTCGCTTACTAGCATCCGTCTTGCTTCCTGTGCTGTGATGGGGGATACGGCTAGGCGGTACTCCCGAAGGAGCTCTGTGTAGATTCCCCCGAGCCCGAGGACAACCGTGGGGCCGAAGGTGGGGTCACGCGTCCCCCCGAGCAGGAGCTCGACACCCCCCTTCGTCATCTCCTGAACCAGCATGCCCTCGAACCTTGCGTGCTGCTTTGCCGCAATCTTCCGGAACCTGATGTAAGTTCGCTCCGCTTCCGCAACGTCTCTCACATTCAGCACGACTCCCCCTAACTCTGTCTTGTGCAGAATATCCGCCGAGAGGAGCTTGCACACAACGGGGAAGCCGAACTTCTCTAGCTTCCGATGGTCCTTCGTGCTTTCTACGATGATAGACTTTGGTTCGTCGATGCCATATGAGCGCAACAGGACGCTGACCTCCTTTTGGTGCAGAGGGCCGGCATCGCGACCAAAGCTCATTGGCCGCACGTGCGGGACTCGGGTTTCCCATGTCGCCTTCTCCGCTGCGGCGTATTCAGGAGCCACCACCAGCGCATGCACCGCTCTCTCCGGCGTAGGGAAGCACGGTATCCCCTTAGACATGAACTCCAGGTGAATCCTGCTCGAGAACTCAGAGTTGCCGATGACACAGCAGACCACCGCCTTTCCGGATCGCCTGATGACTTCGCCGAGCTTCTCCGCTATGTCGAACTGCATTCCGGGAGCATGGTGCGTGGGCAGCACCAGCAGGAGGTCGTACTCCGGCCGTGCAGCTACTAGTTCGACGACCCTGACGAACTGGTCGGAGCTGACCGATGCCGTCAGATCGATCGGGTTGCCCAGGGAAGAGTTGGCCACGAAGGCCTCGCCCGCAAACGTGGAGCGGATCTTCCGCCTGGCTTCGTTCCTTAGCGGATCCACCTGTAGGCCTATGCTGGCCGCTTCGTCTGCCGCGATCGCGCCCACCCCGCCTGCGTTCGTGACGATCGCCAACCTCTTCCCTCTCGTGATCGGGAGCATCAGAGACGAGACTGAGAAATCAATCAGCTCCTGTAGGCTCTGCGCTTCGATTGCTCCCGACTGACGCAAGGCTGCCTGGTACACCTCATAGTCTCCAACAAGGGAGGCCGTGTGGGTGAGGGCTGCCCTGGCCCCGACGCCCGTCTTCCCCACCTTGAAGACAACAACAGGTTTCTTCTTCACCGCCCGGGCCACTCCTTCCATGAACTGCCTGCCGTCATGGACGCCTTCCAGATAGACAGAGATTACCCGAGTGTGCCCGTCTTCCGCGAAATAATCGATGACGTCCTCCACAGAAACGTCAAGCTGGTTCCCGGTCCCTACTATTGCCCTGACGCCGACCCCGCTGGCCGCAAGTTCCTCGGCGACCACTTCCCCCAGGTGCCCGCTCTGGGTGATTATCGCCACCTCTCCCTTGAGGGGCTTTAGCATCGAGACGACCTGGCTCCCGTCCGGCAACGTCTTCGTGGGGCGGAGGAAGAGGGAGTCGACCCCCGACCAGGTGTCGACGAGCCCGATCGTGTTCGGCCCCAGTATCCTCATTCCGTACTTCGAAGCCACCTTCCCGATTTCCCACTCTACGTCCTTCTTGCCGATTTCGGCGTAGCCTCCGGTGATCATCACAGCCGCTTTCACGCCTGCCCGGGAGGCGGCCCTGATGAGGGCGAGCGTCTGCGCCTCGGGGACGGCTACAATCAGAAGCTCAGGGGTCTCGGGAAGCGCATCGATGGATGGGTAGCAGGGCTGGTCTCCAATCCTGTCGCGAGCAGGGTTCAGGGCGTAGACAGGTGCCTTCAGTAAGCCTTTCTTCTGATTATCAATCATGTTGGCGAAGATTATCGAGCCGAGCTTGTTCGGGTCCGTCGAAACCCCGGCGACGGCGATGCTCCTCGGCTCAAAGAAGCTCGTCATCCCCTTGACATATTTCATGGCTAACTGCTCCCCAGGAGGGCCAATTGTGCCGGGCTAAAGCTTCACAGCTTCGTTATGGGGCCATCGGTGATTGTCCGGTCGGCGTATAAATGACGCCTCGAGCTCGTGTTCAACCGTCAACTTGACAGAGAGAGAAATCCTCATCCATTTCGACCAGACCCGTGACCCGGCCACCAATCTAACTCGTGAAACGGAGCTTTTCGCGAAGGTAGACAGTGATTCGCTCCCCGAGGTGGCGCGTTTCTGGGTCAACTCCGAGTGCCTCGTTCGCGGCGAGGCGAGGAACGCGAGGTACGGCTGGTATCGGGAGGATCTCGCGGAGAAGATGAAAATCCCTGTCCTGAAAAGATTCACGGGGGGAGGGGTGGTCTTCCACGACGAGGGCAACCTGAACTGGAGCTTCTTCCTCCGCAATTCCGGTCCCTTACTTTCTCCAACGGCCGCATTTGACGCGGGTTCGAAGTACATCGTGAAAGCACTCGCAAGCCAGGGGATTCGCGCAGAGTTCTCACCCCCGAACAGAATAGACGTCTCAGGTCGAAAGGTTTCGGGAATGGCCGCACGGTTCACAGTGCGAACGATATTGGTACACGGAACCCTCCTGATCGATTCTGACCTGGAGAAACTCAACACACTCTGCGTCCCACCCGCCGGGTGCCCGCCCGTCTCCAACCTCACCGACTGGGCCAAAGGTATCGATGCGGCCGCCGTATTTGACTCTGTGGCAAGGGTCCTGAAGGAGTCGGGTTTCCACGTCAGTATAGTCGACACTATCCCATAACCTCGTCGTTCGCTCCCCATCCACAGCCTAGGAGATGGAAAAGAAAGACAAAATATCCCGACAGGTCGACCATTACAGTGACACAATTGTCGGGCGCGGAGTTTGACGGTGTGGCAGAGGTCTACGACGAGACGAGAAGGGCGCTTAACGCAAAGACCTTGCGGGGGCTCCTCGCAATACTTTCTGCCCATCACTGTCGATCAATGCTCGAGATTGGGGTCGGGACCGGGAGGGTCGCAGCCCCACTCATTCGTAACGGGATCAACGTCGCCGGGGTAGATGTTTCCCGCATGATGATGGAGAAGGCGAAGTCGAAGGGAATCCTGAACCTTGTGCAGGCAGACGGGAGGACCCCGCCGTTCAGGGAGGAGAGCTTCGATGGGGTAATCATGGCCCACGTCTTCCATTTGCTGGAGGACCCTATGGCAGTCATTGACCAAGCCGCGAGTCTCGCGAAGGTTGGAGTCTTCGCGCTCCTGCGAAAACGGGATGGAGGCATGGGCTGGTTCCCATTCTATGGGTTTGGAAACTCTACAGGAAACCCCGAGATCCAGGAAGATGACCCAGCATCCAAATTTCTCCAAGAACGCAGAGAGAGGTTCAGGCAGATAGCGGAGAAATACCATTGGACCTGGGACAGAGCGAGGTTCCGCAACTGGCGCAGAGAGGCAGAAATCCTCGAGTCACATCCCCCGGATGAGCTCAAGGTGGTGAGTGACGTACTCGTCACAGAGACCGTTGAGGACAGGATTGCCCGCTTCGAGAAAGGAGGGTTCAGCTTCAACCGTGACATGCCGGCCGAGATGAAGAAGGAGATAATCCAGGAAATCAGGTCTGGTGCATCCTCGTTCCCACGTCCTCTGAATCAGCCCAGACGGGAGATCTATCAGGTCGCCTTTTGGAGTTCTGAAGGATTGAGAAGACAGCAGCATGCTGTGGCATCCACGGCGTAATCGATGCGAATGGTCCGTTGGCGTCATCGATTCACACTCTGACAATTCCGTAGTCCCCAGTTGAAACAATTGATGACAGTGGACGTAAGGGAAAAATGATTTGCTCTATCTTCTAGGTAGGCAGCAGTTAAGAACCGAAATCGTTCAAACTGCCTAGTTGAACCATGCGTCATTCCTGAAATTGACTTTTCAGGTACATAGGAATGGAAAGATGGTCGATGTCGACTCGGTATGTGTTTGCCGTTGCGGGAAAAAGTTCCCCTCGGACGCGGAACTCAAAACACACATCTACGATCCTCTTGGTCTAAGTCAAGAGAACCCGCTCGCAATCAGTCCGCAGTTGCAAGCTTAGCCGCATGGCCTTGACCCTTAGGCAATCTTCTTCCACATCAGGGCTTCTCCCGGGACGATGACCATCATCCTGTACATGTTTATGGAGCGGATGGTACCAAACTTCTTTGAGACCTCGCCGAAGTTGGTATGCGTGAAGCCCTCTGACGCGAACAGCTTTTCAGAGGGGAGGTTGTCTGCCTCGACTGCCGCATAGACGTCCTCCACCCCCTGCTTACTGAAATTGACGAGCGAGTCTTCGAGAAGGAGCCTTGCGATGCCCGTCCTCCTGTGAGATCTGGCGACGGCGATGTAGTAGATGTAGCCGACTCGTTCCTCCAGCATCTTCAGCATCACGAGCCCGATAGGCGTTCCCGACGCCATGGCTGCCCTGACCACCTCCAGCTGCTGGAGCTTCCCCTTCGAGTGCCTGAGGTACCACCCTTCGAAGCTCTCCTCGAGTATGTTCTCTAGGGTGCCCCGCTCTCCGGCTGGGACATCAACGACTACGACCCCCTCAGCAGCTGTCAGAGCCCGAACACCGTCTTTGCGTTGCGCCACAGTATCATCTCCCTGTCTCCTTCATCCAAATCCAGCCTCCTCACGATGTCGAGCGCGTCCGGGTAAGCGGTGATGGGATAGTCTGTCCCGAAGATGATCTTCTCTGGCCCTCCGGAGAAGTAGATAGCCTCACTTATCTTCCTGGCGAGCCAGCCGGCAAACTTGTCAGGGTAGGCCCCGCCTCCGGTAGTCAGTCCGGAGATGTCCGCGTAGACCTTGGGGTGCTTGTAGATGAGCTCTGCGACGTCCTCGAACCATGGATTGCCGAAGTGACAGAGGATTACGGTGAGCTCCTCTCTCCTGTTGGCCAGTGCATCGAGGTTCAGCGGGTGCGAGCTTCTGAGGTCACCCGTGCTTGTCACGGTGTCCCCCGTGTGGAACATCACCGGCAGGCCTTCGGATTCGGCGTAGTCGAAGAGTCTTGCGTAAAGAGGGCTCAGCGCTGATGCTTCCACATAGCCGAGCCTGATCTTGAATGCTTTGACCTCCTTCCTGTTACTCTCGGCCAACCTGATGGCCGCCTTCACATCCTTCGCAGAGGGCTCTACCGTGACCACAGGCGAAAGCAGACCTCCGCTCATGCTGCAGAGTTCCATAATCTTCTCGTTGGGGAGGGCTATGCCGCTCTGCAAGGGCGGGCTCAGAAGAAGGCCGCGCCCCACGTTGTTTTGCTTCATGCTCTCCAGAAGTCCGTCTAAAGTATACCTCAGGCTGTTCATCTCGGCGAAACGGATTAGAGCGTCGTCGCTTCGCTCCGACAGGTGAATGTGGGCGTCGATTATTTTGGGCAAGGATTTGACTGTTGACCCGATTCTGAATAAGGGTTACTGCTTTCTGAAATGACTACCGTTTCGGTCACGAGCCTGCCTCTGTTTGCGCCCCTAACGAGCTAGGGTTTCCTGAAGGAGCTTTTCGCTAGGCAAGGCATCACCCCTTTTCAACTCGACATTTCGAAGTAATCTGTTCAAAACCACACCATTAAATCCCCGGGCAAAGAGTCAGGGGGCAAGCGCGCGTCGAGATAGGGGATCAATGTCAATTCCAAATCAACTGGCTCCGTTACTTGGCTCCGTCCCAGCTGGGGCTCTGCTCCTCTTCACGCTCATTGTGTCCCTTTTGCTGATTTTCGCCGGCAGGAAGGTAGTCAAGATCCTTGCATTCTTCGTCGTCGGTGTTGTTGGAGCTTCTCTTGGAGCCACACTTGTCTCACAGTACTTCGCCGGATCTGGGAGCCTGGGAGCCCTGCTAGGAGTCTTGGGCGGGTTCTTAATCGGAGGTGTGATCGGCATACTCCTAGTCGCAGTGGGCGTGGGGGTCGCCATGGGATACGCGGCCTATCTGTTTACAACAGGTTTCGTTTCGGGAACGACAATCCCTCTCGTGGTGGGCTTTGTTTTCTTCATCATCGGAGTGGTGCTTTACAACAAGATACTGGGCGTGGTGACGGCCCTCGCGGGAGGGTTCCTCTTCTACGACGTCCTGTTGATGTACGGAATCGATCCATTACTGTCGACAATCGTTGCGGTAGTGCTGACCATTGCAGGAATCTGGGTCCAGGAGGGCTTCCACAGAAGGGTGGCGCCTCCCGTCGCCCCGGCAGCCCCAGCATCCCCTTGATATGGTCCGGGTGGGAGGTCGGAACGCTCTTCCAGGATAGCAGGAGTCACTCGAGACCAGAAAGTTTCAGGCTAATGTCCCAGAGCCTCTTCGCTTCCGCTTCGTCATAGGATTCCTTCGAAGACTGCGTCTCCTTCATGCCCGAGAAATACTTCCCTGAGATTCCTTCGACTTCAGGGGACGTTGCGACGTACAAGGGGGTCCGAGCTCCCTTTTCAGGGCTAGCCATGAAAGGTCTGGCTATCCTGACTCCGATTCCAAGCAGTCCGCCCTCGTCCCCCCAATGGGTCCTTACTGCACCCGGGTGTACAGAGTTCACCGTTACTCCTGTTCCATCGAGCCTCCTCGCAAGCTCATGCGTGAAAAGAACCTGGGCGAGCTTCGACTGGGCGTACGACTTGGAGGCGCCGTACCTTCTTTCTTCCTGAAGGTCTTCGAAATCCATCCTCCCTGAAAAGTGGGCGCCCGAGGTCACGTTGACTACGCGCGCAGGGGCCGACCTCTTCAACAGGTCGAGGAGCAGATTGGTCAGCAGAAAGTGCGACAGGTAGTTGACGGCGAACGTCGTCTCCATTCCGTCGACAGTAGTAATCCTCTTCCCCATGATTACCCCGGCGTTGTTCACGAGAAGACTCAGATGCTCATGATTAGCCATGAAATCAGATGCCAGCTTCCTGACTGACTGCAGAGAGGCCAGGTCTGCCAGCATGAGTTCTGTCTTCTCGTTCTGAGTGGCCCTCCTGACTCCTTCAAGCGCAGCCTCCCCGCGAACTTTGTCGCGGCACACGAGCACCACCCTCCCCTTCATCCTTGCGAGCCCGGTTGCGACGGCCAGACCTATTCCAGAGTTCGCCCCGGTAACGATGGAAGTCATTCCCTCCGTCGATTCAGTCGACAATCAGGAGTACCCTATCGCTCTGGTCACTTAAACATCGGGCTAGGTTCAAATTGTGCCTTAGCGGCCAATCAGTGCTTGAACCGGGGGAGACTGGCGCCCGTTTTTCTCATCATCTCTGTCGTACTGATCATCCTTGACTTCTTCCTCCCTTCCGTCAACGGACTGGGTCTAATTGGTCAGTTGGCCGAGTGGGGGTTGCTTGGGCTCAGCCTGGCGTTCCTCGTGCTAGCCGTAGCCTTCCGCGGACGAACCACTTGGGACGTCTAACTGTCCCACTCAGAGGGGCCAGTCCCGAGTCGATTCTATGGGAGATTTACCTGACGCAGTATCTCGAGGTACCTTGAATCTTCCCTAAGAGGCTCCAGGATGGGCCACATGTTGGACCAAGGAATCGCGGGATCGCGTTCGTCGGCGGACTTCTTGATCCAGTCATACCCGGTGTTTTTGTCTCCCGTTAGGTAGTATATGGCGCCGGTGCGAGCGGGGGAGGCATAGCCTTTGTACTTACCCTCCTGAAGGCGCCCTAGAATCTCCCGCGCTTTCTCTACCGAACCGACGTAGGCGTGGACCAGGGCCTGGTTCTGGAGGAAATAGCCTTCGTCTTCCCCAGCCACAAAAACGTCCGCCTCCCTCATTGCATCGTCCTTCCTGCCTTCGGTGGCATGCACCATCGAGAGGAGGGTAGGGGTCCTCGCAAACTTGGGATTGTCCCTCATCAGCTTGTTGAGCATGTTTATGGCATCGCTGCCCCTTCCAGCCATCCAGTAGGCTAATGCCAGGTGCGACACGACCCACGGAGTCTTGGGGTCAAGCTCGTATGCTCTTTCCACCTCGACAATTCCATCGTCAAACCTCCCCAACGTGCAAAGCAACCTACCATAGAAGTCGTGAGCGAGTGCGAGGCTCGGGTTGATGGAAATGGCCTCCCTGAAGCTCTTCTCGGCCTCGGTCCAATCCCAGTCACCCTGGTATGCGAGCCACCCCCTCGCATTATGGACCTCCGCGAGCCTCGGATTGAGGGCCATCGCGTGTGCAAGGCTCGACCTCGCCTTGGCGAACGCCTCCACGGGCGGCATCCCTTCCCCGGCCACCGCGACGGAGGTCGTGGATATGTTGGCGTAGGCCAGAGCAAATTCAGGGTCCTGCTCCACTGCGAGCTCGAAATACTCGATCCCCTTCAGAAAATCAGAGGGCGCACCCCCGTCCCGACGGTAGAGGCCCTTGAAGAAGAGGAGATTGGCCTCCACGCTTTTCGTCGGCGCTTCGTTGATTGCTTCCTCCTCGGTCTTTGCGAGCTCGATCCGCAGCGCATCTGCCACCTTGCTGGCGATATCGCTCTGGACGGCGAAGATATCCTGCAGGTCCCTGTCGTAGCTCTCCGCCCAGACGTGCCTGTCGTCGGTGGCGTCGATCATCTGGATGCTGATACGGGCCCTGTTGCCCGCCTTCCTGACGCTCCCTTCGAGGATTGTCCCAGCGTTGAGTTCCCTGCCTATCTCCGAGATCTGCTTGGGTTTCCCCTTGTACTGCATGACAGAGGTCCTGGAGATCACGCTAAGTTCTCTGATTTTCGAAAGCGTCCCGATCATCTCTTCTGTCATGCCATCGGCAAAGTAGTCATCCCCCGACTCCTGGCTGAAGTTATCGAATGGCAGCACAGCGACCCTCCGTTTCGATGAGACTGACACAGGAACGCTCCCCGCCCTCTTCGAAGGGAGCACCTTGTAAATCTCCATCGGGGCCTTGACATTCTTGAGGGCAACGGGGCCCATCTTCGTCAGCTGTGCGTCGACCTTGTTCTGCACGAACTCGAAGACCTGCTTGCTGATGCAGATTCCCCCAGGTTCCGCGAGGGGCTCGATGCGGGCCGCAAGGTTCACCGCGTCCCCGTAGACGTCCCCATCGGCGTGTATGACTTCGCCGACATGAATGCCAATCCTGGCCTTTAGTCCAGGTGGCGATCCCTGTCTCCGCTCTGACATTTTCCCTTGAATCTCTTGGGCGCAGCGCACCGCTTCGAGGGAACTGTCGAATTCTACCAGGAAGGCGTCCCCGATGGTCTTCACCTCGCGGCCGCCATGGGCTGAGAAGATTGGCCTGAGCATGGCCCGATGCTCGTCCAGGAGCCTCATGGTGGCCGTCTCATTGGTCTGGGATAGTGAAGTGTACCCGACGATGTCGGTGAACATGATGGCGGCCAACCTCCGTTGCTCTTGTGGCAAACCCACTGCGTGTGTTCAAAACCGCCTGACGATAAATTCGTTATGGGGCGTTTGGTTACCGTGTATGCTCCTTGAAGGGTGGTTCAGAAGGCTGGGAAGGGCGCTGGCAAAAGGAGGCACCGGACGGTCGTTCTCGAGGAACCACGATCACGTTCATGCCGTTAAATCGGGCCGCTCATACGGCTGGGCGTGGACTACGCCCTCCGGTGTCTAAACTGCAAGAAGGAGTTCACCATGTACTTCCGCCAGCAGCTCTGCGACAATTGTGGGGGGATACTGGAGGTCGACTACCACGGGACGCCGAACATGAAAATTCTCCACAAAGACTTCTGGAGCTACGAGCCCCTACTCCCGAAAGGGGAGTACAAACACTACAAGCTCGGAAACACCACCCTCCTTCCGTCTGTGGAGAAGGACCTCTTCCTCAAGCTTGAAATGGAGAACCCGACGAAGTCGTTCAAGGACAGGGGCTCCGTGGTCGAGGTGGCCAAGGCCCTGGAGTACGGCTACGACGAGGTGGTCTGCGCGTCGACGGGCAACATGGCCTATTCTGTCGCCTACTATGCGAAGCTTGGGGGGATAAGGAGCGCGATATTCGTGAGCAAGAATGCAAACTGGCTGAAGATAAGGAACATACGCGAGACCAGGGATGCCGATATCCACAGGGTCGACGGAGACTTCACCGAAGCTCAGCGCAGAGCAATCAACTATGCCAGGAGAAAGGGGGCCTTCCTGGTGGGCGACTATGGGTACAGGAAGGAAGGGCAGAAAACGCTGATTTACGAAGTTATAGCTGAGCTGCCAGACGTCAAGAACATACTCATTCCCGTCGGCAACGCCACCCTATTCAGTGCAGCGTACAAAGGACTAACAGAGCTCCGAAGGTACGGGCTTTCGCGCTCCATGGTCCGGCTCATCGCGGTACAGGCATCGCTCACCAACCCACTCGCAGTAGCTTTCAGAACGGGGAAGCGGGTGAAGTATCAGCAACCTCTTACAGATGCGGGCGCCATCGCTGTCGGCTACCCGACGTACGGGGAGCAGGCGATTGAGGGACTAGGGGCTACCGGAGGGACCGTGGTGGACGTCGCCGATGAGGAGATGGAGGAAGAAAGGAAATCATTCTACCGAGAATACGGGCTCCAGGTTGAGATGGCTGGGGTGGCTTCCATGGCTGCCTTCCGGAAGGCCTCGTTGAAGGGGAAGAGCGTCGCCGTAATCAGTGGCGCTAACACGCTCAAGCCATAAGCAGGACGAGCCGGTAGCTGGGCACCCAAGATTTAACAGCGTCTCGTCCGAGGATGTTTGGCATGAGTTCACTCTCGAGAACGAAAACGCTCTTCTCCAAGGATAATGTGCCTCCAGGCGGCACCTGTCTTTCGTCATTCGTGATGGCCACCGACGGGCAGCGCATCCTTGTAGGGAAGATGGCCCATCCCGAAATCTGGATCGAAAGGTTTCTGGTCGGACCGAAATTTGCGCCCGTCTATGCCGCCAGCGGCAAGTACATCCTGCCCGCGAGGCACCTCCATTGGTACGAGTCTCCCCTAGAGGCTGCTCACAGTGTGCTGCGTGACCAAATCGGGTTTGATATCCCGGTGAGTGAGATCGCGCTGGTAGACGTCCAGTCCCACGTGTCCGGTGACATAAACGACGAGAAGGAACCCCCTCACTGGGACATCTGTTTCGTGTACCGGGCGCATGTTCCGAAGAGCATGGCAGCCAAGCTCCGCCGTCCCGAGTGGTTCGGGGAACTGGAGTTCAGGCCCCTCACGACCCTGAGACAGGACGACTTCACACGAGGACATGGGGACGTACTCCAGTCGGCCGGAATGCTGGAATCGGCACGCAAGAGAAAATAGAACAGGTATGGCCCGAGTCAGTAGACATAGGCCCGTATCCGGCCAGGTGCGGCCTTTCGTAGAGCGGTGGCGACCTCGTCAGCGCCGGCGAACTCATCGACTTCCAGTCTCTTCCCTGGAGCGCCTGTTTTTCTCACCATGGAGTACGTCATCGTTGTGAAGCTCCCGCCGAATCGCGTGACGAATACAAGACACTTCCTTCCATTCTTCTCTCCTATCAGCCTGATGCCCGAATCTTCATCCAGCACCTTGATGGCCTTCCTCAAGTCGTCAAAGGACGTCACCGTCTTCTCGTAGAACAACCCAAGGCACACTCGAATACCTGCTTCAAAAACAAATACTGGCACCCTTCGGCGAGAGGATGCTCCTTCTTGAGGAACCCCCTTAGCCTGTTTGACACCCTGTCCGGCAGGAAGAAGATCTTCCGCCCCCTCAGGCCGCCAGTGGTTACCATGTTCGTCTGCGGGCCGACGGTGCAGTCCCGGATGCACCTGGGACACGCGAGGACCTACATCTTCTACGACGCCCTCGCCAGGTACCTTGGCTATCTCGGATACGACGTCACATTCCTGATGAACATAACAGACATTGATGAGACCATTACGAAAGCTGCTCACAAGGAAAACGCAGAACCTCTGGATTTCGCTAGCCGCATGTCAATCCTCTTCCTGGAGGACCTCAAGCACCTGAAGGTCCTGACGGTCTCCCGTTTCGAACCTGTCTCCAATCGTATCGACGAGATGGTCACCCAGATCCAGTCCCTGCTGGAGAAGGGGTACGCATACGGGGCTGGCGGATGGGTCTACTTCGACACCGCGAGGTTCAGGAGATGGGGACGTCTCTCCCACCAGTCAAAGCGTGACCTCTCCCTGAGGCCCCTCGAGCTCTCCCCCGCGAAGAAGAACCTGACTGATTTCGGACTCTGGCGTCCGGAAGAGCTCGTTAAGGGCCAGTGGCCGAGTCCGTTCGGTCTGGGCTCCCCAGGGTGGCACATCCAAGACACGGCCGTTACCCTACCGATCCTTGGCCCGCAGTATGACATCCATGGGGGCGCCTACGAGTTGATCTATCCCCACCACGAAGCAGAGATTGCACAGGCCGAATCCCTTACGGGTGTCCGTCCTCTCGTCAAGTATTGGGTGCACACCGGCCTTCTCAACATGAAAGGGCATAAGATGTCCAAGTCCCGCGGCAATGTCGTCAACGTGGGCGATGCGCTCAGGGCGTATTCCCCAGACGAACTCAGGTTCTACTTCCTCTCCACCCACTATAGGAAGGAGATGGATCTCTCGGCACTGGGGGGAGCCCGACGAAGGCTGAACGAGATGCGCGGTGCCGCCAGACGACTTGCGAGGTCAGATGAGAGCGGCGAACAATTGCTAGGGCCATTTGAAAGGGCGCTTAACGACGACTTCGATAGTCCCGGTGCAATCGCTTGGGCCGCGCAGACGCTGAGGTCGGCCGCAAAGGAAGGCGACCCTTCGAGGTCGAGCGAGCTTGCCTGGGCAGCGGTGCGTGCCATGTCAATTTTGGGGGTGGATCTTCTTGGGGACTCCTAGTCGCCAGGACCTCGAACTGAACGAGACGCGCTGGTGGTCAAACTGGGCGCATGCAGTCTGGTTAGGCTCTTCTAGCTGCCTTCTTACTTCGGAGTACCTCCGAGAACCCTTCTTCAACCGCGCCTGCATCCTGAACTGCCGGAAAGCAGGTGCTACGGTAGCTTGGGCGGAAACGAGGTTCATGTCCCAGAGCACGAGCTCAACCATCACCATTTTCGATTCTTGTACCAAAGCCGCTGACGGACTACGAGCTTCTGGCTACAGGCCCGTTGACACGATGACGGTTCTCCTCTCGATTGGTCCAGGAACATCACAAAGCCCGGCAGAGATTACCGTCAGTAAACGATCTGATGCAGCCAGATGGACCCATGCCTATCTTGAGGCATTCTACGATGGTCAGGAACTGGCACCTCACATTACCCCTATCGTGGATCGTCTGCTGAAGCTCAGCGCCGTAACACTCCTGGAGGCTAGTGTGGGGGGCGACACAGCCGGTGTCCTCGCGATTTTCCGGACAGTCGGCTTAGCAGGAGTCTACTGCGTGGGCACGATCCCCGAACATAGAAGGAAGGGGGTGGCCGCCGCCTTGCTCTCCCATGCCCAAGCCATCGCCGAAGCCGAAGGAAGACATCTGTTCCTGCAGTCTCTGGCATCTGATGGCACCTTAAGCTACTACCTAGAAAGGGGGTTCAGGGCCCTGTACTCCAAGAAGCTTCTTTCGAAGGAAGTCACATATGCCAACAAGAGCAAAAGCGTCTAGGATGGACCTAGGGGTCTGCATCAAAAGGAACGCGGCCCTGGGGCGGAACCCATTCACCAGTGTTTTTGGCGGTTTCGAAAAGGTGAGGGCGGTCAGGGCGATATTCGGGCACCGTACCGACGAGGTGCTGGGGAATCTAAAGGTGGAAGTCACGAACGGCCGAGGTTACATGCGGATCAATGATGAGAAGGGATCAATTGTGATAAGCGCGAAGTATCTGAAGGAGGGGAAGGAGGTGGATGTCTACTTGGATGTCATACACGAGCTGGTTCACATCAGGCAGCACCATGAGGGGAAGGAGCTCTGGGACAAGGAATACAAGTACATCGACAGACCCACCGAAATCGAGGCCTACAAGGTCGCGGTCAAGGAGGCGCGGAGGCTTGGGCTGAGCACGGAAAGGCTGGTTGAGTATCTGAAGGTCTGGTGGATTCCAGAGGACGAGTTCAGGTCCTTTTTGGAGAACGTCGGCGTCAGGACCTGATACCTCAGCTGCTCAAGGGTGCAACAAAAATGGAAGGGAGTCTAGCTTCCTTCCTGAACTTCGAAGGTTTCCGAAGGAAGGAGCCCATGGGCCTCACTGTGCGCCTTCGCTATTGCCTCTTTGTTGGGGGCGTCAGATAGACAGAATATGGTTCCCTGCTTCTCGTCCAACCAATACCTCTGGAATTTGACCCCATACTTCCCCTGAACTCTGAGGTCCTTCGCGTGTGCCTCGGCCACGTCCTTCAGCTTGACTCCCTTCATACCCTTGTGCACGTCGATGTACTTCGGCACGGCAGTCTTTTGGTGGCTGACGTATTATTATTATTGGTTTGGAAATTCCGGGCGCGACCAGTCGTGAACAGCCCTAAGCGCCTGCCAATAGAACACCATCTGGGCCATTACGGAAATATGGGCCGCTCAACGTCGGATTGCTCTAATCAAGGAAACCACCATTCACATCTTAGGAATAGGGCAGGATGTCTCTTATTGCTTTCAAATCAACGAAAAAAGCGTGGTCGTCAGAGAGACACAGGAGACAGCGGTTCGTCAGCGCTATCCCATCCATTCACTCCTATACTCCCGGGGAGAAAAGGTGTTTCATATTGCAGCTGAGATAGAGGACGTTCCAGGCTCTCTCAACAGCCTCCTCGAACTGGTAAGCGGTCAAATTGACCTGAGGAATACGATTAGTTTCAGCCACGACAAGGGTCTGGCCAGCTGGCGCGCCTTTGCCACCGCCGTCAACGGCGATACCACCGCAGAGACCCTGAAACTACGGCTCCAGAAATCCCCATTCGTGAGGGATGTCGAGGTCACTGAAGGGAAGGATGGACTTGTAGTGAACAAGACCACCTCTGGTCCGTCCCTCGGTCCAGGAGAACCCCTCATCGTACTGTCTGTTGCTGGAATGAACAGCGTTTTCGATCAGGTTGTAAGAGTCTTCGGGACTGGAGGGGAGTCGATTCTATACGGGCAGGGGCATTCTCTCGGCCAAGCCAATGGTCGGTACCTGAAAGAGTACCTTGGCAACGGGTTCGTCAAGCACAGCCTAGATGACTTGGCTGGTTTGTACAGCAGCTTCGGCTGGGGAATAATCGAGGTACTAGAGAACGACCATGGTGCCACCGTGACCGGGCGGGTGCGTGACTGCTTCGAATGCGCATCTGGCGAGGCGACAGAAGCGCGTTGTAACTTCTTCTTGGGGCACTTCAAAGGAATCGTGTCCACTCTACTCGGTGTTGACATGGTGGGAACCGAGAAAAGGTGCAAGAAGCGTGGAAACGAGTTCTGTGAGTTCGAGTTGAGAAAATCCGTTCTCAACCACTAAGCTAATCTCGCGGTAAGAGAACAAGGTTTCCGAAAAGAGCGGAGCCCGCATTCCCCGAAACCCTACCTCCGCATCCACCTGATCTTGTGTTCCAGCCCGTACGACCGTGTGAAACCCAGCCTGCTTCGATGTCAAACCTGCCCCCCGAGCTTGTTAATTACATGCTTGCGGTCTCCAGGGCCCATGGAGTTCCAGAAGGTCGTGAGGAAACGCCGGATGGTCAGACACTTTACTGGCGAGCCGGTGCCGAAGGAGACGATAGACGGAATTATCGAACTCGCTCAGCATGCTCCAAGCGCGGGGTTTAGCCAAGGCAGTGCCTACATCGTTGTTACAGATGTCGACATGAAAAACAAGGTTGCGAAATTGCAGGGAGAAGAAGACTACAGTGCTGGCGGCTTCCATAGGTGGATTTCGGAAGCCCCCGTAGCCATCATTGCCTGTGTCAGTGAGAAAATATACCACGACCGATACAACGAGCCAGACAAACTGGATGAGGATGGCAAGGAGATTGAATGGCCGACCCCCTATTGGTTCTTCGACATCGGCGCGGGCTGCATGATTCTCCTAATGGGAGCTGTCGACGCTGGACTCGCAGCAGCGTTTTCCGGGGTTTTTGATGTCAAAGGGATGAAAGATCTACTGGGTATACCTTCCCACTTTCATCCTGTGGGAGTCATCTCCATCGGACACGGCGCCGAAGATGTGAAATCTCCATCGCTGAAGCGTGGGAGGCGTCCTTGGACCGATGTGGTTCATTACGGCAAATGGTAATACGAAAGTGCGACAGGCCGATTCTCCCTAAGGCGATATATTAGCGGCTCAGCAGGGGTATATGCACATTAGGTTTGGCGTTTGCGAACTCTACCGAGTTAAAGCGTACGGCCATTCTCAAAAACCCCCTAATATCTTAGGCTTATATAACGCCAAGAGGCGGTACTGGTCGCACATTGCGTAAGTCGGGTTCTGTATCAAAATCCGCCCCCGATAACCGAGTAGCCGAAAGATCTTTGCATGATACCCCCACTACCGGCGGA
>DASPVF010000050.1:0-2894 GCA_035622475.1 Nitrososphaerales archaeon
GAAGAGGTTCGACGGGAGCTCCAAGTCATTAAGGACGACCTGCGCTGCAACGCAGTCAGAATCTCTGGCAATGACCTGGGGCGGTTGTTTCTGGCTGCCAGCTACGCGATGGAGAAGGGCCTCGAGGTCTGGTTCTCTCCCACCCTCTGGGACCGACCACCAGAAGAAACCCTGCAATACCTGACCAAAGCTGCGGAAGCGGCAGAAATATTGAGGCAGAAGGCGGGGGAAGATATCGTCTTCGTCACGGGAGGCGAGCTCACCCTCTTCATGCAGGGCATCCTGGAGGGGAGGACGATTCAGAAGCGAATCGCGCACCCGAGCTTTACGGCGAAGATCAGAGCCGGGGAGCACAACAAGCCACTGAACGAGTTCCTTGCCAGGGCCAACCATGCGGTCAGGTCGGCCTATCATGGGAGAGCGACATATGCCTCGCTGGTCTGGGAGCAGGTGGACTGGTGCGCCTTCGACTTCGTGGGAGTCGACCACTATAGGAGCTCAAACATGGAAGACAGATATGTCCAGATGCTGGAGCCGGCCCTAAAGCACAGCAAGCCTGTCGTTGTGACCGAGTTCGGATACGCCACCACGAGGGGCGGAATAGGAGACGTGGGCCTCTTGCGGAGCTCGGCAGGCCTCGAGGAAGGGCCGATAGATCAGGTCTCGCAGTACTTGCACTACAAGCTCCCCTTGATCGGCCGGTTCATCAGGCCTCGCCTCAACGGGGAACACATCAGAGACGAGGCATGGCAGGCGCAGAAACTCGTCGAGACACTCGGCATCCTCGACAAGGCGGGGGTAGACGGTGCCTTCGTGTCGGGGTTCATTTCTCAAATCACCCCCTACAGCGACGAGCCGAGGTACGACCTTGACATGGCGAGCTCAAGCCTAGTGAAGTACTTCGAAGGAGGTCCTAGAGGCTCGACCCATCCCGACATGCCGTGGGAGCCCAAAGAGTCGTTTAGGGCGGTTGCCGAATACTACGCAAGTCACTAGTGACGCGCTCTGCTCAAGATGTCGGTTCCCAGAGCCAAAACGCGGGCGAGATACCACTCTCTTACCTGGCCTCAGTAGGAGGTTGCTCAGAACTCTCTGGACGCACTAGGCTTTGCTTTTCGTCAATGGCGAGGTTACGCCATCGGTTGATAGTAGAGGACGACCGCCCCTTCCCTGAGCTGCCACGATTTAACCAGCTTCAGCCTGAGCCACTTGCCAAAGTCTTTGAACTGTGACAATCCTGCACCCAGGATGACGGGCTGGATTGTGATCTGGTACTCGTCAATCAGGCCGAGCTTTGTCAGCGATGATACGAGTGTCCCGCTCCCGAATATGGCGAGGTCCTTCCCCGGCTGGCTCTTTAGGCGTTTTACCTCCTCACCCGCGTCCCCCTTCACCAGGTAGGCGTTGTTCCATTTCCCCCACCCCACCTTGTCCAGGGTCGTCGAGAACACGTACTTGGGCAGGTTGTTGGTTCTCTCTGTGATGTACGGGTCGTTGTCGGTCGCGTCGGGCCAGTATCCCACCCAGTCCTCGTAGGTCTTGCGCCCGAGCATTATGCCTCCAATCGATGAATTGAATTCCCGGGCGTACTCCCCGTATTCGGTTTTGGTGAGAAAGCCCTCCCGGACGAACCACCCCAATTCGCCTCTTGGTCCTGCGATGTAGCCGTCAAGCGATGTATGGTTCGAGACTATAACGCGTCTCAATGTTGGCTGTTTTGGTCGCCCTGCGCGTTTTTCAATGTATCTACCATGTGCTCCGGTCCTTGGGATTGTCCAGTCTTCCATCCCGGCCGGGCCGATTATGTGCTAATCCAAAGTGGGCCGGAAGGGATTCGAACCCTTGGCCTCCCGATTATCAGTCGGGTGCTCTAGCCAAGCTGAGCTACCGGCCCGCTACCAGCTTGCGCTTTAGAATCGGCTATAATTCCTTTCCAATCGGGAAGAGGATAAGAAGGAACTGTGGGCTGGCTTCGATTGTGGGCCGGTAGTTCAGCGGTACGAACGCCCGCCTTGCACGCGGGAGAACCTCAGAGGTCCCAAGGTCGGGGGTTCAATTCCCCCCCGGTCCACTCAAATCTTGATCCAATCTCGGAGAGGGAGTCTTCAGCCCGCTCAACGAGTGGAAGAGTTTTTTGGCACAACGAGCCTATGAAAGACGTCCTCAATCGTGGGAATGCGGAACGCGACCTCGACCTCAAGGCCCCTGCCCACCAGGGCAGTGAAAGCCACCTCGAGGTCCCTAATTCTTTCGAAAGGAAGAACAACGTCGGACCCTTCCATAGATGCGTTGTCGAAGTAACGTCTGAGCGTTCCGAAGACCGAGTCACCACCATTGCGGAAAACGATCGCCCTGTCGCTGCCAAACCTACCTAGAAGTCCTGCAGGGGTATCAAGGGCTATCATCTTGCCCTGATGGAGTATCCCAATCCTGTCGGCGAGCTGCTCTGCCTCCTGTGCGTCTGATGTCGCTAGAATTATCGTCTTGCCCCTCTTTTGCCACTCTTTGACAATTCTCCAAACTACCTTCTTGATGCTAAGGTCGAGACTACCTGTGGGATCGTCAAGGAGGAGTATCTCAGCGTCGTTGGCCACAGGGGACGTGGTTTCGACTTTTCGTCGAAACAATCCGAACGGGTTAACCATACGGGGCTTCGGCTTTTCTGGCGCTTCTTTGAGATCAAGCAGATCCATCAAATCAATTGAAGGGTCATAAGTGCCCACGAGTTGCTTTAGATTCACAGAAACAGCCAGCCTTTCGGAAGTGCCGAGTAGTTGCGGCTGAAAGCCGATCTTCGTCTTGATTTCAGACGTACTCACGGAGTCAACAACGGAGCGTCCTAGCACCTTAACAGACCCAGAGGTCGGAGGAGACTTGCACCCTATGACCTCGAT
>DASPVF010000051.1:0-11063 GCA_035622475.1 Nitrososphaerales archaeon
GGTAGGCAGGCGACATTCGTGACCTGCTCTATCACACCTGAATCCATGCTGTCGAGGAGCTTCTTCGAGGCGTAAAGGCGGGCCGGGACGTTCATCCCCTCCTTGTAGGATGGGGGTATCTCCCAGGTGACATCGGAAACCTGCTTGATAGCTGGGTTCGCTGGCAAAGGGCTCTCCTCCCTGAATTCGGCTGCCTCGGATTTACTTCTTTAAGCGTTTAGAGTCAGATGTCCAGGACGACCGTCGTCCTCCAGGATTTCCCCTCGTGCTTGACCCCGAAGAGGTGCATCGTGACCGCCTTGACGTCGTTCCTGAGTCGGTGCCTCTCCCTGTCTATCCGTTCCCCGATTGCGACCGCCTTAAGGGAGGTCCCTCCGGGGGAGACGCTGACCCTGAACCTGCCGAAGAGAAGCGAGTCGACGTCCTTCAGGACTATGAGCTCAGTCATGAAGTCGTAGAGGAGGCGGTCGAGGTTTTCTGACCGCAGTGACAGCTTACGTTCGGTCGTCGTCCGGAGGGTCTTCGGGTCTACCATGATGTCGGTGATCGCAAGCCCGCACGTTTCAAACAGGCCGTTCGCGCTGTCCGACTCCGCCTCGAAGGCTATGTCCGCCAGGGCTACGTCGGGGAGGAACTTGTAGGTCATGGGCGGGAACCTAGGCGCGACCGGGGATGATGCCGAGCTCCTTTCCGGCTGTTTCGAAGGCGCCTATGGCGAAGTCCAGGTCTTCCTTCGTCAATGCAGCGTTCATTATGGTTCTGATTCTTGCCTTTCCCTGGGCAACCATGGGGTATACGATCGGAAGCGCGAGGACCCCAATCTCGTAAAGCCTGGCACTCAGCCGCTTGGCCATGCCGCTCTCTCCAACCATCACGGGGGTGATGGGTGTGGTGCTCTTCCCGATGTCGAAGCCCAGCTCTGACATTGCCTTCTTGAAATAGCGCGTGTTGTCCCAGAGCTTCTGGACGTGCTGAGGCTCCTGCTCAAGGACGTCGACGGCAGCGATGCATGCCGCCACCACCGCGGGAGGGTGCGACCCGCTAAGGGTCCACGTCCTGGACTTGTTGTAGGCGAAGTTGACCAGGTCCCTGGTCCCCGAGACGTGCCCCCCGACGACGCCGAATGCCTTCGAGAAAGTTCCCATTTCCACCTGCACCCTGTCCCTGGGGAGCCTGAAGTAGGAGACTATGCCCCTCCCTCCTTCCCCCAGTACCCCCTCGCCGTGGGCGTCGTCCACGTACACCATCGCACCGTGTTCTGCACCCAGGGAGGCGACCCTGTCGAGCGGGGCGATGTCGCCGTCCATTGAGAAGACACCGTCGGTGATTATGAGCATTCTCCTGAACGGCGGGGATGCATCCTCAGCCTCGCCCAAGACTCTCTCAAGGTCTTCGGGATCTGCGTGCTTGTAGACCCTCCTCTCCGCGGGGGAGAGGCGGACCCCGTCTATGATGCTCCCGTGGTTCAGTTCGTCGCTGATGATTACGTCCCCCTTTCCTGCAAGCTGGGGTATGAGTCCCGCGTTGGCGGCGAAGCCTGTCTGATAGACCAGGGAGGCCTCTGCCCCCTTGAACTTCGCGAGGCGGCGCTCCAGCTCCAGGTGGAGGTCCATGGTTCCGGCGATTGGGCGGACCGAGCCAGAGCCGGCGCCATGGGTGTCAACCGCGCGCTTGGCGGCTTCCTTAAGCTTCGGATGGTTGCTCAGCCCCAGGTAGTTGTTTGAGCAGAACATCAAGACCTTCTTGCCATCGACCAAGCACCAGGGTGCGCTGGGACCACTCAGGACCCTGAGCTTCCAGTCGAGCTCCTGCCGGACGAGGTCTTCATACTCCTGCCTTAGGAACGAGGTAGGGTCTCTCATCTGAATCGGTGGACGGACCCGGCGTTGGTGTTAAACGTCTTTTCCCCGGCTGAAAGTCTCTGACGCAGCCTGACGAGCATGTCGGCCACCATGCTCGGCATGTCATGTTCCTCCCTCCACCCCCAGTCTCCGCGGGCTGACGAATCATCTATGGACTGGGGCCAGGAGTCGGCGATGGCCTGACGCGTGTCGGGGGAATAGGACACCCTGAATCCCGGTACGTGTTTCGCAATCTCTGCGGCGAGGTCTCCGGCCGAGATGCTGAACGCTGCGACGTTGTATCCCCGGTGGAGCTTCACCCTTGTTATGTCCGCCTCCATGATTTCTATTGCGGCGCGGAGGGCATCGGGCATGTACATCATCGGGAGGACAGTATCCTCCCCCAGGAAGCATGTGTAGAGGCCGGTCTGAATGGCGGAGTAGAATATCTCAACTGCGTAGTCAGTCGTGCCCCCTCCCGGTTTCGCCTCGCTGCTTATGAGCCCAGGATAACGGACGCTTCTGACGTCGAGTCCGTGCTTGAGCCAGTAGTATTCTGTGAGGAGTTCCCCAGCCACTTTCGTCACGCCGTACATCGTCGTCGGGTTCAGTGCAGTCTCCTGTGGAGCTCTGATCTTCGGTGCGTCGGGACCAAACACGCCTATCGAGCTTGGCCAGAAGACCCTTCGGACCCCCAGGCGGACTGACGCGTCCAGGACGTTCTTGAGCCCACCCATGTTTATGTCCCAGGCAAGGTCAGGATTGGCCTCTCCGACTGCAGAAAGTATGGCGGCAAGGTGGTAGATAGTGTCTATCTTGTGTGTCCTGATTGCCCGCTCGACAGACGAAAGGTGCATGACATCGAGCTGCTCAAGGACCCCCGGCACTACCTGCGCGCGCGTGACAGCCTTGTCTGTCGCAATTACGTCCCCGTCGCCGTGGGTCTTCCTCAGGGCAACCACAAGCTCGGAACCGATCTGCCCTGCAGCCCCCGTAACCATGATTCTGGGCGACATGAGGGCGGCCGCCGGGGAACGAGATAAAACGTTGATGCTCTAGGAAAGGATCTTCATCGTTATCGTTGAGACCACGCCTGGCTTCGATCTGAGGCTGTCCGCGATTATGCTCTTGACGGCCGCGTCGTCGGGTCCCTCGACCATCACAAGCAGGTCGTAGAGACCGTAGAGCTGAAAGACGGACTTGATTCCCGCCATCCCTCTGAGGGCGGTGATGCTCTCTTCTTCGGTGCCTGGGCTCAGGTTTACCAGGACGATAGCTCTCTCCATGCCGGTGCGCATTCGACGGAGGGGCTGGGATTAAAGATTATGCTCTCTTTAGATACCGCGCGACATCTCTCTCTGGCGGCACGTGCTGACTAACTGCCAAAATGCCTGCCAACTGGGATGTTAGGGCTGCCCTGTCTGCGGGGAGCGTGCCATGTGTGGTCCGGACCCATCATGAGTTCGAACCGCAAAGGAGATGTTGGCCGGTGTCTTCAGCAAGAGATATAGCGCGATTATGGATGAACACAATCCCGTGAAGGTCTGAGACCTTGTTCATCAGTCTTGTAGTCCATCATCCTAAGGGCCCAGAGGCGAAAGGTACTTTCATGGCTTGGCTACCCAAATTAGCCCAGGCATACAGCAAGCACAAGGGGTTCATCCAGTTGGTTGTCGCTGAGGTAGAGGACGAGAACATCATCATACCCGTGGCCCTCTGGGAGTCCGAGGAGGACTCTTTGGCCGCACTCCCTGACTTCGCCGCTCTCCGTGATACGTTTGACTTCTCGATCCAGGATGGTCCCACCCGGGCAGGGCGCGCCGCTATCAAGGGAGGCTCAATCTTTACGGCCCTCAAGGTGCGCCCCGTAACTCCTCCAACAAAGTAGCTGAGCCAAAAAGCGGGTTGCTTCGAATATTTGGGAGGGCCCCGATGCGATTCCAACCTGAATGGGTTCTTCATGATCTCGTAATCCTGACCGAGCTAAGTTGGGGCCTCCCAAATCAGAATGGAGGTCCGCGGCAAGAGGTTTTTTCTTTGTGGACTGTCTGGCCGGATTCGAGCGGCAGCCCTTCATTATTGGGAATCGGCAACGCACAGCGGCTGCAGACCATACACAGGCATGTTTACGCGTGAACACTCGAGTCAACGAGCAGATATCTGCGGCAGCCAACTATCTACCGGCCGGTGAAGAGCAAAATGACGGTGAAACGGGAAGTATCAGTGCTTGATGGGAGGACAGTGCTTGATGGGATGACAGTACCTGAAACCACAGGAGGTCGGTAACAAATGAGTGGAAATGACGTCGGCTTCTTCCTTGGGGAAATTCCCGTTCTCCTTGGGTCCCTCGCATGGGCACTGGGGTACGGGGCTCTGGTGGCCGAAGCCGGTCGGGAGTGCCCTTACTCAGAGGGGGAGGCACGATGAGCCAGAAGACGGAAATCGAAAGGAGAGACCCTGAATCTCACCCGTCAGCTGAAGACGGTCTCGACACACGGGAGGGTCCAAGCGAGAAGGGCGAACGGGAAGCCGAAGAAGAGGCAGAGGAGAAGGAATCGGAATCCATAGTTAAGCTGATGGAATCAAACTCCGACAGCGATATTGAGTGCAGCGAGGTCGCGATCCAGTGATGAGCCTCCTTTGCCCAAGATGCCACTGGCCGTTCACTAAGGAGGTTCTTGTGAGCGAACCAGTGAAGGTATGGCAACATGAACCTGAATATTACAGCGAAGAAGAAGTCCATCAGGCAAGGTCTTATCCCTCTTCAGTCGATGCTCAGAAGGAAATTGTCGAGTTCAAGCACTACTGCAGCTGTAAGCATTGCAAACATGAATGGACAGAAGCCAAGACAGTGGAGTTCGACAGGTAGGCCATCCGGGTTACTAGGGATACCAGGGCTTGGCTTTCTCCCACTCATGGGTGAACAGTTCCGCCGCCCATTTTACGAACTTAGGATCCCCACCTACGAATGAGTGGTAGCTAATGTTACCATCATTGCGTCTGATGGACAACCCCGCAGCTTTGTCGGTAACGTTTACTTGCCCGATGATTCTCTGAGTATGCCTCATTTCAGGCAGCTTCTTCGCGGAACGGAGCATCACTTTGGCCTTCGGGACGAAACTCTCGTCTAGTAGCCATCTGACACTCAAACCCTCTTCGAGCCGTTCTCTCGCGATATCTAGAAGGTATTCGACACCCATCACCGACGCATCTATCTTTTTTTGCGCTCCCCTGAACATCTCTACAACGTAGTTCATCGTTTCGACGGTGGTTGTCACAAAGTTAGCCCCAGACAACTCCCCCAGTCTCGCACGGAATTCGAGAGGGAGGAGGAACGCATTGTGTTCAAGAAAAAATGTTCTGTGTTGAGAAATGAAGTCCAATGGGGATGAAGTGTCGAGGACTAGCTTCGCGTAAGGAGTCAATCTATATTTCCCATCCGGCAGCTTCTCCAGAAGGAGTGCCTCAGTCATCCTATGAAGCTGCCTGAGAGCCTCCGTGGCGGTAAGGTCGAGACGCTTGGCAATCTCGTTTAGGTGAATGTCCTCCTTACTCAATTCAAGCAGGATTCGCTTTCTGTCCAAGCTAGCTAGTTGGAAGTAAAGATCAGCCTCAACTTCCTCGGACCCGACTTGTTCCTGCAAGCCCCAGCCGACTTCGGATTACTTTTCCCGCCTGATTATTTCAAGGTTTGGGATGGTCTCAGTGATGAGAATCACACTGTCGACCGTTATAAGAAGCATGACGCCATAGGCTGATGCGTGTCTGAAGCCTCTGTGCCTACATCATTTGGCAACCTATGGAGGCGGATACTGGGTGTTTCGATTGGGGGGTTCCTTGAATGGTACGACTACTCCATCTATGCGGTCTTCGCCGTGGTAATCTCCTCCGAGATCTTTGGCTCAATTGGTGCAATTTTCCTTGTCTTCCTATCATATGCCCTCGGCTTCGTGCTGAGGCCAGCGGGGAGCTTCTTTTTTGGTCATATAGGCGATAAGTATGGAAGAAAGAGAGCGCTCACACTCACATTCTGGGTAATGGGAGTGGGTACCATGCTCACGGGGCTGGTGCCGGGATATTCTAGCATTGGAATCTTCGCGCCAATTCTAATAACTATCGCCCGAATGGCGCAAGGATTTGGAACTGGCGGGGAGTGGGGAAGCGCTAGTTCGTATTTGATTGAGCTCGGGGGAGGCGAACGACGTGGTCTCTTTTCTTCCTTCCAAGAATTTATCGCTCTTCTAGGTATAGTCGTTAGCACCGCGGTAGGTCTGGGCCTTTCGACTCTACCATCTCAATTTCTGGACTCGGTTGGATGGCGAATACCGTTCCTGGTCGGTGGGGCTGTGATAATCCCTTTGGCTTACATCTCAAGACGGTCGCTACCCGAAACAGATTCGTTTGAGAGCATACGGAGCAGGAACGAAATACAATCTTCCCCTGTGCTAACAACTCTCAGACACGACCTCAGACCATTCCTGATTGTCCTTTTCGGGACTGCTGCGCTCACCAGTGGATTCTACGGCGCGATCACTTACATGACCACTTACATCGTCACGATCGAGAAACTTAGTTTGGGGACTGCATTGATGGCGACGCTGATTTCCCTGATTCTTGTCACTTCATTGACCCCGGTCTTTGGATATCTGTCTGATAGGTTCAAGACAAGGAAGAAACTCTTTCTTCTCTCCACCCTGTTGCTCATTCCTGTGACACCGATTTACTTCATTGTGGTGGAGACCAAGGCGATAGCACCGATTATGCTCATGGCCGCGATCTTTGGAATCGCATCTTCTATGGGCACGGGAACGCTAGTGTCTTTCATCAGCGAGAGTTTCCCTACGTCAGAACGAGTAACAGGCAATGCGTCATATAACATATCGGCAGCATACTTTGGCGGGTTCGCCCCGGTGATTTCAATCGCCTTGATTAACGTGCTACACTCGAATATAGCTCCCTCCTACTACGTGGTGGCCGTTGCTTGCATGTCGGCAGTCGTCATCTACTTTGCGAAGGACACCGGTAGCATGAAGGAACTCTCCGAAGTCGAATCACCCTACCATACATCTCCGCCAGACACTGGCGCCCACGTCGACTCACGGGCTCAGGTTAGAGGAATTGGTGCAGGGACGGCTTCAGGTTGGGACCATATCCGCGAGTCTCGCCTTAATCGACACGGCCATTCAGAGCATCAGACAAGCGTTCCCTTGATCCGGCTAGGCTGCCCTATCCCCCGGAAACCTGTGCGAGAGAGAGATGTGTCGCGCGGAATCTAAAGAGAGGATTAAAGATTATGCCGCACGCTCAAGCGCGGCCACCCGCTTCAGTGCATCCGCGAGAGGCAGTACCTCTTCCATGCCGTTCTTCATGTCCCTGAGGGTCACCGACTGGGATTTCGCCTCCTTCTCCCCAATAACAAAGGCCCAGGAGACGCCCAAACGCCCCGCGTCCTCCAGCTGCTTAGAGAGCGCCCTGGGAGCAAGGGGAGCCTCGCAGGAGATCCCCTCCTCCCTCAACGTATTCTGGACCCTGAGGGCGTAGGAGGAGGCAGAGGTGCTTGCTATGGCGACGTAGGCGGCGGGAGCTGGGGACCCTTCAGCTTCCCTAAGCGACATGGCGATGCGCTCTATTCCGCCCGCGGCACCTGTTGCGGACAGCTCCGGCCTCCCGAATATCTTCGGCAGTGCATCGTACCTCCCGCCTCCGAACAGTGAACCGAGCCTCGGATTCTTGGCGTCAGCGGCCTCAAACACTATGCCCGTGTAGTAGTCTATCCCTCTGACGATGCTCATGTTGTACTCCACGTTCCCGAGCCCCCTGGAGTCGAGGTCGTCGGCCAGGGTCCTTAGCTCGCTGGCGGATTCCAGTTTCAACTCTGACGCCTTCGCAAGGACCTCGTCCGGAGCGCCCCGCAACCGGCCGAAGTCGAGCACTTCGTCCACCTGTTTCCCTTCGAAGCCTTTCGCTGTGTATTCGGATCGCAGCTCTGCAGAGGTCTTCTTCTCCACCTTGTCAAGGGCGCGCATCAACTCTATGATCCTCTCCTGCCCCTCGATTCCCAGGTGCTTCTGGATGTAGTCCTCAACGACCCGCCTGTCCCCTATCTTGACAGTGAAATCGGAGAGCCCCGACTTCCTCAGTATCGCGGCGCTTGCATCGACCACTTCGGCGTCGGCCCCCGCCGACGGCGGCCCGAAGACCTCGAGGTCCCACTGGTGGGACCACCTGTAGCGCCCATACTGTGGTTCATCATAGCGCCAGATCCCGCCGCAGGCTGCGAGCTTCACAGGGAGCCTTAGGTCCCTGCGTGAGCAGACGTAGCGGGTGATGCCGACGGTCAGGTCGAAGCGGAGGCCAAGGTCCCTCCCCCCTTTGTCCTTGAAAGAGTAGATTTCCTTGTCCACGTCTTCGCCGCTCTTCGCCCTCAGCGTGCCAAGATGTTCGAGTGTGGCAGGCTCCATGACACTAAAGTTGTAAATCCTCGAGACCTCTTCGAAAGCTCTGCGAACCCTGTCCTGGCGAGCGTAGCGCCTGGGCTCCACGTCGTCGACGCCTCTGGGGAGAGAAAGGTCCAATTCAGTCCGCCTTCTTCTTGAGGGAAGAGAGCTGGGCGAGCATGGCGGTAAGCTGCAACTCGGGCTGGGAGCCCTGCACAAGCCGGAAGTCGTACTCGGCCAATATCGAAATCGTCTTTGCCATGTCTGGAACTTTCATCGAGCCCAGGGATTCGTTGGCGAACTTCAGGAAATCCCGTTCCGGGATGCCATAAACCCTTGTGAGCTCAACCATCTTTGTCCTCGCCCCTTCGAAATCGCCCGCGATGGCGGTGCCTATGATTTCAGCCACACGTGCCTTTACAGTAGCGCCCGAAACAGACTTCACAGAATCGGTGGTGAGCTCCCCCGACGAGGAGGCCGCCTGCATGAGATTGATTGCCTGTCTCAGGTCCCCCTGGGTCGCTTCGAAGATGGCGCCGTAGACGGCGTCGCTCGAAGGCTTCAACTTCTCCTTCTTTGCGATTGCCTTCAGGTGATCTGTGACAGAGGCCTCGTCCAGGCGCTGGAATCGGAATATGGCACACCTGGACTGCAGGGGCTCGATGATTCCCGAGGAGTAGTTGCAGATCAGGACGAACCTGGTGTGCTCTGAGTTCTCCTCCATTATACGCCTGAGCGCGGTTTGTCCGTCCGACGTCATCTCGTCACACTCGTCTAATATTGCTAACCTGTAGGGAATCCCCTCCCTCCGGTCTGTGAAGCGGGCGAAGGTCTTGATCCTCTCTCTGACCACGTCTATCCCACGTTCATCCGATGCGTTGAGCGAGAGGGTGTAGTCATGCCAGTGTTCACCGAGGATCTGCTTTGCCAAAATAAGTGCCGTGGTCGTCTTTCCCGAGCCGGGGGGGCCGGCAAAGAGGAGATGAGGGAGCTGTTCCTTCTTCTGGAGGAGAGATTCGAGTCTCTGTTTTGTGTTTGTCTGGTCGACCAGATCGGAAAGACGCGAGGGTCTGTACTTCTCGACCCACATGAGATCCTCTACAGGCATCGGCTTACTCCCCTGAGCACTGTCGGACCCTGCAATTCCTAACTGCGTCGACTGTGGTTCTTATTTATCCGTTGGTTGGTGTAAAGGACGTCTAGGCACTCGCAACCTTCATCCCGAGGTACATCCGCGCCAGCTCCTGATGGGACAGGAGTTCTCTCGCGGTGCCTTTGAAGGCGTTCTTTCCCCCCACGAGAAGGTACGCCTTGTCGCCAATCTCAAGAGCCCTCTTGGCGTTCTGCTCGACCAGGACGATGGTCAGTCCCCTCTCCTTCCCAAGCTTCTGGATGGTCTTTAGGACCTCTGTGGCGTACTTCGGCGATAGGTTGGCGGTGGGTTCGTCGAACATTATGACCTGTGGTTTACGGAGAAGGGCCATTGTCATGGCGACCATCTGCCTCTCCCCTCCGCTCAGGTTCATCACCTTTGACTGGAGGTAGGCGTTCAGCTGTGGGAAAACCTCCAGGGCGTCCTTCAGACGGGACCCGTAATCTGCCTTTGAGATCATGTACGCCGCCATCTTGAAGTTCTCTGTGACGGTGAGCTTGGTAAACACGCTCTCTGTCTGGGGGAGATAGGCCAGACCATGCCTGGCGATTACGTGGGGTGAATGCCCGCTGAGAGTCGTCCCGTCCATGGTGATAGTTCCCTTGTAGAGGTTGGTCAGTCCGGCCACGCTCTTCAGAAGGGTGCTCTTGCCGGAGCCGTTGGGCCCTACGACGATGGTCAGCTCCCCAGGGAGGGCCTCGAATGTGACGTCTGTGAGGATCTGAAGCCTGCCGTATCCGGCAGATATGTTGTCTACCTTCAGCACGGCTCAGGCACCAAGGTAGGACTCTATGACCTTTGGGTCTGTCATCACGAGCTCTGGTTTGCCCGCTGCTACCACCTTCCCGAGCGCCATGGCGGTTACAGCATCGACGTAGCTGAGTGCGATCTCGAGCCTGTGCTCTACGATGAGGAAAGTCACCCCCAGTTCGTCCCGTAGCTTGAGGATGCGCCCGAATATCTCGTGTGCCAATGTCGGGTTCACGCCCGATATGGGCTCGTCCAAGAGCACGACCTTTGCATCGCTCATGAGCGCCCTGGCCAGCTCAAGCAGTTTCATCTGGCCGCCGCTCAGGGTGTTAGCCTGCCTGTTCCACATATTGTCAAGGCCGAGCAGCTGCAGAATGGCATAGGCTTTCTTTGTCTCCTCGGTCTCCTCCCTGGTCCAGGAATTCTTGAAAAGGGAATGGGCGAACGTCTCCCCCGGATTCCCCTTCGCCGCCACCAGCACGTTTTCCATTATCGTGAGCTTCGGAAACAAGCTTGGGATCTGGAAGGTCCTCGTTAGTCCCATGGCGTACAGCTTGTAAGGGGGCATCCCCGTGATGTCCTTGCCTGCCATCGTGACTGTTCCTGAGTCACCCTGGTAGAATCCGCTGATGACGTTGATCAGGGTCGTCTTCCCCGAACCGTTGGGCCCGATCAGGATGTGCAACTCCTTTTCGTTGACACCGAATGTGACACCGTCGAGGGCCTGCAGGCTCCCGAAGGATTTCCTCACTTCGTTCACCCGAAGTATTTCTGTCAAACCGAACCACGAAAAAGAGGAGTGGGGGACTCCTTATGTTATGCGGGGGCGTTGCCTGGTGTCCAGACTACTGCGTCAGTGGCGTAGTCCCAGTATCCGGCGAG
>DASPVF010000052.1:0-8096 GCA_035622475.1 Nitrososphaerales archaeon
CGTGAGCTCAAGAATCGGACCCGCGACATTGTTTACCGATTAGGGGACAAGGACTGCCCTCGCCTTCACTTCACCGTTCTTCAGGTTCTTCAGCATCTGATTGGCTTCCTCAAGCCTATGCGTCTCGGTCACGGCCCTGACCTTCCCAGCCGCCGCGAGAGCCACCACCTCTTTCGTGGCCTTGCGCCCGCCCACTAGACTCCCGATTATCCTCTTTTCTTCATCGAAGGGGAACGCCTCTACGCCGGCCGGGGCGCCCATGATTATTGTGCCGCGGACCCTCGTCGACTTGACCGCCTGCATCGCTGCCTCGCTGGAAGGAGCGAACAGGATGCTCACGTCCATCTTGCCCAACCTCGTGAGCTCCCCGACTGGGTCCTTGTTGCCGTCAACCGGGACGGCGCCAAGCTCCTGCGCGAGCGCCAGGTGGAGGTCACTCCTTGCAACAGCGAAGACATCAGCCCCGTATAGCCTCGCAAACTGTACCGCCATGTGACCCACGCCGCCGACCCCGAAGACTGCGACCTTCATCCCGGGCTCTATCGCCCCCTTCTTGACCGCGCCGTAGGCCGTAACCCCGGCACAGAAGAGGGGTGCCGCGGCGACCGCGTCGATACTCGATGGCAGCGGGTACACGTGCCCCTCGTACCCGATGATGTATTCGGTGAAGCATCCGTCGACCGTCTCTCCCAGGATCTTATTCTTGGGACACCAGTATTCGCCCCCGGTGAGGCAAAGGTCGCAGGTGCCACAAGAAGTCCAAAGCGGCTGGAGTCCTACCCTTTCGTTCACACGGATGGATTCCACACCCGGTCCCAGCTCGACCACCGTCCCGGCCATCTCGTGCCCCGGGATAATGGGAAACTTCGGGGGTACACCGCCGGCTAGCCAGTCTCCTTCCACCATGTTGAGGTTGGACCGGCAAACCCCTGCGGCGTCGACCTTGACGAGCACCTGGCCCCTGCCTGGCCTGGGTTGCTCGATGTCGTCGATGACGACGGGATCCATCTCTATCTTGGCGCATTTGTGAACCTGGGCTGCCTTCATGATTTCGCAGTAATCTAGGGAGGGTGCGTATATCAACTAGAGCCTTGTTGCCTATCGCAGATTTCTTCTGCGAGGCAGAACGCGAGGCCTGTCTCGCTAGCGACGTCCTTTAATCCAGAATCGAACCATCAAGAACAGCACGCCTAGCTGACCCTTCTCGTCACGTCCGCGGTCCTGAAGTACACCAACGCAACCCCGCCCGCGACCAAGAAGTACATCCCGATCATCAGGGCTGCAGATAGCTCACTGGGGGTTCCCCCTGCCGGACCGAGGATCAAGCTGAACAGCTTCCCCGTCGAGCTCGGGAGGAGGCTCTGCTCGTACTGTAACGGTAGCGACCCCACGATAGTGGTGGGGAGGTAGACGTGGATCGACTCGTAGTAGGTCTTTCCGGTTATTTCGTAGGCAAGTTGCAGATAGCTCCCTATGATCTGGGATGAGACTATCAGCGCCGAGGAGAGTATGTACGAAAGCGACGATCGTCTGACCAGCTCTCCGAACATGAAAGCCACCGAGAAGAAGAGAGCCGATGAGTAGATTTCGACCAGCATTACTCCGGGCAACGTTACGAGCCCAGATTGGGGGCCATAGGTCAGGGTAGCGGCGACAAGGCTG
The DNA here is from genome assembly GCA_035622475.1 of Nitrososphaerales archaeon. Lineage (GTDB taxonomy): Archaea > Thermoproteota > Nitrososphaeria > Nitrososphaerales > Gagatemarchaeaceae > UBA183. The sequence goes on from DASPVF010000052.1 coordinate 1,663, forward strand.
AGAATGGCGTTAAACACTATCAGCAGAGCGAGCAGGAAGTATCCCCCGAGGAATTTGCCCGCCAGGAACTCACTCCTGCTCACGGGCTTCGAGAGGATCAGCTCAGCGGTCCCGGCCTCATACTCCTCCGACATGGCCCCTGCCGCAATGAGGATGGCGATGAATTGGATGAAAAGGGAGAACGGGGCAAGGACGCCTGCAATCCAAAGGTACGGGAAGAGGTCCGCGGGGATGATGTTTGTCCCAGACGTGGAAAGTATGTAGTAGGGGACGGTGTCAAGGAGGGCGGTAAAGGCCACCATCGCCAGTACCTTCTTGCGCGCCAGGGCCCTCTTGACCTCGTAGGCCGAGAAGGTGAAGACCCTACTCGGCCTTGGCCCCGCCATTTTTCAGCGCCTCGATGTATGCCTTCTCGAGCATCCTCTCCCCTTCGGCTATGGTCAGGAGATCCGCCCCCGAATCTGCAATCAACCTGGCTATCGCCGGCCTCACCTCCATACCAGCCCGCGCTTTCACGACGAGTCCGCCGTCTGTCTCGTCGACCCCGACCACCCCATCGACCTTACGCACCAGCTCCACGACGTCGGGGGTCAGGCCTCGCGCCTCCACCCGGATGATGCTGGCTCCAAGCACGGTCTCGACCATCTCTTTCGGGGTGCCCCTGAACAGCAGCCTCCCGCTGTGTATGAGAGCGACTGATGAGCAGAGGTCCTCCACCTCAGACATTATGTGCGACGACATCAGAATCGTCCCTCCCTCCCTGGCGTATGCACGGAGGACCTCCCGAAGGTGGGCGGTCCCTGCGGGGTCGAGGCCGATCATTGGCTCGTCAAGTAGCATTACTTCTGGGGACCCCAGCAACGCCTGGGCCACGCTCAGCCTCTGGACCATCCCCTTGCTCAGCTTCCCCACCTTGGTGTCCGCATATTCTATGATCCCCACCTCCTCCAGGACCCTGCTCACCTCCCCTGCCGAAGACTTCAGCCCCATCTCTGAGGCCGCCAGCTCTGTCACCTCGCGCGGCGTGAGGAAGGTCTGGATGTTCGGGAGCTCAGCCGAGTAACCCACGCGGGTCAGGGCTTCGACGTGGTTCCTGAGTGGGTCCTCTCCCCTCAGCCTAACCCTCCCCTCCGAGGGTTTCGCCAGCCCGAGGAGCATCCTGATGCACGTGGTCTTCCCGGACCCGTTCGGGCCGAGGAATCCCAAAACCTCCCCCCTTCCGACGGTAAGGTCCACCGGCCCTATCTTCTTGGGTCCATAGAGCTTGACAGCTCCGAGGAATTCTATCGGGGGAGCGCTCAAGGGGATTCAGTCAACCCAGTGCAGAGGCTTCTGCTCCTGGGCCTTCGCGTGCCTGTCCCTGCGCCTGACAACCAGGGCCGCGGCCGCTGCAACTCCTACCGCCCCGAGGCCCGCCCCTGCATAGGTGGCTGTCGTCGTTGCAGTCGAAGGTTGGCTCAGAGGAAGGTCGGTCTCCTGCAGGACGATGCTGGCCTCGAAGATGATCCCGCTGCTGAGGGTTACGGAGTAAACAAGGGACGACGGGAAGGCTTCGATGGTCCCCACTGCCGTCAAAGACCTGTTTCCGTAGCTCCCTGAAAGAGAGATGTTGTACACGGTCATGGTGTAGTTAATCCCCTGGAAGGCGACAGACTTGGTCCCTCCCTGCGTGAGGTTCGCATGGATGCTGAACGTCTTGTTGGCGTAGTTGAAGGACTGCGATGGAATTGTAGGCAGGAAAGGCAGGAGCGCATCTGAGGAGTTCACGAGTCTCGAATACGTCAGGTTCTGCGTGCTCCCTATCAACTCCAGGATGACGTCGGAGAAGCCGGCCTTGTCGGATCCCTCCACCGTCTCATTCACAAGAACCGAATGAGCCCCCATGGGGGTGGCCGCCGTGATTCTGTATTCCGCGAAGCCGGTCGTCGGCTGGGTTGCCAGAACCGCCGAGCATGTGAATAGCAAGGCAACTGCGAACACAGCCAGCACTCCGGTCTGACGATTCACGATACGTTCAATGCCTCCGTTCATATAAGCTAATTGGCGGATTTCAGCCCCCCGACCTCGGAAAAGGGGGTACGAGAGAGGTATCGCCTGCTCAGGAAGGTGCCGGCCAGCGACGGCGGGCCAGATAGTATGATGCAACAACAGCCACTACGACAGTCGCGGATATAATGCCGTAAGGAAATTCAGGAATACTGCTAGTCGTAGTAGATGTCGTGGAAGACGTAGTCGTAGCGGCTGATACCTGACTAGCTGAGGAGGAGGTGGCCGTCGTTGGCGTCGTTGAAACCGTCGAACTTGACGGCGGTGTCGAGCTCGAAGAGACTGTGGATGTTGTGACGGTGGTTGTGCTACTTGTCGTGGGCACGGTCGTTGAAGTTCCAGCGCCAGAGATTACGGAGACGGTGTTAATGCCGAAGTTGGTCACGAATACTTCTCCCGCCGCAGAATCGTACGCGGCCGCGGTCGGATATTCTCCCGCAGTTATGGTATCAACAACGGTGTTGTTGCTCGCAGCGATTACGGACACCATGTGAGAATCCGAATCCCCAACGTAGACCTCTTGCGAGGCAGAGTCATATGTCGAGTAGAAGGGCCATGGCCCAACAGGTACTGTCGCGACCACGGAGTTCGAACTGTCAGAAATCACCGAGACCGAATCTGCACTTGTGAAATAGTTCGATACATACAAGTCCCCATTGTCCGGGTCATAGGTAATCCCTCGCGGCAAGCCCGGAACGGCGACGCTGGCGACAATGGCCCCCGCGGATATGGAGATTACGGAAACAGAAGTTTCGCCGGTAGAGACAAAGAGCTCACCTTTACCGGAGTCGTAGGCGATTCCTGTCGCGGCGCCAGGAAGACTGATCGTCCCAACCACAGCATTGCTGGTGTCCGATATCTCATAGACGAATCCCGAAGTCGAGGAAGTGGAGGTGGAGACAAAGACCTCTCCAAGGGCAGGGTCGTATGCAATGCCTCTGGGGTCTGTTCCAACGCTGATGGTTGCCACGACGCTGTTCGAGCTATCCGAGATAACCGAGACAGAGCTGCTGGCGGTGTTTGATACGAACATCTCTCCTCTTGCCGAATCATATGCGATGTCGGCTGGCGAGTCGCCGACGTTGATTGTCGCAACGACCTGATTGTTCTTGTCTGAAATCACCGAAACCGTATCAGCGTCATAACTGACCGCGAATACCTCTGCTTTTGCCGGGTCGTAGGCGATACCGTAAGGCGCTTTCCCGACGATTATCGTAGCAGTGACAGACGGTTGAGCCCTGGCGATTGGCACGAGAGCCAAACTGATTGTCAACAATCCGATGAAGGCCAGAGCAGTTGCCGCAAAGACTCTGGGGTGCCTCAAATACAAGAAACGAACTTTGTCCCTGTACTCGAGAGTCGATTTAAGGTTTGAAGACACAGCAGGAAAAGCCGGCCGGGATGCCGCGTGTAGGTTAAGATGAGTAGGCTGGTAGCTGTAAATGAAATCACTCCTTCGTTATTATCTGCTTCAAGCCTCTGAAGGATGTGAAAGGTGGTTGTAACGCCGACTAGCAACACTGCCGCGACAGGCTCGAAGACACGACTGGCGATGAAGGAAGAGGCGACCAAGATTATCGCCGTTGCAAACCAGAAGGGGGGTGTCGGGAAGACAGACCTAACGGTGAACATCTCCTGCCAGCTGGCATCGCTGGGGAAGAGAGTCCTGCTGATAGACATGGACCCCCAGGCGAACGCCACCGTCTACCTCGTGCCCCCGGAGACAGAAATCGTGAAGACGACGGCGGACTTGCTCCTGGACGAGGAGCTCACACTCGAGGATGTCGTCATAAGGAACTGTAGGGAGAACCTGGACATCATCCCATCCGATGTCAGTCTGAGTGCCTGTCAGATCAAGCTAGCCAACGACATAAGTATGCAGTTCAAGCTGAGGAAGAAGCTGAAGACGCTCGTCGAGGGGAGCTCTCTTTACGACTACGTCCTCATCGACACTCCCCCGTCGCTAGGCCTTCTGACTGTCAACACCCTGACTGCCGCGACCCGGGTGATCATTCCAATCCAGACGCATTACCTCGCGATGGAAGGCGTGGTGCAGCTCGAAGAGACGATCAAGAAGGTGAAGGAGGACATCAACCCAGGGCTGGGGATACTCGGAGCGGTTCTCACCCTGTACGACAGGAGGACCCTGATTTCAAAGGAAGTGGAAGGGAAGGTCAGAAACGAGTTCGCGGGAAGGGTCTTTTCGACGGTCATACCAGTCAACGTGAGGCTCGCGGAGGCCCCTAGCCACCACAAATCGATATTCGAGTATGAACCCGAATGCAACGGTGCCAAGGCATACCGTGAGCTTGCGAAGGAGATTCTGGATTGCCAGGACGCCTAGGGGACGACCCTCTCTCCAGGAAGAGGTCGTCCAAGACAAACGATCCTTCTTCTCCCCGGTCTGCGCCTGTCCCCCCGCCGATGTCGCACAATGACGTTTTCTTCAGAAGGAGGACGGAAGCCGCCGAGGACGGTTCCGAACAGCAATCTCCTGGTCTCGGAAAGGCAATAGACAACGGGGAAGGGCCGGAGATTACCGAGGTCGCCGAACTGGTGAAAACAGCTCAGGCTGCGATGAGCACCCAGGGGGCGGAACGACTAGCAGGGCCGATGCCAATAGAAGAATCAAACCGTCCTGCAGCCCAGGAGGATATCGAACAAGCCCCTCCAAAGATAGAGGAATCCGTCAGCACGGCGGAGCCTCCAGCTCCGACAACGGAAGAGCCGGCGGGACCCGCTCCGGACCAGTCACAGCCGGAACCTGAGAAGAGTGGTGGCTTCTTCAAGCGACTCTTTGGAAGAATCGGAAAGTAGCTCGTTCTGCCTTGTGGCCACATGCGCCCGTGGTTACTCTGGCAACGCGAGGACTCCTGTGAAGTCGTACTTAGCAAGCTCGACCTTGTCGAGCCTTCGGCGCGACCCGGACTAGAATCCTGCAGGCGTCGAGGTTAACGAACCCTTCGGACGAGCCCCAACTAGCCCTAATCGCACCTGACTTTGGTAGAAAAGGAAAAGGCAAGGGAATATGGTACAGCTTCTCAGAGTTGAGTGAGGATCAGTTCCGCGAGTGGGTCAACAGGAAGTCTGACCTGCCGTTGGCAGTAAAGGGGCACACCTTCGTTCTAAAAGGGGACAACGTAATCACGGTGGACGGCGGAAAATTCCTCTATGAAGACGCCCATGAGCTGGTGAAGCTCCTCAATTCGAAGAGCCCATTCGACCAGATCAATGCCAGCGTCATGATTTCCGAGCGGAACGGGGTCCTGAGGGTGGTCGTCCTTGCCCTCGTTGCGGTGATCATCGTCGTGATCATCCTGTTGGCGCTGCACTAGATGGACGGCTACTGTTTGATCGTTACGTAGAAGAGCTCGGTGACGCCAGCTGTTGGAACCTTGATTACGCCGAAATTCAGGTCCCCCGAGGCATCAGTCCAGGCGTACACCGTGTTCCCCACGCTTCCTGGTCCGTAGGTCTTCAGCAGCGCGGCCACCTCGCCCACGGTCTTGTTGGCCCCGACTGCGCTGAGTGACACGGTCCCTTCGTTGACCCACACAGTCGGATTGACCGAGGTGGCGTTAACCAGGGTGTAACCCATGGACCCGATCATTGAATCTATCTGGTTGATTACGGCCCTCATTGTTACCGTAGTGACGGTGGTGGAGTTGGTTATGCCTAGATTCTCGAAAGCCTCGGTCGCATCGTTCCCTACCCCCACAAGTCCGGTAGACGGATTGACGGCCGTCATGAACGGAAGCTGGGTCACGACCCCCGATGTTCCAGGATTTGTGTAGATGGCCACGAAGTAGGTGAGCTGCCCGCCGACGGAATACAGGAGGTACGAGCCGAACCTGTAGTTGGGGAGGAGAGTCAGTTGAGTCCTTATCTGCTGGTTGGTCGTGAGCGCGTTTTCGGCTGCGGTGGGGCCTATGATTAGAGCCGACGTGGATGGGTTCTGGTAGAGATAGATCTGGCCGAGCCTGTCTCCTCCGTAGGCGACGTATAGCGCTCCGAGGTTCTTGCTAACCACCCCCTGATACTGTACGAGCTGCAGGCCCACGAAGTAGGTGCTGTTCCCCACCGCGAACGGGATGTACTGCACTGTGCTGTTCCCTGCCCGCTCATAGAATTGGGTCCCCGCCCTGAAGACAAAGGGGTCGCTGACGTGATAAATGAAATCGTAGTCGAGCTGGCCTGGGACGCTTGGGGAGCCCAGAAGCTGCTCCGGATACCGGAGCTGTGGGACAAGCCAAGCCGGCGGAGCCTTCCAGCTCGAGTAGTAGTTCTGGTAGAACTGGGTTAGGAAATCGGAGGAGTTGGTCCCGATGAGGTTCGAGACCGTATATCCCTGCAAGTTTCCGTTCTGGATGTTCACGAGGACAACGCCA
>DASPVF010000053.1:0-34439 GCA_035622475.1 Nitrososphaerales archaeon
TCATGCCTCAGAGGGTAGCTTCAAGGGGTGTAAAGTTCTACTCATGAGAACAGCCTAGTGACTCGACGAGTCGATCAACCAATTGCACGCCGCCAAGAGGAAGGTATAAAATAGCGAAGACGAATCGGATAGTTGCGATTCGAGAGGGGCGTGAAAGGTAGGTGGGCATGTGTTGTTGTGGCGCGAATTGCGGGTGCTCGTGTGCCTCCTGCGCCTGCGGGGCGGGCGGTGGCGGAAGGACGGTGTTCGGAACCATGGAAGGATATCCAACTTCAAACAGTTGGACCGAGGACCAGGTCACCCAATACCAGAGAAAGCATTACGCTGACCAGTGTTGCAAACACGACGATAACACCCCGCACACGCCCAAGGCCGTGAGGAACGAGGGCGGCCTTTGGCAGCGTTTCGTGTCCGAGCTGGACAAACTCTAGAGACCCTCAGCAGTCCTTGGTGGGGCTGGACTATTCTCAGCCTGTTGAATTGATCACACCTACGATACGGAAGTACAGGGTATCCGTCAAGATGGGATACTCTACCCCTGGTATCGATGGCAGATTGCCAGGTGTCGTCCCCGTGAATGCGTATGTTATGCAAGGGTCGAAATTCGTCGTGGCGTAGAGTGGGCTCCAGTTCCCTGCGACCAGAGTCGCGTAGTAATAGCATTCCTCGGGCTCTGAAGGCGAGAGCATGTAGTCGCCTGAGAAAGCAACCTCGTATGTTCCACTTGCCCCAGGCTTCGCCGTCACCGCGTACGCTACGACCGCACCTTCGTCTGCATCCTGTGGGCCACCGAAGAGGAGGTGGTTGGCGCTCGCGATTAGGGTGAAGTTCGAGTCTCCGCTGAAAGAACGGTTTGTCTGTACTGCCTTGATTATCATCGACGTCGCCAGGGTTGTCGGGACTGCTGAGAAGTAATAGTATTGGACGCATATCACTGCCGGAATGGTCGTTCCCGAGTTTATGAGCCCGAACCCCAAGGCGAACGATGTCGGCGTCTCGGCGTGAGAGCACTGGGTGAGAAGAGTCGACGAGTTTCCTGCTACGCTAACTGCCAAGGTACTCGTCGAAACCGAGGTGAACGTCGAAGTGTAGGTGTGCTCGTTCCCAACGCCGAAGAGGTACCCCGCCCCCGCCGCCGCCAGCACCGCCACGACCAACAGCGAGGCGACGACCCTGTTTCTCATGCCTCAGAGGGTAGCCTCAAGAGGCGTATACGCCTACTCGTGAGAACGGCCCTCCAGCCTGAGGTGAAGCCGTAAAAGAAAGGAGCCTCACAAACGGGGCCATGGCAGGAATCTCACGGCAGGCGATAGCTATCGATACGAATACCATATTCCTTCTGTTCTGGTTTCTCATCATCGTTGGTGCTCTCTACTGGCTATATTCTACTTCAAAGCGGATAGAGAAGACCTTGGTGGAAATCAAGAAACTCCTTGAAGGCCCCACAACTAAGGAGTTTAAACGATGACCCAACTATTACCGCCCGTCGCCTGAAATCTCGGCACTTCCACGACGAGGTGGTGCTATGGCTGTCCAATCAACTCCGGTCAGTCGGCGCGAGGGTTTTCGTACTTTCGGAATAAGTCCGGGAGAGGCGAATCCCAGACGCCATAATATTCGATGGAAAGAAGATTATTGCCCTCGAAGTTGAGACTGAAAGAAAGTGGAAGCCGAGTCATGCCTCGACAGAGGACCGCCTTTCGCGACTGAACTCTAGATGTGGCTTCTTCGATGAGACAAAGGTCGTTTTCCCTGCCATGGGAGAGCCCATTGATCGAATCGGTCCGGGTTTCTTGGCTCATCTTGGAATCAAGAAAGATTAAATCCTGAGCGAAAAGCTTGGCCGAATAGGAGGTAAGAGAACAAAACATGCCGACCCACGGAAGTCAGCAGTCCAGTCGAAAGCTGGCTGCCTTCAATCACAAAGGCGGGGAAACTCTCGACGAGAGCCCTTGAGTCCGGAGCCAGACCCCGAAGTTAGAAGGCAAGCCCAAGGCTAGCAAGATCCCGAAGGTCAGGAACAAGCGGACCTACGAGAAACGCTTTACTCTGAAGCGCAAGCCGGGTCAGAACTGGATGCGCCGGTGACCGACCAGTTTCAGTCCGGGTTAGAAGCAGCGGTAGCCTTCGTCGCGGAGCAGGTCTCCCAGGGCAAGGTGGGTACCAGGGCCCAGCTGGAGAAGCTGAAGAAGCGAGCGGCGTCTGAATTCGCCCTTGACAGGTACCTGACCAATTCGGAGGTTATCGGCACACTTCCTTTGAAGGCGCGAAGCGAGTTCGAGGAGATGCTCCGCGTCCATCCAAGGAGGAGCGCCTCAGGGATAGTGGTGGTGACGGCCTTCTCCGCGCCATTCGCATGCCCGCACGGTACGTGTACCTTCTGCCCTGGGGGGCCGCGCTTCGGCACTCCACAGTCATACCTCAAGCACAGCCCTGGAATGAAGGCCGCACTTGAGACTGGGTTCGACCCATACGTCCAGGTGCGAAAATGCCTCGCGAAATACAGAGCGAACGGTCACGAAGTGAGCAAAGTAGAAACAATCATCGAAGGAGGTACCTTCATAGCCGTTCCCCGTGAGTATCAGACGGCGTTCGTCAAGGGGGTCTACGACGGACTGAACGGAGCAGTGTCCGCCTCGCTAGAACAGGCACAGGCGACAAACGAGTCGTCGTCCAGCCGCTGCGTAGGTCTGACCCTCGAGTCGAAGCCCGACTGGTGCAGGCCGGAAGACATCGATCTGATGCTCTCCTATGGCATAACTCGTCTCGAGATAGGAGTGCAGACCCTCCGGAATGAGGTCCTTTCCAGGAGCAACAGAGGGCACACGGTCGAAGAGACTGTTCGGGCATTCCAGGTCGCCAGGGACGCAGGACTGAAGCTTACTGCCCACATGATGCCAGGCCTCCCAGGGGCAACTCCAGAGGAGGATCTGGAGGACCTCCGACAGCTTTTCGAAGACGAAGCTTTCAGGCCCGACATGTCGAAAATTTACCCGACCCTCGTCGTGCCGGGCACCACTCTTTCACAGCAGTTCAAGAGGGGGTCATACCACCCCTACTCCCTCGAGACCGTCGTCGAACTGCTGAGCGAAGCCAAAAGGTTCGTTCCAGGATGGCACAGGATCATGCGGATACAGAGGGAGATACCCGCTAAGGAAATCGAAGGGGGCGTCAGGGCTGGCAACCTGAGGCAGCTTGTCCTGTCGAGGGCACGCGAGAAAGGATACTCCTGCAATTGTATCCGATGCAGAGAGGTGATGCTCAGGGAGCCCGAGGCGATGTTGAAGGAAGACGCGCTCGAGTACGTGGAGCGGAGATATACGGCGTCGGAGGGGGAAGAAGTGTTCGGCTCTTACGAATTTGCACGTTCGGGCGTCATCTCCGCATTTGTAAGAATGCGTGTCCCGTCCCCATTGGCTCACAGGCCTGAGATGAATCGCTCCGCTGTCGTCAGAGAGTTGCGAGTCTACGGGAGGACTGTCAGAGTGGGACAAAGGGAGAACGCAGCATGGCAGCATAGAGGGTTGGGGGTTGACCTGATGCGCCGGATGGAGAAAGTAGCAGCCGAGGACTTCGGCGCCAACCGCCTGCTCGTGACGAGTGCGGTGGGGACACGAGGGTACTATCGCAAGCTGGGATACGAGCGCTCCGGTCCCTATATGGTTCGTAGCCTAAAGTGAGGAAAGCTACACCGAATAATGCTTTAAGACTGAACCGTGTCGGCTCCCTTCGCATGGGCGACCTCTCGGGATACAGGGGAGATGCCCTTCGGTTCCTCCAGGCAGCGCGCGTCTCCGTGGGAGACGTACTTGAGGTACAGACGAACTGGGGTATTGTGACGGGGACCCTCGTCCCAAGATACCTGTACGGGGATGGGGAGCACGTCGTCCTAAAGCTGAAGTCTGGGTACAATGTCGGACTGAGCCTTTCCGGCCTCATCAGGGCGCGAGTGAAAGCAAAAGGGGCGAAGCCTTCCTTTACCGCCTCGCCGCCCCCAGTAGCGGAAAAAGGGCTCCCAAGGGTGCTCATCCTTGGCACAGGGGGGACAATAGCAAGTCGAATCGACTACAGAACGGGCGCCGTACATCCCGCTGTCTCATCGGCAGAGCTCCATTCCCTAGTCCCAGAACTGTCCACCGTCGCTCGGGTCGAACCTGAATTCATGTTTGACGTTTTCAGCGAGAACATGACGCCGAAGCACTGGACCAGACTGGCGCAGCGCATTCGGAGGGCGGTCCGCGACGGCGTCGATGGCGTGGTGGTAACTCACGGCACGGACACCCTTGGATACACCGCTGCAGCTCTGTGCTTCGCGCTGATTGGGGTTCCCGTGCCCGTGGTGCTCGTGGGGGCACAGCGCTCCCCTGACAGGCCCTCTTCCGATGGGCCGCTGAACCTCGTGGCAGCCGTGTCTCTGGCCGGGCGCGCAGAATTCGCGGGCGTCTACGTGGCCATGCATCTGGGGGAGAGCGACGACGAGGTCGCCTTCCACAGGGCGACAAGAGTGAGGAAGAATCACACCAGCAGGCGTGACGCCTTTGTTTCAGTCGGGGTGCCCTTGGCGGCTGTCTGGGGGAGATCGGGCCTCGAGTACTCAGCAGAAGGGCTACCCCGCAGAGGAGGAGGGGTCTTCAAGCCGAAGACAAGGTTCGACGAAAGGGTGGCCCTCCTGAAGTTCTATCCCTCTATGAAGGCGACCTTGGTCGCGGCAGCCCGCAGGGGAGGCATAAAGGGGCTCGTGATCGAGGGGTCCGGACTGGGGCACGTGAGCAAAGAGATAGCCGCGGAGCTTCACAAATTCATCGAAGGAGAGGGCATGGTGTGCATGACGTCCCAGTGCATCAAGGGGAGGGTGGACATGAACGTCTACGATACGGGGAGGGACCTCCTACACGCCGGCGTCCTCCCCCTCGAGGACATGCTGGCTGAAACGGCGCTCGTGAAGGCGATGTGGGCCCTGGGCAACTCCAGGACGGTGACGAGAGCCAAGGAGCTTATGGCGACGAATCTGGCCGGGGAGATGACCACTCGCACCTTTCCGGGGCAGTGATTTTGACGGGGACTAATCATTCCGGCGAGCTTCTTGTTGGTCTCGAGATCCACCAGCAGTTGGCGTGCAGCACCAAGCTTTTCTGTGCCTGCCCGCCAATCAAGTCGGAGGTTCTCCCTTACCACTTCGAAAGGAGGCTTCGCCCAGCGCAGAGCGAAACAGGGGGTGTTGACCCGGCCGCCGTTTTCGAGTTCTCAAAGGGGAAATCGAACAAGTACTTTTGGAGCCCCGAATCGTCCTGCCTGGTCGAGGCCGACGAGGAACCTCCCCATCGGCTGAGCTCCGAGGGGCTGGGTTCGGCCCTCTTGGTGGCCAAGACACTAGGGTCGAACGTCATTGACGAGGTCCACGTCATGCGAAAGATAGTCATCGACGGTTCGAACACAAGTGGGTTCCAGAGGACCGCTGTGGTTGGGCTTGGAGGTTCTATCGAAGTCGGAGAAGAGAAGGTGGGCGTGCAGTCTGTGACCCTGGAAGAGGACGCTGCCCGGATCCTGGGCGAAGACTCGACATCAAGGCACTTCGCACTGGACAGGCTGGGTGTCGCCCTTGTCGAGGTGGCCCTTGATCCGGTCAGGGGAGACCCGGCGCTGGTCGGGAGGGTAGCCCTCTATCTCGGGAGAATCCTCAGGTCGACGGGCAGAGTGGCCAGAGGCCTTGGAACGATTCGCCAGGACCTCAACGTGTCAATGTCAGGGGGGAAGGTAGTTGAGGTGAAGGGTGTCCAGAAACTCAACCTCCTCCCGCGCGTGGTCGAATATGAGCGGGCACGCCAATCCTCCCTCATTTCGATCGCGGCCAAGCTCAAAGAGAAAGGGGTGGAGGCCGTCTCCTGCGGCACCACGGACGTCACCGAGGCAGCCCACAACTCGGGCTCACGAGTCCTTCGCGAAAGAGCTTCTGAGGGAGGGAAGGTCGTGGCCGTGACAGCCCGAGGGCTAAGGGGGTTCCTGGGGTGGGAACCGGTTCCTGGATTCAGGCTAGGGAGGGAGGTCGCCGAAGTTGCGAGGGCCAACTTCCTGGGAGGAGTAATCCACTCGGACGAATTCGAACACCAGGGCATCCAGTTCCAAGAAGAGGCGCACCTGAGGGCTCTAACGGGGGCGAGGGAGGATGACGCCATCCTCCTCCTGGCCGGCACGTTCGAACAGGTAGACGCCTGCGTCCCCCGGGTCGTGGGGAGGCTCGAGGAATCAGTCGTAGGGGTCCCGGCCGAAACAAGGGCAGCGACAGAAACGGGCGAGACGAGATACATGAGGCCACGGCCAGGGTCGCAGCGCATGTACCCTGAGACAGACATCCCCAACATCAGGATTACCCAGAGAATTCTCGCAGATCTCGACAAAATGGTCCCTCAGAACTGGGAAGTGCGGGTCTCAAGTCTCGCAGACACCTATGGCTTGAGCAATGACATGGCACTGAAGCTTTACGACGACGAGCTGGATGGAGAGTTCGAGGAACTCGCCGGGGAACTCAAGCTCGAGCCATCCGTTATAGCTTCGGTGTTGGTGGACGTACCCGCGCGGCTCACTAGGGAAGGCGTGCCCGAGGCGATGCTTGGGTTAGAAGTGCTTTCCGAAGTGCTGCGCTCGGTGGCCAATGGGAATATCGCCAAGGAAGCCATCCCTGACGTCCTGAAGGCCGCGGGGGAAGGAAAAAGGGGGGTTAAGGAGGCGATAAGATCTCTTGGCCTGGAACGGGCGAACGAGCAAAAGATACGTGCGGTTATCGAATCTGTGCTGCTTAGGAATGCTGAATTGGTTCGCGAAAGGGGAGACGCTGCTTTCGCCCAACTCATGGGCGAGGTGATGAAGGAGCTCAGAGGGCGCGCCGATGGCGCCGCGGTGGCAAAGATTCTGAAAGCCAAGCTGAACCAGACCGGACGTCCGTCGAAGTGAACTAAGGTTCTCTTCAGGATTTTAGTGGCTGTTGAACCAGATCTACACTTCTTCTGTACCTTTTCTCGTGTGTAATGGATGGGAACTGATACACAGGACCGCCAGATTTGACCATCGGGCCGATAGATGTTGCTTATGCCTTTTTATCTCCCGCCTGCGGAGGGGTAAGTGTATCAGAGCTAGTGGTGTTCATGAGTCTCCCTTTCGCTGGTAATCTCCATTTTGGGCTCTTGGTAGGGTTCGCTGCAACCCTCGCCATAGCTTCGATTCTCAACGAATTCGGTAACATCATGTTCAGAAAGGGGGTTGCTCGACCCTTCTTCTTCGGAAAGTACAGACTCCACCACAGGAGGTTCCTATTCGTGTTCCTGCCTATCGGTTACGCCCTCGTCTCTTCCCTAATAGTCCTCGGTTACGTGCAGATAGTCTGGAGTGACTTCTGGACAGGGATGATGACGACCTTTGGGATCGCCGCCGCCTGTCTCCTCCTTGACCTCACCGTTGATTATTTGAAGGACAGCTGGGGGTGGGGACTCGTTCATCACGAGCTCATCTATCTAGCCGTCCCCGCGTTCGCGTTCACTGATTTCCTGCATTTAGCGTTCTGAAACCGATCCCCTCTGATGGGGCAACCTGATGTGACCGTTTCGCACGCTTATCTAGAGCTCGCCCCATTTTCTCACAATGAAGAACTACGACCTGATAGTGGTCGGGTCAGGCTCAGCGATGAACCTCGTCGACCCGATGTTGCAGCAGAATCCCAGGATGAGGATCGCTGTCATCGACAAGGACGAACCAGGGGGGATTTGTCTTACTCGCGGATGCATCCCCTCCAAGATTCTGCTCTACCCTGCGGAACTGGTCAGAATCATTGGGGGTGCGGGGGAACTGGGGCTGGACGTGGAGTTCAGGGGGGCAGACTTCGCGAAAATAATGGCGAGGATGAGGAGGCTCATCGAGTCGGACATTGACTCGATCCGGAATGGCCTATCCAACTCGGAAAACATAGACTACTACCACGCCTCCGCGGAGTTCGTGGCTCCTTACACGCTTACGGTGTCGGGAGAAACCATAACTTCGAAGACCATTTTCCTTTGCACAGGGTCACAGCCCGTCATTCCGCAGATTAAGGGGCTCGAGCAGGTCGGTTGCATCACTAGCGATGACGCGTTCAAGCTGAAGGAGCTCCCTCCAAGCCTAGCCATAGTGGGAGGCGGGTACATCGCCGCAGAGTTCGGACACTTCTTCTCGGCCATGGGCGCAAGGGTCACCGTGGTAGGGAGAAATCCGCAGTTCCTCCCCGATGAAGAGCCGGAGGTATCTGCTCTTGCAAGATCTGTGCTCGGGAAACACATGGAGATCGTTGTCAACCACGAGGTCAGGGAGGTGGTGAAGCTTCCTGGCGGCAAGAAGCGTCTGTACGCCTTCGATAGGAAGTCTGGGACCAAAAGGGTCGTCGATGCAGACGAGATAATGATTGCCGCCGGCAGAGGTCCAACCACAGGGTTCCTGCATCCTGAGAAGGCAGGGATCGGGACCACCAAGGAAGGGTGGATAGAAGTGAACGACTACCTCGAGACAGCGCAATCCGGCGTGTGGGCTTTCGGGGACGCAGACGGCAAGTTCCCGTTCAAACATGTCGCCAATTACGAATCGCAGGTGGTCTACTACAACGCGATCCTTAAGCGGAGAGTGAAGGTCGACTACCACGCGGTTCCAAGCGCCGTATTCACCTATCCCGAGGTGGCCAGAGTAGGGGTGGGGGAGAAGGAAGCGGTCGAAAAATATGGAGAGGGGAACATCCTAATCGGTTTTCACAGGTATGAGGACACAGCCAAGGGCGAAGCAATGAACGTCAAGGGATACTTCGTGAAGGTGATTGTCCAGAAGGACACGTTGAGGATACTTGGGGCCCACATCATCGGCCCCTATGCCTCGATTATGATTCAGGAAATAATTAACCTGATGTACACCGAAAGGCAAGACGCCCGCCCTTTGATCAACTCCATGCACATCCATCCGTCTATAACGGAGGTCGTTGACAGGGCGTTCGGCTCTCTAATGGAACTGCAGACGTATCATCACATGCTTGAACAACCGGATCCGGGAGCCTAGGCAACAGAACACGAACCTCCGTCGGGCAAGGCGGCACGACAAAACTGCCGCTCCCAACCTGAGCATAGATTGGCTGGTTCGGACAGATTGGCTGTTCCTGACACATGTCTACATCAGTCAACCGATTAGTTCTGTTGGAATTAGGTGCATCAGGGGCTAGCTTTTTATAGCCCATAACGTATACGCGATATCGGATACGAGATATGAGTGGCCCTTCGGCGAATGACGACAACCAGGATGACAGGCGCCATTACAGACCCTGGGGAAACCCGGGCTTCTTGCATGGAGCCCAGCTGCGCCGAATCCAGTTCGGGAAGCGCGGTTTCCTGCGGCCACAGATACTCGAGCTTTTGGAGAAGCAACCTGCGAACGGGGTCGACATAATGGACCAACTGCAGGAGATGAGCCACGGCTGGTACCGGCCCAGCCCAGGCGCAATATATCCCCTGCTCGACGAGCTGCAGAAAGAAGGGCTCGTTGCCAAGAACGAGGATGGTAAGTTCGAGCTTACGGCCGCCTACGCCGAGCAATCTGGCATCGGGGACAATCTCGCCACAGCCCTTTCCGCAATGGAGAGCAACACCTCCTACCTCGAGGATCTCAGAAAGACTGACACGGCGGGCCTGTCGAAGTCCAGGCAGAGGATACAGAAGCTAGCCGAGAGGTTGGAAACCTTGGCCAGCGGACTAGAAAAGGGGAACACCCCATGACGGAGCATCCGAGTGCCCTGGCCATCGAGGCCCAGGGCCTTGTGAAGGTATTCGGAACCAACCGCGCCGTGGACGGCGTAGACCTGTCGGTGCCGGTCGGCCGCATCTATGCCCTGCTGGGGCCGAATGGCGCAGGGAAGACCACGATCATCAATATGCTCACGACCTTGCTCAAGCCAGACGGCGGGCGCGCTAGGATCTTCCAGCACGACGTCGTCCGAGAGACACAGGTGGTCCGACAGCTCATCAGCTTGACCGGCCAGAGCGCTGCCGTCGACGAGAAGCTGTCAGGACACGAGAATCTGACCGTATTCGCTATGCTGCTCGGCCTCAGCAGGTCCGACGCGAACAGGAGGGCCACAGAGCTACTTGACGAGTTTGGCCTCACGGGGGCAGCCAACCAGACCCTAGAGAAGTACTCCGGAGGGATGCGGCGGCGGCTAGACCTTGCCTGCAGCATGATCGTTCAGGCGCCCCTCATATTCCTAGACGAACCCACGACAGGCCTGGACCCGCGCACCAGGCTACAGATGTGGGACATCATTAGGCACCTGGTCTCGACTGGCTCCACGATAGTTCTGACCACCCAGTACCTCGACGAGGCCGACCAGCTGGCCGACAGGGTAGCAGTAATCGACCACGGGAAGATTGTGGCCGAGGACACGCCTCACAACCTGAAGGCGGCCATCGGCAGGGTTACTTTACGCATGCTGCTTGCCAACGAGAAGGATGTCGAGAGAGCCGCCCGGCTCACGGGAGAGTTTCTCGGGGCGAGAGCCTCTGTACTCGACTCGCAGCAGATCACCGCGCCCGTGACCAACTCTGAGAAGGTGACAGACCTTTTGATTGCGCTGCGAGGAGCGGACATCCGCCTCGTTTCGGTGAGTATGCAGGAGCCGACCCTTGACGAGGCGTTTCTGGCCCTCACTGGAGAGCGTAACCAGGCAGAGGTGCCTGTCTGACAATGACCGCCCAGATCATCCCGGGAGCCGAACGCACACTGAAGAACCACGTCTCCGTTCGCATGACAATCAGTAATTCTTTGACAATGGCCTACCGCAACCTGCTCCTCATCCGACGGACCCCGCAGCAGCTCTTCGACGTTACGCTGCAACCAATCCTCTTTACAATCATGTTCACGTTCCTTTTCGGCGGGGCGATCTCGGGCAGCGTGCAAGGGTACCTCCCGATCATCATCCCTGGCATAGTGGCCCAGACAGCTCTGACAGCCTGCATTACCACCGGGGTCCAGCTCCGGGAGGACATGGACAAGGGGGTGTTTTACCGCTTCAAGTCGATGCCAATCGCCCGCATCGCACCTCTGACGGGTCCGCTGCTTGCTGACATAGTTCGCTATGGCATCGCCACGGCATTGACCTTTGTGATGGGGTACATCCTTGGCTTCAGGTGGGCCAGCCTTGGGGGGGCCGTGCTCGGCGGGTGTCTCGTCATTTTCGCCGCGTGGTGCATCAGTTGGGTCTTTGCCGTGCTGGGGGTCGTCGCCCCCACGGCCCAGGTAGCCCAGGGGATCTCCAGCGCCATACTGTTCCCCCTTACCTTCCTTTCCGGCGCCTTCGTCCCCACCAGCACCCTCCCGGGCTGGTTGCAGGACTTCGTAAACGTCAACCCTCTCACCTACATCGTAAGCGCCATCCGTCAGCTCTTCAACCAGGGGACCATCGGGACCGACTTCTGGCTGTCGATCGCTGGGTCGGCCGTGGTGGTGGTCGTTTTTGTCCCTCTGACGCTGATGGCCTACATGCGCAAGGCGTAGGCGAACTCACCAGGCCAACAATCATTTACGTCTCTGCAAAGTTGTTGACTCATTCCGACCCTGTCGCAGAGATAATGGATTCGGGCGGTGAACAGCGTGTCCGAGGGAACCCGCCTATGCATCGAAGTAAAGGTAGAACTCATACGGATGAGGTCGGGCTGCGACAGACCTGTAGGCCTCCATTTCCAACTCTACCATTACCTCGATGAGATCCTTTGGAAGGATTCCATCCAAGAAGACCGAGTCGCTCTGCAAGCTCTCGACGGCTTCCTTAAGGCTCCCCGGGAGCTCACCCACGTTCAGCTCTCTGCGGCGCTCAGGCGTGAGTTTGTAGATATCCTCGTCCACAGGATCCCCGGGGTCCATCTTCTTCCTCATGCCATCCAGACCGGCAGCCGTTATGGCGGCAAAGGCGAGGTAGGGGTTGCAGGAAGGGTCGGGCGTCCTGAACTCCACCCTCTTGGCCCCCTCCGACCCCTTCTCGTAAGCGGGTATCCTCACGTTGGCGGACCTGTTCATCTTGCTCCATGCGACGTATACAGGTGCCTCATAGCCTGGGACTAGCCTGTGGTAGGAGTTGGTGGTGGGGTCGACTATGGCGCAGAGCGCTCTGCTATGGTGCATTATACCCCCGATGTAGTAACGTGCGGCCTGGCTGATTTCAGCATACTCGTCCGACGGGTCGTAGAACGCGTTCTTGCCGCTCTTCCAGAGGCTGGAGTGGACGTGCATCCCTACAGCGTTGTCCCCGAAGATCGGCTTCGGCATCGTTGTGGCGATGAGTCCCATGCTGGTGGCCACGTTCTTGGTGACGAACTTGTACGTCATCGTGCTGTCGGCCATTGTGACGAGTTCGTCCCTGTAGACGTCTATCTCGCACTGCCCTGCCGTGGCGACCTCGTGGTGGTGGGCGTTCGAGAGGACCCCGAACCCGTCCCTCAGGTAGTTTACACAAACACTCCGATAGTCGCTCAGGGTGTCGACGGGCTGAGCAGGGTAATAGCCGTCCTTGAATCTGATGGGGAAGTTTGTACCCCTGGCTTCGTTGGCCGACTCCTTCGATGCTATCCGGAAACCTGACGCGAAGGGGTTGTTCGCCTCCCAGGTCGCGCTTTCAAAGACGAAGAACTCCACTTCGGGCCCCCAGAGCGAACCCGTGAACCCAGCCTCCCGGATCTTCGCCTCGGCGATCTGGGCCACGTGCCTAGGGTCCCTGCTGAACCTTCCACCCCCATACCCCGCGTTCACGTCGCAAATCAGACGCGCGGTCTTCACCCTGTCCTCTATCCAGGGTATGACCCCCCAGGTCGAAGCGTCTGGGACCAAGAGCATGTCAGACTCATGAATCTCGACAAAGCCCCTGACGGACGACCCGTCGAGCTTCGCGACCCCTTCGGTGAACATTTCTTCCTGCATCATTTCAGAGGGGAGAGTGACGTGCCTGAGTCTTCCCGGGACATCAGTAAACTGCAGATCGACGAACTTGACCGCCTCTTTCTTGATCATCTCCAGAACCTGTGTGGGAGTGAAGGTTCGACCGATGAATCTGCCATCCGGTGAGATTTTGTAAGTCAACCTCAGGAGGTCCCTCTGGAAAAGATATAAGTCTCACCGCCGTTCCACTGGACAAAGTTGGTAAAAACTGTCCATAGACTGGACAAAACAAGTGCTCAGAGAACCCCGACGTTGCAGGCGGGTGGACAAACGAGCGTAGACCATCTGGACAGGAGGATTCTGGAACGCTTGTTGCAAGACGGGAGGGTC
The DNA here is from genome assembly GCA_035622475.1 of Nitrososphaerales archaeon. Lineage (GTDB taxonomy): Archaea > Thermoproteota > Nitrososphaeria > Nitrososphaerales > Gagatemarchaeaceae > UBA183. The sequence continues at coordinate 13,312 of DASPVF010000053.1, forward strand.
TCGTTCCGCCAGCTTGCCAACGAGATGAATGTCTCGACGACGACGGTGGCGACGAGGGTAGCTCGGCTCCAGGGTGCCGGGATAATAGGTGGTTACCACGCCCTTGTAGACTTCCAGAAGCTAGGATACGAGCTCACGGTGGTGACCGAGATACACGTCTCCAAGGGAAAACTGGTCGAAATGGAGCAGGAAATCGCGAAGATACCAAACGTCTGCGCCGTCTATGACGTCACTGGAGAGATAGACGCGGTCGTGATATCCAAGTGCCGCAACAGAGAGGAGCTAAGCCACTTCACGAAGTCGCTTCTTGGTATGCACTTCGTGGAACGCACAAACTCTCACGTTGTTCTCACGACGGTGAAGGAAGATTTCAGACTCCCGCTTGGCTCAGTTAATCCGGCTTGGCACACTCCAGCCTCCTCGACCTAAAAAGAACATCCCGCTTCATCCTTAAATGTGCAACACCCCGGCGAGCAATATCCGCAGATGACGAGGATCAGGGTGAAGTTCGGCCAAGCTGAAGCTGAGGTCGAGGCAGATTCGGAGCACATACGGGAGGCCATAGAGCTGGTCCCGGAGCTCGCCGCCAAACTTCCCCACCAGAGCGGGGATGTCGCCGAGCAGAAAGAGCCTGGCCCGGAGGCACAGGCTGACGTTTCTGCTCAGTACTCTTCAGAGTTTCCGGTCGTCGTCCTACAGAAAGGGGATTCGCTCGCGGACGTGATCGGGAAATTCTTTTCGAGTCCGTGGGGGCGCGAGAAGAGGAAGCTCTCGGACGTAAGGGAGGCCCTTCAGTCTTATGGTTTGAACTACCCGAAGCAATCCGTCGCAGTAGCACTCCTGCGACTCGCGAAAACCACGAAGTTGCGTCGATTCAAGGCCGAAGACGGTGAGTACGTCTACACTTCCGCGCTCAACGTTCCCAGCGTCCAAGTGTCGGGGGGTACAGGGATGAGTGGCCTTGTAGCCGCGCAGACGGGCTGAGAAGCGCGCCCCTGAGGCCAAGCAGCATGGCAGCAACCATGGATCAAGACCTCTCTCCCTTTACGATACTAATTTAAGCGGAGTACGAATCGGTGCGGCGCGGAGCCACGGAGCAACCTGTCGAGTGAAAGAGAGCTTCAGGTATCGGTGACCTACGGGGACACAAAGGTCGACTTCTCAGGGTCCCCTGAGGTCGTGATGCGGTCGCTGCACGAGTTCATCTCCAAGGTCATTCCCAACATGGATCTCGCACGGGCAATCAGCGTCAACTACTCGCTCAACGACCTTATCCAGATGTTCAAGGAGTATGTCAGGGTGACTCCCGAAGGACCGAGGGTATGGACCCAGGACAAGAAGCTGAGCGACAGGGACGTCATCCTCCTGCAGCTTATTGCCTCACGCATCTCCCAGCTGAGCGGGACCTCGGGAACAGATGCCATGGGGGTGTCCGAAATTGAGGGCGCTACCGGACTATACCCTAAGACCATAAGCTCCAGGTTAAGCGAGTTGACCAAGTCGGCCAACGTCGAGAGGTTGGGCTCGGACCAGGGAGGGAAGTACAGGATAACGACGGTGGGTGCCAGCAGGCTATTGGAACAGCTATCGAAGAAGTTCAGGCCTGTCCCTTGAAGGGGTACTTCTGTACGTACCTGTAGTTCCTCATGCTGCCGTCCCTGAAAAGTGAACCTTCTCTCACGAGATCCACCAATGTGTGAGACACGGCGGTCCTGTCGTAATGGTATCCTCTCCTGCTCATCTCTTCGTGGACCTCGGAAAGGGCCTTTGGGGTGGCGAACCAGCCTTCCTTCCACATGGTGGTTATCACGCTTCTGCTTGTCTCCCCCCTGTGCTCGTCCAAACCCGACACCTGTGATTCGACTAGCATCGGCTCCTTTGAAGACATGCCGGCGAGGACGCTCTCCACAGCTTGTTGCAACTTGTCTTCGACAGTGGTTATTTCGACCTCCCACGACCCGCGTTTGAGCCTTACCGTGACCTTGTTCTGTTCTCCTGACAATTCGGATTCTTGTTGTTCCTGTTGGGCAAGATGCCCATATTTGAACAGTTTTCGTCGGTAGCCCGGCGTCCTCTTGCTGCTAACTGGCGCTCAAAGGGCGGGTCCGGATTCGCGAAGGTCTGTTGCGCACTAGCAACATGCGCAACCGATAAATAGTGCGCAACATGCCCATCGTGCGCGCAAGATGGCCATCGCTACCTCCCCAATCCTCGAAGACGGGCGGTTCGCCATCCTCGACACCCTGGCCAGGGAGTTTGAGGAGGCGTTCGCAGAACTTTCCGAGGACGCAGAGCACGAGCTGGCAGGCAGAACTTTCGTCTTCAGTAGCTACGGGAGGGAACTGTATCCGTACTTCGAGGCGACAGACGCTGACCTGGCCCCTGGGTGCATAATTCCCGTCAAAGAAGGGCGGCCGGTCGCGTCCGTCGACTCGACGTGCGTGCTGGTTGGCGAGACCTCGCAGGGTGCTCTTTACGCTGCCAGGACAGCGGTGGGAATCTCCTTCGAGGGGGCACTGAGACGCTTCTTCAGGCTGGGTCCCATAATGGTGTACGCTACCTCCTCAGGACTATCCGGGTTATCGCCGAACCTGCCCCCGGCGGAGATGGACCTCCTCCTCTCTGATCACGCTGTGGCAGAGCGTTACATCAGGAACGCGGTGGAGAGACGGGTCATAGAAACTCTCTCGGGTGCGGAGGGAGACACGATCATCATGGCAGACGGTTCTCTGAAGCACCCACTGGGGCAACTATCCGCCTCGGCCTTGCACGGTCGACGCTCGGGAAAATGCCTGGTTGGTTTCTCGAAGTCCACAAACCTCCTGTTAAGTGAGGACGTAGTCGGCGCACTGTCGCACGCAAACGGACCCGCCTTTCATGCCATTGACCGGGGTCCGATCAGCACTGTCCTTGCGAAGTTCACCCACGACGGCCTCGTGTTCAGGCTGGACCTCGCAGGTCAAGAAGCCCTGGAGACGACGCTGGGGAGAATCATGTGGAACGATGCCTTTTCTTCAGGTTACCCCGACTCGCTGAAGGTCGCCCATCACCTATCGATTTTTTCCAGGGCTGAGGACCAGGCGCTCAAGGCTTTCGTGACCAAGCGGTTCCGCGTCCATCAGCTTCACACCTTCCCGCTCAGGAAAATAGCCCTGGGGAGCTTCAGGGGGGGTGCCTAGGGCGTGAAGATATTGAAGAAGGAGTCGGACGACATCCTGGTCATAGCTTCGTCGGTGGAGAGGGTGAGGGTCGGAGACTACCTCGTGGCAACCGAGCCTCAGAGGAGCCTAGTAATGCAGGTCTACGACGAGCGCTATCTGGACGTGGAGGGCATAGAAGAGGAGATCGCTCGCGAGGAGATACTCTCCGCCTCCGCTCCCGGAATAACTTCAGATCCCACCGAGCTTACGACCATATCCACCCTGATTCGGGACATGAGGATACTGCTCTGCAAGGCGAGGGGGACCATTTCTGACAAGAAACTCACCCCGAGGGCCAATTGGATGCCTTCGAGGACTAGCTCGACCGTGACCCGTCTCATGGTGGACGATCTTGCCAGCGCGCTTGAGCCACTGGGGGCGAGGGACATTCGCTTGGGCACTGTCGACTCCGAATCGGCATTTTGTATCCCAGCGGAGGCCCTAGATGGCAGGATCACCGTGATAACTGGCAGGAAGGAGTCCGGGAAATCACATCTTGCGAAGATCCTCCTTAGAGGGCTACTCGAGAACGGCGCCTACGCCGTCGTTTTTGACCTCAACGATGAATACGGCAAGGTGGGGGCCAGGCGGGATGGGACTGAAACCGCCGTTGGGCGAAAGGTCAGGGTGCTCCGGCCCGGGCGGGACCTCAAGTTCTCGTTAGCTTCCGTTGGGCTGCGCCCTATCACGAACCTTCTTTCCCATTCGCTTGATATGCCGGGAACATCGCTCAGAGAGTTTACGAAGATATGGGAACAGTTGGACAGCCGGGACGAGCTTACCCTGTCATCCCTGGAGCTGGCAATACAGCAGTGGAGGTGCAACGAGTTCGTTAGAGACGCACTTTTTGCTCGGTACCACACGCTTGCTTCCTGCGGACTCTTCACCGATTCTGAACACCAGCAGTTCGATCTCCAAGACTTCTTTTCGCTGAACCGGTCGGGGAGCGCCCTTGTCGTCTCGTTGAGCGGGGTCTCCCCCCTGAACAGAAGGATGGTCGTGGAGTTGATGCTCTCCAAGATTGTGGATCTGCTCGAGAAGCGAAAGATTCCGCCAATATTCCTATTCGCGGAGGAGGCCCACCTTTACCTTAGGGACACCTACTGGGAGGACCTGATTACAAGGATGCGGCATTTCGGCGTTTTCACCATTTTCGTTACCAACCAGCCTGATGCCATCGACCAGAAGATCTACCGCCAGGTTGACAACATATTCCTCTACAGCTTCAGCAACGACGCCGACCTCAACCTGGTCTCCCAGGCAGCCATGGCAGACTCGGACACCGTGAGGGCCATTGTTAGGACGCTTCCGCCGCGTATGTGCCTCCTCCTTGGGTACGCGGTAAGGAACCTTCCGCTGGTCGTCACGATTGATCCATTCGATTCGCCTGCCACCGGGTTGACCAGGAGGTTCTTCCAGGAGCCGCTCCTGGTCGACAGCAGACCCTCCTGATGGTGCTTCGATCGTCGCTAGCGAATTTCAGACCATTGGTGGCCACAGTGCCTGCACTTGTATGCATACTGGAACTCCTTGATATCGACGGTTAGCGGGACGCTTTCCACTAACTCGTTATAGGCGGGGGAGTATTGCGAAAGGGAAGGGTACGAAGGGAGCGGCGGAACGGAGAGGGGCGCCTCTTCCGTAACATGTTTCTCGTCGACCAATTTCTTTCCGACCAGCCTTATCTCGAACCTTCTACCGCAGGAGGGGCAGTGACGAAAGAAACTCGTGAACTCGGACATGACTCGCCCGAAACATCATGCGGTAGTTAAGATGTTCCTGTCTCCGACTTTATTCGCTAAGACTGTCCCCCCGACTCTGATGGCGCGCCTACTCTAGAGCCTGCACCACCATGAACGACCCAGCCAACAGCGAGACGCCTCCACAGTCACTGGTGCAGGCAAAATCGATTTGGAGGGTGATTTCTCCCGGCCCGGACGACACCACGCCGAAGAGCCCCGGGGTCGCGTAGACGGGGGGCATGACTCCGAACGAAAGGCCGTCTTGTGCAGCAATCGGAATCCCAGCTGCGTCCACGCAGTTAGTTGGGAGGTTACCTCCCCCCTCGGGGTCTGACATAGGGGCACAGGCAACTACGAGCGAGGCACCGGGAGGCAGGGGTTGGACCTCGAAGTTGTAATGCTCTGTGCCAAACGAGGGCTCAACCACCGTGAACGCGTAAAACGCAAAGGTCCCATTGGCCGGAAGGTTCACGGCAAGGCCCGAGGAAGAATACTCTCCGGCCCCGCCGCTCGAAATCCGGGTGTCGTCCCAGGAAGTAATGGTCCCCTCTGGGTCGCAGCCTAGGGTCGTGTTCACCTGGCTCACAACCTCCCCTGCCGGGCAGCGGGCGGGGAAGCCTACCAGGGACCCCCAATCGACTTCACCTTTCTGGTCGGTGTACCAGAATGCGTTCCCGAGCCCTGTCACCAGGCCTACCGAGCTCCCCGGCGGGTCGCCTTCGAGTATCTGCAGATACTTGGACGCGCATGTTGCGGTGCCGGGGGAACAGATGCCGTTCGGTACCAGGGATTGGACTAGTGTAGAGCCTCCTGAAGGAATGGAATCTCCGGCGAAAATGGAGTAAACCGTCCCGTTTGGGTATCTGAGCAACACGTGGTTCACTGACACAGTCGTGGGGCCTTCGTTCGTAGCCACCAGTCCTCCGATGGTGACCGCGAATGCCAGGGACTCGGCGCCTCGTTGAGCGGCATTCTGCAGTTCCAACTCCTGGGCAGTTGCCGCTTGCTGTTGCAGTCCTGATGCGTAGGCGATGGAGCCCAGTGCCATCATGAAAACTAGGACGAAGAAGACGGTCCCCACTATGGAGGCAACCCCCCTACGACTACGTGTAAGCAGCTTCCGTCACCCGCCTAACCTGGCGCCACCAACACGCCGACCGTCTGCTGTGCCCCGTTCGACGTCGTGACCGTGATAGTTCCAGTCGAACCGATTTCGAAAACAGACCCAATGATCGTGATGACGACGCCCACTGCTTCCCCCGGTCGGATGGGGTAGGCTACCGTCAGATGCGTTGGGTTCGTCGTCTCGGCGGGACAGGTTCCGGCTGGCTGTGAGCCGTTGCCGAGGACGTAAACAGTGTAGCAGCAAGATGCCGAGGTGGGGACCTGACTCGTTGAGACGACGAAGGATGGTATCGGGGCCTGCCCCAGGTTCATCACCGTCAACTTCTCTATGGCCAGGTACGCTCCCTGCCGGATACCTTCGTCCTGGACCATCACAGATGGCCCCCGGAGGCTCGAAGCGAAAGGAAGAGCTCCCTCGAGGACGAGAGCCGAACCCCCCGCCGCGATGCCAATCAGCACAAAAGCCTCAACGTACGCAGACGCTCCCCTCCTTGCTCTACGATTCAAACTGAGCCTCGTTCCCTTCTGAATCCGTAACTATCACCGTCTGCCCTGAGGAGTGTGAACAAGTCGTTGCCTTGACAGCATACGTCACGAGGCCCCCCTGCGCCAAAGGAGCGTAGGTCCCTGGGTAAGCCGTGCCATTGATGATTATCTCAGCGGGGGTGAAAGGCGCCCCGCCGTAGTCGAAGAAGGCTATGTTTACAATGGTCCCCTCGTGATATCCCTCATACACGGGACAACCGCCGGAAGATGCGGCCGCAAGGTAGACCAGCCCTATCTGGATCCTGACGGAGGCTTCCTCGGCGGTAGCGCTGAGGGACGCGGAATCGTTTGCCAGGGCGAACTGCCCAAGTGCTGAAGATGCCACCAATCCCCCGACAGTCAGCGTCACTCCGACCATCAGGACCGAGGCGTATAGTTCGCTTATGCCACCCCGATGGCACGGGCCAAAATGCCAGGATGGGCTCACATCGAGCACTCTACTGGGACGTGACTACGACCTGGACCGAGGTCGAACCGAAAAGGACATTGACCGTGACAGGCGCTCCCGGGGCCCAGAAAGAGGGAGACATACCGACGGTAGATAACTGCGCGTTGAGGGCGAATGACGTCTGTCCCCCCGGCTGGAGCGTGAACGTGTCGGTTTCGAAGGTCAGGGGATTGTTGGCCTCGGGTGCGCCTGCGGGCCCTCCGACGGTCCAGATTGCGGGACCCCCTGACGTGATACTGCAGGGCGCCGCGCAAGCGGGGGGTGCTGCCGTGCCAGTGTTCGTGCCGGCGAATACTACTTGGCAGGTGGACGGGGTGCAGGCGATTGGGCTTCCGCCGTTGTTCTTGATGGAGACAGAGATTGCAGAGGGGGAATCGCTTGCCGTAGCCCCCGCCCTCATGGCAGCACCCGCCACGACTATGCTGGTGCTCGCCGTCGCACTACTGACGAGGCTATAGATTGAAGCGCTGACGATGCCGCCGACCCCGAGAACGGCTGCGATGATAATGAACAGGTCCAAGCTCTGTGAGATAGCCGCGCGATCTTCCTTTATTCTCATCCACCAGTCAGGCCCACCGGCCTATTAACAGCCAACCACTGGGCTAGAATCCGAGGGACTGGAGCAGCGAATGTGAGCCTACCGTCGAGGTGGCTACAACGGCCGCGATTGCAAGGGCGACGTTGAGCGAGGCCTTCAGTGTGTTCTTGACGGTGAAGTCCGTGATCTTGGCGCTGATCAGACCTAGGGCCGCCGCAGATACCACGATAAGAAGGTCAGAAATCTGCCCGAGTGGAACCTGTGGGGCACCCCCCTGCACGCTGATGCCGAAGCCTGCAAAGTCTGGCCTTGTCGCCCTGTTGAAGGGCGAAACTACGCTCCCCACGAAAGTGATGCCGAATGCAAGCAAGAGAGGGGATATGTAAGAAAGGATCACGTACGGTCTAATCTCTGCGGCTGCGCTCTTCTTCATTTCGGTCATCCTGTCCGTGAAGTTCGAGATCTGGTAGACCGTGTCGACGGTACCGCCCCCAGACCTGCTCATCTGTCCAAGCAGGTGGAAGGCTAGTTTCCCCAGCCTGCTTCTGCATTCGACCCTAACCCCCTCGAGCGGGACGCCGGCCTTCAATTGGGATGCTACGCAGGACAAGAGCCAGTCGAATCGGGGGTTGTATCTTGTGCCGATCTGCATGGCGATGACTGCCCTTGTCAGGTCGTAATCCTGCCGCTTGTACTCCAAAAGGTCCTTGAGGAACCGGGCGAGTCCCTCCTCGATGGCCTTTGTTTCAGCGATCTGTTCCCTGACAGAAAGGCCATAGGCGACGCAGAAAATCAAAGACGCGGCTCCCACCGATGCCCAAATTCCCCCGAGGAAGGCGGCGGCCAGTGCGCCTAAGAGTGACGCCATCGTGCTCATCCCCGCCCTTCCCCTGATCGGGTCCTCCCGCACCGGCTGCATCCTCCCGACCATGAAGAGGATTGCTGTTGCGACTAGTGGAACCACGAGCAGTGTGAAGAGTAAGAGGCTGGCAGCCGAGAAGCTCGGGGAAAACACACCCACCACGGTCAGTAGTAGGGGGACGACGCCGAAGGCGGTGATCATAATGCTCCCGACTATCCCGACCCTCGACACGTATCGAGCCCATCCATCTTCAAGCCCCCTTAGAAGGGAGCCGCTCTCGCTCGATAGGTAAAGAGCGACGTCTCCGCCGCTCCTCGCCTTGCTGGTGTACCCCAGGAGGAAATCGGCGAACCTGCTGGAAGGGTGATTCGAAGCCAGCATTTCTATGGAGTCGTTGGGATTCATCCCGAAAATTGTGACGTCCCTCCTGACGAGCAGAGCCTCCCGCTTTATCGACGTGAACAGCTCCGATGTTGCCATGTCCCTCAGGATTGAGTAGAGGGGTATGCCTGCGCCTGCGAGGACGTTCACCACCACCGAGAAGAAGGGGAGTTCTCTCTCTACCCCCTCCCGCCGTTGGGCGATTCTGTCTCTGAGGCCTAGTTCGGGCATCAATAGGATGACAAACGGCGTGAACGCGAGCAGCGCGGCCCAGGGGGTGACAAGCAAGACTAGCAGAGCTGCCATGGGCGCCACTACCACGGCTGAGGTGATCGCTTTGGCAACAGATTCCGTCGCTAGGATCGCCGGATTGGTGATCCATCCACTCCGGATGAGCAGAGGGGAGAGCCTTGCCCGCATCCGGCCTATCAGCCAGGCCACGCAACCTCGCCGAATGAAGAACAGGATCGGTGTGCTGCTCATCTCTTTCCGCATTGCTGGAACTGTCCCCGCCCCGCTTCCTCCAGGGCGAACTCCTCTACCATCTTGGACAGCGCCTGGGGGGTTAGCTCCCCGCCCGCAATCCTCCCTGATATGCGCGCTGCCCTTAGGGCCAGGTTCTTCTGAACCGCGCCCGGGGACCAACCATACCCCTCGGCTATCTCGTTGAGCCTGTAGGAGCGGTCGAGGACCTCGGCAGGGGTGGTAGGAGAGAAGGAGTCTGTAGCAGGGTCGTACTTGAATACGTTGACGATTTCGTGTTCGTCATTCCCAACGGGCTTGAGCTCGTCTACGCTCACCACCCGGCGGACGACGCGCCCGTCCTGCAGCGCTACCTTCCTCACGGTGACGATGGCCGTTATGTCCCTGATGTGCCCCGCTGAGAACCTCATTGGCGGGGTTGTCAAGCGCTGGACGCACCGCTCAGCGTCCTCTGCATGCATCGTGGTCATCGTCGAGAACCCCAGGGTTATCGCCGCCGCCACCGTCTCTGATTCTTCACCCCGCATCTCCCCCAGACTGAGGATGGTGGGGGAGAATCGAAGGGCGAGCTTCAGGAGGTCGGCGAGCCCGTATTCATACCGGGCTGTTGTTGGTGATAGGCCCGCCCGGTGCCCCCTCGTCTTGAGCCTCTGCCAATGCAGATGATCCGGGAGGTTGATCTCGAGCACATCCTCCGCCGTTACAATCTTGTACTTCGGATTCGCAAGGGCGAGAATGGCGTTCATCAGGGTGGTCTTCCCCGAATTTGTTTCTCCAGCGACGAGGACGTTTGTCGTTCGCTCGAGGAGGAGCCAGAAGTAAGCAGCCATCAAGACGGAGAGAGTCTTGTGCGAATGATCCTCCTCGTAGGAACATGGGCTGTCTGCTGAGGCTCGTGGTCCCGCAGCCAGAAACCGCGCAAGTTCCGGGGAGGCAAGCTGTGCGAGTGTAATCGGGCGCGCCCGTTGCTTCCTGATGGCGTAGGTAGAGCCCGGCCTGGATATCTCGTCGCCCAGCGTAGCAGTCACTCGTCTATCAGAAGCTCCGTGAAGGGTCACCTCGAGGGACGGCTGGGCGAGAGAAACAGTCGTACCGCCTAATTGGGCAAGCCTCCTCACGAAGGCCTGGAGCCTTTGCTCGGACGGGTAGACCACGTCTGTCTCCATAAACATGTACTCGCTGAAGTTCCTGTGCAGGACGCGCACTGGGCGGTCGAACCTGACGACGGAGATCTCCTCCAGATTGTCATCATTTACGAGGGGGTCAACCTCCCAGAAGCCTGCGAAATCCTTCATAAGATAGTACAGGAGCTTCTCGTGTGAGTCTTCGACGAGGGGGGCGAGCCCTGTCCCCCGGGCTGTCTTCCACATGTACTCTTCGACCACATCCCTCGGATCTCCATCCGCATCCGCAGGGATAGAATCGACTAGGTTCGACTTCAGAAGCTCCACGGCCTTCCCCTCTTCAAAAGAGAGTTTCGGCAGACGAACAAGGTACCTGCCTACCCCGTCCTGTTCCACGACGAACACTTCTGCTGAAGCGCCGGGCCGACCGCCGGCGGGAACTCGATAGGTGTCAAGGACCCCCTCTATTTCTTCGGGGGGCTCGACTACACGCTCTGGGGGGATCCGATCATCGACCGTTGGTATTTTGCCACCATGCCTGAAGATTTCCCACAACTTCGACATCCTCGCATTCACCGAGGCCCACCTTTTAACACGCCACGGATTCAGAGCAGACTAACAGGGGACAGCCCATCCTGAGGCAAAAGGATTTGAAATCGGGGAACCTCCCCTCCTCCAATGAAGATCGAAGAGGTGGAAATCGAACCTGCAGGAACACAGCTCATTGTGGGCCAGTCACATTTCATCAAGAGCGTAGAAGACATCTACGAGGCGCTTGTAACATCAATGCCCGGCCTTAAGTTCGGGGTAGCGTTCATAGAAGCGTCCGGGAAGGCCCTTGTCCGATTCGACGGCACCGATGAAGGGCTCGCGAAGCTGGCCACCGAATTCGCAGCAAGGATAGGAGCGGGTCACACATTTGTGGTCGTCCTGTCTGAAGCTTTTCCCATCAACGTCCTGAACAGGCTGAAGGCTGTTGAAGAAGTCGTGCAGATATTCTGCGCTACATCCAACCCCGTTACCGTGGTCGTTGCTGACTCCGGCAAGGGTCGGGGGGTCCTCGGCGTCATAGATGGGGTGGCCCCGAAAGGGGTCGAGTCGGTGGCAGACAAGGCCGAAAGAAACGACTTCCTGAGGAAGATAGGCTATAAGAGGTAGTACCCGCTTGGAAGGCGATACCGGACATACTCCCCTTTGAGGATGGAAGGTGGATCCAGACTCCATATTTCGTAAATATTCCGCACGCACTTAGGCTCCTCGTAATGAGTGCTTTCGAGCACGCGGGGGGTATTCTGGCCATGATCGCCGCGGTCTTCGTTGCAATTCTGCTAATTATGGGGATGGCCACTGTGCTAGAAGCACTTGGAGGCTTCTGGGTCAAATCCTTCTTCGTGATAATTGCAATCGGGATTGTCGTGGTCGGCGTCGCCAGATTTAGCCGGGGGTAGACCTGGCTCATACCTTTTGACAGCCTGAACATCGAGGCTTCACACCTTTCCGAGGGGGATAAGTAAAAAGACCGTGAAAAAAGAATATGGTATACTTTCACGCCCCCCTCACAATACTATCTGGAATTATGTTCCATTTCCTTAATAGGGGGCCTCCCTATCACGAAATTGGTGGTAAAGGGTTGTACACCAGTGCGGAGCAGGCAACGGCACCTACCTGCGGGGTATGTGGCCGGAAGCTGGGTGTCGGTTTCTACTACTCTTGCCACATTTGCGGAGCAAGCTTTTGCTATGCCCACGCGCCCACAAAGTGTGATCACTCAAAACTCAAGCAAGCAGCCCAAAAGGCTCCCCTGACAAGATAGGGATATACCACAGCTGTTTCTCGCGAGTTCCCGTTGTGAGGGTCTACCTTTCCGTCCCAATGATAACCAACAGGGCGCTGCCCAGGGCGCAGCTGATGGCAAACGCCATTACAGATTCGGGGAATGTTGTAACCTCGCCCTGGGTCCTTGGGCAGACTGAGGCGGCCCCCTCGCCCATTGACGTCTTCCAAAGAGATAGGACTGGTTCCGAAGAATGCGATCTACTCATCGCAGACGTGACGGAGCCGAGTATCGGGGTGGGGATGGAGATAATGGCCGCCCACAAGGCAGGACGAAGGGTCATCCTTGTCGCCAAGAAGGGGAACATGACTTCGAGGATGCTATGGCATATGGACAGGAAGGAGGTCTTAGAGTACGCTGAGGAGTCGGAAATCTACCCAGGTCTCAGGCGCCTGCTAGAGCGCAAGGCCTGACCCGCTCCCTCGTAACCGATTTAAGGGCGGCCGTGGCGCGCGGGCCGGCCATGAAAGAAGCTGTTAACTCAGAGTCGGCCCCGTCCCCCATAGGGCCCTATTCGCAAGGGATCGACGTCGGAACGGTCTACTGCTCGGGGCAGATAGGCCTCGACCCGTCGTCGGGGAAGCTTGTCGAGGGGATTGTGGCGCAGACCAACAGGGCGCTTTCCAACCTGGACGCCGTGCTCCGGGCCGCGGGGCTGGGATTGAACGACGTCGTCAAGACAACCGTCTACCTGGTGGACTTGGGAGAGTTCTCACAGATGAACGAAGAGTATGGCAAGCACTTCGTCGCGCCTTTTCCTGCGCGCTCCACGGTCCAAGCTGCTGCGCTGCCCAGGGGAGCAAGGGTGGAGATCGACGCGGTGGCGGTAAAGTAGAGACTTCGGTCCGCACTTGCTCTCGCGGAGCTTGCCAGACTCTCGGATGACGCCCCTTTGGCGCTTTAAATCATAGGCTCCTTCCAATTGTTACGTGCGGCGCAAGTGGTTGCTCGTCTTCCTGCTCCTCTTCGTCCTATTCTACGCGGCCATTCTCTACAGCACCACTCAACCAGTCGGCGCATTCATGAATGCCCCATACCTGTCCACTCCGACAGACTTCGGTTTCGCTCTGACCTATGGTCTGCTTGGCAGTCTGCTTGCCGCGGCAGTGGCCACCGCCGTCTTAAGAATCATGTATTTCGGGATAAGGCGTCTCCTCTCTTAGCTAAGATGAGCCTATCAGTTTCAGCTGCCGCCAGTCGTCAAGTCAAACGGGACTGAGAAAGAGAAACCCCCGACCTCGATGCTGGCTGTGCCTTTAACCTCCCATCTCACATTTCCCCACCCCCACATGTAACTCCCAAGGGTCTGGAAAGCTGGCTTCCAGCCGATGCTGATGGGGAACACGAATGCCTTCGTGGATAGGGGGGCCAGCGGGTACTCGCCAGTAATCAGCCCACTCTTCAGGTAGTGGCCGTCGGCGTACATCGAATAGCTAGCCCCATTCAGGGACACTCCGAAACCATTGGGGTTGTAAACTACCGCGGTTAGGGACAGATCCGGGCCGCCGAGGGCGAAGCCGGTCACTTGTACTGAGGTGGCTCTGAGCTGGATATCGCCTACTACCGACCACGGTGCGCTTGAGGGTCGGGTGATGTACCCGTAGTACAAGTATGCCGGCATAACGACCAGTATTATCACCAGGAAAAGGGAGAAGGCCCTCCTCTCTCTGTTATTGGACAAGGGAATCTTATCGATCTCTCCTGGGATTAAAGCGTAGACTGGGGTCTACTCAGGCCTGACCATCTTCGGAGTGTGGGCTTTGCGATAGGGGCCACGAGCGCGCTTCCGTGCCTTCTTCTTTCTAGCTGCAGATGCTAGGAGACGGTCCTGGTCGACGCTCATCTTTTCATCTTGGTAAAGGCCACGATGCTGACCATCCCTGCAACCCGAAAGGCCAGTTCCTTGTAGACCAGAGACTCTGGGGAATCTGGGCGGGCAGCGACCACTGGAACTCCCAGGTCGGATTGTTCCCGCACAGACAATCCCAGGGGGATTTCCCCCAGGAACTCGACGTCCCGTTCCTTCGCTATCTTTCTTCCTCCACCGCTCGAGAAGATATACGATTTTTCGCCACAATGGGGGCACACGAAATAGCTCATGTTCTCGACAACGCCCAGGATAGGTACGTTTAGCCTCTTGAACATGGCAAGGGCTTTCGCTGCGATGTTGAGGGCGGCTTCTTGCGGCGTAGTGACTATGATTACCCCTCCGAGCGGAACGGTCTGAGCAAGGGTGAGTGAGGCGTCGCCCGTGTTGTGGACAAGAAATGAATTGGCTACGAAGTTCTCGTACTGGTCCACCTGTAGGTCGAACGTCTCGGCGTCGCCAAAGGGGGCTATTGATTTGATTCTTGACAGCTTGAATGGCCTTGAATCGTGTTTCGTTGAGAACTGGAAACCGTAATTCACTACATGGCTGGCGCTTCGTCCCTCGGGGAGCACCTGATGCTCCCTGAACCTTGTCTTGACATTGGTCGAGCGGATGCCGCTCATCAGGCACAACTCGTGGATCTGAGTTACAAGAGTACCGTTCGTGCTCTCAACCTGGACGGTGTCCTGCACGATACTCCTCAACATGTAAACGCCCCTCCAATCCGGGAGGTTCTTGCTCGACTCGCGGTGCCTTATGTTCGCGTCTGCTTCCGAGTAGCCTCTAATGAACGCAAGCCTCTGGTCGAGAGGAAGAGAGTAGACCCAGGACGGTACCCGCTTGTCCTTGGCCCTGTGGTCAAGGTCCAACGCGGCGAAAAGCTCCGCCAGAGGCGCAGAAGCTATTGCGAACTTCTGCCCATCATTGTCTTCGAAAATATTACATCTGAAGATCTTGCGATACAGATTCTCGTACGTCGTCCTGAACTTGCTTCCTCGAGGCTCGCAAATCCGTAGTCCTGCGAACCTCCTTTGTCTCTTTTGCCTCTTCAGGAAACCATCACCAACGAAGTGCCCCACTATTCTCACAAAGTCAGTGGTTGTCACCGTTGGGAGTTGGATGAACTTGGGATTGAATTCTATCTTAGGCAAAGGCATTGGGTGCCCCCCTCCGACGCAATTCGGCACAACGACCCTGTCTCCCACCTTCAACTGATCTAGCCTTACCCACGAATTTGTCCCGTGATATCGCAGGAATGGGTGGTTTGCGCTCGTCGTGATTTCCCTGTTTGGCGTTGTCAGCCTGAAAACCCGTTGCCTACCCTGGGGGATTACGCCAATGACACGCCTTGGGACTAGTGCGTTCCCGTCATAGCAGAGAACGAACTCACCGACTTCTACCTTCTCAATTGGCTTTGGAACATTGCTAGCGGTCAGAACCATGGTACCTGCGGGAAGGCAGCCGGGCGGCATGTCACACACGAGGTAGTCCAACTCGCCCCAGTCCACCTGGGTGAGAAGCTGGCGTACGGCCCCTGCCACCAGGGGACCCCTCCAGATTACGGGCGTCTCCTCGTTGTAGAAGAACCCTAGCGAAGCAACCTTCACCCCGAACGCCTCAGGAGGGATTATCCTGTCATCCTTGATCTGCGGAGACGATTTTATCCCCATCATCAGAGGAATGTTGGGGCCGTATACATCCGCGTCGAGAATCCCCACTTTTGCCCCCGACTCGGCAAGAGCAACGGCCAGGTTGACCGCAATCGTCGACTTGCCGACCCCGCCCTTCCCGCTCGCGACCGCTATGATGTTCTTGACCCCCTTCAACATCTCCGAGTCCGCATAGTCCCTCGTAGCAGCCACGACCGACCCTGTTTTCATTTCGACTTCCTTTACCCCCTGGATTCCGGCCACCGCAGCCTTCGCCGACTGCTCGAGACGTGTCCTTAGGGGACACGCAGGAGTAGTGAGGTTGAGGGTGAACGTCACCTTCCCGCCTTCCACCTTCACCCCTTCGACCATTCTCAGGGTGACGACATCCTTCCCTAGCTCTGGGTCCCTGACCGCCGAGAGGGCCTCGAGGACCTCCTTCTCCGTAGGCATCTTGCACCGAGCCCGCCCGAGGGGCTTAAAATTCTAGCCCCGCCGAAGAGAGGCTTTATCGTGCCGAGATTGCGCGTTGCGCCGAGCGGATTGAAAAGAATAGAGGTAATCCCGCTTTTTGGTATCCCTGAGGTCTCCAAGGGGGACGACCTTGCCGCTCTGATCTTGGACGCCGTAGACGACAACTCCCTAGCTCTCTATGACGGGGATGTGGTCGTGGTCAAGCACAAGATCGTGTCCAAGGCTGAGGGGAGGGTGGTCAGGCTCGATTCCGTCGCCCCGGGGAAGAGGGCCAAAGCGCTGGCGAAGATGCAGGGGAAGGACCCCCGCCTTGTTGAGCTGGTGCTTTCGGAGTCCGTGAGGGTAGTGAGGGCCGGCCACGGCGTGATAATCACGGAGACAAACCAGGGCTTCGTTTGCGCGAACTCTGGCATCGACCAGTCCAACGTAGGGAAGGAATCCGTTGCCCTCCTCCCCATCGACCCGGACCGGAGCGCCGATAGACTTCGGAGAAAGCTCGAAAGGCTTACCGGAAGGGAGCTCGCCGTCGTTGTCACCGACACCTTCGGGAGGCCCTGGAGGCTGGGGCAGACGGATGTTGCCATTGGATGCTCGGGTGTACTACCGCTGGTGGAATACGCAGGTCGCAGGGACAAGTTCGGCTACGAACTCCGGGTTACCGAGCCTTCTATCGTGGACGAGATTGCCGGTGCGGCTGAACTTGCAATTGGGAAGCTGAATGGAATCCCTGCGGCTATAGTGAGGGGGGTAGAGTACACCCGCGGGGAGGGAACGGTAAAGGAGATGCTGATGCCTCCCGACAGGGACCTCTTCAGGTGAAAAAAAGGGTGAGAGTCGTCGCTCTGGCAGGAGGGACAGGCTCAGCCAAGCTCTTGCGCGGGCTGTCGAAGCTCCCGATCGATCTTACCGTGGTGGCAAACGTCGGGGACAATTTCTGGACCTACGGGGTGTTCGTCTGTCCGGACATCGACATTGCAACCTACACCCTTGCAGGGATTTCAAGCCCGCGGGGGTGGGGGATCGCAGGCGACACCTTCGGAGCGCTTGGCGGGCTCTCGAGGCTCGGAGAAGAGACTTGGTTCAGGCTTGGCGACAGGGATCTGGCCGTCTGCCTCGCCAGGACCGAGATGCTGAGGAGGGGAAGGTCGCTTACTGAAGCGACGCGCAAAATAGCGGAGTCGCTCGGGGTCAGGTGCCCCATCCTGCCGGTCTCTGACAGTTACCTGGCTACAAAGATTGTAACGCCCGCTGGCGAGCTCCACTTGCAGGAATTCTGGGTAAGAGAGAAGGGGAGGCCGAAGGCGATTGGAGTAAGGTATGAGGGGGACCATAGGGCCAGACCCACACGCGAGGTGGCGGCTGCAGTGTCGGCGGCTGACAGGGTAGTAGTCTGCCCTGCGAACCCCGTCACCAGCATTGGCCCGATGCTTGCTGTGACCGGGTTCAGACGGCTTCTCAGGGGAACTGGCGCGCGGATCGTGGCCCTGTCTCCAATGGAAGGTCATTCTCCTTTCAGCGGGCCGGCTGGGAAGCTCCTCAGGGCAACTGGGTCGTTATCTGACTCCTACGGAGTGGCCAGACTATACTCAGATTTCGCCGACAGTCTAGTAATCTCCGAAACGGATGCTGCCCTGGCCCGAGATATTCGGGCGCTCGGGATGGAGTGCAAGACGGCTGGCACACGCATGAAAGGGCTGACGGACGAGCTACGGCTTGCCCGGGTGATGATCGAGGTTTGAAACCCCTCGCCGTACTGGTACCTGTGAAGTCATCCGGGGCCAAGTCAAGGCTATCACCGGTTCTCTCACGGGTTGAAAGGCAGGAGCTAGAGTCACTGTTGCTTTCCGGGGTGCTCGGGGCAATCAGGGAGGCTGGCCTGCTGTCTGCGACCTATGTGGTCTCTTCAGATCCCGAGATACTGCAGCTTGCAACCAGAACTGGGGCCAGCATCGTCCGGGAGGCCAGGGACGAGGGGGTCAACGCGGCAGTCGAGGCGGGAGTGAGCGCTCTTGACAGCCCACCGAGGGTGTTGGTCCTCCCTTCGGATCTCCCCCTCTTGCTCGCGTCACAGGTGAAGCACATGGTGGCTTTGGGCGAAATGCTCCAGGTTGTGATCGCTCCTTCAACCTCCTTTAATGGGACAAACGCACTCGTCTTTCCCCCGAAGGTAGGCCTCCCGCTGAGCTACGACAACGACAGCTTCTGGAACCACCTCAGGGCTAGCGCCCGAAAAGGTCTTTCGGTAGGCGTCGTGTCGAAACCGGGATTGACCTTCGACCTGGACTCTCCGGAAGACCTGCGCAAGCTGGCGCGCGCACGTTCGGAAAACTCTGCCGTGGCGTTTGCGCGGAGGACGATCAAGTGACAGGAGTGCTCATACGTGGATGCAGCATCGGGGGGAGGGAACCGTACGCTGTTTACTGCCAGGGAGGGAAAGTACTCAAGATAGTCGAGGGGAGTATGGCGACTCCCGACGGTGCTGAGGTCATCGACGCAAACGGAGGATCTCTCTACCCGGGTTTCGTAGATTCTCACTGCCATCCGTTCGAATTCGGGTGGTTGAAGCGGAGCGTTGACCTCAGAGGTACCGCCAACATGACGGCGGTGCGGCTCAGGCTTGTCTCAGGCGTCCAGCGGGCCAAACCGGGAGAATGGGTCAGCGGCATGGGCTGGGACCAGGAGGCGTTCCCTGGTAAGGCGATGCCCAACCGTGCGCAAATAGACGATATCTCCCCCGGGAACCCAGTCGTCCTTTCACGTGTCTGCGGGCATACTGCTCTGGTCAACAGCAGGGGCATCGAAACAATGGGATTCACGGATCGGGTAGGTGAAGAGTACGAGAGGGACGAGAATGGCTCGCTTACCGGCATAGTGAAAGAGAGGGCACTCGATGAAGTCTACAAGAGACTCCCGAGGAGCTCAGAAAGATCAGCGGCGGACCTGCAGTCCGTAGAAGCGGAAGCCGGACGGTTTGGGCTCACGACCCTCCACTGTATCCTTTCTCCTGACGGGTTCCAGGAGGAGCTCGAGGCACTGGCGGCACTTGGTGCGACCGGCTCTCTCTCACTCAAGTACAGGGTGTACATCCCGCCCGAGGCGCTCGACTACGTCAATAGCACTGAGATTGGGAAGAAACTCCAGGGGGCGTTCATCCGGATAAACGGAGTGAAAATCTACGCCGACGGTTCACTCGGGGCTAGGACCGCTGCCCTGCGGGAACCCTATGCTGACGAGCGGCCGAATGCCGGTATCCTGAGGTACAGTGACGAGCAGCTTTCGGAGCTTGTCCAGGCCGTCGACTCCAAAGAAATGCAGGTCATCATTCATGCCATAGGGGACAGAGCAGTTGAGCAGGCGGCGGAAGCCCTCGGGACTGTCGCCGGCGGAGACAACCCTCTCAGACACAGGATCGAGCACGCGAGCTTACTCCCCAGGGACATAAGGAGCAAGATGGCAAGACACTCGATCCGCGCTACTGTCCAGCCTCTCTTCATAACTTCCGATTCGTGGGGTGTTGACAGGCTCGGAGAGGAACGGGCGAGAGATCTCTACCCGCTGAGATCGATGCTTGCCGAGGGGATCGTCACATCAGGAAGTTCTGATTCACCAATCGAGTCCATGAGCCCCATCCTTGGCATGTGGGCCGCGATGACGAGGGGGGGCGCAGATTCAAACGAGAAGCTGACACTGGAGCAGGCTCTGTCACTTTACACGGCGAATGCCCGTACCAACGGACTCGACGCTGCCGAAAGCGTGTCGGAAGGCTCTATCGCAGACCTCACACTATTAGATTCCGAAACTAGCAGCATGCATCCAGCTTTGCTACGGAAGGTGGGGGTGCTGGCTACCGTCGTGGATGGAATGGTTGTACACTCCTATGGGACAGCCTAGGCCTTCGTGAACTTGCCTGACTTGCCATCGTAGGTGAGCAATCCTGCATATATGGCCCAATGGATTAGCAGTGCCTGGATAAGAGACTCGTTTATGTCGGGCTGGAAGTGCCATTTCAGGCCTATCTCCGATAGGGATTCTGCTACCTGGGCGGATTTTATTGGCTTCCCCTTGGACGCCAGCTCCAGGGCAGTCCTGAACGGCTCGATAGCAGCGATTCTGTCCTTCAGCATCTTGAGCTTCTGCTTGGAGGTCTTCTGGAACCTAAGACCCAGTTCCGTCAGGTGGACGTCTCCCTTCTCCACCCTGACGAGGCCAAGCATCTCGGCGGCGTCGAGGATCGGGAGAAGGACGGCGACGTCTGCCCCAAGCTCGTCCGCGAGCTTCGGGATATCGACCCTCCCTCCTATGCTGCCTGTAACTTCGACGAGGCTGATTACCTGCCCACCACGGACATTGGCGGGCATCTGAAGGGCCGTTGGGAGGGGCCGGTGAGGCTCTGCCAACTATCTCGTCTCCAGGACGCAGGAAATGCTCGATTTAAAGAGGGAACAGGGATTCATGATAGTAGAGAATACACCTTGTCTACCCATTGGAAGAACTCTTCAGACTGTTTGTTTCTCGGCCGAGGGAGGTCGACCCTCAGTTCCCCGACCACGTGGGCGGGCCTGGACGAGAGCACGACAACCTTGTCCGCGAGCTCTATGATCTCCTCCACATTGTGGCTCACGAGGATTACCGACTGAACCGAGGTCTGAGGGCTTATCAAGAGCGTGTGCGTTTCCTTCCTTAGCCTCTCAGCCGTGAGATCATCAAGGGAACTGAAAGGTTCGTCGAGGAGCATCACCCGAGGGTCCGTTGCCAGTGCCCTCGCCACGCCTACTCTCTGTTTCATTCCACCCGAGAGCTCGCCGGGATAGACACTCTCGAACCCCTGTAAGCCGGCGATCTCTAGGGCGTT
>DASPVF010000054.1:0-5398 GCA_035622475.1 Nitrososphaerales archaeon
CATAGTTGAAGTTGTTCACCATGATCACGTTCAGGTCAACATTCCTTCGGGCCGCGTGAATGAGGTGGTTCCCGCCGATTACCCCAAGGTCCCCGTCCCCTGCAATCACCGTAATCTCCAGTTCGGGGCGTGCCACGGCCATGCCGGTCGCGAAGGCGACCGCCCTTCCGTGCGTGGTGTGATATGAATCGAGGTTCAAGTACCCTGAGACTCTGCCCGTACAACCAATCCCTGAAATCGAAATGTGTCTGTCACGCGGAATCCCGGACTTCTGGATTGCCCTTACGTAGGCACCGACTACGATTCCGATACCACAACCTGGACACCAGATGTTCGGGAGCCTCTCGGATCTTATCACACTGTCATTGACGTGGTGCTCGACCTTGACCTCCGGACCGCCCTGCCTGACTGAGGGAATCACGCCGTCACCGCCTCCATAGCCTCCACGATGGATCTAGGATCGATCAAGGTCCCTGGTGCCCAATTCGCTCCGACGACCGGGCATCGAGCGTTCTCCCTGACCGGGTGGAGCATCTGACCGGCGTTCACTTCTGCAACCACCATGCCCGAAACCCGGTTGCTTACCCTCTCGACCACTTCATCGGGGAAAGGCCAAGGTGTCATCAGCCGGAGAAGGCCAGCCCTGATACCCTCGGCCCTCGCGATCTTGACCGCGGCCAGTGCCGAACGGGCAGCGCTCCCATAGGACACCACGACGAAGTCAGCGTCGTCAAGGTAGCGCTCCTCCCATCGCCAGATTTCTCTAGCGTGGTTCTTGATTTTCCCTGAGAGGTGTCTCGTCATATTCACTGAAACGCTGTAGTCCGTCGACGGGTATCCCCGGGAGTCGTGCGTCAGACTGTCGATGTTGGCATGGACTCCCTTCCCGGCGATGGGCATAGGGTTGAAGTCCTTCGCGTAGTCGAACAGCGGGTGTTCGGTGTCCAAGGGGGCAGCCGGGTCGAAGGCGCGCCGGTCCACGACCTCTATCTCCTCCGACGGAGGGACCCGTAGGCGCTCCCACATCATTCCGACAACCTGGTCGGCCATGACAAAGACGGGCGTACGGAATTTCTCCGCCGTGTTGAATGCCTGGATGGTGAAATCGAAGAACTCCTGAACGCTGCTGGGGGAGTAAGCTATCGTCTCTAGGTCTCCATGACTTCCCCACTTGGCTTGCATCATATCTCCCTGCCCGACCAACGTCGGAATTCCCGTGCTGGGCCCTGCCCTCTGTACGTTAACCAAAACGCAGGGCGCTTCCATGATGTAGGCTAGGCCTATGTTTTCCATCATCAGACTGAAGCCAGGGCCTGACGTCGCCGTCATCACCTTGGCCCCTCCGAACGAGGCGCCTACTAGGGCGGCCATACTCCCGACCTCGTCCTCCATTTCGATGGCATTTCCTCCCACTTGTGGGAACCTCACGCTGGCCCTTTCGAAGATCTCAGAGGAGGGGGTGATAGGGTAGCCCGCGTAGAATCGGCACCCCGCAAGTATCGCCCCTTCGACGCACGCGAAATTCCCCATGGTGAAGTATTCTCCTGGCGCCAGACCACCAACTGGCTTGCTCAATTCCTAGGGTACCTCCTTGGCATAGATCGCAAACTCAGGACACACAGCCTGGCACATCCCGCAGTTCACGCACGAGTCTTCTTTGCCTGACTTCACCCTGGGGTGGTGATAGCCGTTCGCGTTGATTTCATCAGACATCTCCAGAACGTCATTGGGACAGAACTTCCAACAGTAATCGCATTCCTTGCACCTCTGCGGGACGATGTACACCCTCGCCAAGGGCTTGGAGAACTTGCTCAGATTGATGGGTTCTCGAGTTATTGCCCCAGGTCCGAGTTCCTCCCTGGGGACTATCCGAGTGACGGTCCTCAAGCTCTTTTTACATAGTCAGAAAAAAGTATAACAACATATTGTAGTCGAAATAGTCCCCCTGTCGTATATTCGACCTGGGCGAACTAATTAGGGAACAGGAACAAATGAAGGGGTTGTCCAAGACTCAGCGGCATCGCCTTGGAGACCCCAATGCGCCTCTTTGGCGCCTTTAAGGCCACGGAATGGAGCGAAGACGCCTACATCGGCAGCCCGCCCTTCGTCGTTGAGAATGTCTTCGGCAGGGTCTTTGTCATCCCCCGAGACAGCCAAGCGGAGTCGGCCCTCGACCACATCTCCTCGTCCCTGGGCTTGAAGAAGGTACGACAAGATCACGTGAGTTACCTGGTGAGCAGAGGGAAAGGGATCAAAGCCCTCAGAGAGTTCGATTGGTTCGTGAGAAGGAGTTGGAGAAACAAGGAGCTCGGGGTGCTCTGGGCCCTGGCGTACCTCGGACAGAAGAGAGATTGGTCAAAGGCCGGTCTCAGGCTCGACGCCATCGCCGAAGCCGCGGGGTTGACTACAAAGGAGTGCAGCGAGTCCCTACTTCAGCTGTTTCACCTGAACGGCGAAGGCGACACTTCGAATTTGTCAGAGTTCGGATCAGATAGGGGGATGATTCAGCAGTTGCTCGAGAAGAAGGTCGCCCAGCTCCCGATTTGGACCGAGGAGATGGTCATGGCCGTTCTCTGCACCGAGCCGGGCGGCTCCGTATCCGAACTGTACGAGGCGGTGCTCGCTCAGGGGCTGAGCATAGGTGCGGTTTACAAACTGACCGAGCGTCTAAAGGCCGAAGGGTACGTCTATCCTCTCAGGCACTATAGGGTGAATGAACGGGGGCCAATGAGGGAGATGCTGACAGCCGACTGTAAGAACTGCTTCTTTGGTTTCACTTCGCCGGACAGCTGCCTTGCGGACACCCTCCGGCAGATTGAAGACGTGCTCGTGCACAACTATGGCAAGAGGCCGGGAAAGGGAGAGCGGGCGGCGTTGCACGACGCAATCAAGTCGATCCCTTACGCTTCTAGAACCAACCGGCGCGTCCTCTCCTCACTAAGACTCATGCACGAGATAGACAGCATGATCAAGGAGGGACGAGTGTCGAGCATGCTAAAGAAGATCGAGGAGAGCTATGGGGTGGACTTTCCTGTCAAAGTGCCCGAGCCGATTGAGTGAACGCACGGACTCATTTCAGTAAGTCCTTCGAGTTCTCTGCGATGAGCTGCACTGCTTCGGCTATGCGCTTCCGTCTGGTCTCGGGCCTCTTCGCCCCCGATATCCAGAGGAGGTATCTTCTTCGATAACTGGGAGCCATTCGTTGATAGTTCTTCCACGCGCGTTGGTTCAATCGCAGGGCAGCTTCGAATTCCGCCGGGACCGCAACCTCGCCCTTGCTGAACCTCTCTAGCAAGGAGACCTCACCATTCCTCTTCTCATAGGCGTCTAGACCCCACCTGGTCATCTTGCCCTGGCGAAGTAACTCCTGTACGCGCTCGGAGTTGGACTTCGACCAAACGCTTCCAGGCCTCCTCGGAGTGAATTTCCTCGCGTATCTGGTGTCGTCGAGTTTCCGGATTATGCTATCTATCCATCCGTAAGCCAAAGCCCCATCGAGGGACTCCGAGTACGAGATCGACTTGGTCCCGGTGTTCTGCCTGTGGAAGATCAGCCAGACTCCCTGCCGGTCGAGGTGGTGCTCTCGCAACCAATGAACCCAACCAGCCGGCCCTCCTGGGTCGAACTCTTCCAACTCCGAGGCTTTCAATGGTCCTAGCAGCTAGCAGGCATCACAACGAACCTGCCGCGTCAGGGTGACTGCCATCGAATAAGAACCTTGGACCGGGTGAAGCGCATGACAGGTGTCTGTCGCTGGAAACAGCATCCAAGCTTGAAAAGAGCTTTGGGACTTGCACAACGAAAGTAAACAGGATTACCACTTCAGTTCATTCAAATACGACAAGACGACTCTCAGTCTTCCCATTGAGCGGCAGAGCTGGATTGTCGGATTATACGGCGACGGTGCTGCTCATCGTCATAACGTTGGTGGCAGGGGCCACACTTTACGCGTATTTCACTCAAGGTCCTTCTCCCAGCGTGCAGAGCGCTGCAAGCGCTGCTGAGAGCGTCGTCAACTCGATAGGAAGCAACCAGATAGGTAACTTCGAAAACGAGGCCCGAGTGAGCGCGAACGTGGTGAGTTGCGATAATGCCGATGGGGCATGCGTCATTGAGTTGACCAACTCCGGGACAATGAACACCGATGTGGAAGGATGCAGCTTCTCTAGCGCTGGAGCCAGCCAAGGCTCCCTGTCCCCGACTGGAGTCGAGGTACCTTCAGGCGGCTCGACCCAGGTAACTTGCACTGAACCCAGCAGCCAAGGAACCGGGTCCGGGGCGCAAGTTGCGGGCTCCATCTTGCTGAGCAACGGTGCCACCGTGCCATGGTCTGGGACTTGGCAATAGCGGGGGCACGCGAGCAACTGTCCCCGCGAAATGTTCTCGCAGTTGGCTCTTGGCCAGGGGGCGTCGTAAGGTCAAGATACTAAAGCGATTACTTTATTAAGTGTAAGCTTTGATATGCTGCCATGGACGCCTTTTATGCCCTAGCCGAACCGCGTAGGCGTAAGGTCATCGAGATTCTCGCCCGCAGGGGCCAGCTCAGCGCGACCCAGATTTGCAATGAATTCGATGTGACCCCCCAGGCGATATCTCAGCACCTAAGAGTGCTGAGGGAGGCGAATGTGATTCAAATGGAGAGGAGGGCCCAACAGAGGATCTACGCGTTCAATCCGAAGTCCATGTTTGAAATCGAAAAATGGGCAACAGACATGACCGAGATGTGGAACAGCAAACTCGACCGGCTGGACAAGGCTCTGAAGGATGATGAGGGCTCGACCGCCAGAGGGAAAGCGCATTGACAGCCAGTGAGCAAGGCGCCGTAAAGGTCACACGTGACTTCGACTTTCCCCGGGAATCGGTCTTCAGGATGTGGACAGACTCCCAGAAGCTGGCAAAGTGGTGGGGCCCCGAGGGGTGTGTCAACGTCCTTTCCGAAGTAGACCCAAAACCGGGGGGTAAGATGAGAGTCGACCAACGAAGCCCCCATGGAGACATATCTTCGTTCGAAGCCACCTTCAAAGAAGTCATACCGCTTGAGCTCCTGGTCTACAGGGCTGCGTCGCCCGGCACGACCGACGAGTATGGCGGTTTTTCCCCATGGGAGGCGATTCACACGGTGACATTCGAAGAACTCGGCCCCCGGAGGACGCGGGTGACTGTCGTGACTGAGGTCGTCGCAGGTTCATTGAACGAGCGTGAATCCCTCATGGATGCATTCAGGGAGGGCTGGGGCCAGTCCCTCGACAAGCTGGAGAAAGCGCTCCGCTAGTTCCTTCCTTTTCGGGGAGCGCAGCTTGGTTCAACTACACTCGCAGAAGCTTCGTTCGTCACGTTGCTCATAGTGTCTAACGGCGTGTTCCTCACGTGCGAGAGCCGTTCCCGCCTCGCATGTTGG
>DASPVF010000055.1:0-46883 GCA_035622475.1 Nitrososphaerales archaeon
GAATCGCAACTATCCGATTCGTCTTCGCTATTTTATACCTTCCTCTTGGCGGCGTGCAATTGGTTGATCGACTCGTCGAGTCACTAGGCTGTTCTCATGAGTAGAACTTTACACCCCTTGAAGCTACCCTCTGAGGCATGAAGAATGGGGCAATTGCAGCTTTGTTAGTAGCAACGATAATGGCAGCCGGAGTCGCAGGTTATTCGTTCGGTAACGTCAACGAGCACACCGTCACTTCAGTCTCAACATTCGTCACCACCTCAACGGGTATCACCACGTTCGTATCAACGGTGCTGGAGACGACTACTACAACCTCCACGTTTACGCCCACTGCTCCTTTTCAGAATCTCATAACCTTCCTCGGCTCCCCGAGAGGCTGCGCACTTGCCTTCTGCGTCAACTCAACGTTGGTGAACCATCTCGGTTCTAACATCACTGTAGTAATGTTTGCATGGTTCCGGAATGCCACGACGGGGCAGAATGTGACGACGCTAGACAAGAATTCGGCAGACGCCTCGGTCTGCACCGTCGATTTCCGAAGGCCCTCCACCTGTATCATAGTTGACTTCTTGCTTAGCGGGACTTACGAGGTAACACTTACCGTGCTCGCGTTGGACGGGAAGACCGTGCTCTCACCCATTATAACAGCCCTAGTGACCAACTGAGTCGAGTTCAAACCCGCCAAAATCGCTGAACAAAGTTCCGCACGTCGTGCCTAACCGTGCCTAACACCCGCATAGCACATCAACTACGCACGCTTACGCATACTTGCGCACGCTTGCGCTGCTTGCTTACTCGCCGCCCGAACGCAAACCCACAAAACACACTAAACTGTGCGAATCAGTAGAGGGTGCTCTATCCCCCCAGACCCCCCTTTCCCACAGCTGCCTAGCACCGCTTAACCACGGTTGCGCAGCCATGTTAGAGAACGATACTATTCTTGCACAGCACTGCGTGCTAGTCTGCAACTCTGCACCTACACGCTAGTCGTCTAACTATCGGAAATTTCGTCATAGCGCAAACTTGCTAGTTGCTTGCTGGTCTGGGGGCCGCATCTATTCACACTTGAAACGCTTTAATCGAGAGGAATGGGAGCGCACCCGAACTCAGTTGGCCGAGGGTCGCCAGGACATCCAGGATCTAGAAGCACTGAGGCAAAGGAGCATCGCGGCCGCAGAAGAAGCGATTCGTGAGGCATCTTCGAGGCCGGACTTGCACCTGGTACAGGCCATCCAAGCTCTGGACGACACCGACAAGTACCTGAACATAACAGCGACTCGTGCTTCAGAGTGGTACGGGCTGCACTTCCCCGAACTGCCGCAGCTGGTCCAAGACAACGTCGTGCTCTGCAAGCTCATTTCTGAGGTCGGGCCGAGGGAATCCTTCGCCAAGGAAAACCTCTCGGAAAGAGGATTCACGGACAAGAAGGTCGAGGCGATCCTGTCGGCCCGGGACAGGTCGAAGGGGGGGACTATCTCGGAGGGGGACCTCGGGAGGGTCAAATCTCTAGCGTTGCTCGCAGTCCAACTTGGCACGCTGAGGGACGGGTTGAACGGGTACGTCGAGTCACAGATGAAGAAAGTCGCACCAAACGTCGCGGATATAGCAGGGGCAACCATCGGAGCCCGCCTTATGGCGAAGGCAGGGGGCCTTGACAGGCTTGCAATCCTGCCGGCGAGCACCATCCAGATTCTCGGCGCCGAGAAAGCACTTTTCAGGGCCCTCAGGACGGGTGCAAGGCCACCGAAGCACGGAATACTCTTTCAGCACCAGGCGGTTCATACCGCCCCGAAATGGCAGAGAGGAAAGATTGCCCGGACTCTCGCCAACAAGATTGCGATAGCTGCCCGTGTTGACTATTACAGAGGGTCCGAAGACGCTTCAATCAAGGCGGGGCTTGATAAGCGGCTCGAAAGCATCAGGGAGAGATACAAGGAGCCCCCCGTGCGAAAACCCGAGCTGCGAGAGCGTCCCCGGAGTGGAGTACGCCCTAGGCGCGGCAAGTCAAGGCGAAGATGAAGGTCCTCCTGAGGGAGGAGAAGAAAGGCAGGGTGGCACTCCTGACCCGGAACCTTGTGCCGGGGAAGCGCGCCTACAACGAGGAGCTACTACAGAGGGACGGCGTGGAATACAGGACCTGGGACCCATTCCGGAGCAAGCTCGCTGCTGCCATTCTGAAGGGGATGCCGGAAGATGTGGTCAAGGAAGGGGACAGGGTCCTATACCTTGGGGTGTCGACGGGAACCACAGCCTCGCACATCTCGGACATCGTCGGTCCCGGCGGGCTCGTCATCGGCGTCGAGTTCGCCCCGCGGGTCGCCAGGGAGTTCCTCGAGCGCGTAGCAAGAGAGCGGAGGAATGTCATCCCTTTCGTGGCGGACGCGAGAGAACCCTCGAAGTACTCGGTCACAGAGGTAGACGTTGTCTACTGCGACATTGCACAACCGGACCAGACGGAGATAGCGATGACAAACTGTTCAAGGCTGCTCAGGAAGAATGGTAGACTGTTGCTCGCCGTGAAGGCCAGAAGCATCGATGTGCTGAAGGAGCCCAGGCAGGTGTATGAGGAAGAGAGGGAGAAACTGGAGGAGGCGGGGTTCTATGTCGAGCGAATCGTAGACCTGCAACCCTTCGAAAAGGACCATGCCCTCGTGAGCGCGTCTCGTTAGAAGCTGTCGATTAGAGTCTGCTCTAGCCTCAGCCAGGTCTTCCAGCTCTTGCGCACAAAGCCGGGCAATGGCTCTCCCCTCCCCATGCTGTCGATGAAGAACGCCCTCGTCATAGGGTCCGAGGGGTAGCCGGAGCCGAAGTCGCCGTGCTCCTCCCTCAGCCTCGCGACGGCTCTGTCACGCTCTACCTTCGCAATAATCGAAGCGGCTGAGACGACTGGGAAGTCTCTGTCCGCTTTGTGAGCGGCGACGACCTTGCATTTTGCACTCATGTTCGCCCTGATATCATCCCTGAAACGGCGTGGTATGACATCGGATGCATCGACTGTCACCGTCTCGGCGGCGAGCCCGTCAATGACCCTGGCGAAGTACACAGCTTCAAGGTAATTGAGCTTCCGCAGCTTGCGGCCGGTCAGGACAACCCTGTCTATTTCTCCTGGCGAAATCCAGGTCCACTGCACGTGCTCAGCTAGGTTGATGATCTGAGGGTACAATGACTCTCTTGCCTTTACCGAAAGCGTCTTGGAGTCACGGACGCCCAGCCCTTTGAGCTGGCTTATTCTGCTGGCTTCTATGGAAACGCCGGCGACCACAAGCGGACCGAGAAGACAGCCTCTTGGGGAGCAGTGGACAGCTGCTCTCTCCCAGCTTCATCAATCCCGCCAACGAGCCCTATTTCGAAATCACCCCATGCTCGGTCTTCTTTCGAACGAAAAAAGGGTTTTGAAACCTAGCGAACCCAACGCGTTCGAGCTCAGGCACCCTACTCCTAACCTCTTGTCGTTCCTTCAAGACGCCCGTCCCAACGTCATTCCCTCCTCAGACCTTGGGACCCCCCACCGCCTTCAAGAGCACTCTTTCAAGCTCGTCTGCGGCCGTGTCTCTGTTCTCCACGGTCAGTGTAATGATGGCCACTGCTTTGTCCCTGAGCTCGTTGAGCAGGTCGTCCTCGAGGCGTTCGTGGACCACAGCGAGCATGGGCTTCCCCGAGTCGATACACGTGCGGACTCCCCTTCTGAACTCTGGGCTCACAAGCTCCATGGGAGCCACCTCGTCCACCACGATCAGTTCGGAAGAAGACGAAGCCCATTCGAGCGCTCTCCCCCCGATTTTCGCAAGGTCCGCCAAGTTCACTCTGTACCTTCCGACGCGGGGGCCTACCTTGGATATGGAGGATGCCAGTTCCCCCGTCTTCTCAGAAGATAGGTCACGGATTTCAAACCCGATTCTCGCTCCCTCAGCTCTCTTCTCGGAGGTGGTGCACCCCCCGACTATGACCCCGGCACTCTTGAGCCTGACCACGACTTTCGACACGACGGTGGACTTCCCGATTCCAGGGGAGCCCGTAATGAGCCAGATGCCCAAGCCGGGCCGCCTACCGGGGTAGAGGTACATGAAGATACCAGGGGCCGCCAGCGACCCCTGGGGAATCGTTTAACATTACAGGACAAAAGGCAGGATTAGAATCCTGTGAGGCTCGTCGAACACACTGAGGGGAAGACACGGCTCATAGTCCCGACCGTCAGCCTCGCGGTAGACCCACCCCCGACGTCTCCCATTTTCTTCAACCCTGCGGCATCCCTCAACAGGGATGTCAGCGTGAGTGTGACAACTGCAAGGGGAGGGTCGAGCTTCTGCGACGCGATGGCAGGAGTAGGTGCCAGGGGCCTCCGTGTCGCCTACGAGGTGAGTAGAATCGAACACGTCGTCCTGGTCGACTTCAATGGGCAAGCGCTAAAGGTCGCCAGAAAAGCGGCAGCGCTCAACAGGGTAGTGCGAAAGTGCGAGTTTATCCAATCTGAAACCTCCTCCTACCTCTATTCTAGGTACGGCAGGGACAGGAGGTTCGATTTCGTGGACGTCGATCCTTTCGGGACACCTGTGGGGCAGCTCCAGGGAGCAATCGACGCCACCTCAAACGGGGGCATTCTTTCATTGACTGCCACGGACACGGCTGTCCTGTGCGGTGTTTATCCCAGGGTTGCGAGACGGCGCTATGGAGCCTTTCCGCTAAATAACCACTTCGGCCATGAGACTGCAATAAGGCTCCTTGCGGGGGTTGTCGCGAGGGCAGCGGCGTCACTGGACGCCGGTGCACGACCGGTGGCGGCTCACTCCACGCGACACTATGTGAGACTCTTCCTGTCGATCGAAAAGGGTGCCACAAAGGGAGACTCTGCGCTAACCAACCTGGGGCACGTTTCCTGGTGCCCTTCGTGCGGACACGTGGCGACTTCCCCCGAGCTCAGGACCTCCTGCGATGGGTGCGGCAGGAAGGCAAGGTCTGCTGGTCCAATCTGGGTCGGTCCCCTTACCGATGGGGCTCTACTACGGGGCGCCCGCGCGGTGGCCGAGAAGATGGAGTTCCGGGGGGCCACCGAGACGTTAGACGCCCTGTCGGGCGTCGACAGCTTCCCCCCTTGGAGCTTCAGCGTGGACGAGATCTGTTCGACCCTTGGTATCGCAACAGTCTCAGAATCGGAGGTCTGCAGCGCCCTCAAGGCGAGGGGATACTCGGCCATGAGGACCCCGTTCGAGAGGACAGGACTCAAGACAGACGCCGTCCATGCAGAAGTGGTGCGGGCGGTCTCTGATTCTGCGGGTCTTCGTAGAGAGGGAAGTAAGACGAGACCTGAGGCGAGGACGAAGAGAGCAGAGCGGGACGACGCCTAGCTTCTCCTCAGCCCTTCGCAGAAGTAGTACAGCTCCGAACTAGCATTCCTGCTTGCTGCGGGCTTTACTACGCGCACGGATTCGAAAGTGTGGCGGAAGTTGTCTCTCACTTCCTGGGAGCGCTCGCCTTCGAAGAGTTTGCAGAACACACATCCGCTGTCTTTCAGCAGCCCGCGCGATAGTTCAATGACTCTGAGCGTGAGTTCCACCTGACGAGTCTGGTCGAGCTCCCAGACTCCAGATACCGTTGGAGCCAAATCCGAAAGGATGACGTCTGCGGAACCGCCTAGGGCTTCCGCCACTTTCGCTGCCACACCAGGATCGTATACATCCGTCCTGATGGCGACGATGTTCTTCTCTCTTAATCGGACCGGGCTGATGTCAACCCCGACCACACGTCCCTTTGGCCCTACGATTTCTGAAACTACCTGAAGCCACCCACCGGGGGCGGCACCGAAGTCGACGACCTTCCCTCCCTCGCGTAGGAACCGGTATCTCTCATTGGCCTCGATGAGCTTGAAGGCAGCCCTGCTCTTGTACCCCTGCTCCTTGGCAAGCCGCCTGTAGAGGTCTCTTCTTGCCTCGTTCGGCCTCATTTTTCTGAAAGCTCTGGAGGCTTGAAGTGCGATGGGAGGAGAGATGCTGCAGTCCCGTCCTCGGCGAACCCGTCGAGTCCCCTCCTCAGAACCTTCATCTTCGGGTTGAACTCCACCATGACCTGCCTGCACGCCCCGCAGGGCTTTGTGAAGTCCTCGGACTTGCCCACGACAGCCATAGCCACTATGTCTCTGCTACCCTCGGAGACAGCTTTGAAGATGGCCGTCCTCTCGGCGCAGCAGGCAAGCCCATAGGAAGCGTTCTCTACGTTGGCGCCGGAGAAGATCTTGCCGTCGGAAGTGAGGACGGCCGCGCCTATCTTCACGCCTGAATATGGAGAGTAGGCATTCTGGCGCGTCTTCTTGGCTTCCTCCACTAGGGAACGGAGCTTCCCTTTTCCAGTCAATATCCGGGGCCCTACCTGGCGGGCACGGCGCTCGGCTGAGCCATAGGAGTCCGAGCCGCCCTCGCCTCTCCTATGACCCAGGGGCCCAGCCACGGACAGATGTAGGGGCTCACTTCGCCGTCAACCGCGCACTTGGACTCGTACTGGCAGACAATGCAGGGCGCCTTCTCTATGGACGCCATGTCCGTCGGGAACCTTAGAGGAGTGAGCTTGTAGGTCCACCTCCCCTCCTCGAGGACCTTGACCCTCCCGATGAGCCCGCGTCTTTCAAGCCTGATGGCTAACCTTGAGCCGTCTCTGCTTGTAAGCCCAAGCTCCTTCCAGATTTCGCTCTGTAGGACGCCGTCCCGCCCCCTTTCGACCACGAGCTTGTACACCCTAGACGTTAGGTCGACGAGTTCCTCCTCCGTCCTCTCCACAGGCTGTGGGGGTTCAGCCTGCTTTTTTGAGGTCCTTCCTTGCTTCTTCGGAGGCTTGGGCTTGGACTGATTGACTTCCCTCTTCGCTGGCTGTTTCATTTCGCTGGTAAGAACTCCTGTCTGATAATGAAATTATCAAGAATCTCCCTGCACCTGTTCCTCACCGTCACTTCTGTGACCTCGGCGAACTCCGCCACCTCCCTCTGCGGGAGATGCTCGCCGACCATGACCGATGAGAGATATACGTAGGCAGCCGCGAGCCCCGCCGGCGCCTTGCCGCTGGAAATCTTCGAGTCGCTCGTCTTACGCGAGAGAGCGAGGGCGAGGTGCTCGACTCTGGGATCAATCTTGGCCATGTTGATGAGTTTCGAGATGTACTTCTCGACCGACGGGGGAGGGACATAATCCTTCTCGACGTCCTTGAGGACAAGCCTGAAGTAGCGTGCGACGCTTCCCTTCTCCATGCCGGCTGCCCTGGCGACTTCCTTCAGAGTACGCGACACTCCGCACTTCCTGCAGGCAAGGTAGACAGTCGCCGCCGTCATCCCAAGGATCGATTTGCTCTTGGCCACCTTCATCTTGGCTGAGGTCCTGTATATCTGGGCCGCAGTTTCGGCCACGTTGTCGGGGAGGTTCAAGGACTCACAGAGCTCAGATATCTTTGACAGGACGTTGGAGAGCCCTCTCTCCTCACTGTTGATGGTCCTCGTCCTGCTCTGCCACTTCCTCATCTTCTCCACGGTCGCCCTCATTGCCGGGTCGAGATACTTGCCGTGAGAGTCGCGCATCGTCCTGCTTATCTCTGTGGAAAGCCCGAAGTCGTGCAACGCGAGGGTGGTAGGAGAACCGACCCTTACCCGCCTGTTCTTTTCCTCCAGGTCCATGGCCTTCCATTCCGGGCCGGAATCGGCGGGGGCGACCGTGACGTAGCCGCATGTGGGGCAGACCTGCTCACCTTTCTCAGAGTCACCGATGAGGCGGTTTCCGCAGACTGGACATGACGTCCTGAAGCCGTCGTCCCTGCTAGTGTTCCAGAGGCTCATATTCTCTACCCCTCCACGAAGATCGGGTCCCCAGCTTTCCCCAGTCTGCTGCTCACCACTGCAACGGACGCGTAGGGGGCCCTGACTGGTCCTATTAGCTCGACCACCTTTCCAAGCTTCCGTTTATTACCGTCGTAAAGAAACGTACTGGGCCTGACCTCTCTGGTAAGCTTCACGATCAGTCGGCCACTCTTTGCCTGATGCAGAAGGACGCCGACCTGAAACAAGAAACGCAAAGGCGGGTCATCCTGCCTTTAAACCTTCGCGAAATTTCTATAATTTTTTCCGTCCGACATGGCTCTGGGTCTGGCGCTTCTGCCCCAGACCGCGGACTACCGAGAGCTCCCTGGCGATTCTAATCAGCAGAGCATGTTTTGGACCTAACTTCGTCACGGAGACGTACCCCGATTCTCTGAGGGGGCGGGACGGGTAACGGGCGGTCTGCGGCTCAGGCTGAAGGTTCAAGCGACGACACGCCTCTCCCAGTTCGCCGAGGACTGGGGCTCGCGTGGCCGTACTCAGGGGAACCCTTCGGCCCTCGCTGCGCTTCAGCTCAGAGTCGAAGTAATCCAGCCAGAAAACTTGCCTGCCGTAGTCTTTCATTTCTTGGAGGTCAGCACCGCGTTGACCACACCGTCCGCCGTCGGCCTGGAGGTAACGACGGCCTCTCCCGTTTCCGTATCAAGGACGGCACCCTTCGTTATGACTCCCCTTCTCTGGTAGTCCCTGTTGGCCGGGCTGCTCTTCACTCTGACTATTTTCGACTTCTTCGCCTTCCCCGAACCGTCGGAAACGTTGGCGAAGTCTGCTGTGATAGCGCCAGCGGTAACGTGTCCCCCTCGCCTGCGGATCGTTCTCCTGGTGGCGGCACCCACCAAGGGCTCGATTGCATAGCCGTCCCTCTCGTAGGCCCTCCTTCCCCTGTGAGGCCTTGACCTCCCCCCCGTGGGTCTCCTCTTGACAAGGTTCTCGATAGGTCGGGTCAAAACGTTACACCTTTCGGAGCCGCCCTCCTGAGCGAGATGTTAAGCCTTTTCGTTACCTAAGCGTCAGAGTTCTGTTCTCCAGTTGCCTTTTCATCGTAGTCACATCTGTGCTGAGTCCGAAGTAGTCTGCGAACCTAGCCGTTGTCCTATAGTTCTTGCTCCTCCCCTCCCTTTCTCCCGCAACGAAGCCCACGTCCTCGAGTTCTCTCAGATGCTGATAGACTGTGGAGCTCCGCCTGAGCACGAGCTCGGCGGCAGATATCGGCTGAAAGAATGCTATGAAGGACAGGGTCCTGAGGGCTCCCCTGGAGAGGAGGGGCCTTGTGGCGAACTTCCTCGCTGTCTGGGTGTACTGGCCCTTAAGCTGCATCGCGAACTTCGGGCCTGAGTATTCGACCACCTCCACAGCCTCTAGCGCACCGTTGACCTTCCTTGCTACTTCTCTGGCGATTGCAATGGCCTTTCTATCGGATGCAGTCCCTGCAACGTGGGCGATCTCCTCGATGGACAGAGGGCGGCCGGATGCGTAGAGGGCTGCCTCGACCTTCGCCAGTACGTCCTTCGGGGTTAGCTCCCTTGGAGCCTCACTCAAGCAGTCCCACCGAGACCACCAGTGCGTCTTCGTCGGACTCCTCCTGGTTGATCACGACTTCGCCATCGTTGGCTGCGAACAGGAGGATGATGAAGACCCGGGCGGCTTCGATAGGACGGAAACCTCTCATGAGCTCAGAAAGGAGCGCTTTCCCACTGACCCGGAGCCTTTCGACAAGTATCTTCCTGTACTCCGAGAGCATCACCTCCACAGGTATTACGTAATCACCGATGTCAGGAGCGAGTTCTTCGGGAGCGAGGAGATTCTGCGTCGTCCCGGCACCATCGTCCATGACTATCTCCTGGAGTATTCTACCGAGCTCGTCGAAGAGCTCGTCGATATTGGTGGAGTAAATCTCGTACCTGAAGGGCATGACTATGAACTGCGGCGGTTGGGAGTTATCGAAGAATCTGTTCTGCATCCTCAGCCGCTCGAACAGGAACAATGACTCCACCTTCAACCTGTAGATGGTGGCCGAGGACAGTGCGGCGGTCCCTGCAGCCCTCATGTCTATCAGCTCTGTCTGCGATATAGCCTTCAGGAAGAGGTCCAGGAGCTCCGAGAGATTAATCTCCCATGGGCTCTTCCTCTTCGCCAGGGACGGGTCGATCAGGACGTTGAGCGGTGGCTTCCCCAGGAGGGCGGAGCTAGGCACGCCGGGGCACCTCGGCGGGCTTGTAGTGGACAACACGCGACACCCCTCCGGTGGAGTATACGCCGTAGGTCATGTCGCTCTCTGCCACGAAAACATCCCTCAGTGTTATGGCTATGATCTGGGCCTCGGAGGACTTCTCCTTCAAGAAGTGAGCCAGGCTGGTGGAGTTGATGGCGTCCAGGGCTGAGTCGATTTCATCGAAGAGGTAGAATGGATGCTGCTGGACCGCTTGCATAGCAAGTATCATAGAAACGCCAGTTACCGCCCTCTGGCCTCCACTGTGCTGGGACGACTCGCGTAGGCCGTTGCCGAAGTCCGCGCGGAGAATTATGCCTCCGTTGAAGATCTCGTCCGGGTTCTCGAGCTCGAGCAGCGCCAGTCCTCCCGCCAGCTTCTGGAATATGGCGCTGAACTCAACGCCGACCCTGTCGAATGCAGTCATGAACACTTTCCTCTTTTCGGACTCGACGCTCTCGATGAACTTGATAATCGAGTTGCGTTCAGCCTCCAGTTCGTTGTGCCTGACGGAGAGGTTCTTGTAGCTCACGTACATTTCGGCGTATTGCCTGTCCGCACCCCTGTTCACCGCTCCAATCACCTGCTGATATTCGGCCTGGAGCTCCCCCAGAAGTGACTCGCTAGTCTCGAAGAATTCGAGCTCCTCCTGGTACCCCAGCATCCGGAGGTACCCTAGGGCCTCTTCCGCCTTTTCCTGGGTCGTTGATGCCTGTCCCGAGAGGGCAAACAGGTCCTTCTGGTTTCCGGCAATCGACCGTGATACAGCGTCCCGCTCTTCCTTGAGGCGCCTGGCCTTGCTGTCGAACTCGTCTAGCACGGGCTGGCTCCTCTTGGAAGATTCCATGAGCTTCGAGATCTGCTCTTCGAGTGAGCGCTTCTGCTCCGTCAGCTCCTTGATCCTTCTGGGAGTCTCCCTGACGAACTGCTTGTTGGATTGAAGGTCCTCGTTGGCGTTCGCAAGGTCGAGTTGGTTCTCTTCGAGTGCCCTCAGGAGGACGTTCTCCAGGTTGGCCCTTTCCCGCGCCAGACTCAGGTTCAGGTCCTGGATCCTGTTCCTGATGGTGTCTATTTCTCCGGAGAGCGATGTCTTGGCGGCATCCACCTCGGCCAGCATCGAGTCTAGCCCCAGGGACTGAGCGTCAAGTACCGACTGCTGCAAAGACGCGGTTCCCTTCGCGACTGCTTCCTTCTTCTCGTGACTTACCTTCAATCTCTCCTCGAGCCTCAGAACCACGGCCGACTGTTTCTGGTACTGCGAATCGATGTTCCTGAAGAGTTTTTTCTGCTGATTTATCCAGGCCTTGATCGTCGTAGCCTGTGCCTTCAGAGTGCTGGTGGCTACTATTTTCTTTACCCTCTCCTTCATGATACTGCGAGAGTCGGACTCGATGGATTCAAGCTCGGACTTCCTCCGGTCGATGGCTCCCTTCAGAGCCCCCACGGCGTCCTCCACTTCGCTGATCCCTTCTATGTTCTCCAGCCCTTCCATCAGGTTTACCACGAGTTCCTGGTAGCCGTAGCTGAAAGCGCGCCCGCCTGTCTCGAACGTCTCGCCGTCCACGGTAACGGCCCTTACGCCTTCCGAAGCGAGGATGTATCCTATAGCCTCGGTCTCGACGAGGACCGAGTCCCCAGCCAGGAAATTGATCAGCCCCTGGAACTCGGATTCGCATTTTATAGTCTCGGACAAGGGACCCAGGACGCCGGCCGAACGGTCCAGGTCGACCGCCCTAACCGACTCGACTTCGCTTAGCGGGATGACGGAAAAGCTCCTCGCTTTTAGAGACTTGGCGGCTTTGATGAGCTGGGTCATGGACTTCAGGTCCTGAACGATAAAGGCGCCCATCCACTTCCCCATGACCGCGTTCACAGCCTTCGAGTATTGCTGCGGGAACTTCACGAGCTGACCCAGGCGCCCCACATACCCCGGCACGCCACCTTCATCACAGAATTCCTGCAGTTTGAGTTGGCCACTCCTTTCTCCCGCGAGGCTCTCGGACATGTGCTTGAACGCTTCCTCTCGCGACACCTCCGCAGATCCCTTTTCCAGAATCCTGGAAGCGGACGCTATGGAGGAGAGCAGCCTCTCCCTGTTCTTTTCGACGCCCGTAAGGTTGTCATCCAGCGAGTTCAACTCCTTGGTAGCGTTGTCGTATAAGTCGAAGAGGTTGGCGGTACTCGCTTCGAGCTTCAAGAGCGACGCCGAGTAGGTGTCGACCTTCAGCTTTAGATCGTCCAGCCTCTTCCTCTCGACCCCGAGGCTCGCTGTGGTGGCGTTGATCAGGAGGTCGATCTGCTGCATCTTTTGGCCGAGGTCGGCAAGTTTTACCTGTACCCTAGCATTCTGCTTTCC
The DNA here is from genome assembly GCA_035622475.1 of Nitrososphaerales archaeon. Classification (GTDB taxonomy): domain Archaea; phylum Thermoproteota; class Nitrososphaeria; order Nitrososphaerales; family Gagatemarchaeaceae; genus UBA183. The sequence goes on from DASPVF010000055.1 coordinate 12,412, forward strand.
CTTCTGATCTATGGTACTCCGGAGTTCCTCTCCTGCCTTGAAGAGCTCCTTCAGCCTCTGGGCGAACTCTGCATGTCTGGCGTCCAGCTTCTCTATCTCAGCAGTCAGCTGTCTGACGTTCGAGTTAGCTGCGTTCACTCCCCTTTGCTTCTCAGATACCACCTGTTTGAGCTGAGGGACTGTTTCCCCTTCGAGCTCAGTGACATTGGACTGCGCGGTCTCCATGTCGGCTTCCAGGGACTCCAGCTCGTTCCTGACATCGGCAAGCTGGAACTGGAGGTCCACGTGGCTTGCCCCTCCCCCCTGGATGACATCGACGATGAACCTTGTCTTCTCGTTCTCGACTTGGCCGATGCGGTTCTCCAACTCGACGAGCCTCGCCCCCAGATCGCTGATTTTGCCGTTGAGTTCCTGCTCCTGCGAACGGAGGACAGCCAGCCTGTCCTTGAGACTCCTGATCCTCTTTGACGTCAACACGGCCTGGAGCCAGTTGATCTGCGACTCGAGAAGGTTGAACCTCAACATGTCGGTGCGCTGGGAATCGAGCGACTCCAGGGTGCTCCTCATCTCGCCGATGCGGGCCATTGCGACCTCCAGCCGCTGGTCCGCCTGACCTAGCTGCCTCTGGGCATCGGACTTGCGTTCGTCGAACTTCGAGATTCCGACGACGGTTTCGATGAGCCTCCGCTTCTCTTCCGGGGTGAGATCCGCCATGCGCGTTCCCGCGCCCTGAGCAACAATGTTGAACCCTCCGGGCGCGAGGCCGGCAAGGTCAATGATATCAGTGAGCGAACCTCTCGAAGACTTCCTGCCGTTGATGTAGTAGACGTTATCCCCGTCATCCTTCAGTTCCCTGGTGACAGTAACCAGGTCTGAGTCGACCGGTATCGCCCTGTCAGAGTTGTCAAATTGGAGTGTCACCCTGCAAGCGGATGGTCTGCCTCCGCCCGAAGGGTCCTCGGACTTCGGAGTGTAGATAAGCCCCGAGAGCCTGTTGTTTGCCGCCCTGAGGGCCCTTGGGGAGTTCTCCCCAATCGCGAAGGAGATCGCGTCGGCGAGATTCGATTTCCCGCTCCCGTTGGGCCCCGTTATCACCGTGAACCCCCTTTCGAAGTTGACAACGACCGTCCTGGGGCCAGCGGACTTGAAACCGCGCATCTCCAGTCGTCGAATATACGTCACAGAACGATTTGCCCCGATGGAGGACATCCCAGAGAACGGATATAAGCACTTGGTTTTCTGAGCCCGGAAGTTGACGGTTTACGCCCAAAGGCGCAGAAGGCTGCTTTCCCTGGCAAAGGGGAAGCAGGTCGCCGTGATGACTGCCCCGAATCTGTTTTGGCTGACCTCCTTCTTCGGCGGGGGCGCCGCAATAGTCCATCCTGACAAAACGGTAGTCATAACGACCCCCCTAGAGGCAGACAGGGCAGGGGAACTGTGCCAAGAAGCGGAGTTCGTGATAGCGAAGACTTCCGCTGGAGTAAAGAAGGAGGTCGAGAGGCAGCTAGAAAACAAGTCTGTCCTGGTTGACAACGACGAGGAGTTGAAGTCGGACCGGTTCGTTGAGACCCCCCAACTCTTCCTGGACGCCAGAAGGGTCAAAGATCCTCTCGAAATCGAGCTGATCCGCAAGGCTTGCGCCGGAACGGACAAAGCCTACCGGACGCTTGAACAGGAGCTGAGGCCAGGGAAGACGGAGTGGCAGCTGGCTGGTGCCGTGATGGAAGTGGCCCTGGAACATGGGATGACAACGTCAAACTCAGACTCTTCACTGGGACCCGTGATCATAGCTTCGGGTCCCCACGGCGCCTTCGGCCACTCTGAGCTGTCCAGTAGGAGACTCGAGAGCGGGGATTTCGTTGTTGCAGACCTATTCTTTAGGTATCAGGGGTACAACTCGGACGAGACCAGGACGTTTGCGATAGGGACTGTTAGCTCCGAAATGAAGAGGCACTACGCAGCCGTCAAGGAGGCCCAGGCCGCGGCGCTTGAGGTCGCTAGAGAGGGGACGACCTGCAGCGTGGTGAACAGTGCCGCGGTCGAGGTCCTGCGAAAGAACAGGATGGACAAGCTTCTCAACCACAGTATAGGGCACGGCGTGGGCATAGATATTCACGAGATGCCGCGGATCTCCAAGGAGGAAAAGGGTGCGCTGCTGAGGAACGACGTGATAACGGACGAGCCTGGAGTGTACCTCGTAGGGAAGTTCGGCGTCAGGATAGAGGATACGCTTGTTGTGGGAAAGAGACCAGAGGTTCTTACGAAGTTCACTAAGGATCTCGTGACGTGCGGCTAGGCCTGACCACCCCTGCCCTTCTGCTACCCACTTCGAATACGTCGACCCTTATTTCTCCGCTATAATCGTGCATGGCCCTGGCGACCCTGTGGGCGCTTCCGGGCTCGACCAGGCTATGCACGGAGTAACCAATCATGTTCTGGCTGGCGTAACTCGCCCCGGACGATTTCGCCAGTTTGATGAGCTTCTTCACCTCGACAGACTCCAATCCCAGAGCTGCTGAGAAGCGCTCCCCCTCGCTCGCGAGGGTATCCAGCGTAGGATCGGAAAGGAATGTTAGAAGAGACTCGTGCCCGAGCCTATTTACCCTCCGGCTTACGCTCCCGGACGAAAAAACGTCTTTCTTGTCGAAGGGCGAGACGAAGGCTGTCACGATCTTGGTCCTTCTGGGAACCCGGACCGGCACGAAATTCGCGCTACCTGGCTCCCCCGAGACCGTTATGGCGCCCGCCCCGACAGAGTCGTAGATCACCGAAACCGTGCCAAGGCCAGTCTGTTCAATGATTTCTGCTCTGTGAGCAAAAAATGCTAGCTCTGCCTTCGCCTTTCTGATGCCGGCAGCACGGGCTACCGCGTACACGGCCGAGGTAGCAGACGCCGCGCTTGCCCCAAAACCCGAACCGATGGGAGTCTGCACGTTCTGGATCAGGGAAACCTTCGCCCTCTTGCCCGAGCCAGCGAGAAGGAGCTCGACTGCCCTCCGTGTGGTCCTTGCGTCATAGGAAGCATCACCGTTGACTACTGTGGAAAGCTCCGACCCCCCATTAAGGACCACTGTGGCGCTGCTGGTGGTCCCCTTTGAAAGGATGTAACCGCCACCAGTCGCGCCGGTCGGAACCGGAGAGTTGTAATTTATCTCGAAAAAGTTCGTTATGGCGCCTGGAGAGAAGGCGATTGAGACGTTAGGCCGCAGCATGAGCCGCCTCTAACCTGTTGCCGGCGAAAAGGCTGGCGAGTGGACCAAAGACGACCACCACCACGGCGGACAGTGCGAAGTAGGAGGCCAGCCCCGGCCAGCCCGCGACTGTCCCAGGGGCGAAGAGGAAGATGGCAGCGCCAAGCGCGACGAACAAGAGCGAAAAGCCGAGGGAGACGACCATTTGGAATCGACCCACGTTTGACCACTGAGGAGCGTAACTCAGAACCTTTGAACGGCCAATTATGGGCCTGGTGGCACGGATGAGGATTGGAACCCCTATCAGGATGGCCGGGATGGACGTCATGTCCCAGTAGACGGTGAACCCGAGTATCAATTGGACAGGAAACGGCACTAGGTAGACCAGTAGAGCCCCCGCGATTATGTTCCCGAGCGTGAGGAAGCAGACAGTCGCGGCAACAAACGCGGGCCACGACTTGTATCTCTTGACGAACACGGACAGCAGAAGGGTCGCAATGAAGTTCGCAGGTGCCCCAACAGTCAGCGCGTAGAACGGGGTCGTCGCGCCGAGTGGCACCAAGAACAGGATGTCCCCCAGGAAGGAACCTGCGCCTGCACCAAGAGCCGCGGGGAGGGGATCGGCAGTGACGGCGAAGAAAACGGGCACGAAGGATGCGATGAAGAGTTGGCCTACTCCCCAGGGCGTATGGATGGGGGCGGTGATCCCCTTGGCGACGGCGAAGAGCGCCGCCGAGATTGCAATCACGCTTACTTGGACAGTGACACTTCTCTTTGCCGGCGCTGAAGAACCGTCCATGACATGGATGTTCGGTTTTCGATATATCAATATGTTCTATAATATCTCTATGGTTGTAAATAGAATCCACTTAGAGAGGGCACCGAAGCAGGACTGACCCCTGGGTTGCGCGGGATCGTACAGTCTCGTTCCGACGCGGGGGTCCTCTGCGCCTCTTTCCCTCGACTCGGAACTTGGCCTAGTGGGGGCCTGAGGTGCTGTTCGAGCTAGGAGGAGTCAATCCTCCAGGTTCCTTTCCGAGGACTCGAAAGTCTCCCTGCAGAGGTTCGGCTATGAAGTAGAAGCCCGCCCCAAGCAAAACCGTAAACACCGCGGCGGTGTACCATCCAACGCTAGGGAGCGAGGAGAAGACCTGGAAGGTCCACAACCCAACAAGAGGGGAGAGAGACCTGCCCCCCAGGGAGGCGGCTGAAACATAGCCTTGGAACGTCCCCCGGGTCCTGACACCTGAAAACAGAGTGAATATCGTCTGCGACGGCACCGTCATGAAAATCTCTCCTAGAGTTAAGACGACCATTACACCTTCGAACTCGAGAAAAGTGGAGGCAAGTCCAGCCAGGATGAAGCTGAGCCCGGCGAAAAGGCAGGCCCCGACGAGCGGATATGCAAGTTTCTTCGCACGAAAGAACAACGATGAGAGAGGCAACTGGAGGAGGACGATGACGAGACCGTTAGTGGCGAACAGATAGCCGATTTGCTCCGACGAGAAGCTCAGGAACTTCTGCACATACACAGAGATTGGGACTATCTCGTAGCCTATCGCCAGGTATCCGCCGACAAGCAGGAAAAGGAAGATCATGAGGTTCCTGTCCCTTCCCCAGCTGAGCGCCCCGGAGCGTCTCCCTGTACCTGTGTCGTAGCCAGCAAGTCGACCCCCTGCGATGTACAGCACCGTCAGCATCGAAGTAATGACGGGTACGGCCGCGCTCAGAAGGAAGACGCTCGAATAGTTGAAGGTTTGTGCCAAGATGCCGCCCAAAGCGGGTCCTATGGCGAAACCTAGGTTCCCGGCTATGGAGAGAAGTGAAAGACCCGTCCTCAGGTTCTTGATTTCGGTGTTTGCGATTATGGCAGCCGAGGCGGGGCTTGAGAGCCCCCTGAGAAAATTGAACAGGGGGTATGCCAGTAGAATGAGGGTGGTATCTGCGCCCACCCCAATCAGATAGCTTAGGACAAGGGCGGAGCCGACGGAGCAAACGAAACCAATCAGCATGACACGTTTAGGACCCATCGAGTCGGTCATTCTCCCTCCGAGCAACTGGCTTCCAAGGCTAAGCAGCCCTGCCATGAGGTAGACTGCGCCAATTGTCGTCAGGGACACCCCCCTGACGGCGCTGAGATAGACGGCGAGGAAGGGCATGGTGGCAGACCAGCCGACCGAGTTTAGGGTAACGATGGCGAACACCGCCCATGTACCACGGGAGACGCGCATCATCGGGATCTCTCCTGCGACAACGCTTATTCATCCGGCCCAATTATAGGGCTCTAAGAGGTTTGGGCGATCGGTCTTGACAATCTTTGCTCGTGAGCCTCGCGGTTCGGTGTCCGGTGGGGGTCAGGCGTGAAATCCTCCAAGATACTAATCGCGCTAGTTGTGATCGCGGTCGTAGTGGTTGCCGGCGTTTTCGCCTACTCGATGCTTTCAGCACCCCAGCCATCTTGCTCTCCGACCTGGAGGTGCGCAGCAACCTACCCCCTCCAGGGGGGTGGGACGGTTGGGGTCGCGGGACAGCAGTGCGCATCCAACTCGACGAACATTTTCTGTGTAGGTGGAGTGGATGCCAGCGGGGGACCACAAAACGACGTTTTTACCGCCACCGTTTCGGCCTCGGGAAACATCACCGTGTGGCACCAAAGCCCCTCCGCCTACCCACAGAACGTGAGCGGCGAGGGGTGTGCCGTCATTTCAGGATACATCTACTGCGTGGGAGGGATTCACGACGCCACAGGAGATGATCTATCGGCAAGCTACTACGCAGAGTTACTAGTGAATGGCAGCCTTGGAGCGTGGCAGCCCACCACTCCGTACCCTATTCCAATCGATTCGGAGTCGTGCGTCGGATGGTCCTCACACATCTACTGCATTGGAGGGAACAACGAGACTGGTGGTACTGAGTCGAACGTCTCCCCAAGCAGCTCTGTTTGGTTCGCGCCCGTCAATTCAACTGGTATAGGGAAGTGGGCCGGAACCACAACATATCCGTCAGGGATATTTGTCCCCGCGTGTTACGAATCGGGAGGATTCGCATATTGCCTGAACGGCTCGGACAGCAACGGAGACCCCCTGGAGACGGTTTACTTCGCGCCGCTCACGGCCGATGGAGTAGGAACGTGGACCCCGACCGCGACCTACCCCGTCGCATCCGTCGGCCCATCATGCGTTATCGCGTCAGGCTACATATACTGCGTAGGAGGAGAGACCGGAGGAGGACAGTCCCCGACGTTCACTAACTTCGTGTATTTCGCCCAAATCTCGAGCGCGGGTATCGGGCCCTGGTCTCAGGGGGCGAGCTACCCGAGGGACGTAGGAACTTCGTGCGTAACGTTACAGGGGAGCATCTTTTGTGTTGGTGGGTTCGACGAAAGCTCCCCCGGACTCGACGGTGTAGTGAACTTTGCCCCCTTGAATTCGATTCCAGGTTGATCAACGGCCGGACCTTTTCCGAAGTTCAATAAGCGACCTTTGGCGCCGGGGTGCGCCGTGTCGGTTTACAGGAGAGGACTGCTTGGGATGTCGAGAACCCTCCTCTCTGACCGCAACATCAGGACATTGGCTGTCACTGGTCTGATCTCGGGGGTCTACATCGGGATGCTCAACGGCATTTTGCAGCTCTTTCCAGCCAGCCTCGGGTTCGGGGTAGCAGCGCTGGGAATTCTGCAGGCAGTGGGGAACAGGTTCTCCGGAGTGGCCGCTTCGATAGCTCAGCCGATAGCGGGTCATCTATCTGACATCCACGGCAGGAAAGTGGTAATCGTCGTGGGGAGCTTCATCACCATCGTCTCTATGATGCTCTTCATCGTGGCCGCATTTACAGCGAATTGGGGCTGCCTTTTCGGCGCGTTCTTCATGTTCGGGGTCTCGGTGCTTGGGAGCCCCTCCTCCCAAGCCATGGTGGCTGAGTCCGTCGGCCTCGACACATCGAGGATGAACGTGGCCTACAGCGTAGTATTCTTGCTAAGCTCAATCCCAGGCGTCGTGACGCCCTACCTTGCGGGAGTGATTGCAGGCAGCTACGGATATTCGGTGATCTTCCTGACCGCGGCTCTCCTCGAGTCGGTCGACCTTTTCCTCTATGTCAGGGAACTCTACGAGACACGTTCGATGGTCAGACCGCAGCAGGACAGATCACCCAGCGAGTTCTCCCTCAAGCAGTCATTCCGCATTCCCCGTGGCTCCTGGGGCTACTTCGGTGCCCTGGCGATGGACGCTTTCACATTCGGGATAACGACGACAATCATATACGCCATGATTCAGGCGAAGTTCGGGTACACCGACGCCCAGATAGGAATCATCGTCAGTGTGCTCTCCCTTGCGACCATTCTCTGCCAGTACCCCGCCACGAAGCTCCTGCTGATGCTCGGTGGGAGGAGGACAGTCGCCCTTTCCGAAGCTCTGGGGACAGTGCTCATGGCTGGTTGGGCTGTCGCGGGTTCTTTCTCCGTTTTCCTGCTGCTGTCTGTCGTCTTCGGGGCGTCAGTGTCAACGTGGGTACCAGCTGTCCAGTCCCTCGTCATGACGAATTCACCAGAGCACGAGAGGGGTGGGATTGGAGGAAAGGTCGCCGCAGTCAGGGGGCTCGTTGCGTTCCCTGCCCCCATTCTTGGTGGACTCCTATACCAGAGTCTTGGATATGAGGCGCCAATCGTTGCCAGCGCCTTTGGCACCGCCATCACGGTGGTCTTGCTCCTAAAGTTCGTCCCCGAGCGACCTGGAGAGGCTTACGTAGAGGCGAAAACCCGACCCCCCGCAGAGGGAACCGCCATTGGCAACTAGAGTCAGAAAGGAAGATATTCATCTAGTGCGCAGGATTCCTGCTTGGTAGATGCAACCACCCTCACACTACTAGCAACAATCGTGCAGACCGTTGTGATAACCCTGACGTTGCTTGTCTTCATTTTCCAGTTCAGAAGCCAGGAAAGGGCAATCAGGGAATCATCTTACCAGAATCTCCTGGGAAGATACAATGACCTGATGATGACAGGTTCCAGGGAAGACGACCTCCTGTTTGCAAGACTCTTCTCCGAAAACAAGGATGTGGACCAAAGGGACCTGGCAACAATCAGGCGGTTATTGCTGTCTTACGGCATAATAGAGGAGGCCTACGAGCTTTACAAGAAAGGCTGGATCGACGGAGAATCTTGGGAGCAGTGGAACACCTGGCTAAAGGCTCTCTGCAGACACCCGCACTTCGCCAAGCTGCACTCCGCCACGACAGGGATGTACGACAAGGACTTCCAGGACCACGTTTCAAGGCTGCTCAACTCGAATTCATGGAGCCCTGGCGCCCCCGGTTCGTAAGAGTGTGTGGGTCGGCGGGAGTCACGAATCCCAACGGAATCTTCAGGAGGGGAAGTGCCTGGGAATAACGTCAGGCGAGTTCCAGAGCCCTCGGGGATCATCGACTCGAAGCCTATCTCGTGATAGCGTTTTTCCCACTATGCAGAGTGAACTCGCAGTGAGTGTTCCCCCTGGCTATGCACAACGACTCCTCGCAGTGGACGGGGTGTCCAGCAATCGTGCCAAAGACTCCCGCGAAGAATCCCCTCATGAAACTGCACACAGCTCGATCATGCCTTATTCCTTCGCACTCAAGGCAGGACCTTAGTTTGACCGTCATGTTTGGGAACTCGTCCTTGATCCCGCTCACCTCCGGAATCCCCCACCCTGTCGCGTTGAGTAAAGCTATTCCATAATCATAGTTTTTTTCCAAATGGTTCGGGTCAAGCTTGCTCAAGAAATACTCCGCGAGGTCCGCTCCGTAGCGCAGTCCCTGTTGGTAGAGGACGACTTCGCCCCCGGATCCGAGAACGAAACGGATTGCCTCGAACATCCGGGTGGTCGCAGACTGGCTCAGGACGATGACCCTCCTTCCCTGCCAGTTGACCGGGAACGAGACCCGATCAACCACTACGCCGTCGTGTCCCTCAAAGGCCTGCGCTTGTAACACGAAGGGGGACTGTTCGAGTCTCTCCACGAGCTTGATGAGCGAAATCTTGGGGTCGTTGAGTATAACGAACGCGTTGTAGACCGCCGTCCCATCATCTAGTGAATGGGTCGTGCTCTGGCGGACGTCGATGTCCAAGCTGGCGGCGAGGGTGCTCACACTCGCCATAGCCCCGACCTGATCCTTCATCTTGACGACCATCTGGGCCAGCCTCTTCCCAGTTTCGATTCGTCCGATGAGGACCTCCTTTGTGACCGTCCACCTCGAACTCGACCTTGGAGTTGCCATATCGCGCTTTCTCTTCCTACATGGGCGTCCACAGAAATCCAGTAGGTCTGCAAGTGGTGCGGAACGAACACATGTGAAGAGATATAGGACAGAGCCCGCTCACACAGGTTCCTGACTAGAAGCGTCACACGGACACTGAGGCTCGATGTGGACGTAGACGCGGCACTGGAGAAGATGGCGATGGATGGAGGCGAGTCGGTCAACGCCGTAGCCGGAAGGGCTCTCAGGAGGCTAGTCGAGTGGGATCGGCTCGCTGAGAAAGCAGGTCTGGTCCTTGTCAGCCCTTTGACGCTGGGAAGGCTCATGGATTCGCAGACGCTCGAACAGGCCAGAGCGCTAGGGGAGGTCACCGCCACAGATGTCTGGAAGCCAATAATTCTCTCCCACTATGGCGAGGTCACAATCTCTTCGGTCCTTGAGTCGATCGAACTTATTTCGCGTTATATGGGGAGATTCGACTTCCACTACGCCACCGAAGAGTCAAGGAGGGTAGTCACTATTCGACACTCGAAAGGGGCCAAATGGTCTGCCTTCTACGCTGGTGCGGGCAAAACTCTCTTTTCCTCGTTGGGCTTGAACACCGAGGCAAGCGAGACCGAAGAGCTAGTGTCCCTAGAATTTGAAAAGCCCAGTAGCGAGGAGAAGGGGGCTTGAAACCAAGTAGGGCCCGAACGTTCAGGTTGGACGTAGACCTCGACGATTCCATTGACATGATAGCCAAGAAGGAGAGGCTCTCCGTAAACCAGGTAGCGAACAAGGCTTTCAGGAGATACGTCGAATGGGACAAAGCTCCCACGAACCGGGGGCTCGTCTCTGTACCTTCGATTCTCTTGGTCAAGCTTATGGCTGGTCAGACGGAAGAAAAGGCCCACGATTTGGGGAGGTGGGCCGGTCGCGAACTCTTCCTTCCGAACATCAAGGCTGGCTACCCGACATTGTCGTTGGAGAGAGTCGAGAAGATGCTGAGGATGCTAGGCGAGTATGGAGGCAGGTTCACCTTCGACCACACAATAGACGCCGGGAAGCACATCATCACGTTAGGGCAGAACATGGGCAGGAACTGGTCAATCTACTATGCTGGCGCCATGGAAGCCGTTTTCGAAGGTTTCCTAGGAAAGCAATTCAACGAGACGATTTCAGATAACATTTGCGTGATAGAGTTTGAGATGTAAAGGCCGCGGAAGCGACCCACTCGGGTGAATGTCATCCACAGAGTTCACTCAACTCTAACCTAGGGCAGGCCCAAAGGTGCCCAGCCAGTCTAGCGTGCAACTCTAGGCCCAAGCCTCAAGCCCAGGTGCGATTGCGGATTGTAGAACGTTCCCGGCAGAATTTGCAGACGGGGAGGCCTAGAAGGTTTGACTCGAGGTCGCATGTTTCATGGTACCGGGCTTGCGCGCCTATCTGACGGCCTCCGAAGCCACGGAACAAGCGCATCGCCTTAAGGAAGGTTGTGGGCTGAATACGCTCTATGGGAGAGACCTGCCGCAATAGGAACAGAATTTTGCGTCCTTCTGAATCACGGTTCCACAGTTCGGGCAGATTCTCGTTATCTGAACCAGGGCAGTCCCCGCCGGTTTCCAAGTGATCGCCATAACACCGCCGATCAAACCCAGAATGAAGCCGATGAGCAGGCCTCCTATGGAGCCCACCCAGCTCACCACTGAGAATGTGATAACGAGGGCACCCAAGAGTTGGTGCCTCGCCGGGTACATGTGGATAAGCACCGCCAACACGACTGTTGCGATTCCCAGCAAGACGCCGAATTCGCCCAGGGCGACGATTGATGACAGTCCGCTTCCATTCGCGCTTCCCGCGGTAGACGTCAGGTTGCCAAATCCAAGTCCTCCCAGGTTCCCGAGACTCCCAAGACTCCCGAGAGATCCTACCAGGGCCCCGATCAATACGACCACGCCACCGCCGATTACGAAGAAAATCCCACCGAGAAGCGAGAGGATGGTAGCAGCGGTCGGAGATTCAGTCAACGGTCCCGCTAATGCCTTCAGTTTCTATAAAAGTCCTCATCGGGGAACGCTGACGGTCGGCTTCTTCCTAAGGTAGAGGACCGCGAAGAGCGCCGCAACGACCGCAGGGATTGCGGCGGCCAACGGGAGGTAAACACCGGTCGTGCTGCTGAGGCTCGATTGCGTAGAAGCAAGTTCAGACTCTTCTGCAGCGAGTTGCGACTGGGCCGAGGCCAGGTTCGATTTCGCAGTAGCCAAGGTGGTCTGCGTCTGTGTCAGTGTCCCCTGATCGGTTGCGATTGTCTGCATATCAGACGTGACGTTGCTGTCCGCCTGTCCGAGTTGCGCGTCCAGAGAAGCGATCTTGCTCTGGAGATTCGTTACCTGAGCAGTAAGGCTCGTGACCTGAGAGCTATAATTGGCCACCTGGGCCTGAAGAGAATTCACCTGGGTCTGCAGCGTCGCGGGGTCAGCCATGATCGTGACGTCAGCGCTGTATGAGCAGGTGTCCCCGGTGGAGGAGCAGAATGGAGATCCATCAGCGAAGTGTCCAGTGAACTGCAGGACTCCCCCCACAGTTCCCGGGTCCTGGCCTAGCGGGATCGTAATCGCTATTCCATTGTAGTAGTTGTAGCCTGTGTAAATCACCTGAGGAAGGCTTGGGTCGCTGTAGTTGGCCCAAGGAGTCTGAAGGGTAAATGACCCGAGGACGATAGAACAATTACAGGGATTTGTGTTGTAGAAGTTGAAGGAAAAGTATACTGTCTGTCCCGGAATTGCGTTCCCTTCCAGCGACGTGTCCCACCAATAAGAGCAACCATAGTTGTTGTCACTCCCGCACCCTGATATTTCCCCGACGGACGGTGTATTCTGTGTGGCCGCAACTACAGGAGATACCCGAAGTAACACCAGCGTCCCTAGAATGGCGATGCCTGTCACGTAGTATCCTGTCCGGGATCCGAATGTTCTCATTTGGCGGAAATAGAGAAAGAGCATGGGCAACAAAAGGCATTATGGATTCAGTCTCTGTTTTTGACGTCTGTTTCTCTGGCCAATCCACTCCATAAGATGGCAGAGCAACAACTCGGGATGCAACTCCTCCTGCCTTCTAATCGAATCCTAGTATCCAAAACCTCGACAGGGGGTGGTCACATTCCTGAGTTCAGGGGTTCCGCAGGAAGACACATACGGACAGGTTAAAACTTGCCAAATCACAGAAGGGCATGACTGAAATTGGTAGACAGAGTGTACAAATCAGCGTTACCACAATTCAGAGCAGATCTCGAAAGACTGCGGAAGGACTTCTCAGACCTGGGCCCTACGGAAACGGACTGGATTGAATTGAGAATCGACCCATTACTGGGGCACTTGGATTCACTCGAGCGGCTTCTGCATTCGAAAGAGCACTCGCTTGAAACCTCGCGATTAAGAAAAGGCGTCGCTTTGTTCCATTCCGACCTTGTATATCTCAGAGACAACGTCAAGGGCCTTGAACATGTGCTCGAGTCCGAGAGGAAGTCGCTGAAGAAGTAAGGAGTCTCAATCTCGTGCTCGAGGCCCCCAGGATCCTGCCACGTTACGTCCTCAGCGAAGCGTTCAATGATTGAGATGTCGTGCCTGTTGAAGCCGTCCACGAACTTCGTTGCCATGGCTTATGGATTGGTTATAGAGCTAAAGTCCGTGTCCTCATGCGTCTCCGAACTGCGACATATGACGCAGCCAAGAGGACTACAAATGCCATTGCAGCGAATAGCTGGAGAGGAAATTCTGGTATTCCTCCACCTGTGGTCGAAGATGTCGTTGAGCTTGACGTCGTGTATGAGGTCGTGGTCGTTGTAGGACCGGATTCGGTTGTCGTTGAAGCAGCCGTGGTTGTGGTTGTGGACAGAGGCGTGGTCGTGATCGTCGTTGAAGCAGTCGATGTTGTCGTAGGTGAGCTCAGCGTGGTCTCGTTTAACCCGATTTTGGCAACATAGGGCGACTGAGACTGGGGGAATAGCGGGGCTGTGGTCGTTTCTTGGATTTCTGAGCCTGGAAGGGTGACGGTAGCATTTGCAAGCCCAGCGATCGCCGTTGCTCCATACGCTCCTCCCGAGATGCTATTGTTCGCGAAAGCAAAGTTACCGTTCGCAGCAGCAATACCATAGTCTGTGCTGTTAGAGATGACATTGTTCGACACTATGCAGCAGCTCTGAACGCCCGCCAGCATGATGCCCGAGTCAGTTTCACTGATGTGATTACTCGATATTGATATCGTGTTATGGACGTCTTGGTGAGTCCCAATGGACGCAAAACCGGGAGGAAAATGTACTGTACTCGATTCACCTATCCACGAGGGTGGACTTACCAGCACCCCAGGCAACTGATCTTGGTTGAAAGGGTTGGAACCGCAGATTCCAGCAGGTCTGTCGGTAAGATTCGTGCACAGGATGTCGCTGACTGTGTTGTTGACAATGGAAGCAACTGTTAAGATGTACGGGTTGTTGCTCGCGCCAATTTCGATGCCGGACAAGACATCGGTCCCGCCCGTTATCGTATTGCTTGTGATGTTCGCCTCGGAACCAGCTTCGATTACGATGGCACCCTGGGCAGCACTCGGGACGCTCCCAAAGTGTGAGAGACCCGTGGGTTTGAGGTTGTTAGAGAAGATCGACGCGTTGATTAAGTTCACTCCATCGTCATACTGGGCAGCGATAGGGACGCCCCCTTGGATGAGGTTGTGTGAAATTGACGCTGTCGACCCTGCGTCAAGAAAGATTCCGCCGCTGTCACCGGCAAGAGTGGGCTGTACCACAATACTGCTGCGACTAATCACAATGCTGCCGTCTGTAACGTAGACTCCGTCAAAAGTAATGGGCGACGCCACGAACGAGGTTGGCAGTTGGAACTCCACATTTGTGACCATCGCGTGGGCGAGGGATTGTGGATTGAAGTTCCCCACAAGTAGCCCGTTCGTCATATAGGAGTAGACTATCACGCTCGAAGACAGGTTCAGGCTGGATCCGCCTTCCACGCCAATCATTGCGCATGGGGTGGCTTGATTGTTCGCAGTACACTGCGGAGCGGGTGCTAGTGTCGGACCGAAAGTGAAACCTGAGATGTTCACGCTGGAGTCTTGAAACACGTGCACTCCCCAGAGAAGGCCGGAGCTGTCTGGGATGATGTGCTTCGGAGCATTGATGACGGTAGAGGCGGCGCCCGCACCTACCAATGATATTGACTTGTTCAAGAAAAGCTGCTCGGTGTAATTGCCTGCCAGGACTTGGACGGTGTCTCCGGCGCTGGCCGCGTTGATTGCAGATTGGATGGTCGGATAGTTGGTGGGGACGGTGAGAACCATGGGAGCCGCTGGAGCACCATTGTTCTGCGCATGAGCAGCCGCGACAATGGAAGACATCAGGAGGAAAGATAAAGCCAGGGCCGCGGAGAGGAGTTCCCTGAACCTCTTGGGGTCCCTGCACTCGCTCGAGAAGTCCATTTCCTCAGACCTCTCCGGGGGTCGGGCCAGCCCTCTCTAACCTGAGCATTTTGGGGGCGAGGGAGAGTCCCCACAGGGTGAGCAAAAGATATGTGAATGATGAAGCGATGTCGCTATCCACATAGCCTGAGCCAGCACCGCTGAGCGACGGAAAAGGAAGAGTGTCGATGTACACTTGAATGATCTGACCGCAGAGAGCCAGGAGAACCGCAAGTGGCGGCAATACAGCACTGATTTTGAGAAGTCGCGCCCACGTATTGATTGCAAGATCAGCCAAACAAGGAACTCCTCCGAGTGGCCCCCAAAATGTCGTTGTTCAACGAGGCTGTCGGTGATGCACCCTGTTTTGTTATTAGACGTGCGCGCGGATTCCGTTCCGAGAATGGACAATTCTTATCTAATATTGTCCGGGATATGCGTTTAGGCCGACTAGTTTGGACAACCGCGACAAGCTGATACTCAGAGAGGTCTGCCAGGGCTCTGTTGAGAGGCTTGTTTGGCCCGATTTTAGGCTCTCGTCAAGGGCGATTGGAAGGAAACTGGGAATCCCAAGTGGGACGGTTAGGGACAAGCTAACAAGATGGGCAAAATCGGGCTTCCTAAAACGCCCTGTGTTGTGGCTTAATCCGACAATCTTCGGCCTGCACCTGGGTATGATCGCCCTGGATGCGTCACCTACAATTCCGAAGGCTGAGCTCGTCAAGAAGCTTATGATGGTAGAGGACGTCGCAGTTATTGTAACTCACGCCGGGAATTTCGTTGGCGTTGTATTCTATTATGCGAACGACCGATCGCTTGAGAGAAGGATTGGTGTCATTTCCGCCCTCTGTGGGGCCAAGGAATCGAAATTCACGGAGACCCCGTATCCTCCCTGTAGCATGAAGCTCTCCCTGACAGACTGGAGAGTGATGGCGAGCCTTGGGAAGGATGTCTCGAAGCCATACACCTCGGTCGCTCGGGACCTGAACCTCTCGGCCCGGACCGTCAAGAGAAGGGTGTCGAACCTTGTGAGAGGAGGTGCGATAACGGCCATAGCGTCAACCAACGTAGGCGCGCTTCGGAACGAGATATTCGCGGACCTTGTGGTCGAGTATGGTGACTCCACAGAAAGGGCCAATACAAATCGAGAAATGATGTCAACACTCGACCCCTACCTTTACTTTGCGGCTCCCGGGGTGAGTTACAACCTGTTCGTTCTGAACCTCCCGAGCATTAAATCGTCTACAGATATGGTTGAGAGGGTCAGGCGATTGAAAGGAGTCAAGAGCGCCAGAATAGAGATAATGGAAGAAAGAGTCGAACTCTACGACGCACTTCTAGCCCACCTTGAGGGAAAGTTAGACCAGAATCATGTGCTTGTTCAGGTTAAGCATTAGACAGAATCCGGTTAGGCCGGACAGCTAGTTAGAACACGGCCTCGGTCGCGAGAGACACGTTCATTCCTCGGGTGCGTCGCTGATGAACTCTGATTTCGGGCAAATTCGACCGAAGTGACTTCCGGATCCTATGAAACACCTTCATGGTTCTGACCCGTAGCGGTAGCACCAGATATTTGGTCTCTTCAGCGGATATATGCCTTAAACGCCGCTCATAAGAATCCGGATGGCAGGAAACAAGGGTTCTCTTAGCTAACAGACCTCATTCCGAGCTTATCTGAAACGGGCCCGGAGGGATTTGAACCCTCGACCTCTGGTCTTGAATCTCCAGCTCCGCAGGCTGATGCCCTAATCCGTGCTAGGCTACGGGCCCGGACCGACGCCGGAGGTTACCGGTTTTAACCCCTTTGGAGAAATTCTCGCTAAAGCTTCCCATCCACGACCTTCTTGTCCTGCTCGGTCCGCACGAGTTCTCTCCTGACCATCTTGAAGAGTCCGACCAGCATTCGCTGAGTCAGCTTGCCCGTGTTTGTGTTCCGAGGGCTCGGGTGATAGCTGGCGTATAGTCGCGGCAACCCCTCAAAACTGTATGACCGGCCGTGTGAAAAAGTCACGCCTCTGACATTCACACCTCTCCTACCAAGGTAATCCAGGTACGACCTGAACGCTAGGGCCCCCAGTGCAACGACCGCTCTCAGGTTCACCAGCAACGAAATCTCTTGTTCCAGGTAGGGAGAACAATTCACGAACTCCTTCGATGTTGGTTTGTCACCGGGAGGGGAGCATTTGAGGGCGGCCGTAACGTAACAGCCGCTGTACAGTAGCCCATCATCTCGAGATTCGGAAATCGGCTGGTTTGCGAAGCCCGCCCTGTAAAGGGCTTTGACTAGGAATCTGCTCGAAGCATCCCCGGTGAAAATTCGCCCAGTGCGGTTACCACCGTGACTAGCTGGGGCCAGCCCAATTATCAGAACCTTTCCCGAAAGGTCCCCGAAGCCCGGGACGGGCTTACGCCAATACTCCTGAGAGGCGTAGGAAGCCCTCGGTCTTACACCCTCTCTGTAGGCGACGAGGCGAGGGCAGAGTCTGCATTGGATGATCCTTAATCGTAGTTCCTCCGCATAGGATCCAGGTCCTGTCTCGGATCCACTCATTCCTCTACCGCTTCGAGGAGGGCCTTGCTCACACTCTCACGTCCAGCGTCCAAGACGTAGGGACCGAGCCGCGGACCGCGGTCGGACCCGAGGAGGATGGAGTATACTGCTGGGAAAAACTCGCTTGGCTTCAGATCGTTCTTCCTGGCGGCGTTAAAGGCCGCGTTCTGCACCTCATCGGCGTCTTTCGCCAGGGGGAGAGCCTTCGCGAAATCCGCGACGGCCTTTCGAGAAGCTTCGCTCAGGTCAGGAAGCTCGATGGCAGGCCTCCCCTCCCGCCGAGCCCACTTCGACGCCCACTCAATCCTCTTTCTAAGGTCGTCCGAAATCCCGGAAATCATGCCATAGCTCGAAAGCCTCTTGACGACGAACTCCTGGACCGCATTGTCGGGTGCGACAGACGAGAGCTGGGCTAGTAGGCGGTAAGGGACATGGACCCCCCTGGTTTTCGGAACTCTGAGCAGCATGGTGTACTCGTAGAGCCCTCGCAGCCTGGCGTCCTTCATTTGGTTCGAGTCCTTCCTCTTCGAAAAGTAGTATTCCTCAAGGTCGTCAAACTCGCCCATGTAGACTGGGACATCGTCAACGGAGATGTTCCTGGCCCCGACTATCCGCTTGTACATGAGCAGGCGAAGGCTCTCGGGGGACGCGTACCGCAACCACTCGATTGGGGTCACAAGATTCCCCGTAGACTTCGACATCTTCCGTCCCGACTTGTCCTGGAAGAGCTCGTACCTGGCATGGTATGGAGGAGGGTAATGGAGGACCTTTTCCGCTACCCAGTCGTTGATCTTGACCGAGTCGGTGAGCTCTTTGCCGTAGGCCTCAAAACGAATGTCGAAGGCGGCCCACCTCGCTGCGAATTCGACCTTCCACATAAGCTTCCCCTCACCTTCGGAGACCTTCACATCCCCTTCGTAGCCGCACCCCTTGACGAACTTCTCGCCCAGTTTCGTCCCATCGCACTTGTACCGGACGGTGTCTTTCTTGGGGTTGAACGACAGCGCTTGGGTCACGTAGATCCTCTCGCAATTCTTGCAGACTGGTGTATACGGGAGCGCGGCTTCGTATTTCGACTGCCCCACGAGCTCGTTGATCTTCTTTCCAATCGCCCTCGAATGCGAGAGGATTGCCCTGATCTGCTCGTTTAGCTTCCCAGAACTGTAGGCTTCAGTCCCGCTCTGGAAAGTGTACTCGATTCCGAGCTTGTCTAGGGACTCGCGGAGGAGGGAGCCCACGTGCCCAGCGTATGACTCGTGGCAGTCGAAGGGGTCCGGGATCCTCGATACGGGGTGGGAGATGTAGTCCTTCAGCCAAGGTGGGAAGCCCGCAGGCACTTTCCTCAGACCATCGAAGTCGTCGGAATAGGCGATTAGCTCAGACTTGTACCCGAGGGTCTCCAATGCAAGCTTGATCCCATAGCTTCTAATGGCGTCCCCTACACTTCCTATGTGGGGGAGACCTGAAGCTCCAAGCCCGCTCTCGACCCTGATAAGCGAAAGATTCCTGCGGAGACTCTTCTCCCTCTCGACTGTCTCGTGGGATACCTTGTCGAGCCACGTGCCTCTGCCTATTATACTGGCTTGCTCCAATGATCTGGAGTGGGCTTCGTCCTAGCTGTAATTAGCCTTCGCTTACCTGTAGTAGGGAACAGCGACCTTCTCCATCGGCTTCCCCTCCCTTGACGACCTTACCTTCTTGATGGCATCCGCGAAGTGCTCGATTTGAACTATGGCCTCATCGACGTGTTTCTTCGCGTCGTCGGGCTTGGGGTACTTCGTGATGAAACTCTGGAGAACTATGGACACGGCCGTGTTGGTTAGTGACGCCATGTCTGCGCCGCTGAATCCTTCTGTCATTTCGACAACCCTGTCCAGGTCCACGTCTTTCGCTATTGGGACACCCTTGGTGTGAATCTTCAGTATCTCCTTCCTAGCCGGCTTATCAGGCAGCGGAGTCTGAATGAGCTTGTCAAACCTTCCTGCCCTGAGCAGAGCCGGATCGACAATGTCTATCCTGTTCGTAGCAGCTAGCACAACAACCCCTTGCAAGCTCTGGACCCCGTCGAGCTCGGTAAGGAGCTGACTTACGACCCTCTCCGTAACCATGCTGTCGCCCCCCATTCCCCTCGTCGGAGCCAGGGCGTCAACTTCGTCGAAGAATATCACGCAAGGGGAAGCCTGCCTTGCGCGTCTGAAGACCTCTCTGATGCCTCGCTCAGACTCTCCTACCCACTTGCTAAGGAGCTCGGGGCCCCTCACGCTGATGAAGTTGGCCTCGCTTTCGGTTGCCACCGCTTTGGCGAGGAGGGTCTTACCTGTGCCTGAGGGACCGTAGAGCATGATGCCCTTTGGCATGCTGTATCCTATCTTGTCGTACAAGTCCGGGTACTTCAGAGGCCATTCGACTGCCTCTTGCAACTCCTTCTTCACGCCCTCCAGGCCCCCAATCTCTTCCCACTTTACGTCAGGAGTCTCGAGGTAGACTTCGCGCATGGCGGAAGGCATCACGTCCCTCAGCGCGTCGTCGAAGTCTGACATCGTCACGATCAACTTGTCCAGGGTCTCAGGGCTGAGCCTGTCCTCCTCAAGCTTGATTTCAGGCAGGTTCCGCCGGAGTGTCTTCATGGCAGCCTCCTTGCACAGATACTCCAGGTCTGCGCCCACGAATCCGTGGGTGACGGCTGCAAGTTTCTCGAGGTCGACGATCTTGTCGGCAGCGCCGTGCTTGTCGTCATTCTGCTCCAGCGGCATGTGCCTCGTGTGAATCTGGAGTATCTCCAATCTTCCGCGCTTGTCTGGCACTTTGATCTCTATCTCCCTGTCGAACCTTCCCGGCCTCCTAAGAGCGGGGTCGATTGCGTTTGGCCTGTTTGTCGCGGCGATAACTATGACCTTGCCCCTGGCTTCCAGCCCGTCCATAAGGGACAGCAACTGGCTGACTACTCTGCGCTCTACCTCGCCGGTGACCTCTTCTCTCTTGGGGGCGATGGAGTCGATTTCGTCTATGAATATTATTGTCGGGGCCTTTTCCCTCGCTTCTTTGAATATCTCCCGAAGTCTCGCCTCGCTCTCCCCGTAGAACTTGCTCATTATTTCCGGCCCGCTTATGGGAATGAAGTGCGCGTTGCTCTCCGTGGCAACCGCCTTCGCAAGAAGCGTCTTTCCAGTCCCAGGAGGGCCGTAGAGCAAGATACCCTTGGGCGCTTCGACGCCCAGCTTCTCGAATATCTCGGGGTGCCTGAGTGGGAGCTCTATCATCTCCCTCACCTTCTGAATCTCGTCCTTCAGGCCGCCAATATCCTCGTAGGTAACCTGGGGGACCCCGCGCAGAGCTTCTCCCTTCTCGGAGATGACGAAGACAGTTCTCTGGGTGATGAGGGCAGCGTCGGCGACGGGGCTTACTCCAACTACCTGAAAGGTCAATCTCCCTCCGAAGTAGGGAATCATTATGTTGTCACCTTTGGTGACTGGGACGCTTTCGAGGGCGTCTGCAAGGTAGCGCTCGTCGATTGGTGGGACAGCTTCAAGGGGTGCTACTACTACTTTTTCTGCCGGCGGGGCCTTCACTTTCTTTACGACCACGACGTCCCCGATTGCTACCCCGGCGTTGTTCCGTATCAGACCGTCAATTCTGACAATGCCCCGGCCCTCGTCAGACGGGTAGAGTGGGAGACACTTTGCTACGGTTCTCCGTTTTCCTTTAATCTCGATTACGTCTCCAGTGGAGGCATCCAGTGCGTCCATGGCATCGTAGTCGATCCTTGCGACCCCTCTGCCTACGTCGCGCGTATAGGCTTCGAGAACCTTCAGCTGTACCTGCTGCTGACTCATCCCCGCACCACTCTCAGACAACGTTTACCCTCTTGAAGCCCTTATTAGCCTTGTCCTTCAATGAGAACGAAATTTCGAGCATTCCATTTCTGTATTCGGCCTTACCACTATCTGGTTTGACAGGGGCCTTAAGACTTAGTTCGGCCCGGTATCTCTTCTCTTCTCTCTCTGCAGTAACCACGGCAGTATCCTCTGTAGCGTCTACCTTGATGTCGTGTTTTTCGACCCCGGGCATCTCCAAAATGATTCTTAGAACTCCGTTATTCACATCCATAACCTGCTCGTTTATTGGAGACCTGAAACCATCATGCCTGACAGGACTGTCACCGAAAATCTGTATTGAGGGCTTACCTTCCGGACCCACATTAAGAGTGAATCCAGCGACGAACGGTTTGTCCATCTTCGCCGGGTCGATGCTTCTCTTCACGACTTCCTGAATCTCCTTCTCAAGGTCCTCAAAGTAGTCGTCTAGGTCATCCATCAAGTCCCTCATTGTCTTGCGCTTGTCTTCGCTCACGAAACTCACGGAGTGTTAATTAAGGTACCCTTTATTAAGTTAGCGAAAGTCGCCTGGGGTAGACTAAATTTGACTCGTTCAACGCAGTATGAGCAACCGGAATCCCCTCTTCACGAGCTCTTCTCTATATCGTGGGGCCAGCCCCATCCTCCCTTCAAAGGCGACATTCAGGTACGCGACGAGCGTAGCCTGTCGGGTCTTTATCGCGTGTTCATACGCGGTAATCTGGCCCATGGACCGATTGTTCAGGGAATGCCTACCCGTCTTGACCTCATATGGTATCCCCGTCGAATGGTCGAAGAAATCTGGGGGACTCGGACGGACACCATTGGTGATAAAGGCGTAGTGCCTGTCGAGTTGCATTCCCATGGACGACAACCATCCGCGGGCAACCCCCATTCCGTACCTGCCCACCGCGTTGTTTCCCCTCTGTCGAATCACCCACTCATAGGGGAGTCTAGACGCGGAGCAATCGATGTCGATGTCTCCATGAAGCAACCACCTAGTCCTTTTCACAGGTGAATAGCGTTGTCAAAGACAGAAAAAAGCTTGGCGAAGAAAGGCGGGAACTTCGGAGGACAGGTTGACGAAACTGTTTCCACGAAGACCAAGTTGAACGAAACAATCCTTTCGTCACCAACAAGACTCAGAATAGCCGAACTGATTTCAAGGCGGCCGAGGACACTTCGTGAACTCGCGAAGCTCACAGGGCTGTCGGTACCGGGTGTCCTTCGTCATATCGAGGCCATGAGCAAGGCCGGGTTAATCCAAGAAAAACGGGTGACAATGCTTCCAGCCCGTAAATTGTATTCCCTGAAGGCGAGAGTCATAGACTTCACTGTGGGAGATCTTTCGATTTTCAAGGTGGCAATGGACACGCCCGTGAGGGAGAAGGGAGCTCAAGACCTTGAATCGCTCGCCATGGACATATTTATCTGTCGCAGAAAAATAAGGGAGAAATCGAAAAGGCTGGCTAGGGCAATAGATGAACTGATTGAAAATGAGGAAAGGTTGGTCAAGGGGATAGACGACCAAAACCTAACCGATGAGGAACGTCTGATCCTTTTCACGATATTTACGGAAGAAACAGCCGATGATGCGGAAAGAATACTAATGCGAATCCAAGGCATGAAGGACGCCAGAAGGTCTATAGACAATGTCCTGGCGAAGGCGAAACATAATGTCGGCAAGTAGCAAACTGGTAATGGTCACGAACGACGACAGCGTTCAAAGCAATGGCATAATCGAATTGGCGCGGGCCGCAGCGAAGCATGCCGAAGCTATCATTGTCGCCCCTGAGCAACCACAGAGCGCCACAGCTCTGAGCATGACGTTCCACAAGCCCCTGAGGGTGAACAAGGTCCGCCGGGAGAGGTTCGAGTGCTATGCTGTCTCCGGATCGCCAGGAGACTGCGTGATGATTGGGGTGAACAAGATACTCCCGAGGCGCCCTGACCTTGTAGTCTCAGGGATAAACATCGGCGACAACAACACGTTCCAGGACATCTTGGCGTCCGGGACGGTCGCGGCAGCGCTCGAGGCGGCCATCACTGGAATCCCTGCCATTGCTTTCTCTATGGAGGTACCTGGAGAGTCGATGTTCACCCTAGAGTACGACCAGCCGAACTTCAGGTCGGCCGGCATAATAGCAGGCGAAGTTATCAGGGACGTACTGGAGAACGGGATGCCTGAGGGAGCCGAAATTCTAAACGTGAACTTCCCGCCGAAGGTGCAGCCCACGACACCAATCGTCCTGACCCACGTGGCAAGGAGGAAGTACACGGACAAGGTCTTTGTAAGGAAGGACCCGAGAGGAAGGGCGTACTACTGGCTCTTCGGAGAGAAGCTGTCGCACTTCCCGGCGGATTCGGACATCGAGGCTGTTGCGACCGAAAGGAAGGTGTCCATTTCGCCTCTCGTCCTGCGGATGTCGGGGCCCATAAGCGAGCCTCTCAAGGCTTTCCGCGACAGGGTCCAGAGCAGACTCAGGAGCCCGCGACATTCGAGTCTCGTCGAGGACCAGTAGCATCGTGAAAGGGCCAGAGGGAGACGAGGGAAAGCCAGGATGGGAATCGATACTCGATGGCCTCAGGGTGGTGAGGCTCACCGTGCCCCTGCAACTCCTTGTGCCATCGTTATTGCTGCCGTCCCTCTCCAGGAGCACAAGGGGGTTGAGCCTCTACCCGGGGAGGTTAGGGCTGGTTATCGGGTCTGCGCTGCTTGTCGCAAGCCTTCTAGCAGGGGCCCTTCTTGTCACACAGACCGGGGTCTGGGGCGGGATCCTTTCGTTCTGGTTCCTGGGGACCGCCGGAATTGTGGTCATCACGAGCGCACTCCGACCCACCGCATTCGTCAAGCCAATCTGTGTGAAGTGCAGGCTCCTCCCGGTCATCAAGGAGCACGAGTCGATCCACCTGTCGGGGGTGGCCAGTGAAAGCGCGGTGTGGGAGTCGATGCAGACCCGCTACAGCGTCGAGAGCCTGGGCCTCGACGGCGACCCCGCAATATGCTCGTTCTGCCCGATCCCAAAGAGGTTGCAAGAGCGGTAGGATTTTGATATGGTCCATAGAATAGCTGTTGTCGATTCTGACCTCTGCCAGAGCAAAAAGTGTGGGCTCGAGTGCATCAAAGAGTGCCCGGTGAACATCAACGGCCAGGAGTGCATAGTCCTAGACGAGAAAAGGATCAGCCTGATCTCCGAGGAGCTCTGCATTGGCTGCGGGATCTGCGTCAAAGTCTGTCCTTTTGACGCGATTGACATCCTCAATTTGAGCGAGGAGCTGAAGAGCGACAAGATTCACCAGTACGGCGTTAACTCGTTCCGCCTGTTCCGAATCCCGACGGTGAGGCGTGGGCAGGTGGTAGGCCTGGTGGGGAGAAACGGGATAGGTAAGTCGACCGCCCTCAGGATCCTATCAGGGCAGCTCGTCCCCAATCTGGGAGACTACGAGGGTCAGGCGACATGGGACAAGTTCTTGAAGTACCTGAGCGGGCGCGAAATGAAGGGGCATTTCGAAAGGATAGCTGCCGGTGAGATGCGAGTTTCTCTGAAGCCTCAGGCGGTCTACAGGCTCCCGGAGGCATGGAAGAAAGAGGCAGGGTCGCTTCTGAAACAGATGGACGAGAGGAAAAAAATGGATGAAGTCGTGGACATCCTGAACCTGAGGGAGACCTTGAGGAAGAACGTCCCAGATCTTAGCGGGGGCGAGCTGCAGAGGGTCGCGGTTGCTGCCGCGGCACTGAAGGACGCAGACCTATACCTCTTCGACGAGCCGTCTTCCTATAACGACGTCTACCAGAGGTTGGCAGTCTCCAAGCTCATAACGGGCATAGCGTCGACGGGGAAGTCGGTGCTAGTGGTAGAGCATGACATAGCCTTTCTCGATTACGTCGCAAACTACGTCCAGGTGATATACGGGGAGCCTGGCGCCTACGGAGTAGTCTCCGGACTCTACGCCGCGAGGACGGGGATAAACGCCCTCCTGGATGGCTATCTCCCGCAGGAGAACATTCGATTCCGGGACCATGCTGTCTCGTTCGGGCAGCGTGCAGCAGGGGAGACCATGGAGAGCGAGGATGTGGTCGCGAAGTACACCAAGCTTACGAAGTCGTACACTTCATTCAAGCTGACTGTAGACGCGGGGGAGATCAAGAGAGGGACAATCCTGGGTGTGGTTGGAGCAAATGCTCTCGGCAAGACGACGTTCATCAAGATGCTGGCTGGAGAGGAGATCCCGGGGAGGGGGACTGTCCACGTTGACGTCAAAGTCGCCTACAAGCCCCAGTATCTCAGTTCCGACTTCGATGGCACGGTGGAAGAGTTCATGATGTCGACGCTCGGGACGAAGTACAGTGACCCCATCCTTCAGGACAACCTCGTCGTTCCGCTTAGGATGGAGAAGCTCCTGGCTAGAAGGATGGAGGAGCTGAGCGGAGGGGAGCTTCAGAAGGTAGCCATAGTTGCGACCATGGCGCAGGATACAGAAGTGTACGCACTTGACGAACCGTCCGCCTTCCTCGACGTGGAAGACAGGTTTGTCGTGGCCAGAGCGATCAACAGAATGGTGAAGGCCAGGGGGAAGGCGTCCGTCATAATCGACCACGATCTGCAGGTCGTGGATATAGTCTCAGACAGGCTGCTCGTCTTCGTGGGTGAACCGGGGGCCTCTGGAGTGGCGACCTCCCCGCTCACCAAAGAGGACGGGATGAACGAGTTCCTCAAGGGGGTGGGGCTCACCTACAGAAGGGACATCAACACTGGCAGGCCCAGGGTCAACAAGCCTGGTAGCAAGCTGGACAGGGAGCAAAAAGCGAAAGGAGCCTACTACTATGTTTCGGCTCAGAGGGAAGAGAGTGCCCCGACTGATTAGGGCGGCCCTCGAGAGGGCAGGGGTAGAGGACGCAGGGCGTGTCTCTTCTGGTGTCGACGTCGTGGGGGACATAGCCATCGTGAGGCTAGAGGACTTCTCCGTGTCCGAGAAGAGGAAGATTGCCGGCGCCCTCCTCGAGGAGTTCAAGAACCTGCGGGTGGTCATGGAGCAGAAGGGGGGCGTAGAGGGGGAGTACAGGCTCAGGAAGCTCAGACACTTGGCGGGGGAAAACAGGTCCATGACAGTGCACAGGGAAAATGGGTGCTCGTTTAGGGTGGACGTCGCGAAGTGCTACTTCTCTCCCCGTCTCTCGACCGAGAGGCTCAGGATAGCGGGAGCGGTAAAGCCGAAAGAGCGCGTGCTGAACATGTTCGCAGGGGTCGGACCATTCTCAATCCCGATCGCGAAGTTACGGGGTGCTGAGGTCACGAGCTGCGAGCTCAACGAGTATGCCGCTCGCCTTCATTTGGAAAACGACGCACTGAACAAAGTCGATAAGCTGATTGAGGTTGTCAACGTCGACGCCGCGGACTTGCCCAAGACTACGAAGAGGAAGTTCGACAGGGTGCTGATGCCTCTGCCGTCGGAGGCAGACCGGTTCCTTTCAACCGCCATCGTCATGGCGAAGAAGGGGGGCACCATTCACTACTACAGGCATGTCCTGGGTGAGAACAATGTTGAGGCAGCCTCGTCACTGAGCGAAGAGCTTAGGGCTTTGCTCCCCCCTAGGGCGGTGTTCACCACCCGAAGGGTGAGAGAAGTGGGACCAAGATGGGTCGAGATGTCGGCCGAAATTCATACCCCTGGCTAGAAGGGGAGGCTCTGGCTGTATCTGTAGAGGTGCATGATGACGCCGAACGTGACGAGGATCGCGCCCACGTCGAACAGCGTCATGGCGTTCAGGTTGGCCAGTGCGGCGGTCCAGGCGAAGAAGTTCAGGGCCAGCTGGGCGCCCACGAGCATCAGGAATATTATGAAAACCCATCTCTTTGTGAGCAGGGGGCTCATGGGGGCGACCGCCCTCCTGACCCGCTCCTTCGCCTTCAGGTAGCGGAGGAAGGCGTAGGTGAATGCGAAGGACAGGACGGTGACGCCGAGCATCGAAGAGAAGTAGAGAGCGGGGTCGACATAGAGCCTGGCGAGGGTGGGGAGGCTGGTGTTGGGGTTGACGTAGAAGCCCCAGCCAGTGGTAATCAGAATCTGGGCAATGGTGGTGATGCCAAGGGCAGTGAAGAAAGGCCTGTCTTTCCAGTTTAGCTTCTTCGACGTGTCCACGAAGGGGACCACTATGGCCATCAGGAAGAGCAGGGCAGGCATGAGGCCACCCATTACGAACTTATCGAACTCGGTCCTTAGGAGGGCATAGATCCCCGTCAGATACCACTCAGGGATGGTAAGCTGCGGGTTGCTGGGACTGTAGCCTATCCCCACGGCAACTGGGAAGATGGCGGCCACGAGGAACAAGCCGCCCACCACAGTCGCGATGACGGGTAAGTCGAATACGAGGTATCTGGGGAAATGTACGAAGACGAGGATTATCATGATCATTGGGAGGATGAAAACATGTACCGCATAGAGTCTGAGGACGAAATCGGTGAACCCGGCGCCAAAAGTGGCCAGCCTCAGGGTCCCTCCTACCAGAGGCGATGCGTTGGCCAGGGACGAGCCGATTTCAATTGCAAGCCCCGCTCTCTGGTTGAAGAGCAGGTCGTATCCGCTGAATGCCTCGACGCCAGTGATTATGCCGAGGATGACCCCTGTCACCCAGAGGACTTCGTTCTTGATCTTGAACCGTCCGCTGAAGTACTGGTAGTACATGTGAAGGATGGCCAGTAGAACCATGGCGTTCGACGCCGTGTAGTGTATGTTGCGCAGCAACCATCCGAAGGGTACCGTGTTGTTTATGCGCTCGATGCTGGCGAAGGCGCATGTCAGACTCCCGCACCCCGCTAGCGTCGGTTGATAGTAGAACATCAGGAAACCGCCCGTAATTCCGAGCACGAGGAAAGTGATTCCCGTTAGGACGCCGAGGTATCCCAGGGGGCTCACAAAGCGCTTGGGGTAGGTGTACTGCACCCCCATGTACACCGTCCTCTCCAACCCGTCTTTGACCCACTGATAGAACCTGGAGACTGCGTTCCCTTTCTCGGGGGGCTTGCTCATGGCTGCTGTGTACCTTCCGCGACGGGGAGAATGTAGTCCTGATAGCTAGCGTAATTCCTGCCGTACCCTATGACGCCGTCATGGTCGACATCCCACTTCGGGATTTCGATCCAGAGATCGCCACTCGAATCGGCAGTTAGAGTCAGCATCGGTATTGCGTTTGTCGGTGGAGCCTGTAGGGAAGCGGGACCCGCTATGGCCAAGCCTGCGTTGACCAAGTTCCCGCTGGGGTCCTTTGTCGGCAACTGGTAGATGCTGCCGTGGCAGGGGCACTGGTATGTCTCGTAGGACGGATTCGATGACTTCTGGGGGTCATAGTTGGGGCTGCACCAAAGGTGGACACAGACCTTGCTGTAGGCCACGAATGCCGACGCATCCTTGTTCGACCCGCCGAGTTCGGCTGGGAGCCTGATGAGCCCGAACTTCTGGAACGTGTCTGGACTCTGCGAATCGACAGTGATGTCCCCTGATGACGGGTACGTAATCAGCCAGGTGCTGTTTGGAGGGAAGGAAGTGAGGTCGTTCACGTTGACGGTCTTCCCTGCTACGGCGCCGTTCGCGTTCTTGTTTGTCGTCGTGTTAAGGTCCAAGACAACCTTCTGCCTCTGAAGAGGGCCGGTGCTCGCAACCGAGGAAAGCAGGAATTGCCCCCATGGAGCGAACGGGATTATGGTGAGAATTGCGCTGATAGCTACGAGTGCCTTCAGAAACGTCCTTCGCCCAGACGGCTTCTGCTGGGGAACGGGAGCGGGGGAAGGCGTCTGTACGGGAGCAGGAGGCCTCGGGGGCGGAGACGCGGGCTTCGGTGAGGTGGCTCCCTGGGAAGCAACAGTGGGGCGAGTCGGGGGCGCAACAGGCGCCTCCGGTTTCTTCTCCTCTTCTGATGGCTTCTGTTGGGAGGGCGGGACCTCTTTGCTGTCCTCCACCATTCGAATATCCGCATTCGGGATGGCGAAAGGAGTTTTTTAGGCTTCGGTTTTGACGAATTGAGACACAAACTCGCCGAAAACGCTTAAAGCCGATAGTCGATGGGCGGGAACGAGTGTCCTGTGAGCAATCAGACTTCAACAGCGGTGGCTATTGTGGTCGCAATGCTCATTTTCGCAGCGATTGCAACGTTGGGTTACTATCAATTCGACGTAGCAGGTAACCAGACGACGGCGACGACGTCCTCGACTTCAACGACCCTTGCGGTCACGTGCCCGTCTGCCCAGTGCGTGAATGTCACGATAAATACGGGGGCAGGGTCCGCTCCCCCCGGCTATTCCGGCGGGAAGACGACTTACGGTTACACTCCTGATGTTGTTACTGTGGTTATCGGGAAGAACAACACGGTATTCTGGACGAACGATGACACCACCGGGACCCCACACACCGTTACATCGGATACCGCCGGCATTTTCGATTCGGGGAGCACAGGGCCTCTGACCTCGCAGGGGGGCACCTTCCAGTTCACATTCACCACCCCAGGCACATACGGGTACCATTGCTCTTTCCACTCTTGGATGCAGGGGACGGTCATCGTGCTGGCAGGTACGGGGACCAATTCCTCAACAACCTCGTCTCAGGGTAGCTCAACGTCCACATCCTCGACAACGTCGACAACCACGTCGCAGGCTAACGCAACATCAACATAGCACCGGAAATCGCCTGCCTGGGATGCGAAAAATCTCCAGTGATACGGAGCTGCTGGGACTGTCTCGTGACTCGGGAATAGTTTCTCTCATGCCGAAGGTCGCATACAGCGCTGAAAGCGAGGAAGACGTAACCCTCTGCATCCGTGAAGCAACAGCGGGAGGGCTCACCGTGACGGCGCGTGGAGGAGGGACCTCGATCCCTTCTCAGTCGGTTGGGAGGGGCGCAATCCTAATTCAGGCGAGACAGAAAGTCGAGATACACTCTGACGGATCTGTCGAATGTGAGCCCGGTGTAATCAAGGCTGACCTCAACAGGTTGCTGAGCTCAGCAGACAGGTGGATGCCCGTCGACCCATCCAGCTACGCCAGCTGCACCATGGGCGGAATGATAGCCAACAACTCCTCGGGCGTGAGGACCATGAAGTACGGGTCGACCGTAGACTTCGTGGAGTCGCTCAGAGCCGTTGTTCCCGGAGAGTCGCCCGCGGACGTAAATTCAATTCCCCTCGAGGAGGCATTGACAGCGGACAAGAGAACGAGGAGAATCGCCTCACTAATAGAGGAGAACGCCAAGACGATACGTGAAGACCGCCCCGGGGTGACCAAGAATTCTTCTGGTTACAGGCTAGAGAGGGTTATCCACAACGGCATCTTCGACCTCCCGAAGCTGCTTGTCGGTTCAGAGGGGACACTCTGTGTATTCACCAACTCGACCATTGCTACGAGGCCACCGCCGAAATGGCGTCTCCTGCTCATCGTGGAATCCACCCTAGAAGAGCTCAACGGTGTGGCGGACACCTTCAGGGTTCACTCCCCGTCAGGGCTCGAGCTGGTGGACAAGTCTGTGTTCAAAATCATGAACAGGTGGAAGACGATATCAAAGTACTCTAGGACGGATAGCCCCTACCTCGTGTTCAGTGAGTTCGACGGCGACTCCGGTGACTCCGCAGCCAAGGCAACAGAGCTGGCCGAATCCAAGGTTGCAGGCCTCGACCCTGTAGTCCTTACCAGCCCCTCCGAGATAGGAGAGGCCTGGGAAGCGAGAAGCGAAGTCCTATCCATAGCTCAGGAGATCAGGAAGGGGAGCAGGATCCTCGTGCCTGGTGTAGAAGACCTTACGGTGCCGCCGGGGCGGCTGGCAGATCTTGTAAAGCTGCTAATGAATGAATTCGGAAAGAGGGGGTTGGAGTACATCTCCTATGGGCACGCGGGGGACGCAAACCTCCACGCAAGACCCCTTCTCGATATATCAGAGCCGGGAGGAAGAGCGGTGCTCGACGAGCTGATGGAAGATTGCTTCGAGGCCGTGTGGAAGATGGGGGGAACCATGACGGGGGAGCATGGTGACGGGATGCTTAGAGCAAGGTTCGTCGAGAAGCAGTATCCGAAGACCTACTGGATAATGAAAGAGATCAAAACACTCTTCGATCCGATGGGAATCCTAAACCCGGGGGTCAAGATCGTCTAGCAAGCAGGGCACGGGCTAGCAGCTTGGCGACCCGCACGGGCTCGGGGATCGACCCCTGGATAGTAAACAGGTCGAGAACGGGCTTGGCCGAGTCAGGCTCAATCCCGGATGTCCGCACATAGACCCGGTGCCCCGTGTGGAGTCTCACCCCCAGGCGTTTCCCGAGTTTGGAGTAGGCCTCGAGCTTCTTCTCAGCTCCTACGGGGAAGTGACGCTTGATCGAGCCTTCTATCCCCGCTGTCTCCTTGTAGGTGAGGCAGACCACGGGGAGGTGTGTCTTCTCGGCGACCAGATCCACGTCGATTATGTTGTAAAGGCTCAGGATGGCCCCTGAAACGAGAATCACGTTGATGTCGTTTCGCCTTAACATCTTGAAAAGGCGGGCTATCGAGGATGTCGCATCGTCTCCTCCTACGGCGGTCCTTCCTATCGCCACGCCGTCGATGATGAAGTCGCTCCTCATCACGACACCCGCAAGGACGGATCGCTTCTGGCCCTTTCTGAAGCTCTCCGCCACTCCCAGAGCTCTGATACCTGGCTTGTTCAGATGAAGCCGCAAGGAGACCCGGCACGCACAGCCACGGTCCAAGCTTTTAACGGAATGGGTAGGAACGATGGCGAATGGCAAAAATCTACAGCCTGAAGGCCGGTGCCAGGATTCCAGAAGACATACTCGCGATAGTGAAGAGGGAAAAACTAGGCACGGCGAGGGTCGAAGCCATCGGGGGCGTAGAGGAACTGCGCCTTGCCTACTTCGACCGCGGGACGAAACGCTATGAGGAACACGACTTCGAGGAGTTCCTCGAGGTTACTGGAATCCTCGGCAACGTTACCATGAAGGACCGCAGCCCATTCCTGCACATCCACGGGACATTTGGGAGGAGGGACCTTAGCGCACTTGCGGGGCACGTAATGACGGCCAAGGTTTTCCCGCTCCTCGAAGTGGTCATCACGCCGACCAAGAACCGGGCCCTCCGCCGCTTTGACGACGACCTGGGGCTAAACGTGATCTACAGGGCTTGAAGCGATTCTGTCCTGGCCCACCCATTCGGGCCGCTCCCCACTCATTTTTCTCCGAGATTGACACAGACAGGGAGGGTGATGCGTATGTCCGGGTGGGCGGCGCTCGCTCACCGCAGAGCCGGGGCTAACTGGGACCCGAAATACGTCTCTCGTAAATCGGACTTTGGCGAGTTTAAGTGCGCCCATGCGTTGCTTATGCTGCCCTCAATGACATAACAGAGTTACGGGAAGGTCCAGATGTCCTAAAGGCATTAGATGGAGAGGGCACTCTATCCCAAACTTCCCGCCAGGTTCGGTTCGAAGTCTCACTCGCCCGAAAGGGGCAAGTCAAGGACTGTGATCAACCCGGCTCTGGCCCTTCCGACTCTCTCCGCGGCATGCACCGTAAGTGCCACGGTTGCCGAGTCACCGAACACGCCCTTTTCAAATCTCAACTTGATCTCCGGTTCCCCCTTCACCTCGATTACGTCGAAGTCGGCAGAAGTCATGCTCATCTCGAGGTCCAGCCGGATGAGACAGTCCCCTGACTTGCCCTCGACGAATTGACGCACCCCCATCACGTAGTCCTCCGAGCCCACGACAGGGAAGACGCCGTTCTTGAGCCCCTCCAAGGGCTTGCCGAGGGATAAGGCGATAAGGTGAGCAGACTCCACCAAGCCCACATGGCCGAGTGCTCCTTCCTTTGCCTCTTTGTCGAACTTCGCTCTCGAGTGCCCCACCCCTGACTTCGCCTGCAGTTGTCGCCGCCTCCTGCTGACATCCACCGACCTGACTACGTGGATGCTCGTCGGATTCTTGGTTGCGGTGGACACGAGGGCAGGAACCCAGTCCATGACAAACCCCGGGTTGACCCCAACACCTACGATGGTCACTTCGTTGTCCGTGGCCACCTTGTCGAGAACGGGGACGAAAGAAGCCCCCGCGTATATGGGGAATGCCATCTCCTCCGACGTCGTGACCACGTTCAGCCCCTTGGTGGCGGCGTACGTGATGTCGTCCACAAGCTCGGAAATCCTTGACTTGGTGCTGAATATGGCCACCTCTGCGTTTTCGAGTGGTACCTCCCTGATAGAACTCGAGACCCTTATGGCCAGAGGGAGGCCGGTCAGCTCTGCCACAGTCCTGCCGACCTTCTGGGGGTCGTTATCGACAACTCCCTGAACTTCATGGTTGCGTTTTAGAAGATAACCAAGGATCTCCGTGCCTATGGCCCCCATGCCGCACAGGACGACCCTCGCCAACGTCTTCAGAGCGGACAACGGGTCTAATAATCGAAGCGCCGCGACCGTAGGAGACGCTCTTGAGATACGCGGGGCGGCCAGGACTAGTATTCCTCGAACCTTCCGGTCTTTCTGGAGAGGTTTTCGAAGCCTGTGAACAGGACGTATCCCGCGCCCATGACGAGTAGAGCATCAAGGGCTTCCCACCCAAGGGTCGGTAATAATGCCGTCAAGGAGCTCCCTGCGATGGCCATCCTCACCGCCTGGGTTCCGTAGGTGAGCGGTATGGCCCAGGAGACGGGCTGCAGCCACGCCGGAAGGACTGACACGGGGAAGTTGACCCCGCTGAGGAGGAGGGTGACGAAGAGAAAGATATTCGCGACGATCATGGCGGTCCTCATGTAGAGCCCGACTGCGCTGATGAGGAGGCCGAAACCCGTCATTGCGATGCTTGTCAATAGCACGGTGGCAGCTATCCCTAGATAGTCCGCCGCTGCGAAGTTCACGCCGAAAATTGTCGCCGCGTAGAACAGACCGGCGGCGGCTATCAGTGCCGAAAGGAGGACCTGAAACCAGGCGCGTCCAATGAAGAGAGCAATTCTATTGGCCGGGGTGACCATTGTGCTGGGGAGCGTCCCCTGCCATTTGTCCTGGGAGGTGATGTTGGCGACGGAGAACACGGCCGCGAACGACATCGACTGAATCGCATTTCCTATGACGATGTACTGCGTGACCAAAGAGGGGTACTGAAGATATATGGAAAGCAGAGCAAAGAATCCTATCTGCGCAATCGGAGTAATCTCGATCTGCATCACCCACATCTCCC